>CAKREH010000030.1 GCA_934317215.1 uncultured Roseburia sp.
ACAAAATAGGCACTGCTTTGTGCAATTTGCCAATCAAAAATTTAAGAGCCACCTTTTGACACCCTAATCCTATGAATAAAAAAAAGATGCCTGTATTTACAACAGGCATCTTCTTCATTCCATCATTCTTATATTTAATCAGCAGATCTCTGCTCCACTCGGCATTGCTTTTTCCGGTGTCAACAGCGCAAGATTGCCCTCTGCATCTTCTGCACACAAAAGCATTCCCTCCGATAAAACTCCGGCAAGTTTTGCAGGTTTTAAGTTCACAAGTACCATTACTTTTTTGCCAACCATCTCTTCCGGCGTGTAATATTTGCGGATACCGGAAACGATCTGTTTTACCTGGCTTCCGATTTTTACCTGGGAACATAATAATTTCTTTGACTTCGGCACTGCTTCACAGGAAATGATCTCTCCGACCTGGAACTGCATTTTCATAAAGTCATCATATTCGATTTCCGGTTTTGCCTCGATATCGATTGCTTCGCCTGATTCCTCTGCAGTCTCCGGCTGCTCGCCAAGTGCCTTCTGCTCTGCCTCAAACTCTGCTTTCTGTGCTTCACGGATCGCATCGATCTTTGGCATGATCTCATTTGCATCCAGACGTGCAAAAAGAATCTCCGGTTTGTCCGTCACTTTATTTCCATTCTCATAAAGTCCGAATTTGTCCAGATCATCATATTCACGCATACCAGCGTTAAGCTGCGCTAAGATACGGTCTGCTGTCTCCGGTAAGAAGCTCTTTAACAGGCATGCTCCGATCGTGATGGACTCTACCAGATTGTAAAGTACTTCTGCCAGGCGGTCTTTTGCTGCCTCGTCCTTTGCAAGTACCCATGGTGCAGTCTCATCGATATATTTATTGCAGCGGCGGAATAAGTTAAATACCTCCGTGATCGCATCTGCCACACGCAGATTTTTCATCTTCTCTGCGACTTTATCTCTTGTAGATGTCACAACTGCCTTTAAGTCTGCATCGACTTCCTCAGCCACACCCGTGCTCGTTACCACACCGTCAAAATATTTGTTGCTCATGGAAATGGTACGGTTTACAAGGTTTCCAAGGATATTGGCAAGGTCAGAGTTGTAACGCTCGATGACAAGATCCCAGGTGATGATTCCGTCGTTATCAAACGGCATCTCATGCAGTACAAAGTAACGTGTCGCATCCACACCGAACAGATCAGCCATATCGTCTGCATAGATCACATTTCCTTTGGACTTGCTCATCTTCTCGCCGCCCTGTAAGAGCCACGGATGTCCGAATACCTGTTTCGGCAGCGGCAGATCCAGTGCCATCAGAAAGATCGGCCAGTAGATCGTATGGAAACGGATGATATCTTTTCCGATCAGATGTAAGTCTGCAGGCCAGTTTTTGTTGAACAGATCACTGGAATTGCCGTCTGCATCGTATCCGATCTTGGTGATATAGTTGGTCAGAGCGTCCAGCCACACATAAACGACATGTTTCGGGTCGAAATCTACCGGAATGCCCCAGGAAAATGATGTTCTGGAAACGCACAGATCCTGTAATCCCGGAAGCAGAAAGTTATTCATCATCTCATTTTTTCTGGAAACCGGCTGGATAAATTCCGGATGCTCATTGATATAGTTGATGAGTTTGTCAGC
The DNA here is from genome assembly GCA_934317215.1 of uncultured Roseburia sp. Lineage (GTDB taxonomy): Bacteria > Bacillota > Clostridia > Lachnospirales > Lachnospiraceae > Roseburia. The sequence continues at coordinate 1,633 of CAKREH010000030.1, forward strand.
ATATTTACTCATTTTAAAGAAATATGCCTCTTCTTTTGCCGGCTGTACCTCACGTCCGCAGTCCGGGCATTTTCCATCCACAAGCTGTGACTCTGTCCAGAAAGATTCACACGGCGTACAGTAAAGTCCCTCGTAGGAACCCTTGTAGATATCACCTTTATCATATAATTTTTTGAAGATCTTTTTTACCTGTTTCTCATGGTCCTCATCGGTCGTACGGACAAAATTATCATAGGATGTGTTCATCAGATCCCAGATCCGTTTTACCTCTCCGGCTACATTGTCTACATACTCCTTTGGAGTGATTCCAGCCTTCTCGGCCTTCTCCTGGATCTTCTGACCATGTTCATCGGTTCCGGTCTGAAAGTAAACATCATAACCTTCCTGACGGCGGAATCTTGCGATCGCATCTGCTAGTACGATCTCATAGGTATTTCCAATATGCGGCTTGCCGGATGTGTAGGCAATCGCTGTTGTCATATAAAATTTTCCTTTGCTGCTCATGTGTATTTCCTTCTTTCTTAATGATTTGCTTATAAGAACAAAGAGTCGCCTGCGACTCTTTCGCGCCCGAGCGGTGCTGTTTACAGCTAACTTCTGCTCCGCGAGATGCGCATCCCGCCCGGAGGGCTTTTTCATTCACAGGACGTAATTTCCTATGAAGATTAGGGTGTCAAAAGGTGGTTTTCAATTTTGGGTCTGTCAAATTGCACAAAACCGAACTTGTTTTGTTCCGTTGTCCGAAAATAAGAAAAACAGTCTCGGCTTTGTGCAATTTGACAATCGCTAAGTTATGAACCACCTTTTGACACCCGAATCCTATGAATGAAAAAAATCCCGTCCTCTAAAAAGAAGACGAGATGTTATCCCGTGGTACCACTCCCATTTACCGGCACAAAATGCCAGCCTCATTCCGATATCTCACGGACTGCCCGGATACATACTGTACCGATGCTCATCTGCTGTAATATCTCCCGCTGTAACAGGCGGACCTGTCGGGACTTATCTGTCATTTTCTAAAACAGTTCAGTCCTGCCACTCCAAAGCCATCTTCCATCCATGTCCGCCCGTTTCCTCTCAGCCTTATTCCGGTTTGGTATTTCAGTTTCTGTGACACAGGTTTTCTTAGAACAAAGAGTCGCTTGCGACCCTTTCGCGCTCGAGCGGTGCTGTTTACAGCTAACTTCTGCTCCGCGAGATGCGCATCCCGCCCGGAGGGCTTTTTCATTCACAGGACGTAATTTCCTATGAATGAAAAATACCTGACTCACGTCACCTTTCCCGGAAATATAGAAACTTCTCTGTAGAGTTCCAACAGATGTACTCTCTTTTTCATGGTGTTTTATTTCTTACGATTATTTTCAATCTAGCATGGAATATGTAAAAAGTCAAGCGGCTGTTTCTGACGAATAGAGGGCTATGCTTATTCCATCTGGTTTTCGGAGGCTGTCACACAGGCAGAACTGGAAAACATTTTAGAGGATGCATGTGCCGCAAATTAGTGCAGTATTTTCGCCTATTCCTTTCCCTTTCCAAATATGTTACACTGGATATGATTTAGTTTGTATCTATATAAGGAAATTTGCGCTGGAATGCGCAGGAATGGAGCGTTTATGAAAACAAAATCTTATGCAGCACCCTTGTTAAAGTTTGCACTTGCTTTTTCTTTTGCATTTGCCCTGCTTATTTTTGCAAATGTAAATGTTTGGGCAAAGCCGGCAACTGTCCAGAATTTAAAAGAAACAGATCTTGAGCCTTACGATATCGCCGACATTACTCTTACCTGGGATAAGGTTTCATCCGATCAGAAGATCTATTACCGCCTTGAAACAAGTAAAGATAAAATTACCTGGGATGACCGGGGTTCCAGCGATGAACCAACCAAAAAAATTGGTCCGCTATACAGCACGCCTGTTTTTTATGCACGCGTATGTGCCTACACAGCCCCTGGCGATTATTTTTATACGCTTGATAAAAGTTCCTGTGACATTGGCAACTGGTCTGATGTATTAAAGGTTGTTACACGTATCGATGATAAAACGTCAAAAATTACAGGAACCAAAGCGTCCGCGGATTCCCTGTCCTTTAAATGGACTGCCGTTGCAGGTGCAACCGGATATAAAGTTGTATACTTTCCAAGTGGTCTTTCCAATCTTTCCAGGGAACTTACCACAAGTACAAATTCCTGTACGATCAACGGTTTAAAGGAAGACACCGGTTATAGAATCTGCGTTTATGCCTCAAACAGCAATTCCCACTTTACGGCTGTCTCTAATATTTACACGGAAGACTATGCCGCAACACTTCCAAAGAAAATCCGGGATTTTAAAGTGACAAGCGCCTGTCCCGGAAGTGCCAGCTTCGAATGGAAAGGGATCAATGCAGCAAAAAGTTTTCAGTTACAGATAACAACAGCTTCTGATGCAAAAAAATTTAAAAAGCCGTTTGTAAATGAGACCAAATTTTACAGTTATCTTGCAACATATGCCAGTTCAAAAAAAATCAAAGCAGGCACCTTTTACTCCGCAAGAGTACGTTCCTATGTCATACTTACAGGTACCAATAAGAAAGTTTACAGTCCATGGAGCACGGTCATTACCTTCGGTACCTCACCAAAAAAGATTACTGCCAAACAGTCCGGTTCGGGAATAAAGATCGACTGGTCAAAAGTTGCCGGAGCATCTGCATATGAAGTGTATATTGCTACCAATTATAATGAAAAATATACCAAGGCTGCCACTGTTAATGCTAAAAATACCAGCTACACTTTAAAGAAATTTAATAAGAAAAAACTGAAAAAAAATACCACATACTATATCAGCGTTAAGCCCGTCTGCAAAGTCGGGAAGAAAAACTGTTCCACACCTGTTAATGTTACTTCCGTGACTTCAGTCGTTTACCGTAAATAATAGAATACACACTTTGTAAAATTCTATGATTATGAAATAAAAACCGGGTGCTTAAGGAATGCGAATCTTGAACCGCATGCAATTTCTTTAAGCACCCAAATTTTTTGGTAAACAATATGAAAGCTGCATCTTTCAGATGCATTTGAACTAATGCTTCGATGCAGAACGTTAGAAGAATTCCTTTCAACCATCCGTTCCGCCCCCTCATGTTTAACAATCAATTGCCATCATGTACTTTTTATTTTCCCGGCACTTACTCCACATTCTTCGTCGCAATGACATCCACACCCGTGCCTGCGATATTCTTTACAAGTACATCACCGATGTGCACCGGAGCGGCGGCTTCCACACTTTTCAGTGCTTTCACACAGTCAAAGATCTTTCCCTTCGGAATATCCTCATTTGTCTTTACAGAAACCATCGCTTCATTTCCTCCGGTAACTCTTACGGTGGAGGTCACGATCCGGGTCGGATTTGTTACTTCTTTTCTCGCATAGATATCACCGCGCTTACAGGTATTTCCCGTCACACTTACGACCTCCCCATGTTCCATTTTTACCGTCAGCGGACAGCCCATCGGACAGCCGATACAGATTAATTTTTTCTCTTCCATGATAATCTCCATTCTTACGCTGTTTTTCAATGAAAACAACGTTTTCATTTGCATGTGAAAAATCTTATTTTTCACATTTTATTCCTGCTCGATTTTCACTGTGATCGTCTTTAGATCCGGGTACTGCAAAAGCTGCTCTTTTGTCAGTTTGATCTCTTCCATCTCACCCGGTGCCACGACCGGACGTTTTCTGTGGATGACTCTCTCATCATCAAAATATGCGCTGACATAGCAGTTCTTGTATACACCGCCCACACGGAAACGGACTGTGATCTGCTCATCCATGCTGGCAGCATTGATGGTTCCCGGCACCGTATACCGGACACCCTCGATCGGATTTAAAACGATATCGTTGTCTCTCGCTGCTTCCACACCATCTGCTTTCACATAAGCCGCCGCATTTTTTCCGGCTGTCTTTGCTTCCTCGGACACGAAATCCACCAGATCATGCACATGCAGTACATTTCCACAGGCAAATACACCCGGAATGTTAGTTTCAAGGCTTTCATTGACCTTCGGCCCGGAAGTAACCGGGTTCATGTCGACACCCATGCCTTTGGAAATCTCATTTTCCGGGATCAGTCCTACCGAAAGTAACAGCGTATCACAGCTATATTCTTCTTCGGTCCCCGGAATCGGTTTTCCTTTACTGTCAACCTCAGCTAACGTGATTCCTTCTACACGTTCTTTTCCCTTAATGTCCACAACCGTATGGCTTAACTTTAACGGGATTCCGTAATCATCCAGACACTGCACAATATTACGTTTCAGACCGCCGGAATATGGCATTAATTCTGCCACGACCTTAACCTTTGCACCCTCAAGTGTCATTCGCCTTGCCATGATCAGTCCGATATCACCGGAACCTAAAATGACGACCTCGCGTCCCGGCATAAAGCCTTCGATGTTTACCAGACGCTGTGCCGTTCCCGCGGAATAAATTCCCGCCGGGCGGTATCCCGGAATATTTAACGCTCCTCTCGGTCTCTCGCGGCATCCCATTGCAAGAATAACTGCTTTTGCCTGGATCTCAAACAGACCATCCTCACGGTTCATCGCTGTAACGACTTTCTCATGGCTGATGTCCATGACCATGGTATTTAATTTATATGCAATGCCCAGATCTTTCACCTGTGAAATAAATCTGCCCGCATACTCAGGTCCTGTCAGTTCTTCCTTAAATGTATGCAGTCCAAATCCATTGTGGATACACTGGTTTAAAATCCCGCCTAATTCTTTGTCTCTCTCTAAAATTAATATGTCATTGATTCCGTTATTTTTTGCAGAAACAGCAGCCGCAAGCCCTGCCGGTCCACCTCCGATGATTACGATATCATATGTTTTCATACTCTGGCTCCTCCCTCTTACAGACTGTCCTTGTTGGTTCCGACAATAATCCTTGAATTTCCGCCTGATTTTGTAATCTCAGACTGGCTCACACCGCGCTCTCTTGCTAAAATCTCCATGGTTCTCGGTGAACAGAAACCCGCCTGACACCGTCCCATTCCGGCTCTCGTCCGGCGTTTGACACCATCTAACGATTTTGCACCGAGCGGACGTCTGATGGCATCGATGATCTCTCCCTCTGTGATCATCTCACAGCGGCAGATGATGTTTCCATACTCCGGTTTTTCCTTAATTAATGCCGCTCTTTCCTCTTTACTTAATTTATTTGGATTCAATACACCCTTGCGTGTTGCAATGAAATCTTTTTTTTCTTCCAAATGCATTTTCTCTTTTAACAGATCTGCAACCATCTCTCCGATCGCAGGACTGCTCGTAAGTCCCGGTGACTCGATTCCGGCGCAGTCGATAAATCCTTTTGCATCTTCTACCTCTTCAATAATAAACTCATGACCATCCTCATGTGCACGAAGTCCGGCAAAAGATGTGATAACCTGGCGCATCGGGATATTTTTTACATTCAGGTTTGCACCTGCAATGACCTGATCCAATCCGTCCCTTGTGTTGTTGGTTCCCTCTTTATCCTCAATGTCAATCGCGGTAGGTCCTAACAGCAGGTTGCCATGCACCGTCGGCGAAATGAGGATTCCTTTTCCATATTTGCCCGGCAGTGCAAAGATCGTATGACTTACATGGCTTCCGGCACTCTTGTCAAGCAGGCAGTAATCACCGCGTCTTGGCGTGATATGGATCTTCTTTTCACTGACCATGTTGTGAAATTTATCCGCATAAACACCGGCTGCATTGACCACATATTTTGTCTCAAATACCCCCTGGTTTGTGTGGACTTCCCAGAGATCTCCTGATTTTTTCAAATCTGTCACTTCGGTATCAAACTTAAATTCCACACCATTTACATTCGCATTTTCAGCTAATGCAATATTCAGATTAAACGGACACACGATCCCGGCACTTGGCGCATACAACGCTGCGCAGATATCATCCTCAAGATTTGGCTCCATCTCATGCACTTCTTCTCTGGATAAAATACGCAGTCCCGGCACACCGTTTGCCACACCGCGGTCATACAGCGCTTTCAGATTCGGCATATCCGCTTCATCCCTGCAGACTACCAGCGAACCGATCCTCTGAAATGGAAAATCGAGTTCTTTGGAGAGCTGCTCCATCATGGCATTGCCGCGCACATTCAATTTTGCCATCAGTGAACTTTCCTTCGCGTCATATCCGGCATGTACGATTGCACTGTTTGCCTTGGATGTGCCACAGCAGACATCTTCTTCTTTTTCGATCACACATATTTTTGCATTATAGCGCGACAATTCTCTTGCCGCTGCTGCGCCGGATACACCGGCTCCGATGATAATTACGTCATACATTTTCCATCTCTCCTTATCAAAAATACTACTGAAATATTTTGTCATTCCATAGCTTTTTTTCTTATTTATGAAAAAAGCCTGACAAGTAAACGCACTCTGATCCGCTGCGCTTATCCTGTCAGGCTCTCTTTTTCTCCTGCCTGTTCTCTATAAAATTCAACTGATATGTTACTCGTCTTTTGCCCAGCCGTACGCATACTTGACAGCTTTACTCCAGCCTTTTAGCATAGACTCCCGCTTTGCATCATCAATCTGCGGTTCAAATTTTTTATCAATTGCCCAGTTTCTGATCACATCCTCTTTACCTGACCAGTAACCGACTGCCAGACCTGCAAGATATGCAGCTCCCATCGCTGTTGTCTCTACACACTGCGGACGGTTTACCGGCGCATCAATGATGTTTGCCTGTGTCTGCATTAAGAAGTCATTGGCACTTGCTCCACCGTCGACTTTTAATGCAGTAAGATCGATTCCGGAATCTGCTTTCATTGCAACCAGGACATCATTTACCTGATATGCCAGTGATTCCAGTGTTGCACGGATAATATGATATTTATTGACACCTCGTGTAATTCCCACAATCGTTCCTCTCGCATACTGATCCCAGTGCGGTGCTCCAAGACCGGTAAATGCAGGTACCACATAACAGCCATTCGTGTCTTTTACTTTTTTTGCCATATACTCAGAATCCTGTGCGGAATCAATGACTCTCAACTCATCTCTCAGCCACTGGATTGCAGCCCCTGCCACGAAAATAGAACCTTCCAGTGCATAATTTACTTTTCCGTCCAGTCCCCATGCAATCGTCGTTACCAGACCATTCTTGGAAAATACCGGTTTCTCGCCTGTGTTCATCAGAAGGAAACATCCGGTTCCATATGTATTCTTTGCCTCTCCTGCATTAAAACAGGTCTGACCAAACAACGCTGACTGCTGGTCTCCGGCAGCACCCGCGATCGGGATCGGTCCACCGAGATAGGAAGGATCTGCTTCCCCGTAAATACAGCTTGACGGTTTCGGCTCCGGCAGCATACATTTTGGAATATTTAACTCTGCCAAAATCTCATCATCCCACTGAAGGGTATTGATGTTAAATAACATCGTTCTGGATGCATTAGAATAATCGGTTACATGAACAGCGCCTTTTGTCAGTTTCCAGATCAGCCAGGTCTCTACTGTACCAAATAACAGTTCCCCTTTCTCTGCCCTTTCTCGCGCGCCCGGTACATTGTCAAGCAGCCATTTTACCTTAGTGCCGGAAAAATATGCATCAATGACAAGACCTGTTTTTTCCCTGAATTTATCGGTAAGTCCCTTTTCTTTTAAAGTATCACAATATTCGGAAGTTCTGCGGCACTGCCATACGATTGCATGATGGATCGGCTCTCCGGTCTCCTTATCCCAGACGATCGTTGTCTCACGCTGGTTGGTAATACCGATTGCTGCGATATCTTCTGCTGTCGCATTGATCATGTTCATCGCCTCAACTGCAACACCGAGCATACTCGCCCAGATCTCATCTGCATCATGCTCAACCCAGCCCGGCTGCGGGAAATACTGTGTAAATTCCCGCTGTGCCACGCTGCACATCTCACCTTTTTCATTGAATAAAATACACCGGTTGCTGGTCGTTCCCGCGTCCAATGCCATTACATATTTTGCCATACTTTTTCCTTCCTCTTTCTTTTGGCTTTATTTAATATTTAAACTGCTCCCCCCAGAGCATTATAAATATCCGTAAGACTAATTTTTGTACTACATATTCCAGACTTTATGGTTTGTGGACGATACTGCCATCGCCCCCGCTGAAAGTGCTCCCATCACATCTTCTTTATCTGATATCAGCCCCCCTGCAATGATCGGCGTTTTCACCAAATGACTGATACGTGCAATGACTTTTGGCATCACTCCCGGAAGAACCTCTATAAAATCCGCCTTTGCACTGTACTGCTGCTGTTTGATATTTTCAAAAGCCATCGAATCCAACAGAAAAACCCGGAGTACCGTATACATGGACAATTCCCTTGCTTTTTTGATCAGTGCCGGCTTCGTCGAGATGATTCCATCCGCTTTCGTCTGCTCTTTTATAAATTCCACTGCAATCTCTTTTGGGCTTAATCCACCGACCAGATCCATATGTACCATGGCAATCTTGCCTGCATCCTTTATGGTCTTTACGATTGCTCCGATGGAACAGACATCTCCGAATAAAATAAACATCACTTTAATGTCATCCTTCTTACAGCACTCCATCACATCTTCCATATTTTTGACCGCTGCAATAATTGGATTATCTGCTACTGCTTCGTAAAAATCCTGATTCATCATTATCCTCTTCCTCTGAAACCTGTTATCTAATCTTTCGTATAACAGAACAAAGAGTCGCTTGCGACTCTTTCGCGCTCGAGCGGTGCTGTTTACAGCTAACTTCTACTCCGCGAGATGCGCATCCCGCCCGGAGGGCTTTTTAATTCATGGGACGCAATTTCCTATGAATTAAAAAAGAGCGCCACTAACAACGGCTTTATCAGCCGCTCTCATTCGCTCTCCTATCTTGGCTTTCTTATTGAATTGATTGTATTGTATCACTTTAAACGATCAGATTCAACCATTTTCATCCATACTTTTTAACTTTTCTTCGCATACCTGCACCGTGCGTGTCCCCATGCCTAAATCCATACCAAGGATTCCATATTCGTCTCCTGCGGAAAGCCCGACGATCTTAATATCTCCATCCTTATTATCCTGAAACAACAGCGTAATACAGGTTGAATTGCCCGGTATCACATTGTATCTCTGATAGATTCTGACCGTAACATCCATTCTCTGGGACGTCATGCTGTACTCATCCCGGAAATCTAATTTATGCTTTCCTTCTCTCAACAGCGTATCTGTATTATGGATCACATCTTTCAAGTTACCATGGACTACTTTCTCAAATACAGCCATATGAACCTCCTCCCCCACAATGTTTTTCCTGCACAGCTACCATTTAAAATTGATTTTTAAGATGATGCTGGGGGCGAATAGGGCATTCATAGCACAACGACTGACAATGTGAAATTTGTCAATCAAGAAATTTAAATGCCCTACTTGACCCCAACATTACCTTTACAACAATTTTACATCATTGATTTTGTAACGTCAATTACGCCGCCAGCACTTCAAGCACCGCCTCCGCCAGCTTTTTATGACCTTCCTCATTCAGATGTTCCCTGTCCTCCTTACTCGGCTCAGCCACATCGGATGCTGCAAGAAAATCACAGCCATATTTTTCTGCCACTTTCTGATAAACTGCTTTCAACCCCTTCGATACCTCCACGGACTTTTCATTAAACTCCGGATCATACCCCTGCTCCCAGACACCTTCCCCAAGCTGTATCGGAGAGATCAGTAAGATCCTGATATTCTTATCTGCCTTGCGGATCTGCTCCACCAGCCGCTCCACGCCAAGACCGATCACCTCCGCAGATGCATTGTAAAATGTCTTGCAGTCATTCGTTCCAAGCATTAAAACAACGCGGTCCACCGGCGCATGGCTCTCCAAAAGAGTCGGCAATAACGCCGCACCTTTTCTGCCCTCGCGCAGCTCATCTTCAAAAACTGTCGTTCTGCCGCACAGTCCTTCCTCAATGATGCGGCAGCCTTTTCCATATAACTGCTGCTCAAGCAGCCCCGTCCATCTTATATCTCTGCCGTAGCGGCTTTTCGTTCCCGGTATCAATCCATAGGTGTTAGAATCTCCAAAGCATAATATTTCTTTCATAGCAATCCTCATTTCTGAGCAACTTGTTGCGAAGAGGCGACGAGAATCTCAAATTCTCGTAGGCATGTTTTTTTATGCCTTGTCATAGAAGCTATTTGTTTTTGCTCGGAAACAAATAGCCGTGCGAAAAATAAGCTATCGAGCTTATTTTTCACACTAGTCCTCCGTTTTAAGCTGTTCTGTGGCAAATTTTGTGTTTCTTTTTAACGTATCTTATTGTTTCTTTTTATTTCCCACTATCTTAATATGAATACTATGTTTTGTCAATATATTTTTCCCCGTCTTACCGGTTTATCTGGTAAGGCGGGAATGATTTATCGTCTATGTTCAGTTTTTCTGCTGTTCTAATTCCTTAATGCGCTTTTGCAGCCTGACAATAACCTTTTCTTTTTCTGCAGCCAACTTTTTTAAGGCCTCTTCTTTCTCTCTTTCCTGCTGTTTTGCCTGTTCTTTTGCCTGATCTATTTCCTTCTCAAATTCCAACTTCATTTCTCTCACAATTCTCTCATATCGTTCTGTCTCAAGTTCTAAAATCGGTTCTGTCATTGTACTGACCTCCTTTAATACATCCTGATTACGATAAGATATGCGTATCATGGATTTTGTAAGAAGCTGTATGATTGTTTTTGCCTGTGCTTCGCTCAAATATCCCTCGGCTATCTCACTCTCTAAAATCAGTATAATTTCACGATAAAAAGATGTCAATTGCAGTTTGACTTTTTCAGTTTGGTTTTTTCTTTTCTCTAATGCTTTTGGAGTTTTCTTTTCATCAGAATCTGCAGGGATATGTTTTCGGAAACGAATCGGTAAAAACGGAATTAATACACTCAGATGTTTTTCTTTGATTTCTTCTAAAGAAAATGATTGGACTTTGACTGTTGGCACACCATAGGTACAGATTGTACCATCCTGAAAATGTATTGTACACATAAGCTGTTTCGGAATCCGTGCATCATCCTGAAGATACAGCACAGCAGAATGTGGAAAATATAAATTGATGTTATTTTTTTGTTCCTCAGAGCGAAATGTCAATGCTGCATGAACGTCATATTCAAACATTCTGATCGCCATCAGACCATCATAGCTGATCTCACTCTCAAAATGGTAAATATCTTTATCATCAATAATAATAGTGACATCGGCTCGGATTACCGCAATTTCTTTTGTATCTGTCCGCTGTACCGAATATTCCGTAGATAGTGGCACGATTTTGACCCCGACTGGATAGCTTTTTCCATGCACTTCCCTGATCAACGGAAGCAATAGCTCTGGCGCAATATAGGTAAGTTTTTTAAAAATTTCATCCCATAACTGGGCTTCTGTGGATATTTTTTCTGGCAGTCCCCCCTCATCCACGATTTCCCTTAGTGTTTTTCGCAGTGTGTAACCGCGTGTTGTCTTTGTCATATACCCTCCTTGCTATTTATAGATTGCCCTACAAATTTTTTCCCCTAATACTCTTTGCTTTCTCTGGAACGACGGCGAAACGCCCGAACATAGAATTTCTGAATGAATCAGACTTAAGTGTTTTATATACACTTACAGTCTTACATAAAACCAGACTGTTTGCAAGCTTTTTTTCTATCTTTGTAGAAATTGTACAAAAACAGGGAACGCAGTCCGAAATATTCCAAACTACGTTCCCTGTTTATTTACTCCAAAACCCATTTTACAAAAGAGTTCTAATCCTCAAACATATCGTCCATCTTCGTTCCGCAGTTGCTGCAGAAAGCAGCTCCCTGCGGCATCTTCGCACCACATTTCGGGCACTCTGCAGCACCCTGGATCTTCAGCACCTCTGCACGCATGCGCTCGATTTCCCCAAGAGCCTCTGAAATCAGGAAGAAATGCTCCTGCTCCGGTGTCTTTTCCCCATTTTCACCGGTTTCCTCTGTCTCATCATCCTTGTGTTTCTCATAATATGCTTTTCCAAGTTCCGCATACTGTTTTTCCACAAAATCTTCTTTGGACTTGATATCCATCTTTAACTTTGCGATCTCGGATACATCTTTTGCCTTCTGACCAACATCTTTACCCGCACTCACGATCGTCTCACTCAACTTATCAAAAAACTCCATACTGTGTTACCTCCTTAAACTGGTTCCCTGAATCTGTCTATTTCTTTCGCAGTACCAATACAGCAATTTTACACTTTCCCTGATTTGGTACTGCACACTGCTTACGCACATTATACCCTCTTCCTCATCTATCTTCAATAAACAAGCGTTTAACTTTGTATAAATATTTTTACAAATGGTTACTGTTCGCACTTCCAGTGCAGCCAGTAATACCCATCTATCTCACACAGATATACACCAGGTATGCTGCATATAATGCAAGCAGCACCACACCTTCTTTTTTCTCTATATGAAGCCTGCTCCATGCAAACACCCATACAAGAATGCTTACCAGCACCAGAAGTATACTGTCTACCACATTTTCCATAATAAATGCTACCGGACTTATCGCTGCTGTCACTCCCAGAATAAACAGAATATTAAAAATATTTGATCCGATCACATTTCCAAATGCCATATCAACTTCATTTTTTCTTGCAGCTACCACAGAGGTAACAAATTCCGGCAGGCTGGTTCCCATTGCAACGATCGTAAGTCCAATCAGATTCTGGCTTAACCCGGCTTTTACGGCAATCGCTGACGCACCATCTACAACAAAATCCCCGCCAAATTTAATAGCCACTGCACCACCCACAATATATAATGCACATTTCCATGCAGGATAAATTTTATATTCACCGGAAGGATCTTCTGCTTCTGACGATGCTGCATGTGCTTTTAATGCAGACCGTACCATCCATACCAAAAATCCAATAAAAAGAAGTAACAATATCACACCATCTGTTCTTCCTATCTCCATGCCGGAAATTCCCAGAACAAACAAAAGCACCGCGCACAGAACAGAAACTGGTATTTCTTTTTTTAATGTATCTTTCTGTACGATCAACGGTGCAAATAATGCACATGCCCCGCATACAAACATTAAATTAAAAAGGTTAGAACCTATCACATTGCTGACTGCCAATGCATTGTTACCGGCAACGGAAGCTGTTACACTGACAGCAAGTTCCGGCAGGCTCGTCCCCATTGCAACGATCGTGAGTCCGACAATCATAGACGGAATACGCAGCGCCCTTGCAACGGAAGAACTTCCCTCAACAAAAAAATCTGCACCTTTGATCAATAAAACAAATCCCACCATCAATAAAGCTATTGACTGCATCATCGCCACCATACACATTTCCTCCTTCGTTTTCCTGTTATTTATAAAATTCCCAGATGTGTCAAAAGGATTCTGACACCGAGCAATACCAGGATCAGTCCGCCGGCAAACTCTGCTTTCTTTTCGTACTTGTTTCCAAAAAAGTTTCCGACATAAACCCCGCCAATCGAGATACAAAAGGTGATGATTCCAATGATCGTGATCGACTCCACGATCGGGTAATCTAAAAATGCAAATGTGATCCCGACTGCAAGTGCGTCAATACTTGTCGCAACTGCAAGGACAAACATCTCTTTGATGTCAAGCGGTGCATCCATCTCTTTTACTTCATCGTCTTCCTCATCCGGTTTTATTGATTCAACGATCATTTTTCCACCAATAATCCCAAGTAATATAAATGCGATCCAGTGGTCAATACTTATGATGTATTGTTCAAACTGACTTCCCAGAAGCCATCCGACAAATGGCATCAATGCCTGAAATCCTCCGAAAAATAACCCGATCACAAGTGCTTGTTTTTTGTTGACCTTTCGCATTCCAAGTCCTTTGCAGATCGACACTGCAAATGCATCCATGGACAGCCCGACTCCCATCAGAAACAATTCAATAAAAATCGCCATCTTTTTTCCCCGCTTTCTTTTTTGTATCAGACATTTTCCGTGATGTTTCCGCAGTGATTTTGTACTATATGCGCGATTCCTGCAGTAATTTCCAATTTCTGTCATATTTTTACTGATAATATTTATCAGTAAAATGCGACAAAAAAAGAGACTCCACGTATATTTCTGTACCGGATATCCCCACAGATATCCTTACAAAAATATACATGAGTCTCATTCTTTAAGATTTGCCAGGTTCTTCTGGTGTGCCCGCCAAAAGAAACCGGTATGTTGACAAATCACGCAAACACGCGAACTACTCCCTCACGGTTTCACAGACTGCTTTCCACTCAGACCAGTCTGTGCTTATCATAAGTTTTTCACTTATGCCAAACGCTGTTTTCACAGCATATCTTATGCACCATGATTTGTCAATGAATGTTTTAATAAAAAAACATTACCTTATGCAGCCCATACTTTTTTAATCAGACAATCTAACAATATTATGATGATTGCGCACAAAATCATATACACGGGATTAAGTGGTGTTATACAACCAGCAATTACCATGATACTGGATATAAAAAGTACTGCATTATGTATCTTAATAAATCTCGAGCAGTCAATCTTTTTCCATATATAACATGTAATAAGATACACTGTGATTAAAATTATGATTCTATCCATTATTTCACCAGCTTTTTATGAATCGACAGATACTTATCTTTCCGCAGTTCTTTCTGAAGCTTATTATAATCAGAGGTAAAACGTCCCGTCCCTGTTCCAGCTCCCTGCGATGAATACACCATAATCATTTCGTCTGATATCTGCATCTGGTATCCAGCAGCTTTCATCTCTTTTTTGATCTTCTTTAAATCTTTTTCATACTCTTTGATCAATTTCACATAACTGCTTTCTAATGTCCGGTATGCCTTGCAAAACTCTTTATTATTCACAATTCCGTTATAAACATCCGGATGATGTTTTTTTGCATAGTACAGATAATTCAGAATATAATACTTAAACTCGGCATATGCCAGCCTGTCATTTTCGCAATTATTAATAAATACCTGCCACTCGTCCCATCCGGCTTTCTTTGCTTTGTAATATGGAAAAAGCGCAATTGTCGTACTCATACCCATGCGGTATGCCATAAATTCATTCATAAGACCATATGCCCCATCCACATTGGATGATAAATATGCACTGGGCTTTGCCACATATGTATTATACCGGAACGTTCTCAGGCGTTTTGGGATGGAGTTTGCCATTTCTTTCGATTGGTAGACCGTCGTATGCGGAACATAAACGGTTTTCTTATTGCCGACAAAATATGCCGTTGTCGTACCTGAAAAGGAATATGTTCCATAGCTGTGGCTATACCCATGTGTCTCCTCATGCACAGCTGTATTCATGCCATCTATAATCCTGGCATTTGAAAACCACCATAAGATGTTATCTCCTTTATTAATCTGTTTTTTCATGACATACGCGCCATCTTTGTCATATTTGTTCAGGATTTTTAAAATATTTTTCTCTGTAACTTTTGCTTTAAATCCCGGAATTTTAGATGATGCCGAAACCTCAAATGATGATACAGGCAATGAGATTAACAAAACAACTGCAAGTATTCCTGCTAAAAATCTTTTTAACATTTTCATAAACGTTCCCCCTTCCACCGACTTTTTATTACAAGTACAAATCAACTCATCAGCCAAGCAATTCAAGAATCTCTTCTTTGGTGAAGCTTGCAGAATCCATTCCTTCGCCCTCGAGCACCTGCTCGGCAAGCTTCTTTTTCCGCTCCTGGATGTCGATGATCTTCTCCTCGATCGTTCCCTCTGCCACAAGTTTGTATACCGTCACGACATGCTTCTGTCCGATACGGTGCGCACGGTCTGTCGCCTGGTTCTGCACGGCAACATTCCACCACGGATCGTAGTGGATGACGATATCCGCAGAGGTAAGATTGAGTCCGGTTCCACCTGCTTTTAAGCTGATACAGAATACCGGAACATCATCGTTATTAAAACTTTCCACCATCTGCATACGTTTTTCCTTATTTACAGAACCGGTCAGAAGATAGTAGTCGATTCCTTCTTTTTTCAGGCGCTCTGTCAGACGGTCTAACATAGATGTAAACTGCGAGAACAGAAGGATCTTGTGTCCTGCCCCGACTGCGTTTACGATCAGCTCCATACACATGTCGGTCTTTGCGGATTCTCCATGGTAATCTTCCAGTAAAAGTCCCGGATCACAGCAGAGCTGACGCAGTTTGGTAAGTTCGGAAAGGATCTGCATCCTGCCTTTCTGGAACTCTTTCTCATTCTGCTGGCTAAGCATTTCCTTCATCCTGGTCGCATAAGCATCATATAACTGCATCTGTTCGCCATCGAGTCTTGCGAATACATTTTCTTCGATCTTCTCCGGAAGGTCTTTTAACACATCCCCTTTCAGACGTCTTAAAATAAACGGACGGATCATGCGCTGCAAGCGCTCCATCTTATTTGCATCCTGATTCACGGCGATCGGAAGCTCGATCTCCTCCCGGAACTTCTGATATGTATACAGGAAACCAGGCATCAGATAATCAAAAATACTCCAGAGCTCGCTGAGTCTGTTTTCGATCGGTGTTCCGGTCAGTGCCAGCTTGAATGCCGCAGTAATCTTTTTGACCCCCTTCGCCGCCTGTGTGGACGGGTTCTTGATATACTGTGCCTCATCGATGACCTGGATCGCAAATACAAACTTCTGGTACACTTCGGCATCACGTTTTAACAGATCATACGAAGTAATAAGGATTTCTCCCTCTTTGCTGTGACGGATGATCGACGCACGATCCGGTACACTTCCGGCAACAATGACTGTTTTTAACTGCGGTGCAAAACGTGTGATCTCTTTCTGCCAGTTGTAGACCAGAGATGCCGGACACACGATCAGGGAACGGCGCAGTTCCTTTTCCCCAGCCTGCATTTCTTCCTGTTCTGCCGTTAAGAGACTGATGACCTGAAGCGTCTTTCCAAGTCCCATATCATCGGCTAAAATACCGCCGAATCCATTCTCACGCAGCGTCTTTAACCACAGGAATCCATTCTTCTGGTAACTTCTCATGATAGAATTTAACGCTTCCGGCACTTCATAGTCACTGTCCTCGATCGTCTTCATGTTGCGGACCATGCCCTTGAACTCTTTATTTTTCTCGATCGAGAGAAGCTGATTGTTCTTTAATGCCGCATCCAGATACATTGCGCGGTATTTTGGTACAATTACAGTGCCTTTTTTGAGGTTTGTCTCCGTCAGGCGCAGATCCTCGCTGACTTCCGCCAACGTGCTTAAACCGTCCTCTTCAATATTTAAAAAGTCGCCGTTTTTCAAACGGATATACTTCTTTTTCCGGTCATATTTGGAAAGCAGATAGGCAAGTTCCTCCCGTGACATCTCATCGGAATGAATTTTTAATTCCAGAAGATCACTTTTTAACGAGATACCCACGGAAACGGCCGGGGAAGATACCACCTTTAAATTGCGGAAATTTTCCGTCGTATAAATGGTCATAAATTCGCCCAGTCTTCTCAATCCGCCCGAAACTAACTGATACAGCATTTCCTCATTGTTCTTCAGCACAAAGACTGTCTGGGACAGCGCATATTCATTGAAATACGGTTCCACAAGATTTTTGATGCGGAGTTCCTCTGCAAGATCGCGCACTTCGCCCGGCGCGATCTTCTCGAGGACATTATATTTGTCATCCCCGTAAACTGCCATCAGTTTTGCACCGACCGTATTCATATCCTGTCTGTCTAAATAAAGTTCAAACTCAGGCTTTGGCGGCACATAAAGGCTCTCATCAAATCCTGCCTCTTTTTCCACTTTAAAATATTTTTTCAGCAATGGAAGCAGGTCGCGGCAGAACATGGCAAGCTCATCTGCAGCGATATAAGTCTGTCCTCCGGTCTGACGGTGCAGAAATTCAAAGAACTCCCCGACCGTCTCCTTCATTCCCGCCGGACTGCGGTAGATCAGATCCGCGTCATAGAAATAAAAATATTTTTCACCGATGATCACAGAATCATCTTCCAGCATCAGAAAGATACCGGAACCGCCCTGACGGATAACCAGCTTCGGACGCTTTTCTTCCGGTGAAAATGTATAGGTATCCTCCGGCAGAAATCCTACCTCTGCCTCAAACGGCATATCCCCGACTGCCTCAAAAAAGCGGTCAATTCCCACACTGTCTAACTCCATCGTGCGCTCATAACTGCCTGTATACGCATAGTATGCATGGAACTGACTCTGGCGTCTTTTATCCATCTCCTGCTGTTCCATAAACGCGATCATACGCTTTGCAGATTCCGTAAATGCATCCGGATGATGATAAAACTCCAGCTTTTTACCATAACGGACTTTTTCGTTGACCTTGATGGAATGTAAAAATGAGGAAATGTTTTTAAGCACATATTTCTGCTCCATTCCAATTTTAAATTCCACCGTGGCATAACTGTATTCCATCTTGAAATAAGGCTCTAACTCCACCTTGCCGTAAATATTTTCCGGCAAAAGATAGGTAGAACCTGCGCGCATGGAATAACGGTTTAACAGATTTTTTAAGGAAGTATCCGTTTTTAACTCTTTTTCCGTGCGGATGTCCTTCTGCTCTGTCTTCTCGCTTACTCCAAGTTTTGCATTTAAGATATCTTTCGCCTGTCTGCGGTTCACATAGGCAAGCGCAACGGCTACACAATGTTTGCAGATGCCCTCATAGTTACAAAACGCCTCACAGTTGCAGCGGCTCTCTGAAACCTCCGCATATTCTTCATCTATCACAAGCCGGACATCGTAATGATCCTCGACTGTTCCCTTTACTCTTCCAATTAATTCTGCCTTTGGAACGCCATCTTCCGTGTATACGTCATAGGAAAATTCCTGCACGAGTCCCCGCTCATACAATTCCTTTCCCCGGCGGTATGCTGCCGGATATGCTTCCTGTTTGATATCTGATATGGAAAACATGATTGCTGTGCTCCTCAATAATATATTTTCTGCATCTTTCTATTGTAACATAAATTTGAGGATTCGGTTAGACTTTTTTCACTAAAATACAATCTTAATTTCTGTTCCCACACCGACCTCACTCGTTAATGTCATCTGCGCATCATGCTGTGCGACAATATGTTTTACAATGGCAAGCCCCAGACCTGTCCCACCGGTGGATTTTGACCGGCTCTTATCGACACGGTAAAATCGTTCAAAGACGCGTTCCTGCTGTTCTTTCGGGATTCCGATACCGGTGTCTTTTACGATCAGAACCGGTCTGGTGTTTTCGATCGTAGTCACGATCGTGACGCTGCCGCCTTTTTTGTTGTAGCGCACCGCATTACTGCAAAGGTTAAAAAGCAGTTCCTCAAGCAGCGTCTTGTTTCCGCTCATTGGAACAGACGTCCCCTCTAAGTGCAGCGTCACCTCATTTTTATCTGCCTGCATCTGCATGGAATGAATGCACTGCTCCCCCAGGTCATGCAGATCTACCGTCTCAAATTCAAGTTTCAGATCACTGTCATCCAGTTCCGACAGTTTTATGATGTCGTTGATCAATGCCTGCAGACGCTCTGCACTCTTATGGATCTCATTTGCAAAATGCGCGGTATCCTCCCCGCCCGTCATTCCGCTTGCGATCAGTTCCGCATATCCGGAGATCGCAGTCAACGGCGTCTTTAATTCATGGGAAACGTTGGCTGTAAACTCCTGGCGCATCTGCGCATGATTTAAAATATCCATATGCTGCTTTTTGATCATGGAAATAAACGGGCGCATCTCCTCATAAACTTCCGTTTCATCCACCAGGATAATATTATCTGCCATTTTCTCGATCGGTGCCATGAGTCTCCGTGTCAGACGGTAAGAATAAAATACACACATCAGAAATACCATCAGACCAACCGCTAAGATCAGCCCTGACATCGTAGACACCAGATGATAAATACTTCCGCTCTCTTTCGCAACACGCACAACGCTTCCATCTTCTTTTCTAAGTGCATAATAAAAGGTATGCTTTGACGACGTAGCTGAGACACGGATTGATTTTCCCTCGCCATTTTTTATGGCATCCGCAATTTCCGGGCGTTCCTTATGGTTCTCCATGGAAGAAGCATCTTCCATACTGTCATACAGGACCGTGCCATCCGTATCCACGCAGGTGATGCGCAGCCCGTCATTTTCCAAAGAATACGTGATATCCTTCGAAAGTTCATTCGGACTGATCACCGAGACAACATGTGCACTTGCCTTTAAATCATCAAATATCTGTTCCTCCAGGATCTGATAAAAAAGAAACATAGAACAAACGGCAGTCACCACAATGGCGATTGCCGCAATTAACATAAAACCGGTATTGATCTTTTTTTTCATTCTATCATATACCCCACATTCCGCACGGTCTTGATACAGCCTCCAGCCGAACCAAGTTTCTGCCGCAGTGTTTTGATATGCATGTCAACGGTACGGCTCTCTCCTTCGTATTCAAAGCCCCATACCTGATCCATAATCTTGTCTCTTGATAAAACGATTCCCTGATTGAGCATCAGGTACTTTAACAATTCAAATTCTTTAAATGTCAGCTCACACAGCTGCCCTGCGACCGTAACGGCATGTTTGTCCATATCCATTAGGATATCTTCATGTATCAGCTGTGAATCTTCATTTATGCGGCTTGTTCTTCGAAGCAGTGCTTTCACACGGGAGATCAGCTCCATGACTCCAAACGGCTTTGTGATATAATCATCTGCTCCAAGATCAAGTCCCTTTACCTTATCAAGCTCACTTGTCTTTGCCGTTACCATAATGACCGGGACATCCGCAGTCGCCTTGTCTGCCCGGATCCTTGTTAAAATATCCAGTCCGTCTTCCCCCGGAAGCATGATATCTAAAAGGATCAGGGACGGGATATTTTTTTCCAGACGCTTAAAAAATGGTGTGCTGCCCTCAAATTCTTCCACTTCATAACCGCTGTTTTTGAGCGCATAACGTTCAATTTCACGAATATTAATATCGTCTTCCACTATATAGATCGTTGCCATATTTTTCCTCAATCCCCATTTTTGCGCCCTTAAATCTGATATATCTTCTCGAACTCGTTTAACTGTTTTGTAAACTCTGCGCTCTCCTCTGCATCCAGCTGCTCGGTAAAACTGTGTTCCTCTAACTGGGTATCCTCTAACTGCATCATATATACCGCGATATTCGAACAATGGTCTGCAACACGCTCATAGTTCATTGCAAGATCTGACAATACAAGACCAAGCTCAATGGTACATTTCCCTTTTCTAAGACGCTTCATATGGTTTTTCTTTACTGTCTTGTTTAACTCATCAATGACTTCTTCTAACGGTTCTACCGTACGCGCAAGTGCCTCATCACCATCCACAAATGCGTTCGTGGTACGCTCTAAGATATCACGGAGTGCTGTGCTGTATACCTTCATTTCTTCCTTTGCTTTCTTGGAAAATACAGCGCCCTCTTTATACATCTGCTGTGCATTTTCCACCACGTTGATGGAATGGTCGGAAATTCGCTCAAAATCTGTCAGGCAGTGAAGCAGTGATGTTACCTTCAGACTGTCTTTGTAAGATAAATTCTGGCTGCTTAACCTGGTTAAGTATGCACTGAGTTTGTCATCATAGGTATCCACGATGTTTTCTTTTGCAATGACATCCTCGATTTTTTCTTCGGAGTACTCATCCAGTACGGTCATCGCCTCTAAAAATCCTTCGTGTGTGATCTTTGCCATCTGATTGGCAAGAGAATGGCACTGCTCAATCGCAAATGCAGGGCTGTTTAAGAAACGGTCGTCTAAAATAACAAATACATCCTCTTTCTGATTCTGTTCCTCTGCAGTTTTCGGGATCGTTAAGTATGCCAGTTTCTCCAATCCCTTTGTAAATGGAAGTAAAACCAGGGTTGCGAACACATTAAATATGGTGTGGATCATTGCGATTCCCGCTGCTCCAACGACTTCATTGGTAAATTCAAATCCGATCAGCGCATTGCCTGTATAAAACAATACCAGAAACAGAACTGTGCCGATCACGTTAAAATAAAGATGCACGAATGCCGTTCTCTTTGCACCTCTGTTTGCACCGACCGCTGAGATCATTGCCGTCACACAGGTACCGATATTCTGTCCCATAATGATCGGAATTACAGAACCGTAAGTAAAGGCTCCTGTTACAGACAATGCCTGTAAGATACCGACTGATGCAGAGGAACTCTGGATCACGGCAGTAAGCACAGCACCCGCTAACACACCGAGGATCGGATTGTGGAACATCGTTAAGATATTCGTAAATTCCGGCACATCTGCAAGCGGTTCTACCGCCCCGCTCATGCTCTCCATACCGTACATCAATACTGCGAATCCAAGTAAGATCTCACCGATATCTTTTTTCTTGTCGCTCTTTTTCGACATACAAAGTATGATACCGATCATTGCAAGGATCGGTGAGAAGGAGGATGGTTTTAACATCTGGATAAAAAAGTTATCCCCCTGCAGTCCACTTAAGCTCAAAAGCCATGACGTTACCGTTGTTCCGATATTTGCACCCATAATGATGCCGACTGCCTGTGACAGCTTCATAATACCGGAGTTCACAAAACCAACCACCATGACCGTCGTCGCCGATGACGACTGGATCACTGCGGTTACACCTGCACCAAGCAACACTGCCTTGATCGGGTTTGATGTCAGAGTCTCTAAGATCTTCTCTAATTTACCTCCTGACATCTTCTCCAGTCCGGCACCCATTACATTCATTCCGTACAGGAACAGTGCCAATCCGCCAATGAGGGTCAGTACTCCAAAAATATCCATCTCAATCTCCTTTTGTATGCCGCTTTTCTTATTCTTTACGTTTTTTTGACATATAATTTATTTATACAGCATTTTTCGTCATTTTGCAATTAGCATAAAAAGGAGTATGTAAATTCGCCGTCAACTTTATGTAAAATCTATGTAAAATCTCAAAGAAACCATTTATTTTTGTCTATTTTTAATTTTCATGCTGTCCGGTAATGGAATAGATCACCCACTCCGCAATATTGGTCGCATGGTCTCCGATACGCTCAAAATATTTTGCAACCATCAGCATATCCGTTGCCTGCTCCCCATTTTTTACATTTTCATTGATCTTTTTGATGAGCTGCTGTTTGAACTGGTTGAACAGATCATCCACCACATCATCTTCTTGGATGACCCAGTGTGCCATATCCATGTCTTTCTGCACGAATGCATCCACACTCTTGATCACCATATTTGTTGTCTCTTTTGCCATTGCCTTGATCAGGTCAAGATTGATCGGATCCCCGGTTTCATAAGCAGCGTCCGCCATTAAGATTGTCATTTCCGAAATATCGGATGCATGATCCCCGATACGCTCCATATCTGTGATCATTTTCAGTGCTGCTGAGATCAGGCGGAGATCTTTTGCCACCGGCTGCTGCTGCAATAATAATTTCATGCAGAGGCTTTCAATATCGCGCTCCTGATGGTCGATCTCCTCATCAAAGCTGATCGCTTTCTGCGCTTTCTCCACATCCTGTCTGACCAGTGCCGAACATGCCATCTCGATCGCCTGCTCGATCAGGCTTCCCATCTCAATCAATTCATCGTTCAATACCTGAAGCTGTCTGTCAAATCTGTTTCTCATGATTTTCCACTTCCCTCTTTCTTTTCCTGTTATAGATTGCTCTACATTTCTACACTTTTTTCTGTATGTCATAACTGACCCAGCCCGCAGTATCATCCAAAACGTCCGGTGATGTAATCCTCTGTCCGCTTATCCTGCGGCACGGAGAATAACCGCTCTGTCTCACCCGACTCGATCACTTCCCCTAACAGGAAAAATACGGTCTTATCCGAGACACGGACTGCCTGCTGCATATTATGTGTTACCATAATGATCGTGTACTGTTTTTTCAGTTCAATGACAAGATCCTCGATCTTTGATGTTGAGATCGGGTCAAGTGCCGAAGTCGGCTCATCCATTAAGATGACTTCCGGGTTCACAGCAAGTGCCCTTGCGATACAAAGTCTCTGCTGCTGTCCACCTGACATGCCGAGCGCACTTTTTTTCAGACGGTCCTTTACCTCATCCCAGATTGCCGCATCCCGCAGGGATTTTTCCACGATCTCATCCAACTTTGCCTTAGAGCGGATACCGTGTGTTCTTGGTCCATATGCAATATTGTCATAGATACTCATTGGAAACGGATTCGGTTTCTGGAATACCATTCCGACACGTTTTCTTAAAATGTTGACATCCATGCCGTTGTAAATATCCTCTCCATCCAAAAGAACACTGCCGGTGATCTTACATCCCTCGACCAGATCGTTCATTCTGTTTAAACTCTTCAAAAAGGTAGATTTTCCGCAGCCGCTCGGTCCGATAAATGCAGTAATCTCATGCGATGCGATCGACATATTGATATTTTTTAGTGCATGAAAATCACCATAATATAAATCCAGGTTTGAAATTTTAAATTTTTCTGCCATGTTTTCTCTCCATTCTACTGTTTCGGTGCTTCAAATTTTTTTGCGATCAGGGAGGATACCCCGTTGATGATCAGTACCACGATAAGAAGTATAACTGCCGTCGCATATGCCTCATTGGTATGCATACCCTCGCGCGATAACGAATACATGTGGATCGCTAAGGTACGGCCGGAATCAAAAAATCCTGCAAGGTTTGCAACTGTACCTGATGTGTAAATGAGTGCCGCCGTCTCTCCGACGATTCGCCCGATCGCTAAGATAATGCCGGATAAAATACCCGGGATCGCACTCGGAAGCACAATTTTAAATATGGTACGCAGTTTTCCTGCACCGAGTCCGAAACTCCCTTCACGGAATGAATCCGGTACGCAAAGAAGTGCTTCCTCCGTCGTTCTCATGATGACCGGAAGTACCATGATCGCGAGTGTCGCCGCACCTGCCATCATTGAGTAGCCCCATTTTAATGCCGTCACAAAAAATAACATACCGAACAGTCCGTAAATGATGGACGGAATGCCGGAAAGTGTCTCCGCCGTAACACGGATGATCCCGACTAACTTGTTTCCCTTTTTTGCGTATTCCACGAGGTAGATCGCTGCTCCCACGCCAAACGGCACAGACAGCAAAAGTGCCAGCACCGTCATAAAAAGTGTATTGATCATTGCCGGAAGCATCGACACGTTATCCGAATTATAAGTCCATGCAAACAGCGATGGTTTTAAATACGGGATACCGCGGATTAAAATATAGCCCACCAGAAATACCAGGACACCCACGGTCAGCACTGCTGCGACAAGTACTAAAAGCAGCAATACGAATGAACCCGGATGTTTCGTATATGATTTGATCTTATCTTTGAAAGACTGCTGATTGATCGCAGCAATCTCAGTTTCCATATGTTTTTCCATCTTAATCTCCCTTCTTGCGTGTGAAAATCTTATTTTTCACACTGCTTTCCCCTTTCTAATTATCCTTTGTGCGTCTTTTTAAAATAGAGAAAGAGACATTGATGATGAGGATAAACACAAACAGTACCACACCGGTTGCGATCAGTGCTTCTCTGTGAAGATCCGTTGCGTATCCCATTTCCATTACAATATTTGCCGTTAAGGTACGGACACCTTTAAAAATACTCGATGGAACCCGCGCCTGGTTTCCGGCTACCATCATAACCGCCATCGTCTCACCGATCGCACGTCCGACACCGAGCACGACTGCTGCCATGATACCGGATTTTGCTGCCGGAACGATCACGGTAAAAACACTTCTCTCATGGGTTGCTCCAAGTGCAAGTGCACCCTCGTAATAGCTGTTTTCCACGGCACGGATCGCTGACTCTGACACACCGATAATCGTCGGCAGGATCATGATTCCAAGCAGGATCGAAGCGGTTAAGATACTGTTTCCATTTCCTTTAAAATGTTCTCTGATAAACGGCACCAATACGACCAGACCGAAAAATCCATATACAATAGAAGGGATGCCTGCTAAGAGATCCACGATCGGTTTCAAAATGCGGTACAGTTTTTCCGGACAGAAGCGCGCCATAAAGATTGACATCAGTATTCCAACCGGGACTCCGATTAAAAGTGCTCCTCCGGTTACATAAATACTTCCTAAGATCATCGGAAAGATTCCGAATATATTATTGGTCGGTTTCCATACCTTGCCCGACAAAAACTGCCATACACCGATTTTCTGCATTGCCGGAAATCCGTTTGCAAACAAGAACACACAGATTAAGGCTACCGCGATAATGGATATGACTGCCGTAAAGAGGAAAACGCCTTCCATTACTTTTTCTTTGATATGATTCATTATTTTTCTCCAGACTGATAAAAAGTTGTGTACGTTATTTATGTAAAGACCGGCAGAGTAACTGTCTCTCCCGGTCTTTACCTGATGTTTTATAATAAGGAATTCTATGAAATATGTTGTTTGTATCTGTCTGTATTACTCTGTAACGCCATCCCAGGATGTGATTTCGCCTGTGTAGATGCCTTTGACTGTATCTTTGGAAAGATCTGCAGTCGGGTTGTCGTTGTTTACGATGACTGCGATACCATCCATTGCGATCACGGTTGCTGTTAAGCCGCCCTCAGTCTCAGAATCTTTTAATTCACGGGAAGCCATACCGATATCACAGGTTCCATCCATGGCTGCTGTCATACCTGTGGTGGAATCGCTCTCCTGGATCTCGATCTCTGCACCGCTGTTGACTGCGACATATGCCTCTTTTAATTTTTCCATAACAGGTGTTACGGAAGAAGATCCTGCTACAACAACTTTTCCGCTTGCGCCGTTTGACTCGAATGCTGCTGCACCGTCATCTACCGGGATGTATTTATTATCAGAAATCACTGCCTGTCCGTCTGCGCTCATGATAAAGTTGATAAAATCCTGTGCCACATCGCTCGGTGTTCCTTTGGTTGCAATATTAAATGGTCTTGCGATCGTGTAATCTCCGCTCTTGATATTATCTACGGTAGCTTCTGCTCCATCGATGGAAACTGCTTTTACACTGTCGTTTAAGGAACCAAGTGATACATATCCGATGGAGTATTCATCACCGGCTACTGTTGTTAACATAACATCGGTACTGTTTGTGATGATTGCTTCATCCGTTGTATTATCAATTTTATCACCGGCTTCATTTTTCTCTTCTACACCGAACAGCTCGATGAATGCTCCTCTTGTACCGGAACCATCCTCACGGGATACAACGTTGATGTACTCGCTGTTGTCAAAATCTCCGGTTGCTGCTGATGCTGAATTTGCAGCTGTCGTATCTGGTGTAACATCTGCTGACTGATCTGCTGAACTGTCCGCTGCATCTGCACTTGCATCTGTATTTGTATCTGCTCCGGCATTTGCACTTGCATTTCCACTGTTACCACAGCCTGCGATCATGCTGGCTGCCATCATACCTGTTAATAACATACACATTACTTTCTTTTTCATTTTCTTAATCCTCTCTTTTTTCAATTTGCAGGGCGTCCATCCTGCTGTTTTCTTTTCATTTCCTTTTGACAGTTTTTACTTTAATGCACTTATGTAAAATACATGAGAGAGGTTTGGTAAAATGTATGTAAAATAATGGTAAACGTTTCGCTTACTTTTCTGCGTTTTCCGCCTGCTGGTAGCTCATGGCAAAGAAGTATTCCTGGGAGTTGAGCTTTACATCCGAATCCGTCACCCTCGAATAATTGCCGTCGCTGCCGAGTTCCCTTGCTTTTACATTGTCTTTTAACATCAGGTGGAACATATCCATAATGCGTTCTTTGATCGCCTTATCCCAGACCGGTGCTGCGACCTCAACACGCTTTGTTGTATTTCTGGTCATAAAATCTGCAGATGCAATGTAAACTTTTGCTGTTTCCTCCTCTGCTCCAAACAGATAAATCCTGGAATGCTCTAAATACCGTCCGACAATACTGATCACCCTTATATTTTCCGTATATCCTTCCACTCCCGGAATCAGGCAGCAGATCCCGCGGATGATCAGCTCTATTTTTACGCCTGTCTTTGATGCCTCGACCAGTTTGTCAATGATGACCTTATCCGTCAGGGCATTCATCTTTGCACCGATATAAGCGGGTTTTCCCGCTTTTGCTTTTGCGATCTCCTCATCGATCATGGCAAGTATTTTACTCTGCAGACACTTCGGTGCCACCAGAAGATATTTGGTTTTCTCCACAAGCTGTTCTAAACAGAGGGCATGAAAGACCTCCGCTGCCTCCTCGCCGATCTTTTCATTTGCTGTCATGACCGACAGATCCGTGTATAATTTTGCCGTCTTTTCATTATAATTACCGGTTCCGATCTGCGTGATATGGCGGATTTCCTCCCCTTTTTTATAGGTGATCTGACAGAGCTTTGAGTGTACCTTGATATGGTCGATTCCGTAAATAATGCGGCAGCCAGCATCCTCTAACCGTCTTGACCACTCAATATTGTTTTCCTCATCAAAGCGGGCGCGCAGTTCCACCAGCACAACTACCTCTTTCCCGTTCTCTGCGGCATCGATCAGAGCCTCTACGATCTGTGAATTTTTTGCCACGCGGTAGAGCGTCATTTTTATGGATACGACCCGCTCATCCTCACCAGCCTCCTTTAAAAGGCGGATAAACGGTTTCATGCTCTCATATGGGAAACTCAAAAACCGGTCTTTTTCTTCGATCTGATCGATCACAGGCAGATCATTGCGGATGCATGCAGGCTGCTGCGGTACCCTTTTTTCAAAAAACAGTTCTCTTTTTTCCCTCAACGAATCCTGGATCTGCGAAAAGAAGGATAACTCTAACGGTGCCTCCGAAAAATAAACCTGATCTGCCCCGATTCCAAGTTCTTTGCGCAGATTTTCAATGATCGTCACATCCAGCACACGGCTGTGCTCGAGTTTTACCGGACAGAGTCTGCGTCTGGTGCGGATCAGTTTCTCCATGGAATCGCGGTAGTCGAGATCCTCATCATAAAATGCTTCATCCACATCGATATCCGCATTGCGGATGATACGGATCAGCGATTTGCTCTTTACCGTATAGCGTTCAAACACCAGTGGCAGAAAATGAAGGATCAGCTCCTCTACCAGCATATAGCGTCCTTTTCCCGAAGGGACTTTGATCAGCCGCTCAAACACTTCATTGCTGCATGGAATAATACCGAGTTTTTCCCCGTTTTTTGTTCCAAGCACAACCACCGCATAAATTTCCTTATTCTTTAAAAATGGAAATGGCTGTTTTTTCCCGATCACCTGCGGGGATAACAGCGGCATCAGTGCCTCCTTAAAATAATGCTCCAGAAAAACTTTATCGTCCGGCTGCATATCCGCAAAACTTAAAAGTTCTACGCCCTCCGACTTTAAAAGCTGCATATAATTCCGGTAGACCAGATCTTTCTGTTCTGACAGGATTCTTGCCGCATCAAAAATTGCCGAAAGCTGCTCCTTTGCCGTCATTTTCGTCTTGTTATCCTGCGCCGTTTTATCCACAAGCATCTGATCGTGAAGCGAACCCACTCTCACCATAAAAAATTCATCCAGATTGCTCTGAAAAATGGATAAAAACGACATGCGCTCACACAGAGGCACGGAACGGTCTGCCGCCTCCTCCAGCACACGCTCATTAAACTTTAACCAGGATAATTCCCGGTTTTCCAAATATTTTTTCTTTTTCTCTGCCATTTCTCTTTCCTCCATTGTTTTTTACATATTCTCAATCTGTCTGCGCAGTTCCAACATCTGATTGTCTACTTTTGCGATCACATCGGAATAATCTTTGGTTGCACGCTCCACATTTTCAATCTGTCCGGCATTTTTCTTATAACACATCTGATTATCAAGCTCTGCCCAATAGTCCATGGCAAAGGAACGGATCTGTATCTCCACCCTCACTTCCTTTGTCTTTTCCAGATAAGTGACCGGAACACCCACGATCAGATGGATACTCTGGTAACCGCTCTTTTTGGGATTTTTCACATAATCCTTTTCTTTGAGCAGCGTGATGTCCTTCTGCTTTTTTACATAATCTGCCACACGGTAAATATCATCACAAAAAAAACAGACGACGCGGATCCCGGCAATATCGTTTAAAGTATCTACCGCAGCCTGAAACGTTACTTCCCTACCCTTTCGCATCAGCTTTTTGGCAATACTGTCCGTCTGTTTGATCCGTCCCGTCATAGTACGAATAACCTGACGGCCAAATTGCTCCGTCAGGTCCGCATTGATCATTTTTAATTTTGCCTGCACCACATCCATCGCATATGCGTAAGAAAGTCTTACCATAGGTGCTTCGATCTGTTCTTTTAATTGTTTTTCCATGAGCAAGGTATCTGCTCCCGCTAAAGTCTCTTTTATTCCTATGCGTTTTTTCTGATTTTTAGAATCTTTCTTCGGCAAAATCCATATCTCCTATTTCGTAATCATCCTCATATCCATAGTCATAGTCATCATAATCCTTCTCCGTTTCCGCTTCGAACTCATCCCAGGTTCTGCTTACCGCCAAAGACCTCTTTTCCCCTCTCTGCATTGTCTGTGACTGGATCTTAAAAATAACAAACCCGATCACAAACATTGACGCGATCACAATAACACCCGCTTTTGAAGTGTGGAAAATCTGTGTGGAAATACCCATGAGCATCGTTCCCATAAAAGATGCTCCTTTTCCAAAAATATCGAAAATCCCAAAATACTCACTTGATTTTTCCTTCGGAATGATCTTTGCAAAATAAGAGCGCGACAATGCCTGGATCGCTCCCTGGAATACACCGACAAACGTTGCCATTACCCAGAATTTCCATGCCGCATCCAGCCAGAGTGCATAGATGGCAACCAGGAAATATGCCCCAATGCAGACAGTGATCAGACGGGACGTCTCAAATTTCTGTGCCAGTTTGCCAAAAACAATGGCACACGGGAACGCAACGATCTGTGTCAGAAGCAGCGCAAGAAGAAGGCTTGTATCACTGATCCCAACATCTTTGCCGTAAGAAGTCGCCATCTCAATGATCGTGTATACACCATCTATATAGAAGAAAAATGCAACGAGGAAGAGAAACACTTTTTTATCATTTCTGATCTCCCCGCACACGGTTCCAAGTCTTTTTACGGTTTCCTTTACACCGTTTGTCTTTGTCTCCATATAATAGTTCTGCTTATAATTTTTTAAGAGCGGGATCGTAACGACTGCCCACCATAAGGCATTGATGATAAATGCCCCCGCCGTCGCTGCGGTACCGCTGATCCCAATGTGATCTGCACCAAAGATCAATGCAAGACTGGCAATAAAAGGCACGCAGCTTCCAATATATCCCCATGCATATCCCTGAGAGGAAACATCATCCATGCGCTCATCCGTTGTCACATCCACAAGCATGGAATCATAAAAAACGAGGCTGCCGGAAAATCCGACTTTAGTAATCACGAATACAGCCAGAAATAAAATGGCGCTTTTCGGGAGTGCAAGTGCCGCACATCCAATCACACCTGTCATCATAAAAAGGGCAAACAACGGCTTTTTCCGGTTTTTTCCGTCTGCAACCGTTCCAAGCACCGGCCCTAATACCGCCACGATCAAAGTGGAAATAGAGATTGCATAGCTTAAATATGCGGTGGAGTCCGAAGCGGATATGCCATTTCCGGCTGCCATGTTTTTAAAATAGATCGGTATGATCGTGGACACTAAAAGCGCAAAGGCAGAGTTGCCGACATCATACATTACCCAGTATCTTTCAAGTTTATTTAATTTCTGTTTCATCGTTTCTCCTTCTGATTTTTCATAATAAAATCAAAGATCTCCTGATAATATCTGCACCTGGTCTGATAGTCCGCATTAAAAATTTCATGTTTGGAAGCCGGCATGCAGACAAGCGATGCCGTCTCCACACGATTTTCAAAAACTGCGATTGCACGATTATCCACCATTTGGTCATTCCCTGCTATAAAGATCAAAACCGGAATTTTAATCCGCTCCAGATTCTTTTTCCGCATCAGCGTTTCTGTTGCACGCATCGCTGCCAAAAGCCATCCATAAGTACTGCCATTGGTCTGATATCTGGAATTTTTCAGCCTCTTTTCAAAAATATAATCATAGCGCTCTCTTGAAATACAGCTGCTGTGTTCAAAATCCGGTCTGCTGTCAAACCCTGTCTGTCCCGCTGCATAACGTTCACCTCTTTTGGTTCTCACATAAAAATCAGCCGCCATTTTTGCCACCCACCACGGATACTTTCCGGTCTGCATCCGAAACATCGGTGAAGAAAGGATCGCACGTTCAAATACTTTCGGATGTTCCTCGATATACCGCGCCGCGACCGCACCTCCCATGGAATGTGCAAATAAGATGCGGTGCCGCTCCATCCGGTAATTCATTTTTTTCATAAAGCAGTCCAGATCTTTGATATAATCTTCAAAATCACGGATATATACCTTCTGGTCATCCGAAACCTCACGTTCTGAATAGCCGTGCCCGCGGTGCTCTAAGATATAAACGGAACAGCCATGCTGCAGAAAATAATAAATAACTTCGTTGTACTTTTCTGCAAACTCGCTGAATCCGTGTGAGATCACAATACAGGTATCCGCCCCCGCCGCCAGATATTGCTGATAAAAAATGGCCGCCCCGTCATAACTGTGAAAATAAGCATACTTCTGACATTGCTTCAGGTACGGTTCCACCAGATTTTTCTGCCAGGTCAGATACCCTTCGTCTGCAAAATACAGACTGCCTGCCGCATTCATAACGCCGCCATTTCTTTATGCTTCAACAATTTCACCAGCTCCGGTGTCAATTTCCCATCACTGTACTCTTCCGCAATTTTTTTGCCGCGGTCCGGGTAATTTGTGATCATTGCATCGGCACGCGCCGCACAGACGAGCCGCATATATTTTTCCTCATTTACAGTCCATACATGGACTTTCTTTTTCTGCCTCCTGCACTCTTCCATAAATCCTTCATACTGAATATTGTAAAGTGCCGGGTGCAGTGCATCCGCTTCCACCACATACGAAGCATAACTGACCGGATTGATGATTCCATCGCTGTATAACATTCCTGTCTCTGCTTCCGGATTGATCTCTTTGATCTTTTGTATGGTATAGTGGTTAAAAGAGGAAAAAATCACACGTTCCATCAGTTCCATCCGCTCTGTGAGATCTAACACACGCGCCTCAATTTCCGGATAAAACACGACTCCGGTCTTGATTTCCACATTGATGGTCAGATCTGTCGGTTTTATCAACGCATAGACTTCCTCTAACGTGGGTATCTGTGCATGTTCATACTCCGGATGTGTACGGTTAAAATTATGTTTGATCAGCTTCGCGTAGGTAAAATCTTTTACCCAGCCGCTTCCGTCACTCACACGGTCGATCGTTTCATCATGGATGACAACAAGTTCTCCGTCTTTTGTGAGCTGCACATCCAGTTCAATTCCATCTGCACCCAGCTCTACCGCTTTCTCAAATGCTGGTATTGTATTTTCCGGTGCATAACCGCTCGCACCGCGGTGTCCCCACACGAGTGTTCTTTCCATTTCTGCTCCATTCCTGCCGGTTTCTTCCATCTGCGCACTAAAATCCGCCTGCCCGGCATCGATTCTTTTATTTCTCTCATCTTTCCCCTATATCCTAAGCGGATATTGTAAAATGGGTGTGGGGGTTTATGTAAAAAATGGGTAAAAAAATACAGAACCACGTTTTTGTGATTCTGCAGGATAGCTTTATTTCTTCCTGTGATTGATTTTTTACCCTTATGATGATGTTGAGACAAATAGTGCATTCAGATTTATTGATTGACAAATTGCGCAAAGCCGTGCCTGTTTTGTTCCGTTGTCCGAAAATAAGAAAAGCTAAGCCTGCCTGTTTTACTTTTTCTCGGAGTGACGTGAACGGCGTTCAACGAGCCATCCTTGGCTCGAGAAGCCTTGTTCTGCCATCCGTGGCAGAACATCACTGTGGATAGACAGGCAGACTAAGATTTTCTAATTTTCTCCCAAAGTCACAAAAGCATTCTCGGCTTTGCGCAATTTGTCAGCCGCCAGGTTGTGAAGCACTATTTGGTTTTAACATCATATTAATCTCCGTTCTTGCATTGCTTTTTAATAAAAAAGTTGTTTTCATTTGCAACTCAGATTTATTCGTAAGCATAAATCTTATGTGTGAAAAATATTAGTTTTCACACGACTCTGCCGCCAAAAAAAGATGGCGATCAATTAATTTTCGATGTCAAGATTACTTTAATCCTTATGCGCTGCCTCATAAACGTTATAGCATGCCGCTGCCCCGATCACGAGCACAGCTCCAACGATCGCCGTGCGCCCGATCGTCTCACCGCAGAAGATCGCAACTAAAATTGGATTTAAGATCGGCTCTAATGTAGAAGTTAAGGATGCCGTAACCGGCGAAACACGATCCAAGCCCCTCGATAAAAAGATGTAGGATAATCCAAACTGGATCACACCGAGAAGGATAATACAGATCCATGCCTTCGCAGAATGATCGGTCTCCCCCAAAAACGACGGCAACCCGATGCTAAGGCTGATCACATGGGATGCCAGCAATGACGATTCAAAATCAGCTCCCGAAAAACCTTTCATCATCATAACCAGCGCATAGGTAAATCCCGAAAATACCGCAAGCAGATTTCCCGCCATTCCCCCGGCGCTCAGGGAATCTAAAAAGAAACACAATATACCTGCAAACACGACCGCGCACGCAATCACTGCCGCTTTTTTCGGTTTCTTCTTATATAATATCCACATCAGCAGGATCACAAAGATCGGTTCTGTAAACTGAAGCACGATCGCATTTGCCGCCGTTGTCATCTTTGTCGCGGAGACAAATGTCAGTGCCATAACTGTATTGCAGACAGCACCAAACAGTACCGTCTTATTCCATACAAATTTTCGTTTTGTGATCACCATATAAGAGGCGATCAGCATAAATGAAAAAATACTGCGGATTCCCTGGATCGTGATGGAACTCCACGGAATCGATTTTATCAGAACACCTCCGGTGCTGAAACATACTGCGGAGAGAAGCACATAGATGGTTCCCTTCATACTTTCTTTATCTAATTGTTTTTCCTGCATTTTATTCTCCCTCCCATTTTACCGCATTCCCAGCGCAAGCAGCATAAGCACTGCGAGAAAAATGATATTTGCCAGATGAAACCACAACAGATAATACCCCTTCGTGCGGTTATAATTATGCGCATATATTTTATAGGAGATCAGGCTCGCCATGGAGGCGATCAGTGTACCAAGTCCTCCTAAATTTACCCCCAGCAAAAGCTGCTTTAAATCGCCTGAAAAACCGGACAATAACAGTGCCGCAGGAACATTGCTGATCACCTGGCTTGCGGCAATTCCCACCAGAAGTTCCCTTCCATTAACCAGTGTGCGCAATGTTTCCTGAAATGCCGGCAGCCGCCCGATATTTCCCGTAAAAATAAAGAAAGCGATAAATGTAAATATCAGACAGTAATCCACCTGCCAAAGCACCTTTCTGTCTGATAAAAACACTGACACAGCCACCGCCGCAAGCAAAATATAATACGGCAGTATCCTTGCCACGACCAAAAGCGCCATAAGGAATAAAACCGCATACATGCCGGTCAATTTTTTGTTCATTTCCTTTTTTTCTTCCGAAAAATGACAGTCTGTCAATCTGATTTTTCTTTTTCTTGCACTTAAAACGAAAATCGTCAGGGCAAGCAGCACACCGGAAACAACCGTATACGGAAGCATCAAGACAAGAAACTCCCCAGCATTCATTTCTGAGAGATTATATAAATACAAATTCTGCGGATTTCCAATCGGAGTCAGCATACTTCCAAGGTTCGCCGCTATGGTCTGAAGCACGATGGCCGGCACCATAAGACGCTCCTGCCCGCATTTTTGCAGCGTGA
Organism: uncultured Roseburia sp.; assembly: GCA_934317215.1. Taxonomy (GTDB): domain Bacteria; phylum Bacillota; class Clostridia; order Lachnospirales; family Lachnospiraceae; genus Roseburia. Next base: position 37,512 of record CAKREH010000030.1, read on the forward strand.
GAAGTGCAAACGGAACAAACGTCAAAAGCGCAACATCATTGGTAATGACCATGCTTGAAAAGAAACACAGAAAAACAAGAACAAATGCCAGCTGCGCCGTATTTTTCGTATGCGCAAGAAGCCGCCGCCCGATCTCATCAAAGATTCCATTATTCTGCACGCCCGCCATAATGATCATCAGCGAAAGCAGGATCCCAAGCACGCGAAAATCAATATAATCGATATATACCTGATCCGGATGCACAAAAAAAGCGGATATTACAGCTAAAATGGCTGCAACGACCAGCACTGTTTCTTTTTTTACAAATGCTATGATTTTTTCTTTCATATATATAACACCACCCATAAAACCTACCTGTCTATTCTAATCACTTTCCCTCTGGATGTAAACTAAAAAAATGCGCATGATTCGCCTGCTTCTGTACACACTATAAAATAACAGACACATAGCTATTTACAATCACATTTGCTATGTAAAATCAAACTTTTGTATATGAATGAATCAATAAAATGCGTGAATATAGCGCAAGAATGGAGCATATGATGTACACCCCAGTTACACTTCCGGTCACAAATGAATACGGTTATTTTGAAATACGGTTAGAGAGCATCGGCGGTCTCGGCGCAAATCTCTGTGGAAAAATGCTCGGCGAACTCGGTGCCTTATACCTTTCCTTAAACTCCTTAAGTTTTTCCAGCTACGGATCTGAAAAACGAGGTTCACCGGTAAAATCCTATATCCGCTGGAGTCCCGCTTCCCATCCACTGCGCATCAACAGTCCGGTCTTAAAACCGCATGTACTTGGCATTTTTCATGAAGGGCTGATCGGGACTTACCCAGTATTAGACGGGATTTCCGCCGATACAAAGATTGTTCTAAATACACCTTTATCCTGTGATGAAGCGGCAGAAAGATACAATATTTCCACTGGAACGCTGTATTGTCTGGACGCACTCTCCATCGCTATGGAATCCAGATCCCGCATCAACATGATCATGCTCGGCGCGATCGCCAGAGCGTGTCCTTTTATCCCGATGGATTCCATGGAAATACTCTGCAAAAACACTATCGGAAAAAAATATCCGGCACTGATCGGGGCAAATCTGCAGGGTTTAAAAATGGGGTATGAAAAAACAGCTGAAAAAAAGATTCCTGACAGAACTGCTTCCTCTTCTCCCGCAAAAGAAACCTATATCTGGGGTTACAAAAACGCCCCTATCGGCGGGATCAACACGCGCCCCGGCAGCACGGTATCAAACGATCTTTCCCCCTCCCGCGAAGGTTATATCCCTCTCCTTTTGCAGGAGCGGTGCATCAACTGCGGACTCTGTGATTCTGCCTGTCCGGATATGGTATTTCAGTTTGCACCGGGAACTTATAAGGGGAAAGAGGCAATGGTCAACCAGGGACTTGATTACAGACACTGCAAAGGCTGTCTGCGCTGCGTGGATGTCTGTCCGACTCACGCTCTGGTAAAAGCAGAAGAAAAAGATTACCCGGACAAGCCGCATTCCATGCCGGATCAGGATCTGCTGCCAGACTCTGTCCGGTACCAGAAGACCGGCGCAAATTCCTGGATCACCAGTGATTCTTATCTTGATGAAAAACGTATTGACGGAGGTATCGTATAATGTCAGACCAGCAGCAATCATCAACACAGGCTTTTCCATCATCGGATCAGCAGCAATCATCAACACAGGCCTTCGTAAAGAAAACCGCTGCCCAGCGCGAACTCTACGAAAGTGGAAATGAGCTTGCCGCCTACGCCGCAAAGCAGATCAATTATCATATCATGGGCTATTATCCGATTACGCCCTCCACACAGATTGCAGAAAATCTCGATCTCTCGGGTGCAAGAGGTGAGCACAACATCCGGCTGATCGCCGCCGAGGGAGAACACAGTGCCGCCGGTATCTGTTACGGTGCTTCGGCGGGCGGCGGGCGCGTATTTAATGCCACCAGCGCCAACGGTCTGCTCTATGCCTTAGAGCAGTTTCCGGTGCAGTCCGGCACACGCATGCCGATGGTCATGAATGTCGCCTGCCGTACCGTCTCCGGTCCTCTGTGCATCAAAGGCGATCACAGCGATATTATGTATCTTTTAAATACCGGCTGGATCATTCTGTTTGCGGATGACCCGCAGATGGTCTACGATTTCAACCTGATCGCCTTGAAACTTGCCGAAAAAGTGAACCTCCCGGTCGTGGTTGCCTTTGACGGTTTCTTTACCAGCCATCAGAAACAGAAATGCATGGTTTTTTCTGAGGATGAGACCGTACAGCACTTTATCGGAAAAAAACTCTCCTGTGACGATCCCGGAATCTCCGCTTTTGCCGGAAATGACTCCACCGGAGAAAATCATTTTTACAGTGTACTCGACCTGAATCACCCGATTTCTGTCGGCTCCTATATGAATGAACCGGACATTATCAACAACAAATACCAGCTTTCTCTCGCCATGAAAGAAGCACAAAAAAAACTTCCCATGCTGTTTGATGAGTTCGCCTCCCTCTCCGGAAGAATGCACACTTTTTGCCGCGGCTATCTTTATAAAGATGCGGATATTATCCTTTTCCTGCTCGGTTCCTCTTTTCACACAGCCACAGTTGCAGCAGATATGCTGCGCAAAGAGGGCATCCGCGCTGGTGTCGTCACACTAAATGTGCTTCGTCCATTTCCATCTGATGAATTACGCCATCTCTGTATGCATGCAAAGACGATCGTTGCCGCAGACCGCCAGGACAGCTACGGCGCCGGCGGCGGAAATATGTCCTTAGAACTGCGCGCCGCCCTGCAGGATATCACGGATTCCACACACACGATCCGGGTACTGACACGCATTTACGGACTCGGCGGGAAGGATTTTTTTGTGGAGGATGCTGCTGCACTGTTTCGTGAGGGACTTTCGCCTGATGCCAGAGTTTTTGATTACTATGGAATCACACCGGGTACGACAGAAAATTGCCCACAGCCACAGTATTATGCACCCCTCACCAAAGATCGCCAGTCCCCCGGTGTCACAACCTGCACTTTCGATCCTGCAACCGGAAAAATGCTTGTAAAAGGTGGATTGATCAAAGACGCCACCGCTATGCCAAAGCGGATCGCTCCGGGAATCGGAACCTGCCCCGGCTGCGGCATACCGGTCAACTTAAATCTCCTGTTAAAAGGGATCGAAGGCAATGTGGTCTTTCTGTTCCAGACCGGCTGCGGCATGGTGACAACCACTGCCTACCCAAAAACGGCATTCCGCATCCCATATATCCACAACCTGTTTCAAAATGGAGCTGCTACTTTAAGCGGTCTGGTGGAAGTATTTGAGGAACGGCAAAAACGCGGGGAATATCCCAAAGGCGAAATCACATTTATCATGGCAAGTGGTGATGGCGGCATGGATATCGGCATGGGTTCGGCACTCGGAACGGCACTGCGCGGACATCATCTGCTCTTGTTTGAATATGACAACGGCGGATATATGAACACCGGCTACCAGCTTTCCTACTCTACCCCGATGGGTGCGAAAAGCTCCACCTCCCACCTCGGAAAAACACAGTACGGAAAAACCTTTTTCCACAAAGACATGCCCCAGATCATGGCCGCGACACACCTCCCCTATGTGGCAACCGTCGCCGAATCGAACCCGAATGATTTTATCAAAAAGGCTGCAAAAGCAGCTGCCTATGCAAGGGAATTCGGCACTGCCTATGTAAAAGCGCTCTCTGCCTGCCCGCTCAACTGGAATGACCGTCCGGACACCGAACGGAAAGTCATTGCTGCCGCCGTAGACTGCTGTTATTTTCCGCTCTATGAAATCGAACGCGGCATCACATCACTGAGCTATGATCCAAAAAAATCGCATAAAAAAATCCCCGTCACGGAATGGTTTTCCATGATGGGGCGCACGAAACATCTTGCCACCGAAGAATATAAAGCGGTTGCAGACCAGATTCAGGCGGAAGTCGACAGACGCTATGAACGTCTGGCAGCATGTGCCGAGCATCCGCTATTATAATTTTTGCGTCAACGATTTGACCACTGACACAATTCCTGCGATTACAAGCAGTATCAGTGCAATATAAACCAGTCCTGAAACAAATAACCCGATCAAAAACAACGGGAAGATAATGATCGTAAGTAAAACTTTTAAGATCCCCCAGGATGCCTTGAAAGCAAACAGGATCAATTTTCCAAATACGGCAAACATTAAAATAATAAACAGTGCTGTTAACATAGTCTTTTCTCCTTATCATGCAGATTTTTCATACAGTGATTAATTCTATGTTAACAGTTGTCTGTCTAATGTCAAGTACCTGCTTTAACCTCTGCGAAACCACTCTTTCATCACATCAAAGATCTGTACCAGTTCCTCTTTCTCTATAATATAAGGAACCATGGAATACATGTACTTCAAGAACGGACGGCAGAATACGCCCCTCTCGTACGCAAACTGCTGGAATCCCTCAAGGACTGCTCCATCGAGCACCTCCACACAGGTGCACCCACCCATAACACGCACTTCTTTGATCCTTGGATCCGTAAATCCGTCCATCTCACGGTGTGAGATTTCTTCGATGCGTTTGATCTTCCCCATATAATCTTCCCGCTCGAAAATTTCGATTCCTTTGAGTGCTACGGCACAGGCAAGCGCATTTCCCATAAATGTCGGTCCGTGCATCAGTGCGTGGCGGTCATCATCACTGTAAAATGCATCAAATACCTTATGGTTTGCCACTGTCACCGCATGACCGATATAGCCTCCGGTCAATGCCTTTCCAAGGACTAAGATATCCGGCAGTACCAGATCTGCCACAAAACGGTTGCCGGTTCTTCCAAATCCCGTTGCAACCTCATCAAAGATCAAAAGTACATCATACGCATCACACAATTCGCGTGCACGTTTCAGGAAAGAAATATCATACATCCGCATTCCGCCTGCGCCCTGCAGCAGCGGTTCCACGATAAAACAGTTCAATTCATCATGATATTTTTCAAATGCCTTCTCCAGTGCCGGGATTTCGGTCGGGATATGGATCACACCCGTTTTTTCTTCAAATGCGAAATGATAATCTTCATCATCCCCTACTTCCATCGCTTTAAACGTATCCCCGTGGTAAGCATGCTCTAATGCAAGCACAAGCGGACGTTTTCTGCCCTGATTTGTATTGTACTGTAATGCCATCTTTAAGGAGACTTCCACAGCAACACTTCCGGAATCCGAGAAAAAGCAGTAATCCAGATCTCCCGGTAAATACTCCTGTAATTTATCCGAAAGCTTCTGCACCGGCTCATGTGTCAGTCCGCCAAGCATGACATGGCAGAAATGATCCGCCTGCTCTTTGATGGCAGCCGTCAGTTCCGGGTGTTTATAGCCATGGATCATGCACCACCAGGATGATACCGAATCGATCAGTTTCTGATCTTTCGTATAAAGATAAACACCCTCGGCATCTAAAATTTTATAAGGTTCCCGCATTGTTTTCATCTGTTCATAAGGATACCAGATCATATTTTTACTCCTCGTATAATAAGTGTATGACCAATAGAAATGATGGTTATGCACTTATTCTTTCTATAGATTTA
>CAKREH010000031.1 GCA_934317215.1 uncultured Roseburia sp.
TCTGGATAATATTTACTTTTCAAGGTTCATCCGACCAATGAATCTTAGTCGGAAGGCTCATGATTCCGAGAGCCTATTTTAGATAATGCCATCCCCTTAAGATTGCTGTATCATCTCAGTTCCAACCTTCTCAATCAGCGTTACATCCGCCGGCAGCCACTCCACCTCTCCTAACTGCTCCCACGTCAGCCATCTTGCCGCCTCATGTTCCTTTAGTATAAGCTCACCTTTTACGATCTCACACCAGAAGCAGTCCATGGACAGATGAAACGCAGGATAATCATATTCGATCGTATCTATGAGTTTCCCCACTTTAATTTCTGTATCAAGTTCTTCCATAATCTCTCTTTTTAAGGCTTCTTTGGGAGTTTCTCTTTCTTCAATTTTGCCTCCTGGAAATTCCCAGCCGCCTTTTAGATCGCCATAGCCTCTTTGCGTGGCAAAGATCATTGGCTCACCTTTTTCATTTGTTGCTTTTATAACTGCTGCAACCACTCTGATTACTTTCATACAACCTCCGCTCATCTTTGTTTTCCTGCTTATCAACAATAAATTGCACACTCCGCAAACATTCTACTATGACAATTTACGCATTGACAATGTATTCATAAATATCTTCCCGAACCGGCACATCGAGGATCCACTCTATCTCAACAGCTGATTTTTCCGTATTTGCCATCGTAAACTCTTTGGCATTTCCACTAGCTGTCATGTGACCGAGATAATAAAACTCTTTGGAAATCTTATCATCCTTATTTTTTCGGACGAACAATTCTACCTGGATTCCTCTTTCTTTTGCCTTGAGAAAATTCTGTACATCTTCCGACTGCATGCTTCTTCCCGATTTAGAAATCGCGATCAAACGGTCTCGAAAGCCCGGAACAAAATGATCTTCGTACCTTGTGGTATCGCTGATATTTTCCGCTTTGTCGTAATTGATAAATACCGGAAAAGTCTTTGTTTTTTTATCAAACTTATAACCGCCAATATTCAATGGCACCTCATTTTGCTCCCAGTTAAGAATACGGCACACATCTTCATATGTATATTTCTGGTATAACACCAGATCTGTCTGCCCGTAAGTCTTACTGTAATCTCTCTTGTAACGACTGATTCCAAAATCCACAAGTTCTTTTAAAATATTGAAAAAATCAATGTTGGCAAGCATCTCGGTAAAAGATTTGGCTGGTTTATAATCCGAATCATCTTTCTCGATAAAAACACACTGCGCATACGTTTTCTTTCCCGATCCTGCCGGAAATTCATTTGTCATAACATGAATAATGTTCTCCTGCTGATCTTTACTCATCTCTTTTCCATATGATTTCAGATCATTCTCTAACCCTGCAAACAAACCAATCTTTGAAATGCCCCGCGTATATACTAAGATTCTTTTTAGCAGCTGTAACTCCTGAATTCTTTTACCACTTGCTAACTTCTTTGAAACAAACTCAATGACTTTTTCTTCATCTTCCGATAAACGAATGGTATATTCCTTTTCATATTTCACAAGAAATTTGTAATAAGAACCAAGACTGTTATTATCAAAAATACGAATGACATCCATCTCTCCATAATCATCAAAATCACGAAGTGCCGGAATTCTTCCAAGTTTATTTTTCAGGTTGTTATAATTTTCTTTGATAAGCTTAATATCACTAAAATTTGCATTGTCAACGGACGCAAATATTCTTTTCCTGCTTATTTCATCAAAATGAACGGTGGATGCTCCGGGAATTACCCTTCCGCCCTCCATAACATATCTCCGGATATTATCCTTGTTATAAGTGCGGTCTCCGGATAGCGCAATCGGAATCATAAAATTATTATTATAATTTCCAATGAAATCCAATATAACTACATACTCTTTTCCACTGGCTTTTCTCAGCCCACGCCCAAGCTGCTGGATAAATACAATTGGGGACTGCGTTGGTCTTAGCATGATTACTTGATTTACCTCAACGATATCCACACCCTCATTTAAAATTTCAACCGAAAAAATATAGTCTAATGGCTGTCTATCTTCTGAACTCTCGTCCTCATTCATTGCCAGCCGCTCAAATGCATCCTGTCTTTCCTGTTCCGATGCGCTTCCATTTAAAGCAATGGTCCTGAAATTTTTCCCGGTCGCCGGATTAATGATCTGATTGAACTTTGCGGACAGTTCCTCTGTTTCTTTTATATTGCTGCAAAAAATCAGTCCCTTCACTTTATCGCCGCTGTACCCGTAATAATCTGCCTGATTCACAATATGTCTCACACGCTCATCACTTGTAAGCATGTTAAAATCTCTGGCTGCTTCCTCATCTCCAATCATAGACAGATCCGTAATCCCAAAATAATGGAACGGGCAGAGAAGATTCTCTTCCATCGCCTGCTGCAGTCGTATCTCGTATGCGATCTGATAATTGAAAATCTCATAAACATTTCTGCTTTCCACGTTATCATCACGTTTGTCCGGCGTAGCGGTCATTCCAAGCCATAACTTTGGAGTAAAATGATCCATGATTTTCCGGTAGGTATCCGCCGGGACATGATGTGCCTCATCAGCGTATGTCAAGATAGGTCTAACATTTTTTTCTGCCATTTTTTCGATGGTACACGAAACATATCACCCTAAGTCAGCAACCACCAGTTCAACTGGTGGTTTGATATTAGCCCTCAAAAGGGCTTTTTTACTGCTCGCCCAAAAGGGCGGTATCGCAAGCGCTTTTACTGGTCCGCTATAAAGCGGTACTTCTTGAATCTTCTTTCCTTGATTCTTCTGCCTGCTCTTTTATATATTTTTGTACTGCTTCATCTGTGATATTACCAATTGTTTCTACATAATATCCTCTTGCCCAGAATGCTTTATCCCATTTACTTTGCAATTCTGGATGTCTATCATAAAGCATTAATGTACTTTTTCCTTTTAGGTATCCCATAAAATTTGCGATACTAATTTTAGGTGGAATAGCTACACTTAAGTGAATATGATCTACACAAACTGCTCCTGCTATAATTTCCACATCTTTGTATTTACATAATGTGCTTATTATTTCTCTCACATCATTCCTCACTCTTCCATATAAAACTTTCTTTCTATACTTTGGAATAAATACAATATGATATTGGCATTTCCATTTTGTGTGTGATAAACTTTTGTTGTCCATATGGACCACCTCCTGTAATTAAGTTTGGCTTGCGACACCATTCTTAATATATCACAGGAGGTTTTTTATTGATATCCTCACCGCTTCCAGCTATTCCATTCTCCCCAGCATAGCTGGGGGATTAGACTTTTCATTTAGGCATATCACACCTCCAAACTACATTTCCCCCTCATTCGCCTCTTCCATCTCAACCTGTTCCTCGCCAGCCCCGTCTTCAAACCGTACACGCATCACTGCCTGTGGCCAGTTGACTGATACATACGCCTGTTTGCCTTTTACACCGGCCTCCTCATCAAATACCACAAGCAATTCTTTTAAGACTTCTTTGGTCAAATAGCCTCCACGCCAATGGAAAAGTAAAATTCTATTCTTCTTAACGGCCTGCTTTGTACGGTTACGCACCTCATCAACGGTTGTCCAGGATATTTTTTTCTCACGATAGTAAAAATGATCACTGTCTGTGCACTCCGGCACTTTCCATATCACCGGTTCATGGTCCCTAAAAATCTGTTTATCCGCCAGATTTACATAATCATAACGGACAGAACCATCCCGTGATAATGTGTTATCAAATGTAGCATCGAAATGATAATATTTTCCGTCGATACGAATTACATTCCAGGCATGGCGGTATTTGATCCCCTTCTCGAGATTTGCCTCTGAAAGGGCAACAATACACCAGATACCAAGCTCATCACAAAGTATTTTCACAGCTTTTGCCATGCCTTCACAAACTGCAACACCATTGCCGAGAGCACCTATGATTTCGTGGGAGTATTCCTTTTTGAGCTTGTCGTACTTCACATTTTTGACAATAAAATCGTGTATAAAAAGTTCTTTTTCCTTTTCGCTCAATTTCTCAGCCAAAAGCGCCAGCTTTTTGACCCGGGACTTCATTGCCTGGCGATGTTCCTTTATCTTATCCTTTGTAAAAAGATACTCCGGGATGAGTTCAACCATTGTAGAATCCGGATAATATCTGTATGTAAATTTGACAGAATAGAATATTTCCGGGCAATCCATGCGAACCATAAAATATATGTCCGCCAGTTCACGGCTGCTTAGTTTAAGCACCTGAAATGACTCCTCCATTTTGAGAAGTCCCTCCTTCACGGCGTAATAAACTTTTTTCTGCTCTTTATTTAATTGATGATAGTAATAATCTTTTGCGGTTAAAGTCATGATGTTCTCCAGCTCTATTGGTATTACCGGCGGCTATTTTACATAATAAACATAGTTTTCTTTTCTCGGTGCCGGCGCATTGGCAGGTGCGGCTGCATATCCGATTGCGCAATGTCCAATTCCTTCATAATTGCCTTCAATGCCAAGATCTGCAAGAATCTTTTTTCCAAAGTCCGACTCGAACTCTTCTTTTGCCCTATGAATCCAAATGCTGCCAAGTCCTAGGCTTTCCGCCGCATTCATAAGATTTCCCATGACAAGGGAACCGTCATACTGATAGGTTGGTATGTCTTTGTCTGCAAGAACAATCAGAATTACAGGCGCTCCATAAAATGGATCCATCGCAGTCCCCATAATCTTTGCATTTTCTGCAGATAACCGGTCTCTTAATTCTTTGTTCGTCACGACAATAATGACCGGACTCTGTCTTCCCATACCGGTTGCCGCATAGGTACCAGCCTTTACGACAGCCTGGATATCTTCTTCTGATACCATTCTTTCCTTGTCAAAGTTTCTGCAGCTTCTTCTTGTTTCCAATACTTTTAATGTTTCGTTCATTGTGTTATCCTCCATTTCTATTGATCGGCTCAGATATCTGATTTTCCCGCCCTGTACCTTCTCTGATAATAATCCATCGTCCGATACTCAATCACATCCTTCATTTGGATTGCAAATTCCGGTAATTCGATCACATCCTTAAGATCATCCCTCAGTGCCAGGGCAAAGCCATCTTTTTTTATAAAAAATCCTTTTCCAGATTCCTTTAAAAAATGAACCGGATTCTTTAAAATATTGCTAATATGTGTTTTATTAGAAATGTTCTGATATTCTTCAAATGTAATATTTGTTTTCAGATCCTTCCAATTGGTACCCGTGTCAAAGAATTCCTTCCAGCTCTTCAGAAGTTCTTCTTCCGTCACCTGCATTTGCACATCCCCATGATTATAAAAAGCCATAAGAACCGGCATCTTATAAACCTTCGACATATTCGTATTCTCCAGAATACTGATAAATTCTCTTCCCTTTCCGCTGTAAAGCGCGGCCTGCGAATCTGAAAGTTCATGCCTCCAGTTGAGGAACTCCAAATAATGTTTAAAGATATTATCCTTCGAATATCGAATCGTCATTTGATAAATATCATCATCCATATATGTAAATAATTCCATCCTGGATGGCTGTTTACCAGTCAACTCCTTTATTCGAACATATTCGCCTTCGATCAAATCTTTTATTTTTAAAGATTTTTTATCCATCTCTTTAAAAAGATCAATGAGACGCATATCGAAATCTATCAGACAATCATCCGGAAATCCGGATTTATCCGCAGGATCATAGGAATGTCTTTCCATATAACTTTTTCCGGTAAGTAAAAAACGGGTCTGCCCGGCTTTCTCATAATTACCAATGAAATCTAACACATTCAGATATTCTTTTCCACGGCACTTTCTTAACCCTCTTCCTAATTGCTGTAAAAATACAATTGGCGATTCTGTAGGTCTGAGAAACATAACCATATCCACTGACGTAATATCAACACCTTCATTAAACATGTCGACGGAAAATATCACTCTTATCTCTCCAGATTTCAACTTATCAATAGCAGCCGCCCTGTCCTCCGAAAATGCTCCCTGCGCATCACTATAGACAGCCACAGAAGGAATGCCTCTATTCGAGAATTCCTTTGCCATTTCTTCCGCATGTGCCCTTGAGCAGCAAAATCCTAATGCCCTGTCAGAGCCATATTTACAATAATATTTATAGATCAGATCATATCGGTAACTATTTCCAATATATGTCTCATTTAATTCTTTCTCATCATATTTACCCCGGACAATATGCAGTCCTGAATAATCTGTATCATCATATATCCCATAATAATGAAATGGAACTAACATTCCTTTATTGATGGCATCACCCAGTGAAATCTCATAGGTGACATTATAATCACAAATTTCATAGATATTCCTTCCATCCATCCGGTCTGGCGTTGCAGTAAGTCCCAACAAAAACTTCGGGTTAAAATACTCTATAATCCTTCGATACTGATCATTTACTGCGTGATGAAATTCATCGATCACGATATAATCAAAATAATCCTTTGTAAAGTATTCTTCCGTTAAATATTCTTTTCTTCCTAACGTTGACACCGACGCAAATATTACGGATCTGGCGTTCTCCTTGCTTTTCCCCGTGAAAAAACCATAGTCATCTGAATTTCTTACATTTTTAAAGGACAATGCGGCCTGATTCAGTATCTCTTCCCTGTGTGCTACAAATAATACCCTCTTATAGTTCTTTGAATCAAAGGCAGCAAGATATGTCTTCCCCACGCCGGTTGCAGCCTGAACCAAAGCCTTCCTGGCTCCCTCTGCTCTCGTATCCTCAAGTGCGCACAATGCCTCTATTTGTGCTCCTCGAGGCTCATATAAAACTCTGACGTTGGTATCCTGGCTTTCTTCACTGATGTCATACTTATCTAAGTCCTTCGATACCGCAGGCCGGTGCCATGTTTTAGAATATCTTTTCAGCTCCTCCCTGTCGATCACGATCGAATGATTTTCAAAAAGTTCCTCAAAGGTATGAAAAAACTTCTCATAGTTTTTTGCATCTGATGTGTTTCTAAATCTATAATTCCATTCAATACCAGATGTCAGGGCACTTCTTGAAATATTGGATGAACCTATATATATCTCGCTGTAATCGGCATAATGGAATATATATGATTTCGGATGAAACGAACGATTTTTCTCATTATAAAATCTAAGATCAACTCTGTCTCCAAGTTTTTGCTTAATCAGATACAATGCAGATGGCTGGGTGATCCCCAAATAATTTCCTGTAAGGATCCGAATTTTTGCACCTCTGTCAAGAGCATTTTCAAGCTCTCTCAACAACATTTTTACCCCCGATTCCATTAGGAATGAAACAATGATATCTACGCGCTCCGCCTTTTTTAAACTATGAATAAGCTGGTAATAGAGAAACATTCTTTTATCTCTGTCACCGGTCATCACATCGGTTATTTCAATATCCGCCAGATTCAGTTTTTCCGCAGAATCAAATTTAGCCATTTCTCTTCTCCCCGTCCCTGCCGTACATCACCTGTAATCCAATATTCCTCTATTTTTACGGAATCAATATTCTGAATAAATTTCCGAAAATTTTCTATCGTAAAATCTGTAAAATATCTTCCGTTTCTCTCTCCTTCATATTCTCCATATTTGAAGGATGTATATATGATTCCAGACGCTTTCAAGGCAGCACACATTTTCCCGATCACACCTGTTAACTCCGTTTTTGGCAAATGCAGTATAGAAGAACATGCCCAGATTCCATCATATATTTCATTCTCATCTAAATCCTCAAAGAGCATCTGCCCGACTTTTATTCCCGTATACTCTGCCGCCAGCCTGCAAAGTTCTTTTGAACCATCCACCGCCTTTACCTGAAATCCTTTATCCAAAAAATACTTTGTATCTCTCCCTGATCCACACCCAAAATCAAGAATATATCCCTTGTCTGTAAGATAGTTTAAAAATCTATCCTGTGTTTTCGTAAAGTCGACAGATATTGTTTCTTTTGAAAACTGTTGCGCATTTTTATTGTAATAATCTAATGTATGATTCATAATAATCCCATCTCATTTCCAACCTTCTCAATCAGCGTTACATCCGCCGGCAGCCACTCCACCTCATCTAATTGCTCCCGTGTCAGCCACCTTGCCGCCTCATATTCCTTCAGTACAAGCCCGCCTTTTAGATCGCCATAACCTCTTTGTGTAGCAAAGATCATTATATATTACGTTTTCCTTAGCGTAATCACCTGATTTACCTCAACAATATCAACACCCTCATTTAAAATTTCAATAAAAAAAATATAGTCTAATAGCTGTCTGTCTCGTTTTCATTCATTGCCAGCCGCTCAAACACATCCCATTCCGATACGCTGTTATTTAAATCAACAGTCCTGAATTTTTTCTGATAATCGGATTAATGATCTGATAATTAAATAACTCATAGATATTTCTACCTTCCACATTATTATCACGTTTGTCCGGCGCAACGGTCATTCCAAGCCATAACTTTTGTATAAAATGACTTATGATTTTCTGGCAGATATCCGCATGGACATAGTGTGGCTCATCAGCTCAGCGTATGTCAAGATAGGCTAACAATTTTTAAATATTGAATTATATCTTCTATCCACAAAGCTATTGATATAATTTTCGGCAAATTGCCCTTAGTTCTTCTTCCTTAATCGTAGATTTCCACATTTCAATTCTATCTCTTATTCGCTTAACATGCCTTAAATATTTAACACCTTTTAATTCTGAAATCAATGATTCTAGGAAGTCAATTCTTTTTGTTAACTGAAAAACTATTTCGCCTGCATTTCCTTCCCAATGAGATGGATCTAATGGAATTTTTTTAAATAACTCATAATCATCATTTATAGATAAAAATAATAATAATGCTTTTTTTCTAAGAACGATATCCGCTTCTGATAATGCTTCAAAAATAATGATAACACTATCGCTCATTGCATTTTCTTCAATTATATGCATTATCCATGCTTCCTGCCTGTTTTTTATAAGCTCATCTTTATTTCCATAGAATAAAATTGACTTAAATAAATTCGTCAATCGCCATTCCGATATATATGTTTCGGAATTCGCAAGCTTTTTAAAGATACAATCATAATATTCTAAATATTCGTCTGCACGCCATAGTGCCATATATCGGTAATTATCATGATCTCTTTCACTATTAATATTATCAGCAACATGATTTGCAAAATCATCTATCCATTCTTTCTCAATATGTAAAAAATACAACAAAAATGTTCCTTTCAAATCAACCATATTATCATTACATAACATGAAGAAATATATATCTCTTAACAATTTTAAATTGTCATTATATATTTCAAGCACTTCCTTCGGAGTATACCAGTATTCATCAAATAATAGTGTGAAATACATTTCAACAATAAAGCGGCTATACTCTCTTTTAGCAAAAATAATTTTAGAAGCTGTAATGTATATATCCTTATCGAAGATTACAAATTTATCTAAAAATCTAAGTTTCCTCCACGAAGATGACTTTATATCTTTATCCGAATCGTCCTTTAGATATGTGATCAATTCATTAAAAATATATTCATCCACCATTTCCTCTGGAATAAGCTCAAAGTAGTAAAATTTCCATTTGTTTTTATATATATAATCTTTTGCATTAATTAAATCAAACAACTCTTTTGCAGACATCGTCTTGAATAACGATGTCATCATCACACCTGGATAAATTTCTAATGTTTCAGAGTTTTCCATGACTGCATTAATCATCATCTTAGTCTTTTCGCTATCGTTGCAAAATTCTTTTGCAATCTCTCCAAGGCTATGTGCAATAGTATAGCATTTATCTTTAGAATGCTCAAATTGTGCTTCATCTGCAATACAAACAGCCATCTTTATCAAACCAGGTATTTCCTCTATTGAAATCTCACTGGCAAATTTCTGAATATTTATTTCTCTCTGATTTTGAAAATCTTCATATTCCATTTCAGAATAAATAAAATCATCATCTAAAATAGTAAGCAGTGTCCACTCCCTGCTAGCGAATACATCTTCATCCCTCATGTACTCTATGTTTTGGCGGCTCCATCCATAGTATAAATCGCGAAGAATCAAGGCTTTTCTTACTTTATTAATCTGTAATGAATTCATAATTAAATCAATATGTTTCTTGTCATCAACTACCACTTGGGATTCATCTGCTTTTCTAACAGAAACCGCATAATATTTTAAAAAGTCTTCAATTTTTGTCTTTAATTCTTCATATACAGACAGATTAGTAATAATTTTCCAGCATAATTCTCTATATTCTTTTACACCTTCTGTGTCATCAATTTTCAAATGATAAAACCTAAAAGTATTTCCTCTTCCCATTTCTGCAGGGCTAAACTCAAACTTCAAATATTCTTTCATAGTCTCTAAAATGAAACTTAGAACAAATATGTTATTATCGGCATATTTTAGCAGTACATTGCATATTGCTTTTTCATTATAAAACTGATACCTATATGAATTTTGATCTATGCCATAAGCATTCTTAAGGAAGTTAAACCCTGCAATTGCAGTTTTAACAGATTTTGATACATACTCTATTAATAATTCAACCGCTGTCTCTATATGCGATGAATAACTATATCCTGACAATAAGCCAACAATATTATCATCAGACAAAGTTTCACTTTTTTTAAAATCTATTACCTCATCTGTATAATCGCACTTTTGAATTTTCTGTATTTTTTCAGCAGCAATAAGAAAAGCTTCCTCTGGTCGAAACGTATGAAAGGTAAGAACAAAATCGTCAAAGCATTGTTCCTTTTCTTTTTCGTATCGATTCCATACTTTCTTTACTTCATCTGCAATATATTCACATAATGATTCTTCTGAAAAAATATTAAATAAAGTTTTTATTGATCTAATAACACCTTGCTTAAAATACTTATAACCCACATATAAAACTTCAGAAAAAGGAAGCAATTTTTCCTTAAAAAAGACAAAATACAACATATAATTTGAAAGACACTGATCAGAAATAGCAGCAACTTGATCTTTATGTATTTCCGCAACTTCCATCTGTGAAAGCCGATAAATACAATCTTTAAATCTTTGTTCTGATATAATACTTAATTCCAGTAAATTTTCCAAATATTCCATTCTATCTAAAAACACTGCATTCACTAATGCTAATATTCCAGCGGTAAGACATAATTCTCTATCTTTGCCCAACTTCAATTCTACGACGCTTGAATAGTATTGTTCATACACTTGTGATGCATCATTTACAGCAGAAAGTGACTGAGTATCCTTTGCTATTTTTCCTGTCATGTATGCTATTCTCGGATTTCCTTCAGCTATTTTGATAATTTGATCAACATACAAATCATTGGTAATTCCCATATTTATATTCAGGAATTCTTTTATATCATTATCAGAGAATGGCAGCAACGAAAACATTTTAGGAACAGTATACTTATTTGCAATTAAGAAAACAGGCTCTTTCGCATAATCTCTAACTGTAAGTACTACCTTAACTGAATATTCATCTTTATCTCTAGTTATATATTGAATAATTTGTGCCAAACCAGATAATTCATTTGCATCATCTACAAAAAGTAAATAAGAGCCTGGTTGATCAATCTTAGCAATTAAATCCTCATATATCGGTTGATTATTGTTTTTTACACATAGAAGTCGATATTCATCCTCACTAGAAAATCTTCTAATCGCTTCCAATGCAATTCTAGTTTTTCCTGTACCCGCAGATCCATGAACTATAACAACACTGTTTTCTCTTATTGCTTCAATAAGATTCGAAAGCTCTTCTTTTCTTCCATGAAAGATTGTGTCTAGCGGAGCTGCCATTTCATTTGAATCATATAGGGAAACAAACTCATTAATATACATTATTTGATTAGTATCTGCAGAAATGCCAAAAAAATCTTTTGCTATCATCGGATAATATCTATATATTTGCTGCGCAATTTCATCTACACCAAATATAGTCAGCTTTATATTCTTTTCTTCACATAATTTATGTAGTTTATGATCGTCACCTGCTAATAAATTTGATGACGTATGACAACAAATTATCTCATCGATTTCCTCTATTGGTAACTTGGTTTTTTCAGGATCAAGACATTTTTCAATATCCTCTTTCAATTTTTTAAAAATATCACTTTGTTGAGCAGTATATGCTACACAAATATATTTTCCATTTTCTTTTCTAAAATATGTATCAGGATTTCCTATTGTAGTTTTTAAAGTTCCACTTTTCATACCTAATCCTGTTATTTTTCCATAATGTTTTTGACTAAGAAAAGTATCACAAAATTTTTGAAACTCTCCAGGTCCTAATTGTATAATTGCATTTTCAATTTCAGTAATCTTTGACAAATATTTTCTCTCCTTCTATTTCTTCAGGCAACTACACTTCTGTTTTCTCTTCTCAATACAGTTCTGTTTCACATCAACTTCGATATTTTTTCCATAATTTCTATCTAGAATCATAAAATCATGTTATCTCATTTATACAATTACTTTCATCATTTCTAATTTTCAAGTCAAAAATAGTTTCTTCTATCACACGCACACATTCATCTGTATTCTTTTTTATATCTTTCCCCCAAAAGCGAATCACTGTCCATCCCATAAACAACAATTTCTTATTAATCTCATCATCCCTCTCACGGTTTCTAGAAATTTTCGCTACCCAGTATTTACTGTTATTCCCTTTTTCAAGCCTTGGTTTCAAAACTTCCCAGTCTTTTCCGTGAAAAAATTCTCCATCGCAAAAAATAGCAATTTTATACTTTGTCAGAACAATATCCGGCTTTCCTGGAAGATCCTTATAGTTCTTTCTATACCTGTACCCTTTATCCCACAATGCTTTCCGCAGTATTGTTTCTATCTTCGTATTATCTGACCGAATATGCTGCATATTTTTCTTTCTCTGATCCGGCGTTAAATTATCCATCACTATCACCTCTATAAATCACTACATTCAATATAACACATTTCCTTCCTGCTATCCATTTATCATCTTTTTCAATGTCACCAAAAATATGTTCGTTTTTTGCTGCTTTTAGTACGGTTTTTTATTGACACTAAGCAGCGTCAATGCTATACTTTTTCGAGAGAGGTGAACACATGCCTGAATTAGGACAATTTTTAAAAGAAAAAAGGGAATTCTCCGGTTTATCCCTAAAAAAACTTAGTTCCGTAACTGGAATTAGCGATTCTGAATTATTAAAAATAGAAAATGGTACTCGAAAAAAACCTGGTTGGGAACATCTTTGTAAAATTGCAAAAGCATTAAATTTTCACCCATTTGAGATTTTGCTTAATGCTGGATATATATCTGAAAATGATATACATCCACCATTGTTAATCAGCGGATTAGAAACTTTGAATGAACAACAGCTCAATACAGTTCAATTATTCGTTGATTTTATCAAAACTCAGGAAAAAAACTGTCTGAACGATTAAGGAGGCTACTTATGCAATACAGATTAGGAGAATTATTTTGTGGTCCAGGCGGAATTGCATGGGGAGCCACTCATGCTGATATAGGCAATTCCGGTTATTCTATCGTACATCAATGGGCAAATGACTATGATGCAAGCACATGCGAAACATATCGGCGCAATATCTGTCCCGATGCACCACAAACAGTTTATCATGAAGATATCCGCAAATTCGATATGAGCAAGCTGGCTCCTATCGATGCCCTGGCTTTTGGCTTTCCCTGCAATGATTACAGTGTTGTAGGAGAACAAAAAGGAATGGACGGCGTATATGGACCGTTATATTCTTACGGAGTAAAAGCCCTGAAAAGATTTAAACCGCAATGGTTTCTTGCAGAAAACGTCGGTGGTCTGCGTAACGCAAATGACGGCAAAGCTTTCACAAAAATATTAACAGAACTCCGCGATGCTGGATATACAATTACTCCGCATCTCTATAAATTTGAAGAATACGGTATTCCTCAGGCACGCCATAGAATTATCATTGTGGGTATCCGCAATAACATTAACGTAACCTATCGTGTTCCTTCTCCTGAACCATACCGTGAGATAGATAATACCTGCAGAAATGCCATTGAAAACCCGCCAATTCCTGCAGATGCACCAAATAATGAAGCCACACGGCAGTCCCCGACTGTAATTGAACGTCTCAGACATATCCGTCCTGGTGAAAACGCATTTACAGCAAATCTTCCACCGGAATTACAGCTTAACATCAAAGGTGCTCGGATCAGCCAAATTTATAAAAGACTGGATCCACAAAGACCATCCTACACAGTAACTGGCAGTGGCGGCGGTGGAACTCACATTTACCACTGGGAAGAACCAAGAGCATTAACCAACCGCGAACGTGCAAGACTCCAGACATTCCCAGATACTTATGAATTTCAGGGAACCAAGGAAAGTGTACGTAAACAGATCGGAATGGCAGTTCCCTGTCGTGGAGCTCAGATAATCTTTGAAGCGATTCTTAAAAGTTTCGCAGGCATTGATTATCCATCTGTTGAAGCTAATATCAATGAATAACAAAAAGTCGGAAGTTTAGTAGCTTCCGGCTTTTTATTATTCACTTTTCTTCAACAGAAAAGTCCATATAATACTGTTCTTCATCTATCCTGTAAAAAGTCACATCTGTTCTTCCATATGCAAGAAGATCATCTTTTCTGACATATGCACCATTTGACAGTCCCAGGCGATTTCTAAAATATTCTCCCAGCAGTGCATTACTGTCAGGAGTAGTAATTGCTTTATCATTCTGCTGTT
The DNA here is from genome assembly GCA_934317215.1 of uncultured Roseburia sp. GTDB lineage: Bacteria > Bacillota > Clostridia > Lachnospirales > Lachnospiraceae > Roseburia. The sequence continues at coordinate 14,691 of CAKREH010000031.1, forward strand.
CCACTCTCAACTGTAATGTATGATGATCATCAGTAACTACTAAAAAGTGCTGTTTATCTAAAGGGAAAAATCCAGATTTTGCGATATGAGACGGTAATGGAATATAAGCCTCATTTCTGTTTCTTTTATTACGCTGTCCCCAGTTTAATCCAGATCTAGTTCCAGTCTCTCCCCCTCGTGCCAAAAGCGACAAATGCACACAATTCTCAGTGTCAGCTGCCATTTGTTCCCTTACATTGTCCTCTGACGAACAAAAAACAACATATTCATCCACTTCTGCATGTGTACAATACATGGTTCTTTTCTCTGCATCCATATATATTGTATACGCTAGAGCAGCATTTGTCTCATTCACATTTTCTTTATTATCATGCAAAAAATACTGCTGTGTAAAAGACCCAGAAAGCGTATAAGCCCTTACCGGCTTGTCCCTATTCAGCCAAATATAATAGTTATCACTTTCTAGTGCCGGCGGATGTATTAAATAACCACAGGAAAAATTTCCCCACTTATCCGAATATCTAGTTCCATGCAGTTCTTTAAAACTTTCATGCAATTCTTTATCCATTCCCTTATTCAAAGTACTGCAGATAATCAATTCAACTGCCACATCAGAAATCCCAAGTTCCTCATAGCTTTTAAGCAGCCATGACACCATGCTCGGCGTTGCTTCTGCTGTCAAAACACATAACCTGTCTGCCCCTTCTTTTATTGGATCAAATAGAATTTTCCCTACAATTCCATCCGGATATTTTAAATCGCCGCTCATCAAACATCCTCCTCAATAACATCATAATACATTGTATTACTCGGCAATTTTATATTCGGAACCCAAAGTTTCTTTCCTCCCCATCCTTTTGTTCCAGTTACCTGATACATTGTCAGAACCACTTTATCTGTAAAAGTTCCACCCAGTTGCCAATCATTCGGTGACAGCAAAGCACCTGTACCCTGAGCAATGTTTCTTTCCCTGCGCACTATCAGGATTCCCTGTCCTGTCGGACGCTCTGACAAAATGGTATCAAGAACTGAACAAAATGCCTGAAGTTTAAAATCAGCACTCGGAATAATATGTGCCAATATTTCTTTCATCAGACGCAAATTTACCTGATAATACGGCTCCGCTTCGGAAAATGTCTCCAGAAGTTTTGATATATCTTCAATAGAGTCGTTATCAGGATTAAATGGATAGTAATTTGTTCCTCCTGAAATAATTTCCACATGGTCATTATCCAATACGTTTTTACGTGTTGGATTAAGCCCCTCTGGATAATATATCTTCACATCCTCAATACCTTTTTCAACCTGTGCAATTATAGAATTATTGGTAGCATTTATATCTGCAAATAATTTATACAAATTTTCATCAATGTAAACCTTCATCATGCCCGGATCTCGATCATATCCAAACATCCTGCTATGCTGCCACATTGTATCTGCCTGCGGCTTTTTGCTGGTTCTCGTATAATAAATAGTCTGCAATCCTGGAAATGTCACACCACGCCCCAGTGTGTTTCCACCAACCATAAAATTACAGCCTGCTTCATAATCAGAACTCTCCACATCATTTTTTCCATTCATAACGAGAACTTTGAACTGATTTCCATGTAATATTTCTTTAACCTTCTCATATAGATCTTCTAAAGAAAATCTTTGAGATCTTGCCGGATTCATATCCACATATTGTCTGCTCAATTCATTCTTTAATTCTACATCAAGATTTTCAGTACACCATTTCAGTTCTTTTTGTATATCCCCTTCAATCTTCTCATGTACAGCCACTCTCACGCTTGGATGAAATAGGCAGTTAGAAACTTTATCTCCTGCCAAAAATATCTGGGCAGACACCAGAAGATGCCTGACAATAACTTCCCTCATAGGCATTTTCAGTTTTTCCAAAAATGATACACAATCCGGCTTTCCACTTGAAGGGAAGAAAAAATCTCCTCCAAGATAAGCATCCCCTGGCTGAAAATAATATATAAAATATGGATGCCATCCAGACACAAGTGTCTGCAAAAAAATCGCCTGCGGCGTTCCTGTTACTTGCAGATATAAACTACTTGATGCTCCATTTTTTATACTGTCCAGATATTTGTTAATTGAAGACTGGCGATTTCTGTTAACTAATGTATTTAACGAAGCCGCATCTGCCTCATCATCAATAATAAAAAGCGGATTTCCCTTCATAAAACCGGTTGAATTAAGAATATTTGCCCACAATTTCAGCATACGCACATTCTTTTTCAAGACAATAATGACCGGATCCATCAGATTATTCTCAGCAAAAAGCGCCGCATCATTTTCTCCACAGATACAGAAGCCCTCAAGGTCTGCCCTAACGCGGTCCAAAGTCTGTTGCTGAAGAACAACATTATCCGTAGTCAGCAAAACAAACACAGGAAATCCTAAATCTGCCGCTTTACATATAATCCCAAACATCTGGCCCGTTTTTCCAGACTGAACATTTCCCAATAACAGACCAATTTCATGGCTGGAAAAAGAAAATGTTTTTATATGTTTATTTCCAACGTCATTTGCTGTTTTTTCAATAGATTCTGCAAGTTTTGTATTTCCTCTGTCAGTTATCTTCTTAAGATACGTTTTCAAATACTGCATGTTCTTTTCTCCTATTCCTCTTCAGATCCAGCTGTAAATGACAACATCCAAACATCCAGTGGATTGCCATCTTCATCTAGTGCCGTCTGACCAGTCTTTTTAAATTCCAGTCTATCACATCCATACTCCTGAAGCATTTCTTCTGTAATCATTCCCAGACGATCCGTATCTGCTGCCGTATTATTTACTGGTTTTACAATTCCAGCTGCTGCCAGTCTTCCTTTCAGCCATCTTCCCATTATCAGTTCATCACCTACTGCACTGAACTGCTTATTATTATCACTTGTCGTATGTGCCTTAAACCAGTATCCATCATCCGTCACCACAAAAAATGGTTTATTCTTCTCTGGATATCCTTCCATACGGTACACATCTGCTCCAACTGTCAGCTGAGTTTCATACCAGTCTCTTGCTTTTCTTTTACTGCGCGGTGCCGCATAGCAAACATTAATATTTGACTTTGTATAATGTTTTCCATCATCCAAATAGCGCTCATCCTTCTTAGGAACTTTCAATTTCAAGGAAAATGAAACATACGCTTTACATCTTTCATAAAACTCAACATTTGACTGTGGTACAGATGTAACCAATTCTATTCCATTTAATGCAGTATTAAGCTCACGCACCAGCGGCATATTCTCTACCAGCGCAATATTCTCTGAACAGTTTGGCATTTTCAATTTTTCAATATGTTTCGCAATCTCAGCCACTTCCTGTTCATCTGTTGTAATGGCAGACATTTCATATTGTCTTCTATTGCTTGCTTCCAGCTTGATAACTCCAAGATTTGCAGAACCGATAATTGCTGAAAATGGTTTTCCATCTTTATAAAAACAAAACAATTTTCCATGATACTTAAATGCTTTTACAATTCGTATTTCCCCAATACCTGCCTCCTGCCACTTTTCATTGATTTTTATTGCTGTATGATATGCCCCTTCCGGCATACCCTCAATAAAATACATTCCGATATTTAAACACACTTTAGAAATATCACATTCATCCACAATCCTGTCCAATTCAGCAAGTGATGCATTAGAAGTATATCCAACTGCGATTTCAACTCTGTCAGCCATTTTCATCTGCTCATTAAAGCAGTCCATTATTGTTTCCTGATCCTCTTCTGTTCTTAATGGCAGAATATTTGAATATAGTAATTTCATCCTGCACCCCCTATAAACTCTTAGTTTTTATTCAATTTTACTGCAAAACAGCTGATAATGCTAGAAAATAAATTCCATTTTCAAATTATAATAGTGCATTCTAACAAAACTCCCCCTCGAAGCAGAAAAAAAGCCATCATTTCTGATAACATCTTTCCAAAATATATTAATTTACAATATTTCTCCCATCCATCTGCCGCTTATCATATGTCTTAATACTCCGCACAACCTGCCGCAGTGTATACTGCGTTCATGCTGATGATACAGAAGGACACCTTATTACAAACGTTTTCAACAAACATTCCCCCGAATTCTCCATCAACTTTTCTTGATTTGTGAAATTGTTAATGTTATCATAAATGAAAACAAGGATAATAGGAGATTTTTATTATGGAAAATAAAGCATTAGAGATGCATAAACAGTGGAACGGTAAATTAGAGACCGTTGCCAAATCAAAAGTAAAGAGCCGCGAAGATCTCGCGATCGCCTATACACCGGGCGTTGCAGAGCCTTGCAAGGTCATTGCCAAAGATCCTGAGGCAGCTTATACATATACCATGAAAGCCAACACCGTTGCTGTTGTTTCCGACGGAAGTGCCGTGTTAGGCCTCGGCAATATCGGTGCATACGCAGCTATGCCGGTTATGGAGGGCAAATGCGTATTATTCAAGGAATTCGGCAATGTCAACGCTGTTCCGATCTGTCTGGACACACAGGATACGGAAGAGATCATCGCTACCGTTAAAAACATTGCACCGGCATTCGGCGGTATCAATTTAGAGGATATTTCCGCACCGCGCTGCTTTGAAATTGAGGAACGTTTAAAAGAAATGCTCGACATTCCGGTATTTCATGACGATCAGCATGGTACTGCCATCGTGGTACTTGCAAGTATCATCAATGCACTAAAGGTAACCGGCAAGAAAAAAGAAGACTGCCGCGTTGTTGTAAACGGTGCAGGTTCCGCGGGCGTTGCCATCACCAAATTACTTTTAACATACGGTTTTAAAAATGTGATCATGTGTGACCGTGAGGGCATCATCGGAAAAGATTATCCAAACTTAAACTGGATGCAGCAGAAAATGACCGAAGTGACAAACCTTGCAAATGAGCATGGAACACTTGCCGATGCATTAAAAGGTGCTGATATTTTTGTTGGTGTTTCCGCACCAAACATTGTAACACCGGAGATGGTATCTTCCATGAACCATGATTCCATCCTGTTCGCAATGGCAAACCCGGTACCGGAGATCATGCCGGATGTTGCAAAAGCTGCCGGTGCACGCGTGGTTGGAACCGGAAGAAGTGATTTCCCGAATCAGGTCAACAACGTTGTCGCATTCCCTGGTATCTTCAAAGGTGCCTTAGAGGGACGTGCCACACAGATCACGGAAGAAATGAAACTTGCCGCCGCAGAAGCGATCGCAGGTCTTGTTTCCGAGGATCAGTTATGTGACGAATTTATCATGCCGGAGGCTTTTGACCCGCGTGTTGCAGAAGTTGTAAGCGAAGCTGTCAAATCCCATATCAGATGATGATCTGGGGCGACAAACGGTATCATTCTTTAGATTATGAATTAAAACAGACTTTCGGGGAAAAGGTCTACCGCCTTTCCTTAAACGGCGGTATGACCTGTCCAAACCGCGACGGTACCTTAGACGACCGCGGCTGCATCTTCTGCAGTGCTGGCGGTTCCGGGGATTTTGCCGCCGCGCCTGGCTTGTCTGTTCATGCACAGATTCTTTCCGCCAAAAAACGGATTCAGGCAAAAACAGACTGTAAAAAGTTCATCGCTTATTTTCAGGCATATACCAATACCTATGCACCGGTAGAATATTTAAGACGGCTCTTTACGGAAGCCATTGAAGAACCGGATGTGGCGGCATTGTCCATCGCAACCCGCTGTGACTGTCTTCCTCCGGATGTCTTAGATCTTCTCGGCGAGTTAAACCGCAGAAAACCTGTCTGGATCGAACTTGGACTTCAGACGATCCACGACAAAACGCTTCACGCGATTCGAAGCGGTTTTACCCTCTTGCAGTTTGAGCAGGCGGCAGCAGATTTGCATAAAAGGAACATTCCGGTCATTACACATCTGATCTTAGGGCTTCCGGGCGAGACAAAAGAGGATATGCTCTCCTCCGTCCGTTATGTTGGCAGCCTTCCGGTCACCGGAATAAAACTCCAGCTTCTTCATATATTGAAAGGAACCGATCTTGGGACTGCCTATATGGCAGATCCTTTTCCACTTTTTACACTGGAAGAATACTGTGACCTGATTGCAGACTGCATCGCACTGCTGCCGCCGGAGATCGTCATCCACCGGCTCACAGGGGACGGGCCGAGGAATCTTTTACTTGCCCCCTTATGGAGCACCGACAAAAAAAGAGTCTTAAATACGATCCAGAAATGCCTGCGTGAGCGTGACCTCTGGCAGGGAAAGAATATCTGATTATAAAAGAAAGAGGGCATCTATATTATGGCAGAACCAATCACAATCTATAAACTGACAATTTTAAACATGCTCGATAAAGTGGATTTTCCATTGACAAACACACAGATATCTAATTTCTTTTTAGAGCAGGATTACACGGATTATTTCCGCGTCCAGCAGGTATTAAGTGATCTTGAGGACGCAAGCCTGATCCACGCAGAATCCACACACAGCAATACACAGTATACCATTACTGCTGCCGGTAAGGAGACGCTTGGTTTTTTCAAAGATAAGATCACGCCTGCAATTGAACGCGACACCACCGCATTCTTAGAAAAAAATAAATTAGAACTGCGCAGCGTTAACTCCATCCTTGCTGATTATTACAAAACACCAAATCAGGACTATGCTGCGCGCTGTCAGTTCCGTGTACATGAAACCAACCTGATCGACCTGACACTTACCGTAAAAACCCGGGAACAGGCACAGGCGATCTGTGATAACTGGAAAAAACAAAATGAAGACGTCTATGCATATCTCATGGATCTTCTGCTGAAATAAACGGAGGCTTTATGGCAAAACAATATTTCAAACCCGGCAACATGCTCTACCCGCTGCCTGCCGTCATGGTAAGCTGTCAGTATCCTGCCGGAAAAGAGGATGCACTCTGCACCAATCCCGCTCTTGCCGGAAAACCAAATATCATCACCGTGGCATGGGCAGGTACCGTGTGTACCAATCCACCGATGTTATCGATCTCTGTCCGCCCGGAGCGCTACTCCTATCACATGATCGAAGAATCCGGCGAATTTGTTGTAAATCTGACAACGGAGCAGTTAGTTCGTGCGACCGATTTCTGCGGTGTCCGCTCCGGAAAAGATATTGACAAATTCAAAGAAATGCATCTGACACCGCTCCCCTCGAAGGAGATTTCTGCACCGGGTATTGCGGAAAGCCCGGTCAACATCGAATGTAAAGTGCGGGAGATCAAACCGCTTGGCAGCCACACCATGTTTCTTGCTGATGTGGTGAATGTTACCGTAGACGATAAATTTTTTGATGAAAAAAATACCTTTCATCTCAATGACACCGGACTTGTCACTTATTCCCACGGTGCCTATTTCCTGCTTGGCAGAAAACTCGGCACCTTCGGATACAGTGTTGCAAAAAAGAAAGCAAAGAAACGGAAGTAACCGCCGTTTCTTTGCTTTTTTTCTGATAACAGGCTATTTTTGAATCTTTCTATTGGTTCTTATTTTCTCTTACATATATTTGCTGTTTAATAGATCATTCTTCGCAAGTTCGATCGCTTTTTCCACTGTGCCCTGCTCAAACGGATTCATCAGATGTGCATAGCGCAGTGTCTCTAAATAGCTCATGCTTCCACCGCATTTACAGAGATTTAAGTAATCTTTCCATGCATCCTCATGATTTTTTCTGTCCTTGGTCTTAAACTCCATCGCTCCCATCGTCGTCAGCGTATAGTTGATGTAATAGAACGGATAGAGATAAATATGCAGCTTGTGATACCAGTAGCCGCCGCGGTCAAAGAAATCATCCGCCTCATATTTTCTCCAAGGCATGTAGGTTTCCTCTAATTTCTTCCACGCAAGTGTGCGCTCCTTCGGTGTCATATCCGGGTTACTGTAGCAGATATGCTGGAATTCATCGACTGCAACGCCAAACGGCACGAACGTCAGCGCATCCTGCAAATGTGCAAAACGGTATTTATCCGCCTGCTCTCCAAAGAATTTTTCCGCATACGGATAAGCAAACTGTTCCATTGCCATGGAATGAATCTCTGCGATGTCGGTGGATTCGCTGTAATATGCGGAAATCGGCTGGCTGCGCATTGCCATATATCCCGCAAACGCATGACCTAACTCGTGTGACAGTACCTGCATATCAAAGATCGTCTGGTTGAAGCAGGAAAATACAAACGGCGCTTTATAGCGGTCAAGAGATGTCATATATCCGGTGGATGCCTTGCCAGGCTTATTTTTTAAATCCATCAGCTCATGGTCGATCATAAAGTCAATGAATTCTCCTGTCTCAGGGCTTAATTCATGATACATGCTTCTCGCCTGATCCACCATGAAATCATCATCCTCTGCCGGAACTGCATTGCCATCCGGGAATACACATTTTTCATCATAAAACATCAATGTATCCACACCGAGACGTTTTCTCTGTGCCTCATATAATTTTTCACACAGAGGTACTAACACGGTACGCACCTGCTCGCGGAAAGCTGCCACTTCCTCCATGCCGTAATCGGTACGTCCCTGCTGCATATATCCAACCGGGATAAAGTTCTCATAACCAAGATTTTTTCCCATCTGTGTACGGATTTTGATCAGTTCATCCCAGATTTCCTCGAGGCGTTTTTCATTGCCATGGTAAAAATCAGAGTAAGCCTTTACAGCAGCCTTTCGTACTTCACGATCCTCATGTTCAAAATACTTCTGTACCCCGTACAGGTTTAACGTTTTACCGTCAAACGGGATTGCTGCGGTTGCCATCATTTTTTCATATTCCTTGCACAGTCTTGACTCCTTCTGCATCAGTGGGATGTTTTCCTCACAGAATGTCTTTTTCTGCAGATCCATCTGTGCAAAATACTGTTTTCCATATTCGTTTTCAATATCGCCGCGGAATTTTGATTCCATCAGGGCATCATTCATAGCCAGAAGCTTCGGCATAACGGTTGGCACCATATCGTTGATATATGCATCTTCTTTTTCATAGAACTCATCTGTAGTGTCTAATGTATGGCGGATGGATGCGATCGTACAGTCCGTCGAAAAATTTTTCGACATCTCTTCCATCTGCTCCATATATCCTTTTAATTCTCCATAGGATGCTGCATTTTTGATCTTTTCCGTGATCTCCTCTGCAAATGCACCTATTTTTTCAAAATTTGGTCTTTTATATTCCAGTGTGCTGAATTTAAAATCTTCCATGTTTCATTTTGTCCTTTCTTCCTGCATTTCTATATGTTATTGGTCTTTGACCATAACAGACTTTTATTCTGCGCTCTCATTTTTGTCTTTCACAATGTTTTCTGTCATCTGCTCTTTCACTTCATCACGGTCAGTTTTCTTCTCATTCTTATGACGGATTTTTTCCCACCATCCAATGATTTTTTCTGCCGGCTGTTCCTGTTCTGATTTCTGCCGTGCTGCTTCCCGCTCCGCTTTGCGTGCTTCCCGTTTCTTACGCATTTCTTCTTCCTTTTCTTTGCGCGCTTTTTCTCTCTGTGCCTTCTTCTCGTTTTTCCGCTGCAGTTTTTCAAGTGCTTTTTCTTTCAGACGCACTTCCTTTAAAGCCGCCTTCTCCATTTCTTTTATGTAACTGTTTGCCTTTTTGCGGTTGCGCTTATCCACGCGGTATGGATCGTAAGCAAAATAAGATATAGCCCCAAGCATCAGAACAACCACACCAGCGATCACAAAGATTGGAACTAACATATCATATTCCTTAAATTTCAGTTCGTAGCACACAAACACCGTCAGCATCACAGGGTAAAGTAACAGATATAAAATCTTGATCAGTACCTCAAAAAACGCTGCCTGTTTTCTGCCATTTGAAAGAAGCGTACCATCAATTGCCGTATAAAATGCCATAAAAATACACAGTTCCGAACCAAACCCATGTAAAACACCACACACTGCCACTAAGATCAGCGACAGAAAAAACAGTGCAAACGCCGCTCCCTGATACCATGCATTGCGGCGTTCCTCCATGCCCTGAAGTTTATCCTCACTGATGCCATGCATCCGGTAAACTTCCGTTCTGATATGGCGTTCAAACTCCTCATTTAGCTTCTGTTCTTCTTTTGTATTTTTCAGATTTGCTTCCACGGAGTCGATCATCCGATTGATATATTCCTGCTGCTGCCTGATCCGCTTACTGCGAAGCTGCTCTAATTCATTCTGCCTCTTTGCTTCCTCTTCGAGTTTTAAAACTTTTCCGATCCGTGGATTTTTGACTTCCATCTGCGTATAATCCGGTTCCGTTTCCATCTTCACATCTTCGCTCTCTATGATAACCGGATCTTCTACCTGTTCCATAACATTCTCTACATTTACCTTTTCCTTTTCTGTGGCACTCTGTTCTTTTGCTTTTTTCTTTTCCACGGTAATCTGCTCTTTTACCGTTTCCTTTCCCACGGCGCTCTGCTCTTTTTCAGTTTCAGTTTTCACGGAACTTTGTTCCTGAAATTCCTCTTCTGCCATACTGTTCTTCTCCTCTGTTTTATTTGATTTCCCAGTATATTTTATTTCAATATTATACAAAAATAAAACCAAAGAAGCAATATACACACTTTCCCTATTGTCTAATAGGATCTGTCTTTCAGGATTGATTTCAGATCCATCGTGTAATCAAAATATCCTTCCTCCACATACTGGACTTTATCGACCTCTTCCCCGTTTTCCATATGCCGGATCGTCTGTTCGACCAAAGGGGCTGTCAGCGGATTGCACTCAAAATCAGCCATGATCTTCTCATCCTGCATCACCGTAAGCGCATCTTTTACTGCATCAAATGAGATCACGATCACATCACCATCTGTTCCCATTTTCTTTCCTGCCGCCTCAAGCGCATCGATCACGCCAAACGTCATATTGTCGTTTTCACTGATCACAACATCGATATCATCGTACTTCTCTAAAAAATCTTCCATGACTTCCTGACCTTTTGCCTGTGTAAAATCGCCCGACTGTTTTTCAAGCATCACCCAGTCTGAGTGTTTTTTTAATATTTTTTCAAAACCGTCCGACCGACCGATCTGTGCGGAGGAACCTGGCGTCCCCTGCAGTGTGACTAAATGGATCGTCTCATCTTCTCTTCCCTGTTCTTTTAAATAATTTTCAAGCCATTCCCCCGCCTTTATTCCCTCTTCACAAAAATTACTTCCTACCCAGCAGCTGTAAAGGCTTTCATCGCCGACTTCCACGGTACGGTCAGAGAGAATGACAGGGATTCCTGCCTCCTTTGCCTCCTCAAGCACCGCTTCCCATCCCGTTTCCACAACCGGATCTAAAATAATATAGTCCACATCCTGTAAGATAAAGTTGCGGATCGCCTTGACCTGATTTTCCTGTTTCTGCTGTCCATCCTCAAAAATCAGATAATAACCGTTTTCTTCCGTAAAAATATTTTTAAATGACTGCGTATTCGTTGTTCTCCAGTCTGACTCTGAACCGACCTGTGCATAGCCTACCACAATACACCCATCATGACCTGCCATCTCCTCCGTGTCCAGTCCATTCGTGCGCTGCCCTCTTTTTTCTCCACATCCTGCCAGCAAAAATATCGCCCCAAGTACCGTGATTCCTGCTGATACCCACCTTTTGTTTAACATATCTCCTCCGAACCCATAACCTCTGCTTTTCATTATATACCAAAAAGCCGCCGCACATAAATAGAGAATTTTCTCTGTGCGACAGCTTTTTCTTATTCACTTTATTATTTACTGCTCTCTTTCATCTTTGCAAAAATACTCTGTAACACAATAAAGAAACAAAGTAATGCTGCAACTGCGATGCTCGACCAGGAACTTAAGAGCTTACCATTGGTCTTTACCAGAGTTGAGATTGTACCGTTGATCAGTACACCGAAGAAGGAACCGATCACATTTCCAACTCCTCCGGTCAGGAGCGTTCCACCGATAACGGATGATGCGATGGCATCCATCTCTAATCCAAGTGCCTGCTGCACGTTGCCGGACATGGTATTCAAGCAATAGCAGATACCGCCGATCGAACAGAGGAAAGAAGATAACACATAAGCTTTTAATTTTGTCTTTTTCACATCAAGTCCCATCATGGTCGCTGACTGCTCACTGCCGCCAACTGCATAAAGACTTCTTCCAAATTTGGTGTAGCGGAGCATCAGAAATACCACGACTAACACTACCAGTGCCACAACCACGGAAATACGGATAAACGGTACCTGTACCACGCCTTTACCATTGACATAAGATCCAAACGGAAGTTTGATCTTGGCATTTGCAAGTTTTACAAAAAATTCATTGCTGCTGATCGATACCTGATCCGTACAGATCACAGCCGTCATACCTCTTGCGAAGAACATTCCCGCCATCGTCACAATAAATGGCTGGATATTTAAATATCCGACACAGAAACCCTGTACAATTCCAAATACAACGCCGATCAAAAGGACCAGAATACAAAGAACCACTGCGTTCATGTTCCATCTCTCCATTCCGACCGCAAGAAACATACAGTCCATAGCTACAAGAGAACCAACCGAGATGTCGATTCCACCTGTCAGCATAACACATGTCATTCCACAGGTAATGCATAAGAGTCCCGCATTATTGATCAGTACATTTAAAAATGTCTGCAGGTGTGTAAATCCCTTATTTGCATAAATCGCACATCCGACTGCATACATGACGAAGAATAAAACAATTGTGATGATCAAAAGTACCGTGTTTCCATTCATTTTCTTTTTCTTCATTATGCGACACCTCCTTTTGCCAGCTGTCTTTTTGCAGACATCTTTTTCATATAATCCTTAAACGGAGGCGCCTGGATTGCAACGATGATGATAACAATGACCGCCTTGTATACCGGTGCCTGTTCGGTGGAAACACCCAGCGCATACAGTGTTGTCGTGATCGCCTGGATCGTATATGCACCGATAATAGAACCGGTAAGACGGAACTTCCCGCCGCCAAGACTGTTACCGCCAAGTGCAACTGCAAGAATTGCATCCAGCTCAAAGTTTAATCCGATATTGTTAGAATCTGCAGAACTGATACGGGAAGATGCCACAATTCCGGCAATTCCGGCGCAAAGTCCACAGACAATATAGCACAGGAAAATAATTCTTTCTGATTTGATACCTGCAATACGGGAAGCCTTTTTGTTGATACCAACACTCTGTACATATAACCCCAGCGCCGTCTTTTTTAGTATCAGGGAAGTAATTATGATACATACGGCTGCCACAACAATCGGTGTCGGGATAAATCCAAGATATCCACCAAAAATTTTAAAGGAATCCTCTCTTACATACACAATCATATTGTTACATAATAACAGACCGATCGCTCTTGCTGCCGAGAATAAAATAAGCGTTGCGACCATCGGCTGTACATTCAGATACGATACTAAAAATCCGTTAAATGCACCGCAGACACATCCGATCAGGATACCGCCAAGCACTCCGATGATAAGCGGTCTCGCCAGTTCATTCGTGGAGGAAACTCCATAGCCTGCAAGCAGCATACAGCAGAACGACGCTGCCAGTGACATGACCGAACCAACGGAAATATCAGTACCTGCAGAACAGGATACAACCAGAGTCATTCCGATCGCAAGGATCGCGATCTCACTTCCACGGTTTAAGATATCGATAATACGTCCATACAATACTCCGTTTCGAATGGAGATCGTAAAGAAATTAAATGCAAAATTTCCCGATGCAACATCGTAAATGATATTTACCGCCATTACCAATAACATACAAAAGATAGGCAGAAACAGCGGTTTGCTGATCAGTTTTTTTATATTATTCATTTGTGCCACCTCCTGCGATCGCCTGCATTACATGTTCCTGTGTCAGATTATCCGTGATCTCACCGACTTTTTCCCCATCTCTTAATACGACAAGTTTCGAACAGGTTCGAAGCATCTCTTCGATCTCAGAAGAAATAAAGATCAGGCTCTTTCCCTCCTCCGCTAACTGGATCACAAGTTTCTGGATCTCTGTCTTTGTTCCGACATCGATACCACGCGTCGGTTCATCTAAAATTAAAAATTCCGGATCGGTCGCAAGCCAGCGCGCTAAGATCACTTTCTGCTGGTTACCACCGGAGAGCTGTTTGATCAGTGTCTCCCTGTTTGCGGTCTTGATCTGAAGAAGTTCTATGTATTTGTCCGCGATCTCGATCTGCTTACTCATCGGCAGCAGTTTGAATATTCCACGCTTTGCCTGCAGTGCAAGAATAATATTTTCCCTTACCGACAGGTCACCTATGATACCTTCTGCCTTTCTGTCATCCGGCAATAGTCCCATTCCAAGGTTCATGGCATCGATCGGAGCATTGATCTTTACTTCTTTTCCCGCAACTTTCAATTCTCCGGTCTGATTTTTGTCTGCGCCGTAAATAACACGCGCTAACTCACTTCTGCCGGAACCTAAAAGTCCGGTCAATCCGACTACCTCTCCCTTATGGATCTGTAAGTCAAACGGTTTTATTTTTCCTTTATGGCTCATTCCCTTTGCATCGATAAACAGCGGTTCCTTTGAAAAGTCTTTCGCCTGCTCCGTTTTTACAGCCGCAAGATCATCAAAATCTTTTCCCATCATTGCCGCAACCAGACGCACCCTCGGCAGTTCTTCGATCGGATATTCCCCGACTAATTTACCGTTTCTGAGTACTGTGATACGGTCACAGACCGCATAGACCTGCTCTAAGAAATGGGTTACAAACACGATTGCAACACCATTTTCTTTCAGCTGACGCATCAGGGTAAATAATTTTTCTACTTCATGGTCATCCAACGATGACGTCGGCTCATCTAAGATGAGTACTTTACATTCCATATCCACTGCTCTCGCGATCGCGATCATCTGCTGCAGGGCAAGTGAATACTCTTCCAGATTCTGCGTTACATCAATTTTTATATCCAGACTGTTCATGATCTTTTCCGATTTTGCGATCATGGTCTTCCAGTCGATCGTTCCAAGTTTTGTTTTCGGTTCCCTTCCAATAAATAAATTCTCTGCAACACTAAGATTCGGGCAAAGATTTACCTCCTGATACACAGTGGAAATACCTTTTTTCTGCGCATCCAGCGTCGAATGATTGACAACCGGACCATCGATGCCCTCCACATGTATTTCTCCTGCCTCAAATGCATTGATTCCTGTCAGACATTTGATCAGCGTAGATTTTCCGGCACCATTTTCCCCCATCAGTGCCATGATCTCACCTTTGCGTAATGTAAGATCCACATGATCCAATGCTTTTACCCCCGGAAATGTCATGGTTATCCCGCGCATGGTCAATACAACATTACTCTCCATCTTCCTTCACCCTTTCTTTAAAATGGGAGAGACCAGATGGTCTCCCCCCGCATTTTATGCCATCAGGTTTGATTAATACTGGGCATCTACGATTTCTTTTGTGACAACGGTCAGATCCTGATCTTCTCCATTTACATTGATCGTAGAAAGGACATCCTCATTTACGAACCAGTGCTCTGCCATGTACACTTCTTTCTCCGGAGTCTCACCAGCCTGAAGCTGTTTGATAACTTCCTCTACGAACGGAGCTGCAAGCGGGTTACACTCAAAGTCTGCATTGATGTCACCGGACATTACATACTCAAGTCCTGCGGTACATGCATCGAAGGAAACAAGGATCACATCACCATTTACGCCGTAGGAGATACCAGCTGCCTTCATTGCATCCATTGCACCGAATGCCTCGTTATCATTCTGGCATACAACAACGTTAAATTTGCCTTCATAACTCTTGATGTAGGACTCCATGACTTCCTGTCCGCCTGCCTGTGTGAAATCACCGGTCTGGGAATCTAAGATATTCCATCCATTTTCATCTGCGATCTCTTTAAATCCGTCGGTACGTCCGATCGTTGCGGAAGCTCCGGTAGATCCCTCGATCACAAGTACGTTGACATCACTGATGCCCTTTGCATCTGTATATGCTTTTAACCACTCTCCTGCTGCAAGACCTTCTGTCTTGAAGTTAGAACCTACCCATGAAACATATTTATCTGAGTCATCGATCGTACGGTCAATGACGATAACCGGAATTCCTGCTTCCTCGCACTCTGTCAGTACAGTGTCCCATCCGGTTGATACGATTGGATCGATGATGATATAATCAACATCCTGCTCGATAAATCCTCTGACTGCCTCTAACTGTACTGCAGAATCATTATCACAGTCTACAAACTGAAGATCGTATCCATTGTCTGCGGAAAAAACACTTAAACAGGAATCTGTGGAAGCGGTACGCCAGTCAGATTCGTGTCCAACCTGTGCAAAACCAATTGTAACCGTATCACCGCTTGCTGCGGAGCTCTCTGTTCCGGCTGCCTCTGCGCTGTCATCTGTCTGATCTGCAGCAGCTGCATCATCTGTTTTTGCTGCGGCATCATTGGATGCACCCGCATTACCTGTTGACGTGTTTGCGCTGTTTCCGCATCCTGCTAACATTGTTGCCCCTAATGCCATACACATTACCATACTCACCAATTTTCTTTTCATTTCAAAAACCTCCCATAGTTTTTTTAGATTTGGTTTCGTTGCTAACCATGGTCTAATTATAACTGTGAGAGGTTTTTATGAATACCGAATTAAATTTGAATTAAGTATAATTTTTTACTAAATTGTGAACAGATTTCATATATTCCGGTAAAAAAGTGTAATTTTTTTGGAAAAATGTGTATTTTTTATGAACTGCTTTCTGTTCTTACCGGAATTCTTACCCAGACTTCCGTTCCTTCCCCGTAGGTACTCTGCACTTTCAGTCCATATTCCGTGCCATAATGCAACTGGATGCGTTGATTGACATTAAACAGTCCAAAGCCGTCATTTTCTTTTTTCGTATTGCCATCCTCTTTTAACATCGCGCATACTTCTGCAAGTCTCTGTTTATCCATCCCGATCCCGTTATCTTTTACCTTAAAGATCAGGACATCCGCACAACGCTCCGCCGAGACCGTGATATGCCCCTTCCCGCGCTTGTTTTTTATGCCATGGTAAAGTGCATTTTCCACTAACGGCTGAAGTGTCAGTTTGATGACCTCATAACCGTAATATTCCTCCGGGATCGCAATCTCATAATCTAAAATGTCCCGGTAGCGGAACTGCTGGATCTCTAAATAGCTGCGGATATGCTCTGTCTCTTCTTTCACGGAGACAAACTCCCTTCCCTTACTCAAAGAAGTCCTGAAAAATGTGGACAGGGAGGACACCATCATTACGACCTCGTCTGTCTTTTTTGACTCGGCAAGCCAGATGATATTATCGAGCGTGTTATATAAGAAATGAGGATTGATCTGCTCCTGCAGCACCCGAAGCTCTGCTGCCCTTAAATTCAACTCCTCCGTATGGATATCTTCCACAAGGTTGCCGATTTTTTCCACCATCTGGTTAAAACTCTTATTTAGCACCTCAATCTCTTCCGGTCCGGTTTTCACCGCCCGGATTCTGAAATCGCCACCCCCGGCAGCCACTGCGGCATCGCACAGCTCCCCGATTGGTTCTGTGATGCCCGTCACGATTTTTCTGCTGACTGCAAATGCACCCACTAAGATCACCAGTAAAATACCGCTCGTGATTGCAATCGCCTGCTCCACATCGTTACGGATCCCGCCCCGCAGATCCTCCATGTTCATGCTCTCGTAATAAATATAATACTGGATCTGTTCCTGGATCAGCTCCGTCAGCACCCTGATATTTAAGTCCAAACTCTCCATATTTGTCTCATAAGATCCACTGACTAACGCATCTTCCTCGATCTCCTGCACCCTTTTTTCAAGAGTGTCAAGACTCTTTAAAATTCGCGAGAGACGCTGTTTCGCATATGCGGAATCGGCATCCTCTGCCAATTCCCTGAACACCTCTCTCGCCTCTTTGATCATCTTTTGCGGCTTTTGTGTATCAACTAACTCCTCCGCACGTTCCGAATTAACCACGATAATGTACATCACATAGTCGATATCTTCCTTGAATCCGATGTTATATGCATTTGCCTTTGTGATCTTCTCCACAATATGGTCATATTTTGACGATACATTGTTGATCATAAAAAGCAAATATGTGATCATAACCGTCAGCGGAATCACACAGATAAGAAGCAGCAGATACAACCTGTTTTTTAATGAAAATTTTTTTCTTACGTTCATAATTTTTCCTGTTCCTGCTCTGGTCTGTCACTCCCGTTTCTGTATTCCCGCGGCGTACACCCCTGTGTCTTTTTAAACAGGTTACTGAAATAATGTGCATCCCGGAAACCGACTTCAAATGCAATCTCCGTGGTCTTAGTCTCGGTCGTCCGCAATAACTGTTTTGCCTTATCCATGCGCACCTTTGTCAGATACTCAACAAACGTCACTCCCGTCTCCTGTCCGAATACAGTGCTGAAATGGCTCGAACTTAAATTTACCTCCGAAGCGACCATATTTAAGGAGATATCCTCATGATTATAGTTATCTTCTATGTAGGCTTTTGCATGCTGGATCAGATTGTCATATCTGCGTTCCATGCCCTGCTCCCGCAGTTCGATCACTGCCCCGAACAGATTTTTGATGTACTCCCTCGCCTGTCCTACAGTGTCAAGAAAAATTTCCATCTTCTGCGCATCTTTGTACTGTTCCAACAGATTTTCACTGGTATATCCGCTTTTTTCCAACACGGAGACCGCGCTCACATACAGATCCATCAGCACATACTGCCGCAGCAGAACCGACTGTAAGCTACCGTTTGAGATCTTCCGGAAATAATCATCCACAAACCCGGATACTTCCTCTTTTCTTCCTGTATACAAAAACTGTTCCACCTGTCTTCGGTCGATTCCGGACACATTGAGTTCCCCAAGATCTAATGTCTCTTTTGTTTCCATCTCATTTTCTATCTTCTTTACCTGTTCCGTGATCTTATTTTTCTCTAAGGAATACCGCTTCGCAAAAAGAAGATTCGCTTCCTCGTAACATTTTTTGATCTCGCTGAACCGTGTGACCGGTATCCCGTATACCGCGGCATAATCGATCTTATTTTCCCCGCAGAGATATATTTCAAGTTCCTGTTCAATGGCATTTTTCAGCTGTTCAAGCGTCACACCATTTTCCTCTTTCAGTACCAGATGATATTCCCCACAGCTTAGTTTTGCGCGGATCACACTCGAACCGTATGCAAAAAACTGTTCCATATGATCTTCAAATGCTTCATCTTTTTCATAAAACGTCTCCGTCCCATCCTCGAAAAAGAGCTGTAACATAAGAACATTGTAGCGCTCCGCTGCCAGTTCGATCTCCTGTTCTCTAGCCTCTTTTAACACCTCCGAAAAGGAGTGCTCACCGGATACAATATGTCGGAACAGTCTTCTTTTTGTAAGTGTTTTCTGTTCTTTTTCGTTTTTTTTCTCTTCCTGTCTGCCTCTTCTGTCGTAAATTTTTTCTGCGATCCGCCTGATTGCTTCTAAAAGCTGTGCACTGGTCACCGGTTTCAGCAGATAGTCTTCCACACCGATCGAGATAGCTTCTTTTGCATAATCAAACTCACCATATCCGCTCAGAATCAGGATACTCGTATCCGGAAGTTCCTGTTTTACGATCCGGCTAAGTTCCAGTCCATCCATAAAAGGCATCCTGATGTCCGTGATCAGGATGTCCGGTTTTAGTTTCTGAATCATCGGATACGCGAGTTCTCCATCACTCGCCTCACCAACAAATTCAAATCCTTCCTCCTGCCATGCAATATTATTTCGTATCCCCTCCCGCATTACAATCTCATCTTCTGCCAGAAAAATTTTCAACATCGTTTCTTTTTCCCCCATCATATCTTCTTCCCGGACTCCCCATCCGCTGGAAAATCTATATGATGAAAATAGCACATTCCATAAAATGTTTCAATAAACAACTTTTGAAAAAGACCGGAGCAGCATGATTTCATATAGTGTCCCAAATCATGTCACTCCGGTCTTTTTTTTATTTAATTTCCATCAACATTTTTTTACTGTACTGACAGATAGGAATATCCCATCAGGCTCTCATCCACCGCATGTGCAACCTCACGTCCTTCTCGGATTGCCCACACAACAAGAGACTGTCCTCTGTGCACATCGCCTGCTGCAAATACATTTTTCACACTGGTCGCATATGCCCCCTCTGCCGTTGATACATTCGATCTTGCATTCAGTTCGACGCCAAACGCATCTGCAACATATTTTTCTGTTCCAAGGAATCCTGCTGCGATCAGAACCAGATCTGCATCAAGTTTCGTCTCGGAACCCGGCACTTCTGACATTACCATGCGTCCGGTCTTTTCATCCTTTTTGCTCTCTAATTTTACGGTGATAATGCCGGTTAAGCTGCCGTTTTTATCTTTTAAGAACTCTTTGACTGTCGTCTGATAAATACGCGGATCATGTCCAAATACAGCGATTGCTTCCTCCTGACCATAGTCTGTTTTGCAGACTTTCGGCCACTCCGGCCAAGGGTTGTTCTCCGCTCTGGTATCCGGTGCTTTCGGCATCATCTCAAGCTGTGTCACACTCGCACAGCCATGACGGATGGATGTGCCGACACAGTCGTTTCCGGTATCACCGCCGCCGATGATGACCACTTTTTTACCCTTTGCAGAAATATAATTGTTATCTTTCAGGTCAGAATCTAAAAGGCTCTTTGTGGTTGCCTTCAAGAAATCCACAGCAAAGTAAATGCCCTTTGCATCACGCCCCGGTGCCTTGATATCACGCGGATTTTTTGCACCGCAGGCTAAGATCACGCGGTCATAATCCTTTAATAACTTCGCTGCCTTTACATCTTTTCCGACATTGACGCCGGTTACAAACTCCACACCCTCTTCTTTCATGATATCCACTTTGCGGTCGATGACCCATTTTTCCAGTTTCATATTCGGGATACCATACATCAAAAGTCCGCCGACACGGTCGTCACGTTCAAACACCGTCACCTGATGCCCACGTTTGTTTAACTGGTCTGCTGCGGCTAATCCTGCAGGACCGGAACCGATGATTGCAACTTTCTTTCCGGTACGTACTCTCGGCGGGTTTGCTGCTGCGTATCCTTTCTCATAAGCGTTTTCGATAATGCCGTGCTCGTTTGCCTTACAGGTGACCGGGTCCTCCCAGTGGCCACAAGTGCAGGCTGCTTCACAGAGTGCCGGGCACACGCGTGATGTAAATTCCGGGAAATTGTTGGTTTTCTTTAAACGGTTATATGCCTGCTCCCAGTTTCCGGTGTAGACAAGATCATTCCACTCCGGTACCAGATTGTGCAGCGGGCATCCGCTCGTCATTCCCATGATGGTCATACCGGACTGGCAGAACGGCACACCGCAGTTCATACATCTTGCACCCTGAATCTGCTGTTTTTCCATGGAAAGCGGAATATGAAATTCCTTAAAATTTTTGATGCGCTCTTTTGGCTCGATCGCTTTCGCATCTTCTCTCTCGTAATCTATAAATCCAGTTGGTTTTCCCATTGCTCATATCCTCCATCGTGATGCCCTGCGGCACTTACCGCCGCAGGAACATCTTACTTATTTAACCTCTCGTGTTTGCATAGAATGCTTCAATCTGCGCCTGTTCCGAGGATAAACCTTTCTCCTCCATCTGAACGATCGCCATCAGCATCCGGTTATAATCGTATGGAATGACCTTTTTGAATTTCGGCAGATATTCGCTGAAATTGTCAAGGATCTCTTTTCCTTTCTCGGAATTGGTCAATGCCACATGCTCTTTGATCATATCCTTTAATTCCATAACGTCATATTTATTGGATATTTCTTCGGAAAATACCATTTCTTTGTTCATTCTTGTATACAGATCATTGTCCTCGTCGAGCACATATGCGATACCGCCGCTCATACCTGCTGCAAAGTTCTTTCCAGTCTTACCAAGGACTACGACACGTCCACCGGTCATGTACTCACATCCATGATCACCGACTCCCTCAACAACTGCGGATGCACCGGAGTTGCGGACACAGAAACGTTCGCCTGCGACACCGCTGATAAATGCTTTTCCGCTGGTTGCACCATAGAGGGCAACATTACCGATGATGATATTCTCATCTTTTTTGTATTTCACGCCTGCCGGTGCATAGACAACCAGTTTTCCACCGGAAAGTCCCTTTCCAAAGTAATCGTTCGAATCTCCGATTAATTCCAGGGTCAGTCCTTTCGGGATAAATGCACCAAAACTCTGTCCGCCTGCGCCGCTGCATTTTACGATAAAAGTATCTTCCGGGAGTCCCTCGCCGCCGTATTTCTTCGTGATCTCGGAACCGAAAATTGTACCGAAAGAACGGTCGGTGTTGGTCACTTCCACGTCAATGCTTCTGCGCTGCTGTTTCTCGAGTGCCGGTCCTAACTGTTTTAAGAGCACTGTGATATCTTTTGATTTTTCCAGTTCGAAATCATAAACCTGTTTCGGATCAAAGATGACTTTCTTTTTCTGGTCTGCAAACGGGTTATTTAAGATCTTAGAAAGATCAATCTCCTTCTCCCTTCCGCTTAAGTCCTCACGAACCTTTAACAGATCGCTTCTGCCGACCATCTCATCGATCGTCTTACAGCCGAGTTTTGCCATGTACTCTCTAAGCTCTGCTGCAATAAAACGCATGAAGTTCTCAACATACTCCGGTTTTCCTGCAAAACGTTTACGGAGTTCCGGGTTCTGTGTTGCAATACCTGCCGGACAGGTATCTAGGTTACATACACGCATCATGACACAGCCTAAAGTTACAAGCGGAGCGGTTGCAAAGCCGTATTCCTCTGCGCCGAGCAGTGCTGCGATCGCAACGTCACGTCCGCTCATCAGCTTACCGTCTGTCTCAATGCGGACTTTGTTTCTAAGTCCATTCATGATCAGTGTCTGGTGTGTCTCGGAAAGTCCAAGTTCCCATGGAAGTCCTGCATTGTGGATGGAACTTGCCGGAGCTGCACCGGTACCGCCGTCATAACCGGAGATCAGTACAACTTGTGCACCTGCTTTTGCAACACCTGCTGCGACTGTACCAACACCTGCCTCAGATACAAGTTTTACGGTAATTCTCGCATCACGGTTTGAGTTCTTTAAGTCGAAGATCAACTGCTCAAGATCCTCGATGGAGTAAATATCGTGATGTGGCGGTGGAGAGATCAGAGCCACACCCGGAGTGGAAAGTCTGGTCTTTGCGATCCACGGATAAACTTTTTTGCCCGGAAGATGTCCGCCTTCACCAGGTTTTGCACCCTGTGCCATCTTGATCTGGATCTCCTGTGCACTGACTAAATACTGGCTGGTAACACCGAAACGTCCGGATGCAACCTGTTTGATCGCAGAACAGCGGTTGACACTGCTGTTTTTACTTGCGATACGCTCTGCATCCTCACCACCTTCACCAGAGTTGGATTTTCCGTGCAGACGGTTCATTGCGATTGCAAGCGTCTCATGTGCCTCCTGTGAAATGGAACCATAAGACATCGCACCTGTTTTAAATCTCTGTACAATGGAGTCAACACTCTCTACTTCCTCAAGCGGTACACCTTTTTTCGGGTAATTGAAATCCATCAGTCCACGCAGTGTGATCTCTCTTTCTTCCTTATTAACCAGATCCGTGTACTGTTTGAACAGTTCATAGTCACCGCGTCTGGTTGCCTCCTGTAACAGATGGATCGTTGCCGGGTTGTAAAGATGCGGGTCTGCTCCGCTTCTCATCTTATGGCGTCCGCGGCTCTCTAATGTCAGATCAGATTCAAGTCCGAGTGGATCGTAGGCTGCGGAATGAAGCTCATTGACATCATTTTCAATATCCTTTAATGTAATACCGCCAATACGGCTGACCGTGTTGGTAAAATATTTGTCAATGACATTTTTATCAATACCGATCGCTTCAAAGATCTTAGAACCCTCGTAAGACTGGATCGTGGAGATACCCATCTTGGATGCGATCTTTACGATACCGTTTAAGATCGCATTGTTGTAATCCTGTACTGCTGCATAGTAATCTTTGTCAAGCATATGCTCGTCCACAAGCTGTTTTACCGTATCCTGTACCAGATATGGGTTGATCGCGCACGCACCATAACCGAGCAGTGTTGCAAAATGATGTACCTCTCTCGGTTCGCCGGACTCTAAGATCATCGCAACCGATGTTCTCTTTTTCGTTCTTACCAGATGCTGCTGTAAGGCAGATACTGCAAGCAGTGAAGGGATCGGAACATGGTTCTCATCGATTCCACGGTCGGAAAGGATCAGGATGTTTGCGCCATCTCTGTATGCACGGTCGGCTTCCACAAACAGACGGTCGATCGCCTTTTCAAGGCTTGTGTTTTTATAGTAAATGATCGGGATCACTTCTACTTTAAATCCCGGCACCTTCATGGCTTTGATCTTCATCAGGTCTGTGTTGGTCAAAATCGGGTTATTTACTTTTAATACCTGGCAGTTCTCTGCCTTCTCCTCTAAGAGGTTACCGTCTTCACCAATATAGACTGTCGTGGATGTTACAACTTTCTCACGGATCGAGTCGATCGGCGGGTTTGTTACCTGCGCAAACAGCTGTTTGAAATAGTTGAATAATGGCTGATGGTCACTTGCAAGTGCAGCAAGCGGTGTATCAATACCCATGGCAGAGGTGCCCTCGCCGCCGTTCTTTGCCATCGGAAGGATCGCTTCACGCAGGGACTCGAATGTATAACCGAAAGCTTTCTGCATTCTCTGGCGCTCTTCCTTGGTGTATTCCGGCACACGCTCGTTCGGGATTTTTAGATCTTCCAGTTTTAAGAGGTTGCGGTCAAGCCATTCACCGTATGGCTGTTTGTTTGCATAAGTTTCTTTCAACTCGTCATCGTCGATCACGCGGCCTGCAACGGTATCAACCAGAAGCATTTTACCAGGACGCAGGCGCTCTTTTACGAGAATCTTTGTCGGATTGATATCAAGTACACCGACCTCGGAGGAGAGGATCAGATAATCATCATCTGTAATGTAGTAACGGGAAGGACGCAGACCGTTGCGGTCAAGCACTGCTCCCATCATATCACCGTCAGAGAACAGAATCGATGCAGGTCCGTCCCACGGCTCCATCATCGTCGCATAATACTGATAGAAATCTTTTTTCTTCTGTGACATGATGCGGTTGTTTGCCCATGGCTCCGGGATCATGATCATAACTGCAAGTGGAAGTTCCATGCCGCTCATAACCAGAAATTCCAAGGTATTATCAAGCATTGCGGAGTCGGAACCCTCGGAATTGATAACCGGAAGCACCTTCTGCAGTTCTCCTTTTAAATGCTCGGATTCCATCGTCTCCTCGCGGGCAAGCATCTTGTCCGCATTACCTTTGATTGTGTTGATTTCACCGTTATGCACGATAAAACGGTTCGGATGCGCTCTCTCCCAGCTTGGATTCGTGTTCGTGGAGAAACGGGAGTGCACGGTTGCGATCGCTGATTCGTAATCTTTATCCTGTAAGTCAGCAAAGAATAAGCGAAGCTGCTCTACTAAGAACATACCTTTGTATACGATGGTTCTGCTGGATAAAGAAACCACATAAGTATCATCGTTGGACTGTTCAAAAACACGTCTTGCCACATACAGTTTGCGGTCAAAATCAAGTCCCTTTGCCACTTCTGCCGGACGTTTGACAAAGCCCTGCATAATATACGGCATACAATCAACTGCTTTCTGTCCGAGTTTGGTCGGATCGGTTGGAACTTCTCTCCATCCTAAGAACTCCATTCCTTCCTTGTTCACAATGACCTCAAACATTTTCTTCGCCTGGTTGCGTTTTAATTCATCCTGCGGGAAGAAAAACATGCCGACACCGTAGTCTCTCTCCTCTCCAAGCTCGATTCCAAGTGGTTTTGTCACTTTCGAGAAAAACTTGTGTGATACCTGAAGCAGAATACCAACACCGTCACCTGTCTTGCCCTCTGCATCTTTACCTGCTCTGTGTTTCAAGTTTTCTACGATCTTTAATGCATTCTCTACCGTTGCATGTGTCTTGATTCCCTTGATATTGACAACAGCACCGATACCGCAGTTATCATGTTCAAATCTCGGATCATACATTCCGGTTTCTGTCTTACAGCTGCCCGCTGCAGAAAAACGGTCTAATTTCTGCTCTTTCATCTTCAACTTCCTTTCTCCATCCACTCATCTGTCTTTGTCTGAAAAACAGTTGTCTTTTGTCGGATTTGTTATGTATTAATATACAACTTTCATATCCGTTTGTCTACCAGTTTTTTCTTTATATTATCTGATAATATGATAATTATGTGCAATGTATATATATTATCTGTCTTTTTGTTTTATTTTTGCTTTAATCAGCATTCATGCAAACAATTTCATAAAAAAAAAGATGCAAAAAAATTTCATTAATTTCTCTGCATCTTCGCATTTTTATTATTTCTATTGAATTGTGTTTAAATTGTATCTGTATCTTTCCGCTCTTTTACCTGCAGATCTATGCTTCCATGCCTGCCAGTTCATCCATTTTTCTTTTCAGACAATGGTTAAAGACTGCGATCACACGCCCAACGCCGATCACTGCCACCACCGTTCCAAGTCCGATTCCGATCAGATGTCCCTGACAGATCAGCCCGACTGTGATCGTGATACAGATGTTGAAGAGGTCAAAACAGTTTTTGGTAAATCCCACACTCTTATGTACCGCGTCTGCGATCGCCTGCACGATCCCGTCTCCCGGATTCGGGATCAGACGCATGTTAAGCGACATCGCTGCTCCCACTCCGATCAGCACGATCGCAAGCAGTAAAAATAAAAATATGTTCATGTTCCATTGCCTTGCTCTAATAATTTCTTTCCCAGATCTGGTCAAAGAAGTCATTTCCCTCCAGTGTTTTCCCATCACAACTATACAAAGCACCATTATCAATGTTAAGTGACAGAAGAAGCGTGGAATCATCCAGGTATGGCGTCATTTTTTCCTTTAAAAGCGGGACGACATCTTCCCTGTGTGTACATTCGTTCCAGTCCTGGTGTTCATCCTTGTCAACTGCAAATTCAACGCCATAGGTGTCTTCTATCACGATTCCCTTTTCATCATCCACATAAAAGGCTGCAAAGTCATATTGGGCAGTTCCCTGCATTTCGTAGGTCATGCTTATGAGCAGATAGTCCAGACCATCTTTTTTTGAAAGACATATTGTTCCATTGCCTGCATGTGACAGGTGGAAGTTTCGGCTGATAAACCGCGGATGACTCTCATATTCTCCGTTTTTTGTTCCACGATATACTTTCACATAACATCCATACGAACTGTTGCTTACAACATCGTCTACCGATGCATCTGGCTCACTGCCATATCCAACTACGGAAATGAGATCCGCAATCCCATCGTGTGTGAGATCTGCCGTTGTCTCAAATATAGGCACTTCATATGCATCTTTCCCCGGATAATCTGAGTTATAGTAGTTACCCTCTTCCCCTAACTGACCGATATCGCCGTAGGTGGAATAGACATATTCCTGATTTTCCACGATATATTTTTCTGTTTCTGCATTGGAAGCAGATTCGGTAGTTTCAGAGATTTCTGTCTCTTTCGCACTTTCTGTTTTTAAGTTTGCAGATATCTCTTCCGTGTTTTCTGCTGCTTTTCCGCACCCGGTGAAACAGCCGCACGCAAGTGCAGAAACAATCACAGTCATCATTAATTTATGTTTCATTTTCCCCACCTCATAATATACTCTTTTTCATCCGTATTTTCATCCGTTTCTTCCGCCTGGATCAGAAAATTTTCTCTCAGATAAAAATGCACCGCTCGCGCATTCTTTTGATATACGCCTAAACACAGCTCTATTTTCCTGTTCTTTACGTAATCCATCAGCCGTTTTCCAATTCCATTCGACTGTACAGTTTCTTTCACAAACAGTCCTTCTACATATTGGTCGTTTATCCCGATAAAACCTGCGATCTGACCATTCTTCTCGTCTTCATATACATATACTTCTGCTTCCGGCAGAATCTGTTTTACCATTTCATAGTTGCCGGTCCAATATTCCTTCTCTATAAAACTATGTGCCTTGATGTTTGTCTCAAGCCATATCTGTAAAACATCAGATATATCCTTTTCTTCCATTTTTCTTATCATATACTTACCCCATTTCTACTTTCATCTTAGTGCACTACAAAGATATCTCTTTTCCCGCTCCATATCGCTCATAAAAATTTCATTTTTCCCTATTGAGATTCGGGTGTCAAAAGGTGGTTCATAACTTAGCGATTGTCAAATTGCACAAAGCCGAGACTGTTTTTGTGACTTT
>CAKREH010000032.1 GCA_934317215.1 uncultured Roseburia sp.
TATTAAAGTTACCCTTTTTTCTGAAATACATATCAAAATCATTTAAAAAATTAGCTTGACATATCACCAGATTGCTTCCTTGTTCACTTTTTTCTGATGCATATATTTATGCAAATTGTCATGTCAATTCTACCCACCCCGAAAAATTGTCAAACTTTTTTTGTTTCGTAAATTATTTTCCCGATTTTACTGATATAAAAACACCGCCCTGTAAATTCACAGGACGGCATTTCAAAAAACATATAGATTTAATTGTTTTAAAGTAACCCAAAAAGCAAGTTGAAAACGTATTCTATTTCTGTGCAAGATTCTGAAGAATCTTTTCCATATCGTAGTCCGGCGCTGCTTTCATTACAGCCTCATAAATCTTCCTGACTTCATCAGCCGGCTCTTCCAGTTCGTCGGCGATCGTCTGTAAATTCTTTCCACGACGTACTTTCTTTACTATGAGTGCTATTTCCTTTTCCTGCATTCCTTTTTGCATTCCCTTTTGCATTCCCTTTTGCATTCCTTCACTAATTCCATTTTCTCTTCCGATCTGCTCCCCGGCCCGCAAGCCATCCTCATATGCTTCTTCCCGCTGTACCTCAATATCCAGTTCGTAATCATATTCTGCCTGTAACATGTTGATGACCTCACTCCCTTTTTTCCTGAGATAGTCTGCAAGTATCCCTTTCTTTATGCACGCTTTGATTGCCAGTTCATATGGATTATCTGAACCTTCTGTCTGATATTTCCGGATCGTATCAATAAAAATGCCATACTCTTTCATCACCTGGCATTTCTCCAGCAGTTCATGTTGTGCCTCTGGATTAATGTTGATCACTTTAACTTCCAGTTCCAATGGTGTTTTTCCATCCTGAACTTTAAATGCATTTGATAACTTTAAAACGCACTCTTTTTCCATCGGTTCAGTCCCGTTATAAAAGGTGTAAAACTCCGGCTTCGGCAGCATCACCTGTCCTTTTTTGTAACGATCCCTGACCGGAACAAGCTGCTCGTAAATACGCCCGATATACATCAGACTGCGCAGCGGCATGTTAAAATTAATCGTCGCCTGATGTTCCCCGATCACAATGACTTTTCCATCTGCTTCATAGGAAAAATCATTCTGCAGATTCATATAAATGATATTTTCCACCCGGAGCGGCATGATCTTTGTCCCGTCAGGGAGCGGCTTTTCGTGCAGTGCATTATAAAGTGATATCTGGTTTTTCTCTGCAGACTCATCCTCATAAAATAAATCAATCAAGACACTGTTTTTTACTTTTCTGTTCTCTTTTGGCATTCAAAAATCCTTTCTTCTTTTTCGTATGAAATGACTTTCAAATGTCTGATTTTATTATATAAAATGAGCAACACTTCTTCAAGCCATTCACACATATTTTTAGTTTGTTGTTGCGATAAACGGTGATACACCACGACACGATCCTTCTTCGGATCGGACTGACTGGTTTTAGACATTTTAACAGTATATCTGATAATTGTAATTCTATCTGATTTTTTTTATTTTAGCAATTTATTTTTAAATATTTGTATAACATGCACAAAAAAGAACGCCAAAAGCCATCCCTGACCTTTCGCGTTCTTTCCATGAGATAGATGAGAAAATAAACTATAATGTGAGTAAATTTCTTATTTTACATTAAATGCACCCATTCCCGGATACACTGCTGCATTTCCAAGCTCTTCCTCAATGCGGAGAAGCTGGTTATACTTTGCAACACGCTCGGTTCTGCTCGGTGCACCGGTCTTGATCTGGCAGGTATTTAATGCCACTGCAAGATCTGCGATCGTGGTGTCTTCTGTCTCACCGGAACGGTGGGAAGAAATTGCCGTATAACCTGCTTTATGAGCCATCTTGATTGCCTCTAAAGTCTCGGATACGGAACCGATCTGATTTAACTTGATCAAAATAGCATTGCCGCAGCCGTTGTCGATACCTTTTTTCAGACGTTCGGTATTGGTTACGAATAAATCGTCTCCGACAAGCTGTACCTTATCGCCAAGCTCTCTGGTCAGAAGTTTCCAGCCTTCCCAGTCTTCCTCGTCAAGCGCATCCTCGATGGAAATGATCGGGTATTTTTCAACCAGTTTCTTCCAGTGCCCGATCAGCTCTGCGGAAGTAAACTCGGTGCCTGCCTTCGGAAGTTTGTAGAATCCTTTTCCTTTTTCACTCTTCCACTCAGAGGAAGCTGCATCCATGGCGATTCTGAAATCTCTGCCCGGCTCATATCCTGCGTTTTTCACAGCATCTAATATGTACTGGATCGCCTCCTCATCGGATGCAAGATCCGGTGCAAAACCACCCTCATCACCAACGGAGGTTGCAAGTCCCTTGCTCTTTAGCAGAGCTGCAAGCGCATGGAACACCTCTGCACACCAGCGGAGTGCCTCTTTAAAACTCGGTGCACCGACCGGCATGATCATAAACTCCTGCACATCTACAGTGTTTGCCGCATGAGCACCACCATTTAAAATATTCATCATTGGAACCGGCAGACGGCTGCCTGAGATGCCGCCTAAGAAACGGTAAAGCGGAATATCCAGCGAGATGGACGCTGCGCGCGCCGCTGCAATCGACACTGCTAAGATCGCATTTGCTCCCAGTTTTGATTTATCCTTTGTTCCGTCCGCTGCGATCATCGCTGCATCCACTGCATAAATGTCGCTGGCATCCATTCCGACGATCGCATCGTTGATCATTGTATTAATATTTTCAACTGCCCTGGTAACACCTTTGCCAAGATATCTTGACTTATCGCCGTCGCGAAGCTCTAATGCCTCAAATTCTCCGGTCGACGCACCGCTTGGTGCCATTCCCCTTCCAATGGTACCGTCCACTAAATATACTTCAGCTTCCACGGTAGGATTACCTCTGGAGTCTAAAATCTCTCTTCCGATTACTTTTTCAATCTCTAAATAATTCATTCCCGCTGTCTCCTTTTTCTTCGTTTGCAGACAATCCCACCGGAGCAGGAAAGGTAGCAACTTTCCGGTTCCGGAGTCTGCATGATTTACACCGTCGTTAGTTTTATCTAACTAATGTTTAGTATAACGAACATTATTCCAAAAAACAAGAAGAAAAATTGAGACTCTTTCTCACTTTCTCTTCTTGATTTTCCTGATGATTCAACTTTCCCCGCTCCATCAGCTTTCCTTAATTTTAAATCTTGCCGCACTGTCTCCCTGTTTTCTGTTACAGATCTCCGCGATCACTTTTACCCAATCATCCGGATAAACCGCAAGCAGTTCTTCGTGCTGCAGATCCAGTTCATGCAGGATCGGTCCTGCAAAATGTTTTTTGTAACGCGCGCGATATTTCTCTCCCATTTTAAGGGCATATAAAATGTGTATTTGGGTTCCGGACGGGTCGATCTGATCCGGCAGCGGTGTGATGAGGTCTGAGTAAAACTGATTTTCGACACTTCTTTTTGTAATATGGCTCATATCGACATCCGGCGTCTTTATCATATCCATAAACGCTCTGATATAGCCATTGTCCTCCGCCAGCATTTTGTCCATTTTCTTTTTCATGAAAGGAATTTTCATTTCCCCTTTCGTGATAAACGGATAAAAAACCGGCATCATCAGTTTTGTCATCAGCTTTGCTGAAATTTTTCCTGACTGGTCTAAATCGGAACCTCCCAAAATACCATAATCCATATGGACGTTTCCGCGTGCTGCAAGCAGTCCGACAAAAGAACCGCCCAGGGAACAGCCATATGCGGCACAGATATGTCCGCCAAATTCTTTCTTTATATACTGTTCAATTTTTTCCGTTTCCTCCGTCATCGTCGGAAACTCTGTCTGTTCCGTCTCATCAAACCCGTCATAGGAAACGCATGCCACCTGAAAATATTTTTCCAACGGCTCTATTACTTTCCCAAAATTGCCCTTCCAGTGACAACAGGTTCCAGGGAAAAGAAAAATAACCGGTTTTTCTTTCTCACCAAAACAATATACTTTCATAGAATTCCACCTTCTTTAAAATGCTTCTCATTTGTTAGTTGTTTCTAACTATTTTTATGATAGCACTTATATCAGGTGGTGTAAAGTCGTTCTGTTTTGGAGTTATTCTTCTGTAATCTCACAACAATATACACTATGGCGCATAGCCTGACTGCAAAGTGTCAGGCTTACGTCTGAACAGCAGCATCTCATATACTTTATTTTTTTGCGCACAGCCTGACAGCAGGTGTCAAGCTTGTGAATGATCCGCAACCCATGAATCACACAGTGACCGTACCCGGATCTTAGGAACGCCTTCCACACCCTCCGGCAAGGCAGCCGTAATCTCAAAAGGTCCGTTTTCCGTCAGATGCATAAAATTATCCGACCAGACCAGATCCACATCGCTCTCCACCGAGACAAAAAATGCCGGAACATCTGGTTTTAACTGCAATGTCAACAGATTTCCCTCTCTTTTTGCATCGAACGTGATCTCTGCTTTTTCGATCTGCATAAAAATGCCGCGAAAAATACTGCAGTGCTTTCCATCTTCCAAAGTAATCGATACTTGCCCAGGATGCGACCGGCCAGTTATCGTTCAACTGCCAGTAAATTGCACCCATGCAGCGTCCCCTGTTTCTGCGCCAGTGCTCCACACCGCTCTTGATTGCGATCGCCTGCAGCACCTGGCTGATATAGATCAGACTCTCAAAATCTTTTGGATATAAAAAGTTCTCCGCAATGTAATGCAGGATCTTCGCATTTGCAGAACCGTTTTTCTGATGACTTTCCATAACTTCTGAAAAGATATTGCGATCCTTAGGCAGGGTAAATGTGTCGATCGTCTTTTTGCATGGAAACGACTGGAATCCAAATTCCGAACAGAATCTGAAATAGTAATTTTCATAGTCGGAAAACGGCTTTTCTCCATGCCATACATCCCAGTAATGACGATCCCCGACATCATCACTGTCCGGGTCTTTAAAATTACCGCCGGATGACGGAGACGACGGCCAGTAAAACGTCACATCATCCTCGCTCTTTAAGGCTTCCGGGATCAGTTTTTCAAACATGGTCAGGTAATCCTGTTTTAACGCATCCGAATGATCATTAAAACCGCCCCAGTGGTCCCATGCTGATTCCATCTCATTGTTACCGCACCAGAGTCCAAGACTTGCATGATGTCTCAACCTTCTCACATTATCCTTCGTTTCTTCTATAATGCTCTCCCGCAGTTTCTCCGTCAGCTCGTAGACATTGCAGGCATACATAAAATCCTGCCATACGATCAGACCATGCTCATCACAGTAATCATAGAAAACATCCGCCGGATAATAACCGCCGCCCCAGATACGGATGCAGTTAAAATGACATGCCACTGCCGTATCTAACAACTCATAAATGCGCTCCGGAGTAATTTTTGAATAAATACAGTCTTCCGGAATATAGTCTGCACCTTTTGCAAAAATCTTTGCCCCATTGATGCAAAAAGCAAATTCCTCGCCCCATGCATCCTTTTCCTGGCTGACCGTCAATGTGCGCAGGCCAATGCGCAGTTCTTTTGCATCCAGAAATTCTCCGCCCAGAAACAGTTCCGCACGCACCGTATAAAGCGGCTGTGCACCGTATCCGTTCGGCCACCAGAGTTTCGGATCTTCAACCAGACATTTTCCATCCGAAAAAGAAATCTGTTTTCCATCCGGTGTCTGCAGCGTGATCTTTACCTTAAGATTATCTGCATTCTTTGCCAGTGTCGAATCATTGTTTCCCACACTTTCTTTCAATATCCGGGCATTACTTTCCGCACTCTGTGGCAATACCAGATACTCTGCTTCCGCAATTTCACCGTCCTGTGCCTTTTCCGGCAACATCACTTTTGTTTCTGCCGACAGAAAAACTTTTCCATCTATGTGTTCCTGTCTGATATGCAGATCAGACAGTTCTGCCTTCTCATAGCTGTCAATAAAAATATCGCGCCAGATTCCCATATCCGGTAACTGTGGACCCCAGTCCCAGCCAAACATGGAATGTGCTTTCCGGATATACTGATTTCCTTCCATCGCACCACATGCCGTGTAATGGATCTCTTTTCCCGGTGCCGGCACATGTTCTTTGACATATCCTATTGCAGAACGGATTTTTACTGTGATATTGTTTGTCCCGTTTTTCAGGACATTTGTACACAGGATCCGGTAACGAAGATGCATGTTATCCACATGCTTTATCAGCATGCCGTTGATAAAAATATCTGCCACCGTGTCGATTCCGTCACAGCAGAGTGCATACACTCTTCCCTCTTCTTTTTTCAGTTCAAATTCCTTCGAAAAAATAAAATCATTTTTCAGCAGTTCTCTCGTCGGGTACTCATTCATCCGGTAAAACGGATCTTCTAATAAACCGTGTCCCGTCAGACCGGAAAGTACCGAACCCGGAATCTCCACCGGGCAGAGCAGTGTTTCATCCGCTTTTTTCAACTGCCAGATACCATTTAAATAAAATTTTTCATGTTGTGCCATAAATATTCTCCATTCCCTTTCCTGTTGTATTATAGCAGGGAATTCCTGTAATTCCCAAATAAATCCGATCAAAAAAATCAGGGAAGCCATATGGCCTCCCTAACTTATTTCCGGTAACAGAATGTTTCAATTCTATTTTCTGTTTTTTCCATCAATATTTACTTATTTGTTTTCAGTTTGTATGTTTTTCCATATTCACCGTAGTATTTTTTAGAACCTGATTTTACAAATCCACGAACACGGAACTTATAAGTTGTTCCTTTCTTTAACTGTGTGATATTTGCAGATGAAAAATCAGATGATACTGTCTTTACTTTCGTAAACTCCTCTAAATCCGGATCATACATCCACACTTCATATCCGGATACTCCATTTTGCTTTTTCCAGGATAATTTTATGGACTGCTTAGTTGCAGCAGCCTGCTTTATGCTTTTTACTTTATTCGGGAGTACAATAACAGTTATATTGCTGGTTACACCTTGTGATTTTACGGAAATCTTACAGCTTCCAGGAGCTACTGCAACGATTTTTCCTTTTGATGAAACCTTTGCAACCGATGTTTTGGTTGACTTATAAGTAAACTTCGTATTCTTAACAACTTTATCTGATTTTTTTAAAACTGCATCAATTGTTGTTTTGTCTCCAGACTCAAGAATAACCTTTTTTTCGGCAAGCACAATTTTTTTCTCTGATTTTAACTGAATGTCAGCGGTTGCATGTGGCTGTAATCCTAAATAATAAGTTCCTGCCATCAGAGAATATTTTTCTGTTCTTTTCAATACTCCTGCCCGTGTTCCAACATCATATTCTTCGCCTACTCTTTCGCCATCTGAATTGTAAAGCTGAATCCAACAATCACTTCCACCGGTTTCCTGCATAAAAAGTGTAAGATTGGTCTTTTCTGTCAGTTTAACAGTAACAAAATCATAATAATTCCACTCATCGCTGTTCCATGCCAGAATATCTGCCTTTCCTGCCTGTGCTGAATCATTCGCCGCAATATGATATAACTTATCCAGCTCAATCTTCGGCGCATCCTTCATTTCCCTTGTTGCCTTGATCGTTTGTTTTGCCATAATCTCTGATGGATTTGCAATTCCCCCGACAATCATGCCGCAAAGCATAATTGCACATACTGCCAATAGTCTGATTTGCTTTTTCATTTTCATTTCCTCCTTTTTCCATTTTTTATCATATATATATATCTTCTCCTTGTCAACATTTAGCAATTTGACACTGCTATCAGAATCACTTAAAATGAAATCCAGAGACTTATTAATTCCTGACAACAGATCTGCCCGCAAAGCGTGCAATCTATTGTATTACTAAATGATAAGGGGTTTTTTATTATGGTAGATATTCCAATGAGATCCTCTGCTCCCGTCACCAGACAGACCGTTCTTTCCATCAACGAACGCAAAGTTGAGGGGGCAAAAACAACACGAACCATCACTTCGATCAATCACACAACATCTCAGTCAGTATCAAACGCATCCACACCGGCGTCAAAACCTTTGCCTCCACTGGTACATATGGTGCAAAAAGGTCAGAAAACACCGCTGGAGAATTCCGGGAAGCTCACTTCCGCAAAGGCATGTCTCGGATGGAATGTCAAAAATCCTGCCTGTGATGTGGATGTATCCGCATTTTTGCTCGGCTCATCCGGTAAGGTGATCGGTGATTCCTGGTTTGTTTTTTACGGACAGACCGAAAGCCCGGATCACAGCACGGTTTTCCACGCTGACGGCGGCACAGACCGTGAGATCATTTCTGTGGATTTTACCAGATTAGATCCATCCGTTGCCAGGATCGTATTTGTGCTGACGATCAATGAAGCATTGGAAAAAAATCTGAATTTCGGAATGCTTGAGGATGCGTATATCCGTATTATGGATCCTGCCGGCGCCGAGCTGGTCAGCTTTAAAATGGATGAATACTATACGAATGTGACATCCATGATGATCGGTGAACTGTATCTGCATAACGGCGCATGGAAATTTAATGCCATCGGAAACGGTGTGGCAAAAGATCTCGCAGGACTGTGCGGTTTGTATGGAGTTCAGGTTATTTAAACAAAGGATTAGATTTTGGAGGGAATTTGTTATGTTAACATTTGAAACAGTAAATGAACTTACTTTAAAAGTTACCTGTACGGGCAGTGATGTGCTCTTTACAAAAGCAGGTGCATTTATCGCCGGAGAGAATGCCGGTGGAAAGAATTACAAATTTGAGAAGGTCTTGCTTGGACCGCAGAATAATATCGGACAGGCACTGTTTGGTCAGCTTGCCAGAAGAGTAACTGGAGAAAATCTTCCACTTATGAAAGTAACCTTAAATGGTGATTCTGTTACATATTACGCAAATTATGGTCAGCATGTTGTGGTCTATCATTTAGAGCAGGGCGAGACTATCTCAGTGGAATCCGAAAATATTCTCGCTTTCTCCCAGGATTGTGATTATAATGTCCGTTTTATCGGTGTCGGTGTGCTTTCCCAGAAAGGACTTGCCACTTCCACTCTGACTGCACGTGGAAAAGATGCATATGTTGCAGTACTCTGTGACGGCAACCCGATCGTTTTGAGCAATGTAATGTCCCAGGATACGCTCTCTGTTGATCCGGATGCTGTCGTGTGCTGGGTTGGAAATGGACATTGCGATCCGCAGGTGACGGCTGATATTTCGTGGAAAACGTTTATCGGACAGGCTTCCGGGGAGTCTTACCAGTTTGAGTGGCATGGGAATTGTCCGGTTACAGTGATTATTCAGCCTTCGGAGAGGAAGGGCGGAATCAGTGTGAGTATGGATTAGTGGCTGGCACTTTACCTCACATACCAAAAACGGAGTCTGTTGCAAGTGGTATTATTCTGTATGAATAACACCTGCTGCAACAGACTCCGTTTTTATTTTTAGAACTTTTTCTAATAGGGCATCGGAAAATATTTTTTTCGATGTCATTTCATCTATTTTTTTCCGGGCTCCGGATGTTTTCGGGATTTCATATTTTTGTATGAATCCGGATGGGACAAGTCCGCGGTCGGCGGTCGATAGCATGGGAATGTCAAAGGCGCTGTCTCCGGCGGCAATTACGAACTCTGGTTTTAGTTTTTCTCTGAGTCGGTCTACTGCTGTTCCTTTATTCAGGGTTTGCGGTACTACATATACTTTTTCACCGTTGGAAAAGACATCTGCATATTTTGTATCGAGAGATGTTTTTAAATCATTTACAGCTGTTTCGGGATCATTGCATTTTGTAAAGATAAACAGCTTTTCAATGTATCGGAGTTCAAATTTTCTGCGTGGTTCCCGCTCTAACAGTTCCATGGCAAGGTTCATTTCTTCCCTGCTATCCGACACCAGATGCAGGGAGTCCTGATACCATGCTTCATCCGGCACACCATTTACCAGAAGGACACCACCGTTGCAGACCAATGCATATGGAAATGGTCCGATTCCCAGATCAATGCGCTGATATTGTTCCAACGTTCTAGTGGTCGTTGGAACAATGAGCATTTCATTTTTTACGAGCTGCAGGAGATGATATGTTTCCTCTGTGATGTAGGATATTTCTCTTCCCTGATAGAGTTCCACATTTCGCTTCTGCGGCCCGATGTCATATTTATAGGAATAGATGAGTGTATTATCCAAATCGGTATGAAAGGCGATCATTTTTTCGAAACAATGGCTTTTCTTACCATATCAACCGGGATAATGAGCACTGCTAACAGCATGGAAACAAATAATGCTTTTGCATTCAATGTCGTTGTGCTGAATACCTGACCACCAATCTCAATGATGATGGTCTGAAGTATAAAGATCACACCCATAACAATGATAAAATTCTTGTTCTCTTCAATGTGTTCAAATACATTAAATCTCTCAGATCTGGTATTTAAGCTGTTAAAAATGATTGAATAAATGAAAAAAGCAAACATAAATGTTTTTTCATATAATTCCGGATCCGCACAGCCTGCCGGTGTTACAAAATCTGTAATCCCACCAATGTTTTCCAGGATCAGGATGGAGCCAAGTGTGATAAATACAGAGCTTGTTCCGATTGCAGATTTAATATAAGTTGTTAAAATGTTATCTTTTCTGAGTGCCGGTTTTTCATTCATGTATCGGTCGAGAATTGGCTCTCCGCCAAATGCCATGGCTGCCAAAGTATCCATGATCAGATTGATCCATAAAATCTGGACAATGGAGAATGGCTCGGTCCATCCCAGGATCGGCGCAATAATGTTCATCAACAGGGTACTGATATTGACGGTCAGCTGGAAGATCAAGAATTTACCAACTGATTTTGACATTGTTCTACTGTTCAATACGCAGTCCTTAATGGAAGTCAAACTGTTATTTAAGATGACAACGTCACCTGCCTCCTGGGCAACTGCTGTACCGTCTCCCATGGCAAATCCGATATCTGCCTGTTTTAATGCCGGTGCATCATTAACACCGTCTCCGGTCATACCGCAGACATTATCAAGCTGCTGTGAAATAGAAACAAGTCTCTTTTTATCAAGCGGTTTTGCCCTGCTCACCACGCGGAGATTCGGAAGTTTTTTCTTTAACTCTTCATCTGACATCTGCTCTAACTCTTCATGTGTGAGAACAACATCGTTCTGCTCATCTTTTAAGATACCAGCTTCCTTTGCGATGGCAACTGCTGTTTCCTCCGCATCACCGGTTACCATGACAACCTGGATACCGGCATTGTTTAAAATCTCAACAGTCTCAACCGCATCGGTTCTTACGTTATCTCTTAAGCAGAGCACTGCCATCAGAACTGTTTTTCCATCTGCGATTTTGGCAACAGAAAGCAATTTCATCGTTCTCTTTGCCTGGGCGAGCATCTGATCTTCCACAGCTTTTTTATCTGCTGCAGTAAATTCTTTTTCTTCACCGGATGGAAGCATATAATGTGTTACTTTATCAATGATGTTTTCGGTTGCACCTTTCCAGTAAACCAGTCCGTTTTTCAATGTAACGGTAGCGCATTTCTTTTCCGAATCAAATCCGCTGATGTCAGCGACTTTATCCGGATCGTTTTTCGAATCATCATAACCATGCTCTAAAGCATATCCCAAAAGGGCTCTGTCCATATTATTACTTCCGATTGGTTTACCCTCGGATACTTTTGCAAGATTGTTTAATGTAATCGCCTCGATAAATTCCTGATTCGGAATGTTCTCTGCGATCTTACCGTCACCGGTGATAAATTCTACCAAAGATAAGTTACCCTGTGTGATCGTTCCTGTTTTATCACTGAATAAAACATTCATATACGCAGAATCGGAAAATGCTGCCTTGTGGCTGACAAGAATATTTTTCTTGTACATGGACTCTGTGTTCATGGACTGCACCAGACTGTTCATCATCGGAAGACCTTCCGGCACTGCCATGATAACGATAGATGCCATCAACATAACTGCCTCTGCAACCAAAAGCAGAACATAAACAACTGTGATTGGTTCATCCGTACGGATCAGGTTCAGTACAACATCTAATACGCCTGCAATGGCAGCCGCGGACACACCAAGTTTACCGATACCGGCAGCTACCACTTCCAGTTTCAGGCTTGAAGTATCTTTTCTCTCGTCCTCTTCATTATCATCCGTCAGAGCCTTGTTGATCTTTCCAAGCTCGGATGCATCACCGATGACGGTTGCAACCATATACCCTTCACCGGAGGTCACTACTGATCCCATAAATACTTTGTTTGCAGATGCATAATCTGTAGATTCCGCTTCATCGAGATTGTCCGCAGCCGTTTTATTCTCGTCTCTTGACTCACCGTTTAATGCCGCCTGTGAAACTTTGATGTGTCCTTCAAATAACACACCATCAGTCGGTACCTTATCACCAGCCTGAACAAGGATCGTATCACCTTTTACGATCTCACTGGTAAGGATATTGACCAGTTTTCCATTTCTCATGACTTTTGCATAAGTCTTGTTATACTCTTCCTGTAATGCCTCACTTCTGGAACTGTTGCGGTACTCGGATAATGTACTGAATCCGGTTGCCAGTGCGATCGCTAAAACAATACTTATAATCTCAACAACATCATTTTCTCCTGCTAATGCCGGTACAAACACACCAATAACAGAAATGACGATTTTCATGACCAGTGCTGCACATAATACTTTGATCCAAATGTCATCAAATGCTCCGATGAACATCGACCACAGTGATTCTGTCTCTTTTTTTGCAAGAGCGTTTGTTCCAAAATCCTGTTTGCTCTTGTTTACTTGTGAGTCTGACAGACCTCTCATAAGCTCTTCTTTATTTATGTTACTCATTTTGGGTAGTTAACCTCCTCTAATGTATCAATCTTTTTTATACAAATCTTCTGCTCAGTTCTCCCAGTCCCGGGTCATTTGTACCCTGGCCAACAGCGCTGAACTTCCATTCTCCGTTATGTCTGTACACTTCTCCAAATATCATTGCCGTCATACCGGAATAATTTTCAGTCAGGTTATACTTGCACATTTCATTATTGTTTCTTGCATCAACTAAACGGATGAATGCATTCTCAATCATGCCAAAATGCTGATGTCTCTGAACCGCCTGATAAATATTTACAACGATCACGATCTTATCGTACTCCTGCGGTACTTTCGCAAGATCGATCACAATCTGCTCGTCATCTCCATCACCGGCTCCTGTCAGGTTGTCTCCCTGATGATTTACGGTACCTGATTTATGGTGCAAATTACCAAAATAAACGATGTCTGATTTATCCACCAGTTTTCCATTCTTTAACATCAGTGCGGATGCATCACAGTCGATCGGCTGCTGCTTTGATCCGCCCCCGAATAAAGCACTTAAAAATCCACCTCCGGATGAAGACTGCTGCGCTTCATCCCATCCCAGACCGACAATAATCTTTGACAATCCTGCGTTATCTTTTGACAGACTGACCTTCTGTCCTTTCTGTAAACTAATTGACATTACAATCCTCCTTGTTTTGCGGAGCAAAATGCGACTGCCATTGCAGGAGCAGAGGATTTTACTCCTTGTTTTGCGTAGCAAAATGCGAACCCTCTGGTGAGCAGAGGATTTTCCTCCACTTATGCCACTTCAATTCCATAGTGTCCGCAAAGTGCTGCGAGTCCGCCCTGGAAGCCGCTTCCGATCGCATTAAATTTCCATTCGCCGTTATGTCTGTATAATTCACCGACAACGACTGCTGTCTCAATGGAGAAATCCTCTCCTAAGTCATAGCGGATCATTTCTTTTCCGGTTGTCTCATCTACCAGACGAATGAAAGAATTAGATACCTGTCCAAAATTCTGGCGTCTTGCCTCCGCCTCATAGATCGTTACGGTAAATGCGATTCTCTCAATGTTTGCCGGTACTTTGGAAAGATCGATCTGGATCTGCTCGTCATCGCCTTCTCCCTCTCCGGTTAAATTATCGCCCATATGTTTTACAGACTCGCTCGGATGAGCCAGATTTCCATAAAATACAAATTCTTTGTCTGTCGGGCACTTTCCATCTGCTCCCAGCATAAATGCTGCTGCATCCAGGTCAAAATCTGCACCGGAATCAAATGAATTGACATCCCAGCCAAGACCAACCATGATATTTTTCAGTCCCGGATTTCCTTTTGTTAAATCTACTTTCTGTCCTTTTGATAAATTAATTGGCATAGTATTACCCTCCTTAGAATAAATGAATCTATAGTTATTAGAAATAACTTACCTGTTCGCCGGCGGCATATGATACTGTCTGTTGAAATCCGCCTTGATCGCCTCAAGTCTTGCCTGATCTTCCACACGTTTCTTTCTGCAGTCTTCCTGAATTCTTTTCGTTTCTTCAATACCACTGGTAATCGTTCTCCAGGTCGTCTCAAGTGTTTCAATCTGGATTGAGCTTCCGGATGCCATCTTAGCGGTAGCCTTGGAAACTTCCACGGTATTCTGCGCATTTTTGATCAGCATCTCGTTGGTCTTCTTATCCAGAGCAGACATTGCTTCTGCCTGAATGCGCTGGCGTTTCAGCAGAATTGCCTGTGCAAGTGCCTGTTTGAATACCGGAAGTGTTACGATAAATGCGGAGTTAATTTTTCTGACCAGATTATAGTTGCTGAACTCCATCGTTTTGATCATCGGAATGGACTGCATTGCAACGTTTTCTGCTGTCCGAAGATCCTGTGTACGCTGTTCCATCATCATCAGTGCCTGATTTAAGCTGGTAAGCTCAAACTGGATCGACTCGTCTCCGGTAGCCGCCATATCCTGCTGTCTCTTTGCAATGTAATCTTCAATCTCTTTACATGCCTGCTCTCCGGCAAGAATGTATTTCACAAGTTCATGATAATAATTTACATTTGCCTCAAACATCGTATTTAATTTACGGTTTGACTGTTTGATCTCTGACTCATAGCCTTTGAGCTGAACATAGATCTTGTCGACTTCCTCGCCCATCGTGTGATATTTTGCAAGGATCTTGTCGAGCTGTTTTTTCATATTTCCAAATAATTTTCCAAACAGTCCCGGATTTTCCCTGATCTCGTCAATATCAAACTGATCCATGATCTTTGCCAATGTTTTTAACATTTCGCTGGTATCGTCAAGCTGTGACATATTCATGCTGTTTAACACGACATCCGATGCTTTCGAAATTTCTTCTGCAACCTCCGCTCCAAATGTGACGATTGTCTCAAGATTGTTGACCTCAATCGTACTGACGATCCGGTCAACCTCATCCGAATTGACCAGTTCTGAATTCATTTTTTCCCTGTCGGCAACAATGTCATACTGTTCCACAACAGCGATCTCATCTTTTGTGTCCGGTACCACTGTGGCTGCCGCAGTCGTTGTTTTGCTAAAATCAAGTCCCATACGATTCCTCCATTTCTAATTACCTCTCTTAAAAAATTTATCCCGCCAGGTGTGGCGTGTATTATTAAATGAAATACTATTCAGGTCAGGGACTTGCAGATCATATTTATATTCCCCTATCTGGTGTTCTTCCATTAGCTGCCCGTTAAAATATTTTTCAATGCTCTGATATCCCGTCGGCACAAAAAATACAATATCAAATCCCATCAGATGCAAAAATGCTGTCAGGATCGAGTCTTCCAGTGAAATGACCGCCTCCGATGTATTGATATAGATCAGTTTCGGATTTTTCCGGGTAAGATCAAATTTCTGGATCAGTCTTACGATATCTTT
This sequence comes from uncultured Roseburia sp., assembly GCA_934317215.1. GTDB lineage: Bacteria > Bacillota > Clostridia > Lachnospirales > Lachnospiraceae > Roseburia. Next base: position 15,647 of record CAKREH010000032.1, read on the forward strand.
CGGCAGATTCAAAACCTGCGCAATCACAGTGTATTCCATACCATTTTCCCCGATTCCTCTGATCAGTTTCTGATCGATCAGAAGCTGCATCTTATCAAGTATCATCTCCTGAATATCCTCCCGCAGGATACCATACAGATATTTCGGATGTGCTTTGATCTTATTCCGCTGCAGTTTCCCATTTTTGAAAAATTCAGCTGCATACATTTTCATCGGATTCGGTGCCATCGGCTCTATATAAGGCGCCCTTTTTATCACGACTGTATCTTCCGTGACCAGTTCTTTTACGGATGTCCAGTAGCCGGCGGTCTGTCCGTCTTTGACTCCGGAAACTTTTGCAAAAATGACCGGTATGTTCACGACACCATCGACCACGCTGAAATCCGGCCGGTACTTTAATTCCTGATCCCACAGGATCTTAATCTCCTCGTACATGGTCTGCAGACTGATAATGTTCGCCTTTCCATACTGCATGTTCCGGTACATGCCGGTATCCTGATACATTAACGTATCCAGTTCCCTCTCCGCATGATAGGCAATTGTTCCCATCTTAACCTGGGAACTCTCCTCCGGGTACCTGTCCATGGTAAGGCTTTCCTCATAATTCATTTCATACAACAGCGGATCCGTAAGCTGGCATGGTACATTCCGGTTCGGACAAAGGATCACCACATCGACCGGCAGCCTTGCTAAAAATCTGAGAAACAACGCTTCATTTTCATTCTGACAGCCGCCCATATGGATAAAACATCCGATCTCCGGCATCTTCCATCTGGAAAATAAAAACGGCAGATACCTTTTCAGCCAGCACAACAGGTAAACTGCCTTGCTGGTGAGCCTGTTTAAATTATCGCCTTCTTTGCCTGATTCTGCAAGAAGAATATCCACAAATGTTTTGTGCATGATCTTTTGCAGTTCTAAATTTGCCGGATACTTTATATTCGTGGAAAGATCCATGATAAGCTGATCTGTTTTTGCATAGTTTCCACGCCGGATCTCTGCGATTTCATCCGGTGTCGGTCTTTCGATCTCCCCGTTTACGATCACCAGCTTCCGCCCGGCATTTTTCAGTTCAAGCTGCAGCTGAAACAATTCGTTCGCATATGTCAGCTTGTCCTCTGCACCGTTGATCCGGTAAAAACAGTTATAAAAGAAGCGGGGATCTGTTCCTCTGGTCAGCACACTCTTTTTGATATCCTCAAATCCTTTTCCATCGATCCATGCATTGGTACAGTTATTGACAGAAGGCAGACTTCCATACAGCCGTTCTTTTTCAAAATCATTTTGTATTGCCTCCCGGACTTTCTTTAAGCAATATCCTTCCGGGAAAGCTGTCATCCCCTCCATTTGCAGATCATCTGATAAAACGGAAGCAGGATCTGATTTCAGATATCCGGTATCACCATGATACTGCAGCAGCACCACATCACACCCGGCATTGGACAGGATCGATATCAGCATCAGTTCGTAATTACTGATATCCCCCTCATAAAGGATCTTGGGCAGTTCATTTGCCCCAAGCTGGTTGACGATCCGTTCAAATTTGTAGTACAGCCAGCACATAAACTTAATATATGCATTTTTCAGCATATTTTCTGTTTTTCCATTCCGCCTCATGGAATCCAGCGAATCATAGATTGAATCCGCCACATTCTGCCTTTGCAGATCGTTCATGCGCGGCAGCCATTTTTTTAAACCATTCGATATAAATGACGGATTCATCTGAAAATCCATCCCCATGATTTCAGAATAATACGCAAGGTTCTTCTCATCGGGATTTGGGATTTTTCCTTCGATCACCACACCCGCTCTTCTTGCCGTATCATAATATTTTTTTATAAAGTCCCCGATTTTTTCCGTGTATCCATTGATCCGGTAAAAATACACCTCTCTGCTCTGTCTGCTGTTTAGATCGGCAAAGTAATCATCAAGGCTGTGAATCTTTTTGTGTTCTAACATAGCGCATTCTCACCTTCAATATCTGTTCATTTTGTTTTTGTTCATCACATAGCCAAGGCCTGAACCGACAATGCCTCCCAAAATATGTGTCAGATTCGAGACGTTATCCCTGATAAAGATACCATCATATACCTGCTGCCCGATATAGATCAGTGCAACCAGAATAAAGGTCAGCGGGATTTTTCCCTCCTCAATACTTGTTAAAGATGCGAGTAATATGAACGCAAATACAACACCGCTTGCCCCAAGGAGCTGGACATGTGGGAAAAATATGAAATTGATCACACCCGTTACCAGCGCTGTCGTTAAAATCACAAAGAGAATATTTGCGGAACCGTATTTTTCTTCCAAAAGCGGTCCTACGACCAGTAACATCATAATATTTCCAAAGAAATGATCCCAGCTGGCATGTCCGAACACATGTCCGAAAAACCGGATGTATGTGAGCGGACTTGCCAACGATGACCGGTAGACACTGAAGAATGCACGCGTGGATACACTGCCCGTTACTTTATCTAAAATCAGCACAATAAAACAGGCAAGCGTAAATCCCAAAATGACCGGAGAGTTAAATGACAGCCGTATCTTTTTACCACCGTTACCCATATTATTCCTTCCTCAAAAACCCTGTTTCACAGGGCACAATATTCTATAAAAATCATCTAAAAGTATAGCATACCGGCATCCTGTTTTCAAGAAAACATCCGGCATCGAATCTATCTGTTACTGTCCACTCGTACCTCGTTCCAGTAACGGATTTTGCCGATGCTTCGCATTCCAAATCGGCAAAATCTGCTGCCACCACTGTATCATACGGCATTTTCAGTTCAGAAAATGCCTGCCTGTGAACAGTGACATCTATCTATCTTTTTTCCTATGTTAATGCTATAATTCAATTTGCATTGCGATTCACTCACATTGTGAACCGTATCTTTTTGACAGCAGGTCTGCCCGAAAAACATATGATCTGTTGTTAAACTTGTGTTATTTTGAAGAGTTTTTATACACTCAGGGGGATTTTTACAAATTGAAAAACGATATGATTTATTACAGTGTCGGTGCACTGCTCTATTGTCCCGCCAATAAAAAAACGATTGCAGGCTCTGTGATCCATGAAAAATTTGGAACTAAATATTCTCTGGCTTTATGCCTTGAAGATACGATCAATGACAACTATGTGACAGAGGCAGAGCAGGATCTTATCTCTTCCATTCATCAGATATTTGAAAGTTTTCAGGATCATCCTTTTTACCTTCCGAAAATCTTTATCCGTGTCCGCAATGCAGGGCAGATCGGACGTTTAACGAAGGCTTTAGGAAAAAGCATCCAGATGATCACCGGTTATATCATACCGAAATTTACTACTGACAATGCCAGCTCTTATATAGAAGAAATGATCCGGGCAAACGAACAGGTTTCAAAGAAATTATATATGATGCCGATCTATGAAAGTTCTTCTATCATTGACCTGCGTCACCGTATCGATATCCTGTATGATCTGAAAGACACGCTTTCCCATGTGGAAGATCTCGTTTTAAATATTCGTGTCGGCGGAAATGATCTGTGTCACATGTTTGGATTCCGCCGTCATTCCGACGAGTCCATTCACCGGATCAGATCTGTCGCTGATATTTTTTCTGATATCATAACCGTTTACGGCATGGACTACGTCGTTTCCGGACCGGTATGGGAATATTATTCCGGGTATAATTGGGAAAATGGCCTGATTCAGGAACTAAAAGATGATAAACTCTGCGGCTTTACCGGAAAAACGGTCATCCACCCCAACCAGATTTCTGTCGTAAACAAAGCTTATCAGGTTACAAGATCAGATTTTAACGATGCAAAAGCAATTTTAAACTGGGATAAAAAATCAGACTCGCTTGTCTCCGGAAATCTGGCGGGTGAACGCATGAACGAGTGCAAAACCCACAGTAACTGGGCAGAAAAAATCTTATTTCTTGCAGAGGTCTTTGGCATAACAGACTAAAATTATGTATGCACAAATTTCTTTGGCATGACAGACCTGACTGATGTATGCACTAATTTCTTTGGCATGACGAGACCTGACTGATGTATGCACTAATTTCTCTGGAAACCGGCAGTATTTTTTATACATCTGACATTTTTTTAATGATACCGCAGCATTTATAATGTTTCATCGGATAATACTGGATCGGCACATTTTTTTCCTCTGCCAGTCTTACCAGATGCCCAAGCTGCGGATCTCCCTTGTATCTCTCATTAATCAGGATCCTCCATGGAACTCTTCTCAGCAATACTCTCGTTGCCTCACCAATTCCCGGTTTGATCAGATTGATGTCATCAATTTCAAATGTTTCTGCGATCTGTTTTACCTCATCAATACCAAAGCCTTCGACACACTTATTTTCTTTTTCCACATCCATCTCAAACTCGTTCTCGATCGTATGGATAAATTCATAGGACAGATCCGAATCTTTTAATTCTCCATAATAGACGGCTCCATGGAAATCATCTTTTCCAATGATATCACTCCTTAAGAATGTCCTGCTGATCAGTCCTGACACAGTGCTGTTCAGACAGGAACTCGGTATTAAAATATCATCGTGTGTGCCACACAATTCTGTCACATTAGCAGGATCGGCAATGACTGCGATATCGGATGACACGCCTCCATACTGCGCAAGATCTTTTTTTAATTCATTTAAAATCGCGCCCTTTCCGATCCACCCGTCCACAAACAATAACTGTCCCGGCTCATACCGGCTTAACAGATATTTCATCGCATTGTCATCAATCCCTCTGCCGCGGATGATGGAAATGGAATAATGCGGTACATTGACCTGATATTTTTCTGCCATATATCTTTTGACTAAAATTCCGATTGGAATACCGGCGCGGGCCAGTGAGACGAGCACAATGTCCTGTCCCTTTTTTTCAACGATCTTATCTGCAAGTCTTCCAACAGCAAGTGCTGCCGGTTTTGCATAATTTTTCAACGCTTCCCGGTACACCTGCATATATTTTTCTGTCGGGACATATTCGACGGGCAGCATTTCACTGTAATGTTTTCCAGCCTGTATCAGTTTTTCTCTCTCTTCGGTCGGCTGTGGCTGCACCATGCCGGTGATATCTTTTAACAGAAGAGTCACGTCCTCATCCCGGTATGAACTTCTCATTTAATCTTGTCTCCATTCTTTCCTGCTTTCCATTACATCGCATATTTGCTGCTGGGACACAAATTTCGTATGATAAAAATTTTATTTTCACATTATGTCCTTATTCCTGCGCCCTCTTTAACACCAGCGTATCACAGATATATTTTCATTTTTTATCCGAAGTACGTAAATCAGTGTTTCTAATCCTTCTGGAGATTCTAATGCAGCATCCGTCATAACGATAACCCTGTCATAACTTTCCAGATCATAAATAAACGTTTTCCGGTCAGGATCATATAAGCTGCGCAGTTCATACCTGCAGTGCAGTGGATATTCTTCTTCCGTGCTGACCGCAATCGGACTTCTGGTCGTAGAATGACTGCGGACCTCACATCCCATTTTTTCTATTTCCTGACCTGTCAGAAGTGCGGGATACATAAACTCTTCCGTACCGATCACAAGTACACTCTCGCCCTTTTCCACACCCGTTTCCGCGATTACAGTTTCCGCAAGTTTTCTGCACGCAGTCTCGTACTGTTTTGCGTCAACAAAACGTCTTGCATTCATCCATCCCGGAATTGATATGATGTATGGCAGTTCATTCCGGATTTTGTCCTGTGTGCTGACCACTAATTTTTCCTTCGTGTGATCCTCTTGTATTGCCTGAATATAGAAATCATCACCATGATATTTCTCTGCTGTCGTGCAGATACAGGTTCCATCACAATGATATTTCTCTGCCATCGTGCAGACACAGGTTCCATCACAATGATATTTCTCTGCGATTGCACTGTATCCGGAATGATCCGTTTTTACCAGATAATGAAGATCGATTTCTTCCTCCTGATAGATTTTTAAATATTCTTCCGTCATTCCGTTTAGCAGCGAGGCAACCGCAAATTTTACCTTTCTCTGATATTCCCTTCGTATGATCCTGACGATATTCATGATCGTATTGCCCGTGGTCACTTCATCCTCCACAAATACGATTCTGTCTGTCTCATTGATCACACGGTCAATATCATCTTTTACTAATTTCTGCTCAGTCGCATGGCTGTGCGCCTCCGAAAAAAACAAATAGCTGACATCAGGTATCACTTCCCGCGTTGTCTGGATATACTTTGTCCCCAGTGTGATCGCAGCCTGTGCACCGATTGCCGTTGCTGTCTCTGCAAACCCTATCAAAAGCAGCCTCTCACCTTCATATTTTCCCCGAAGCATTTCTGCAAGATTCTTGAATAAATTCAGTGCCGCCGATGGTGTCACCGGGACATGTTTTCCCTGCAGCGGATCTACTACCAGATAATTTCTTTTTGTATTGTTCTCCCGTTTTGCTATTTTAACTAAATCTCTTTCCTGATATTCCATTTGTTTTTGCTTTTCCTGATATATGATTTTTCAAAATAACTGTTTATTTTTTTATAGTCTGTTTCCCGAAAGTCTGAAGATATTCCTGGGCGGTCTGTAGTGATATATTTAATTTTTTCTGTAACCGCTCCAAAATAGCGTCATTTGGCAGACCAAGATCACAGCATGTATCGATAATTCCACGCGCCTCTCCTTGTGCCTGTCCCCTTGCTATCTCCTGCTCTATCTCATCTTTCATTAATTCCCGTAATGCTTCACACATCCCATTTGCCCTCCTTACCTTCTGATATATTTCATAGTTTGCACTGACACTCGCCTGTAATACTGCGTCTATATTATTCCTCTCCCGCGGACTTTTCATGTTCTCCGTTTGTTCTAAAAATTCTCTGATATCCTCTATATCGGCATTCGCAGACAGGATTCTCAGACTGCTGTGCTGACTGCGGTTCAACCTACTGATCACAATGATCTGCACCGGAAACAAAATGTTTCCAATTACATAATAAATTCCGGGATATTTTTCTTCCAGTGTATATCCTTTTCTTTCCAGTTCTGAAAACAGTTCTCTCGGATATGCCTCCCGAAATAAAGATACTGTCAATTCTTCTTCCGGTATCTCATTGATCGTTTTACCATATCCTTTATAAAGGCATGCATAGCCTAATGTCTTATAAAGTGTGTCTATCGACAGTTCATCCCCCGGTCCTTTGTATTCTAACACATTGTACTTTCGCATGATGCGGCCGATTTCATTTTTTAAGACTTTTTCTGCATTTTCTTCCTTTATGACCAGAAGATCTATGCGGATCGGTTCCTTGCTCAGATGATACTCTGATATTAAATCAAGTTCCTCAATATTCTCCTTTAGTTCCAGTTCCGCTGCCGCATAAAATGCAGGATGCCACTGTATCTTTTTTGCCTTATCTGCCAACGCTTTCGTTGTCTTTTGCGCGATAATCCTTTCCTCCCTTTTTGTTCGGGAGAACCGTCTGATATTTTCGAATTCTCCCTGCTTTTATTTTTATTTGCTGGTGATTTAAAAGCATTGAAAATTCTGATATCCGACGTTAATGGCTCGCGTGCTGGTATACAGTCTTTAACGTGGTTTTGACTTATTTTGAAAACGGCTTATGTTGTGTACTAAATCCACAACAATATTGCCTTATAGATTTTGTTAGAATGTAATGCTTTGGTTGGATTGTAACACATTGCCATACATTCGTCAGTAGTATTGCGTGTTTTTTATTATTTTTGTAATATTTGCACAAAATATGTATTCTAATGTGAAATAACGCTCCACAACATCTGATTTATTTCATTGTCAATTATCCGATTTACCTTTTCCAACCTAGGAGCAAACATCAATCTGTATATTTGTTCGATGTGGCTTTCATAAGATGAATAAACCGGTGGATATAATATAATTTCTTCCAGTAATTCTCTCTTAAAATCCTCATTCTTTATTGGTTCTTCCAAATACTGATATAATTTTTCTAAACGCTGCTCCTGCGATGTTGAAAAAATTCTTCTACATTGCGAACACTCATAACTGCCATCCTCTAATTTTCTCAATAACGAGTTCACTTTAATTGCTCCAATTAGTTCTGGCTCTCCCTCCACACTCATTCCCAACATCTGTAAATTTATTGAAGGAGCTACAGAAAACTTATAATTATAATGATGGCAGTTTTTAGAAAAAGGTTTCCCTGCTTTCTTCATGGCAATCTCTCGCCTGATCTGTTTTTCCTGTGCCTTTTTCCTTTTGCTTTTTGATAATTTTTTCACTGAACCACTCCATATACAATCCACTTTATCAGTCATTATTAAAAATATCTGAAATTAAATTTGCTGTTTTCTTTGAATCTGTCTGATTACCTGCTTTGCTTATAATAGTCTTTACTTTGTCTATAAATTCGTTAGACAACTTAGACTGCAGCACTTTAGTTACCCAGTCAATATCTTCAAAGCTTCTTTTTCCCAAATAAATCTGTTCAAATATATAGGTTGTTCCCTCACCTATCGCAGCTATGATACTGCCGGCAATAATTGCATTTAATATACTTGCACCGATATTAATTCCAGGAATGTTTTTCAAGGCAGCAATTGCTGTTTTCGCTGCAATACTTACTGTTCCCACTTCAATAATGGAATTAAAAAATTTTTTCGTCTGCTGGTCATTTTTAATTCCATAGACTTTGGCAATCGCATTAATTTCTGTAATCTCAATAGGTTTCAATATTACAGCATCTGCAATTGAAATGGGCACTGCTCCCACTACAGTACCTGATGTAGTTGCAACACCTATAATTCCCTGACAAAGATATCTTTTCCTGCTTAATTTAAAATTAGCAATATCCTCTGTTCCAGCCTGTAAGCCTTCCGGCATAAGATCATTCGTTGCATCGATCAACTCCATAATTCCTTCCGGTCCAGCAAAAGCAGTATCATTTAACTTAAATGTAGAAGCAACGACCGGTATAATCTTTTTTAAATTTTTAGCATATCTCTTTTGTGCAGCAAAAGCGGCTTGTACCATCTCAATATTTTCTTTACGTTCAGGAACCGAATATGATTTTGTGATTACAACAATCACAGGCACACTTTTCCAAATGGACGTGGCACGCGAAAGACTTTGGATTGTTTTCGGGAAAAGCTTTCGAGAAGTACCATCCACGCAAAACCAGATAACATTTATCTGCTTTTCCTCCTGACCTTCTTTTGCACTGCTTTTAGACCATTTTTTTACGGCATTAATTGCTTTTTGTTCCTTAAAGAAAGTTGGTTCGAATCCAATTGTGTCTATAACCCTGAATGGAACAGAATCACTTTCATATATTTCCAACTCATTCGTGGTTCCACTGATTCCATAACCTGTTTTTGCATTTTCAATTCCTAAAACAGAGTTAATTAATGTAGATTTTCCAACACCTGAGTTGCCAATAACTAATACATTACCTGTTTCCATTTGTCTTCTGTCCTTCCTGTATTATCAAATTCTTAGTAATTGCGATTACACGTCTCCCAATAAATAAAAGCTGTACGAAAAGATACTTGCTCTACCAAATGTATAACCAGTAGCACCTCTAATTTTATACTATTTATTGACATAAGATCATCTTTCTAAATAAGAAAGTACCTATTATCATATTCCTCTAAATAGTTATCTGTTTTTTTCCTGCAAAATCCTACAACCTTCCATATTCAATTTTTCATACTCCTCTTTAGACATCAATGCTTTATATTTCAGTTCATACATTTTGTCTACATTGCATATGTCAGGTCTATTGGGATAAATATTACAAAGATTATTATCCGCTAAATGAACACATACTCCATTACCTGTATGAAACTCTGTTAATTCGGAGATTTTATCAATATTTCTGCAGCATATTCCACATTTTGTACACTGAAACATTATGCCATCACTTCTTCTAACTTTTCTCTTGTCATTTCCACAATGTAATCTGATTCGGGTGATAAATTTCCGTCATCATCCAAAATCGGTGTATCCAAAATAGACTTTATTGCCCCCGCCATCGCCATCGCTTCTGCCACAACCTTTTTTTCATCATCAGAAAACTTTCTAAAATCCGTTCCTCTCTTTTTTATGATCTGCGTCATTTCAAAAACCAACGGCTCAAAAACAGTATTTAACGATAATAAAAATCTGTTAAACATGGCAGACCGTTTTCGGATACCCATACATGCTAGTGCTGCAACATCCATTTCTTCGCTATATTTTCTTGCCTTTGAAAAATTAGAATAAGCTGTATCAAGATTCGCAGACGCTTTTGCTCCTACAACCATTCCCAGCACAGCTAATGCAGGACCAGCTACCAAACCACCAAGGACAGCACTCCCACCTAACATTCCCCATCCCCCAGCTATTTTTGCTCCACCTCCAAAAAAAGCAAGTGTCGCATTAGTCGCAGCCGCACCACTTAACGACGCGATTGCTGTGCCCGTTGATGCAGTTGCAAGAGCTCCCGCCGCACTATACGCGCCAAATGCAGTTACAGCACCAGCTACCGCACCGGAAGCCACACCACCTGCCATAGATGTTGCCATCGATTGCAATTCTTTTAACTGAGCAAAACTTTTTTTATCCAAAACCATCTTCTGCAGTTCATTCAATCCTTTTGATTCTGATAATTCCACATGGTTCAATTTTTCAAATTCCCTGATAAACGGTTTTACACTTTCATCCAAAATCTGAACTTTGCGTTTTCCTAAATTATCAATAGCTTCTCCACAATTTTTCCGGCAGGTTTCAATCTTTTTAGATGCATCCCTTATGATATCTTCCGCAATCTCATTTGTCTCATTTGCTTCCTTCTGGTCAACTCCTGCCTTAATCGATTTTCCAACTCCAAGTGCCCCTGTTACAGCTCCTGCTGCTATAAATAAAAATGGTATTGGCATAATTTTTATCTCCTTTACATCGTAAGTTCATTGATTGTTAACTGAACATCATCCATTAACATCTGCATTTCGTCATCAACATTTTTCTTTTTTTCTTCTCCTATATTCCCTTTCGCATAGGCTGTAGAAATCCAGCTTTTATACTGTTTTAAAGATAATAATGTCTCTGCTGTATCAATAAATTCCTGATACACCTCCGGAGCAATGGACCACTTATCTATCAGATAATCAACAATTTCTTTTTCCTCCTCTGAATACACCGCATCTGCATATCCTAACCTGACCAGATTCCAGATCACCTGTGCCAGTTCGGATGCACTTCTCATCCCTATCCATTTCTTTCCTACCTGTTCATCATATTTTTCCGTGACAATAATATCTAAAACATTGGGTTGAGCATCAAGTACTGTTTTGCATTTATCAATGATTTCCTTTTTTTCCTCAGAATCCACATTCAATTCTTTACAAAGGTTATCAAAAACTTTCTTTTCCTTATTTTCTGCCTTTCCATCTGACAGTATATACAGATAATATAATGTCGCTTCCTCTATTCGTGCATTGCCAAACATTTCAACTCCTCCTATAATTTAAACGTAGTTCCTGACAGCATCTTTGAATTAAAATCCTCCATATTGGAAAATGACGATTTTCCTCCAAAATTTTCCGTTATTGTATTGGCACTCTCAATGAACCAGTCAACATCTCCAATTGCCAATGCATTTTTTATTTCTGAAAAAGATTCTCTGAAAATATCCATGGATTCTATCAAATACTGGTTTATAATTTTTTCTATTTCTGCCCTGTATTGACGAAGCATCCTTATCTGTTCCTCACAGATTTTTTCTACCTGAAGTCTTTCTTCATGCGCCAGCTTTTTTTCTTTCAATGCATCCATTACAACTCCGTACGCTGCGGAAGCAAATGCATAGCCCGCCATTCCACCTATCAATCCAGCAATCACAGGCTTAGGGATAACAACCTGGCTGACTGCAGCAAACATTGCTGACGATAACATTCCTGTCCCCTGTTCCCCTAACGCTTCTAAACATTCTACCCCGTCTATTTCTCCATTAAAATAACGTCCAAATGTTTTTGCTGCAGATACTGTAACTGCAACTACTGTTCCCGCTACATTCGTTTTAGACAAGGTACGAAGATACTGTGATTTTGAATTTTGCATAGCGCCTTTAAGGGCTGCTCCAGCAGATCCGGTTCCGTATCCTGCAGCCACAGCTACTGTAGTATCTTTTGCTACGTTCAGCACAGCATCTTCCGGCTCTGTTTCACCTTTATAAACGGCAACAAGATTCTTTACGATTGATACGCTCCCACCTGCCACTGCTGCCATTTTTGCAGTCTGAATACCCGCTTTATGAGAAACTTTTGCAATATCCTTTGCTGTAGATAACTTTGGATGTGTACGCGCAAAGACAGCTTCTTTACTGGAAACAGAACTCTTCCTTAAATTGCTTTTTATTTTTTCAAGCTTATCTATTCTTTCGTGTAGTTTCTGAACCTGTTCAATATTTCCTGCATTTTTCTGGTTTTCTAACTGGTTTGTTAAAATTTCTATTTTTTTGTCAGCTTCTAAAAGCATTTGATCATACTGATCTGATGGAACGTCTATCTTTGCATTGTGATCCAAATATTTTTCAAACTTTTTTGACTGAAGTTTTTCTAATGCTCTGGCTGCATCACCCATTCCCGCAGGATCACTTTCAGATGCACCTAAAAACTTCATTTGTGCACCCGACCCCTCAATAATATTTCCATCTGCATCTATCATAACCGTGTCATATAGCGGATCATTGACACGTCCTAAATCATCAGTCCTGATTTTTCTATTTAAATCACCGTTGATTATATGTTCTGCATTTGAACGTGCAACATCTTTAACCTCCGCAGAAAATCCTGCCTGTTGATGTATATTTTGAAACTCATAATCAGGATTTACCTTTTCCTCCGATATTTGTTTCAATCCTTTAACAAGATTTTTTCCTGTTTCATTATCAATTCCTGAATATGCTACATAATATTGCTTTGCAGCATCTCCATATCTCTGGACTGTTTCGTATGAAGCACCAGCAATTCCTGCATTTAATATATCATCCTGTTTTTGTTTTTTCTGATTTTTGTCCATTTATCCCCCAAACATATTTCTCAATTAGTTATACTTGTATGCAATATTTAACATATTTTCTTTAACGCTTCTACCGCTTCCACATATTTTTTATTTTTCTCACCATTTGAATCTAAAATATATTCCGCTATCAACGTATGTAACTGTCTCTCAATATCCATATACTTTAATTTTCTATTTTTATTCAGTGAATCATTCAACACATTTATAAGCTGCTGTTCCTCTTCCAAATTCATTTTTACACTATCCAGAAAAGCCTGTGTTTTGTTAATCTCAGCGATTTTCCGGTCAACATATACCTCAAAATCTCTGGCAGCTTCCAGATAAGCATTTGCGCTGTCTTTTTTTCCTTTAATATCTGATGTGTTCAAAATTCCTGTACAACTGCAAAGTAAATTTATGGTTGATTTTTTATAGGTATATGTTGGAGTGTAAATTTCCCGTTCATATCGTGGTAAATCCGGTATCTGCTTCAATTGCTGCAATACACACTCTGGATTGTTCTCTGATTTGAGTTCTTCTTGTCTCCTGTTCCTCCCTTGCAATTGCTACATTTTTATAACAATCCAATATATCTCCCACTAACTTAACTGGATCAATTGATATCTGCATATCTGGTACAGGTACTGGTGTTTTATTACTCATCTTCTTTCCTCCAATTTTTATATGTTATTTCTAATTTTTTCTAATATCGTGTTACTTTCGTTTTATTTTACTCTTCTAAGGTGTTCTTTTCAACCTTTTTCCCGCGTTGTATATATTTCCTCTCAACTGATAAAATAAAAGTATTATTCAGGAGATTTAAACCATGAATCGATTAAAAGATTTAAGACATAAGATGGGGTTAAGCCAGCAGGCTCTTGCTGATAAATTAAATGTCAGCCAGCAGACCATCTGTAAGTACGAAAATAATACCAATGAACCGAATATCGACATGTTAGAAGCCATGGCAGATATTTTTGACGTATCTGTTGATTATCTGATTGGCTATTCTTCGTATGCCCATAAAGTAGAGGAGGTATCGGAAACAGCTCTGAACGAGGATGAACTTGCCTTTTTAAAAAAATATCGTTCGATCAATCCTTCCTCTCGTGCTTTAGTGCAACAGTTCATGGACGAATTTTTACGTTTATCCGGTGAATGATTTTTCTTTTATTATAGCTTGTACCTAAGACACCATCTGTCCATCTCAAAAACTTTTCAATTTTTTACAACTTCAACATAATCTCCCTGGCTTCGCAGCCACATATCAATGCCCTTGCCAAATGTCTCAGCCGAAATTAAAAACTTGCCGTCTTCCTCCTTCAAGATCTTTGCAGTCGGCAGCCGGTCTAATATTGCTTCCACACTGGTTCCTTTATACCAGAACTTCGTACGCTGTAATTTCCCGCCATACATGAACTGTATTCGTTTTCGATATTCTCCTTCCTCAAACCGGTCTTTATACGGAATATTAAAGTGTTCATCCAACACCTGAAGTTCCAGAATCCGGTCGATCCGGTAAATGGTTGGAAACACATCATTTGCCACATCAAATGCTTTTTCTTTATCGATCCCTTCAATATTTGCAGCCAGATAAAAATAAAATTCGGAAAAAAGGATCGCCTGTGGTTCTACTTTCCTCTTCACAACTTTTTTATCTTTTGTACGCTCATAACCGATCTCAATACATTTTTTCTCATGAATTGCCTGTCCGATCTGCCACATCTTATCAATGAATACCCTGTGGTGCTGCGGTTCAATGTAGTGGTAACGCTCATTGGCAATCAGTTCACTGACCAGGCTTTGGTTCTGCGGCGGCACACAGCACTCGATCAGCTTATCTAGCATCTGCATCATTTCGTCTTTGGTAAATGCACGGCTGTCTAACAATATTTTTGTGATAGCAAGCACTTCCTCGTTGGAAAAACGCATTCCTTCTTCCTGCTCAAGCCTGTAGCCGTTCTTCCTTCTGTCATAAATCAGTTCATTCTGGATACCAAAATCATTGACACGTTCGTTCAGATAACAGCGGATGTCGTCTAAATCTCTCTGGATGGTTTTTTCATCCACACCGAATTTTTGTCCCGCGTCAACTTTATTGATCACTTTGCCGCGCATCAAAAGGTCATACATCCGCAGAACACGATCTGCTTTTGATCTTTTATCTATCGGTTCTTTTTTCTCCATAACCTCATCTCCATTTATTGCACATTGTATATACTTCATGAATTATATTTTTATTTTTTATGCACTTTTAACATATTTCTATTGTAGCATACCTATATAGCATTTTCCACATATTTAGTTGTCTTTTTCTGAAAAATCATACTTGCTTAAAACTTGATTCCAGTCAGCGGTTTCTTACAATATTTACATCTTCCAAAACAGTCTTTCTTAAACGGTTTTCCACAAAATGGACAGGTTTTTGGTTTTACTACGCAATATATCATTTCATCACCTTCTCCTTTTCCATGATCTTTCCTTAAATTTACTCCTACGACTCATACCTCGTCAACAGCTGATACGTCCCGTCAAACCCCGTTGAATCCGTAACGATCACCGCATCCTCCAACACCGTCATCCTGCCGATCACTGCATTTCCTTTTTCCTGATAAATGGTATATTCATTGATATCCTGTTTCCATAATTCTGCTTCCATCGTCCCCATTGTGGTACTGATAGAAATTGTTCCCACTGTACCTCCGTCCTGCTGCTCACTGATGGATACTTCTGTTCCAAGTGAAATGTAGAGCGTGACCGCATCACTTCCCTGATATTCTCCGGCAAAATTTTCTACTTCTCCCTGCGCATACTGTACCTGACTGGTATCGCTTTCTGTATCTGCCTCTGAGTCATTTATCACATCCATCATGTTACTTACCCAGTAGATTCCTGTAATTACGCCGCTTTCATCATTTTCAAACATGACACCCGCCATCTGATCTTTATATGAATATACGGTTTCATATCCATCATCACCGTAATAACTGTATCCGTATTTTGCCAATTCTTCATCTGAAATATCTATAAAATCATCACCAATGGAAGTTCCTGCAAAATTTACCGGATATTTTTCCGTTTCTAACTTAAAACCACTGATCATCCCATCATTTACTTTCACTATGATATCTTCTGACCTGTCACTGTAAGTTTCACTGTCATCTGCGGATAACATATCACATACCTGTAAAAGATCATCCGGCTTACCGCCAACATACTTTGCTATATCAATCTCTGCCGGTATCTTTTGTTCTTCCATATCTGTATCTGCATTCTGATCTCGTGCCATGTCCTGATCCTGTATTTCATTCTGCGTCGCATTCCGGGCTGACACACCGCTGTTAAGATCTTTCACATCACTGATCACAAAAAGCGGCAGCTTTGAATCCCCAACCGTCTGATCCGCATAAGTAAGCGTACAGTTAAAATAATACTCCTGTGTGTCAGAATCCGGCTGTGCATTCATCAGCCAGTCCCAGTCTGCAATGGCAGCCTCATCTCTCTGCATGATCACGCCCACATTGATTTTTCCTGTTCCGATATACACCGCATAAGTATTCGTGTCAGTATTCGTTACCGGATATGGTACCGTGATATCCGTCTTTACACTTTCTTCAAATCCATCCGCTTTCCAATCTGCAAAACCATTTGCAAAAGAACTTAATTCCACAACTTTTGCCAGATCCGTGTTCGTATGATCCTCACGCGGTATCATAAATAAAATAGCAGTTATCACTGCAGCTGCCGCTGCCACTCCACCTATTAACACTGGAAGTTTATTTTTATGAAACTGACCGCTTTCTGTGTTTTTTTCTTCTCTCTTTTCCATATCATTTTCCTCCCTTGTTTTTGATATTCTCATTCTAGCAGGTCTCATGGACACATAATGTACATGTAAATTTTTAAGCAAAAAAATAGACAGAAATGTTTTTCTTCCATCTCTGTCTAAATAAGGTATCTTTATTTTTCTACTCTTTTCTCTTCTCCCTAAGCTCTAACACCAGCTCATACACCTCCGGCCTGCGCTCTTTTAAATGCTCATCCAGAAGATGCCTGCGCTCCTTAAAGCGCTCCGCTAACTCCGGATGTTCTTTTGCAATACGGTCATGCACTTCTTTCCGGTGCGCCTCCAGTCTGCCCGCTAATGTCATCTCATCCTTGCCGGAGATATTGACAATTTCTTTTAAGTGCTCCTCTAAATGTTCCAGCCATTCATCCTCATCAAGTGCCTCCATGTGTGCCCAGCGGCCGTGAAACAGATTTTCGACATTCCCCGTCTGTTTTAACTGCTCAATCTGCAGCACGATCTGTCTTTCGATCTCTTCTTCCGTTTCCGAACCAAACGCCCAGACAAATTCCTGCACACGGTTATCCGCACGTTTTCTTGATGCGCTGCGCTCCTCATTATCCACGCCGCCCTCAAGAGGATACGGTCTATTGATCCCCATATCTTTTAAGGCGATATGTATGGTCCTGCGCACACAGCCTTCCTCGATGAGATAGCCGAGACCTAATTTCCGAAGCTGCTCATTCACGTCTGCGATGTGCTCTGTCATGTAAAAACGGATTCCTTTTTCTTTCAAAGATTTGTACAGGATCTCCAGGCGGTCTGCCGCTGTGATATCCAGGCTTCCAATTCCTCCGGCATCCAGAATGACTGCCTTCGTGTCATCTTTGATATGCTCCTCGATATCCTTTTGCAGCACCCCGATATTTGCAAAAAACAGGTTGCTGCTGAAACGGTAGATCAAAACTCCCTCCACCGCATGGATCTGGCTGCCTTCCCGCAGGTCCCTGAAATGCTGATGCCCCGGCTGGATTCCTAAGAAACATCTTGCCGGTTTTGAGGTACGTATGATCATTTCCGTAAAAGAAAGAATAATTCCGATCAGAACGCCGTTGATCGTGCCAAGCATCAGCACGCCAAAAAATGCGCCTGTAAAAATAAAGCACTCGGTCCGGCTGACTTTCCACAATCTTACCGCAAGTTCAAACTCCGTTGCCCCAAGCAGTGCCGAGATCACGATCGCCGTCAGCACCGGGATTGGCAGATACCCGATAAAACCGGTTCCACAGAGGAGGAGAATGGTCATTGATAACCCAGCCACAATCCCGGTAAGCTGTGTCTTTGCCTGATACTGTTCGCCCATTGCACTGCGCGATACTGAGCCGTTGATCGGACAGCAGCCGGTAAATGCCGCCACAAAATTACCCATGGAAAATGCAAAAATTTCCTGATTATCATCGATTTTGTAACCATTTTTCTGTGCAAAACTATTCTCAGCCAGCAAAGTTTCCGCCATAATGACAACAGCGACTGACAAACTGGTGATGATCGCATCCTTTGGTGCGATCGCAGAAAAATCCGGTATGCTCCATTCTGGCATGCCGGGTTCCACTGCTGCAAGTGTCTGCACGCCCCAATCCCTGACCGGCAGAAAACGGGTCATAAGTGCGCCTGCTGCCATCAGTGCAACTGCCATCGGAAACTTTGGCATCACCTTTTTTGAAACCAGAAGAATGAAAAGTGCTAAAAGTCCGATTGCAAGTGAGGGCAGATTGATCGTTTTTACCGTCTCTGCAATGTGCTCTGCCAGTTCAAAAAGTTCCCCGACTCCTGCCGTGCCGCCCATCAGTTTTGGCACCTGCATCAGTATGATCGTCGTACAGATTCCGGTGATAAATCCACCCATAACCGGTGCGGAAATAAAATTGACCAGTTTTCCAGCCTTCATAAAATAAAACGCCAGCAGCCACAGTGCCACAAAAAAAGTCAGCACCGGAACTGCTGCCATGGCTTCCTTTGTACCGCCCTCGATCCCAAGTCCGACGATTGCAGATCCTACCAGCGCTGCCGGAGCTGCATCCACACCAAAAATAAACTGTGGTGATGTGGAAAATAATCCGAATAAAATAATCGGGAACACTGAGCCATACAGTCCGTAAACTGCCGGAATCCCTGCGATCTGCGCATATCCCATGGAAATCGGAATGGAAACCGCCATGATAACGATTCCCGCAAGGATATCCTTCGGGAGATTTTTCTTATCATAATGTTTTAATGTCTGGAATGGCTGCAATTTCATATTTCAATCACACTTCTCTCTTTTTATTCAAACCTGACATGTTCCAGTTTTTTTCTCCCTTACTGTATCACAAATTTTTTAAAATCAAAAGATATTCTCTTGTAAAATCTTCCTATGGATGATACGATATTTTTATGCGCTTTTTCTTACTAATGTGATGAATCGCGAAGGAATTTTTAATACAGCTGTTTTTATAAAACAGTGCAGAAACGGAGGATCAGATTACTATGAGTGAATACAGAATGGGGACAAAATGTGTGCAGGCAGGTTACACACCTGGCAATGGAGAACCGAGACAGGTGCCGATCATCCAGTCTACCACTTTTAAATACAGTACCAGCGAGGATATGGGAAAACTTTTTGATTTAGAAGCAGATGGTTATTTTTACAGCCGCCTTCAGAATCCTACCAACGATATCGTCGCTGCAAAGATTGCAGCTATGGAAGGCGGTTCGGCTGCAATGTTAACTTCTTCCGGACAGGCAGCCAATTTTCTTGCCATGTTCAATATCTGTGAATGCGGCGATCACATCGTTGCTTCCTCCTCTATCTATGGCGGAACTTTCAACCTGCTTGCCGTTACCATGGCAAAGATGGGGATCACGACCACATTTGTTTCTCCGGATGCTTCCGAAGAAGAATTAAATGCCGCATTTAAACCAAATACAAAGCTGATGTTCGGTGAAACGATTGCCAACCCTGCACTCACTGTTTTGGATATTGAACTGTTCGCAAAAGTGGCTCACGCGCACGGCGTTCCGCTTGTAATGGACAATACATTCCCGACCCCGATCAACTGCCGTCCGTTTGAATGGGGTGCTGACATCGTAACCCACTCCACAACCAAATACATGGATGGTCACGGAGCTGCTTTAGGCGGAGCGATCGTGGACAGCGGTAAATTTGACTGGATGGCTCACGCTGATAAATATCCGGGACTGTGTACTCCGGATGAAAGCTATCATGGAATCACCTACGCAGAAAAATTCGGTAAAGAAGGGGCCTTCATTACAAAATGTACTGCACAGCTGATGCGTGACTTTGGCTGCATGCAGTCCCCACAGAGTGCCTTTATTTTAAATCTCGGCTTGGAGTCCCTGCATGTCCGTATGCCAAAACATGTGGAAAACGGTCAGGCTGTCGCTGAATTTTTAGAGCAGCACCCGAAGATTGCCTATGTCAACTATCCGGGACTTCCTTCCAATAAATATTATGAGCGTGCAAAAAAATATCTGCCAAACGGCGGCTGCGGCGTTGTTTCCTTCGGTTTAAAAGGCGGACGTGCCGCTGCATCCACATTTATGCAGAATCTGAAACTCGGAGCGATCGAAACACATGTGGCTGACGCAAGAACCTGCTGTCTGAACCCGGCAACCTCCACACATCGCCAGATGACTGACGAACAGCTGAAAGAAGCCGGCGTTCCGGCTGAACTTGTCCGTATCAGCCTTGGACTCGAAGATAAAGAGGATCTGATTGCAGATATTTCCCATGCACTTGATGCAATTGCAGAATAAGTTAAAGTTTACTGCTTTTTATTGAAATACATAAGAATCGTATACTGACAAAAAGGGGGCATCCTGTAAACCAGTACATCGTTTCGTAAATAACTATACCAATCGCGCAGGATGCGGTTTCGAGTGTGCAGGTATAAAAACGCAGGCGTAGTGGGCTGCGCCGAGGCTTTTCTACCTGTACAATCGGATTTACAGGCAAGTGAATGGTGTGCGATCTCAATCTTATTTTTCACACTACTCCCCATTCCCAATTTGTATATGTGCCCCTGTTTATCACATCAGTTTCAACTGATTTTGTGCTTCCTCCACATATAACATAGCATTATCCCGGTTGGAAACGATCTCCTCCTCGGTCAGCATCCTTTTTATCTTCGCCGGATTTCCAAATGCAAGGCTGCCATCCGGGATCTCCATATTCTGTGTTACAAGTGCCCCTGCCCCAATGATACAGTTATTGCCGATCACCGCTCCATTTAAAATAATTGCTCCCATTCCAATCAATGTATTATTTCCAACCGTACATCCGTGCACGATCGCACTGTGCCCGATCGTCACATCATCTCCAATGGTAAGCGCATGCCCGTCTCCCACGTGAAGGACTGCATTATCCTGTATATTGGTCCTGCTTCCAATCGTGATCTTTTCCGTATCGCCCCGGACTGTCGCATGATACCATATTCCTGAATCTTCGCCGATCGTGACATCACCTTTTACGATCGCACCTTCTGCTAAATAATATGCCATGATATACCACGCTTTCTGCCTGATTTTACGTCAGGTCTGCATTATTTTATCAGTCGTTCCCGTTTATCTGAGCAATATACGCGGAAACAACTTCTACCACGCCGTCAATGCCAAGTTTACACTCATCTAAACACAGGTCATAGTTATCCGCTAATCCCCATGTTTCCCCGGAGTAATAATTATGATACTGCTTTCTTCGGCGGTCTGTATCATCCACGATCATTTTTGCTTTTAATTCGGATACCTGATGTTTCTTTGCAATTTTTTTGATTCTTGTCTTCTTGTCCCCACACAGGAATATCCGTACAGCATCCGGATGTTCTTTGTATGCATAATCCGATGCACGCCCGATCACGATACACGGCTGATCCCCAAACAGTGCTGACAATGCCTTTTTGGGTGTCTCGCGCACCTTTAAATTCATATCATCCGCAACCATACTCATCATATCATCCACCTGGCATTCCCCAAAATAAAATGGATACTTGTCATACACTTTTTTCTCTTTTGCAAGATCGATCAGTTCTTTTTTAGAATAACATGGGATACCATAGATTTCTGACAATTTTCTTCCTACTTCGTCCCCTTCACATCCACATTGTCTGGCAATTGTTATAATCATAATAATCCTCCATTCCTGCAAATCCTTTTATGAAAACCACATTCTTATTTTTTTATGCTCGTCCCCGCCCATTTCGGGAAGCCTGTCCTTAAGCTTCATTTCTTCATCCAGCCATTTTTTCGCTTTCTGGCAGATGGAACATTTGGGATATTCTATAAAAAGCATTGGATTGTCCTCCTTTTGGTATGGTACGTTGCTGTTAATTGATATTGTAGCACAAATTGGGTGGGAGGGGGTACACAAATCCTTTTTCAGATGGTTTCAAAACATTCATATATGGCAGCATTGGTACCGGATTCTTCGTACAAAATGCCGGAATATCTGTCCTCATTCCTGTCTGTATAATCATTTACCCACACTCCGTTTCATATCGGTAATCACTTTTGAAATATCAGCATCCACGCAGATTGCTTTTTCTTCTATTTCCGAAGGAATATCCGCCTGTCCTTTATTGATACAGATATAACAAGCATCCTTCCGGTTACAGGTATATTGCCAGAATGGGTACTTGATAATACCGGGTGTATTATATCCCACCCCCAATTCCAGGAATACATTTCTTTTATACTTGTTATCCTTAAGGAACCGCTCGTACCTCTTTGCTGCTTCATCCCAGCCCTCATCCTGCACAAAAGTATTGTCTGATCTTAGATTCATACTCATCAGTCTGCCGCACTTCGGACATTTGGGAACGAATTCCGATGGAACCGCCATCTTTAACACGACACCTTCTGGTTTTATCAATTCGCCATTTCTTATTTCAAAGCCCTGACTGATTACCATTTTTCTTATGTTTTCCTCATTATCGTAAGTTTCATAATGACATGGCTTGCTGCACTGAAACAATCCATAATCACCCTGTGTATAAAATAACCTCTTCTTATCAAATCCCGCTTTCTGAAAACAGTGATCTACATTGGTTGTCAAAACAAAATAACTCTTATCCTTCACAAGGTCAAAAATATCCGAATAAACCGGCTTTGGTGGATTCATATAACGATTCACATAAATATATCTGCTCCAATATCCCCAGTGTTCTTCCAATGTCTCATAAGGATAGAATCCACCTGAATACATATCCGAAAATCCATACTTTTCCTTAAAGTCTGAAAAATAGCATTCAAATCTTTCTCCGGTATATACAAATCCTGCTGATGTGGAAAGTCCTGCACCAGCTCCTATGATAACAGCATCTGCTTCCCTAATTTTTTCTTTTATCTGTAATATCTTATCCGAGTAACTGTTTGTAGAGTCGTTCATCTTCCTCTTTAAAAACATTAAATATCACCTTTATCTTTGATTTTGTCTTTTCTTTATATTGCTTTACTGTCCACACTGCAAGCTCAGCAGCTCTTTTATTTGGAAACATAAATACACCGGTTGAGATACAACAAAAAGCAATACTCTTTACCTCATTCTCATCAGCTATCCTAAGACACGATTCATAGCAGGATACCAGCAAATGTTCATGCTCCTTTGTCAGCTTTCCCTGTACAACCGGACCAACCGTATGAATCACATAATCACAGGGCAGATTAAACGATGGAGTGATCTTTGCCTGCCCTGTCGGTTCTTCCTGCCCCTGTTTTATCATCATATCATTGCAATAATTTCGAAGCTGAATGCCTGCATAGGTATGAATGCAATTATCAATACAGTTATGGCAGGGCTGATAGCAGCCAGTCATACCGCTGTTTGCTGCATTTACGATTGCTCCCACCTTAAGTCTTGTAATATCTCCCTTCCAGATAGAAAGGTCTGGCTGTATCTCCCTGATATCTGCCAATGTGACAATCCCTTTCTTCTCATTTTCTTCTGAAAGGTATGCATCCTGAATCTGTAAAAATTCCGGATTTATTTCTCCCGACATTCTTACATTCATAAGTGACCGAAGCAAAATTTTCTGCTCATTTGCGTCTGCTGGAATCTGGATATTTTCATATTCCGGTCGTTCTTTCAGTAATCTTTTAATTAAATATTTTCTTCTGTCATCCTGATTCATTTCCTGATCACCGCTTTCACCGGACAATTCTCATAGCAGTTTCCACAGTGCAGACAGTGCTCCTGCCGGATGACAAAAGGCACTCCCTTCTCAATACATTTCTGTGGACAATGTTTCATACATGTGCCACAGCCGATACAGGATTCCGTTATGTAATATCCCTTTTCTTTTACATTTACATTTCCAAGAATATATGTCTCCCGGAAAATTGGATTTACGCCAAGATTAAAATACTCCACTTCCGCCTTATCAATACAGAAAATAATACCGATTTCTCTTGTATCCCCCGGATATACATTAGCAAGATATGGCTGTTCTTCAAAAATGATATCCATCCATTTTTTCTGTTCATTCTCTGCTACTGCGTAAGCCTTTCCTGACAAACGAATCATTTCTTTGTATTTGGTATAAGCAAGAATCTGAACCCTGCCATCTTCCATTAATTCTTTACAAAAATTTTTACCTCTGGCGGTGAAAAAATAGAGTGCATCCGGCTCATAATGAATCGCACTGATATTCCGTATCTGTGGTGCTCCTTCACTGTCCACCGTTGCAAATGCAAGCACTCCCACCAGCTGCATCTTCTTTAAACATGTTTGTAAATCCATCTGTTCTCCACCTATTCTACAATTTTAATTCTTCCAGGCTTTCTTGGTTTGCTTTTCGGCTGTTCGCCATCTATATATCCTAATATAACAAATCCCTGGCATGCATATCCTTCCGGCACTCCCCATTCGTTCATCAGTCTTCTTCCTTCTTCCGAATCAAATGTCTCATAGCCTCTTGAGATAATACATGATGCAATTCCAAGCTCTGTTGCCTGCAGGATCATATTTTCCATTATACAGAAGGCATCTGCTGTCCTAAAAAGACAATTATTCTGGCAGAATACACAGATAGCTGTCGGTGCATGATAAAATCCATTTTTAATAGTTGGATCATCAATTGTGCTTGGCTGCTCCTTTGAAACAAAACTGCCTGCCAGGTGTGAGCGGTCAAAATTTGCCATATTCATCTTTCCCACATGAGCTGCCAGTTCCTTATTATGGATTGCGACCATCATAC
Organism: uncultured Roseburia sp.; assembly: GCA_934317215.1. Taxonomy (GTDB): domain Bacteria; phylum Bacillota; class Clostridia; order Lachnospirales; family Lachnospiraceae; genus Roseburia. Next base: position 40,694 of record CAKREH010000032.1, read on the forward strand.
TTCTCTGTCCGCCTCCGGCATTCGGTGCAAAATTTCCGGCTTCCAGAATCTTTTCCAGATCATCACGTTTTATCTGCTCACCTGTATATTTGCGAATGGAATGTCTTGCTTTGATGATATCCATTAACATGACAGCACCTCCCCGGTAATCTCATTTCTTGTCTTCCAGCACTGCGGATCCGCCCCGTAAAAGTTACCGCTTGTTCCATTGGCAACTGCAGGACATCCACGGCACCATGCCTTAAGTTCACATTTGCTGCATTTTACAAATTTATCGTAATCTCTGTATTTTTC
>CAKREH010000033.1 GCA_934317215.1 uncultured Roseburia sp.
CAGAGATTTTCCGGACTGACGGGCTTTCGCCCTATCAACGAAGCAAGCAATAAAAAAGTGCCTGCAAGCAGTCATTTCTTTACTGGCTTCACTCCTGTCCGCAGTGCACGTCCGTAAAATCAGAGATTTTCCGGACTGACGGGCTTTCGCCCTATCAACGAAGCAAGCAATAAAAAAGTGCCTGCAAGCAGTCATTTTTTATTGTTTGCTTCGTTGGCACTGCTCAATGCTTACGCACATTATACCATACCTTTTTGATATTTTGCATTGATTTTGAAACTTTTTATGGCTATGCTATATCTAATAGTCAGATGATTCGAATGAATCAAATATTTGCAAAGGAGGATCTGATCTTGAAATTCTTTTCCGGAAAAGAGAAAAAACATACAGCAGAATCTAATGATGATCTCATCGAACGATTGCTGCTTGAGAATTACAACCGCTACTATCATCTTGCATACAGCTATGTACATAATCCCGACGATGCCAGTGACATTGTACAAAACGGAGCCTATCTGGCGATCAAAAACAGTGCTTCCCTAAGGCAGCCGGAATATGCGGCGACCTGGATTTACCGCATCATGTTAAATGAGATTTTTCATCATTTAAAGCGGCCGGATACCATTTCTTACGAGGATTCACTGATCGCAGAGGGAAAACCGGACCAGTATCAGGACTTAGATCTTAGAACTGCGCTCGATTCTTTGTCCCCGGAGGATAAGGCAATCGTGGAACTTCGGTATTTCGAGGACTTAAAAATCGAAGATATCGCCCGCGTCTTAAATGAAAATGTCAATACCATAAAAAGCCGTCTGTACCGCAGTATGCAGAAGTTAAAACTGAAAATGGAGGTAACCGAATGAACACCAATGATTTTTATGAATTAAAAAAATCCTATGATACCCCACAAATGCCAGAAAAGGAGGTCATAAAAATGAAAGAAAAAATGAATCAGGCGAAAGCTGAGAAGAAGAACAAACACAATAAAACCATTATCACAAGAATCTGGGTTGGCGCTGCCGCAGCGATCGCAGCGTTTGTCATCCTGCCAAACACCTCACCGAGCGTCGCTTATGCAATGGAACAGATCCCGCTGCTTGGAAATCTGATCGAGGTTGTAACATTCCGCGATTATCAGTACAGCAGTGACAAAAACAACGCCGATGTCAATGTTCCAAAACTGGTACCGGAAACTGTCGCTTCCACTGAAAATACAGCAGAAGACCCGGTTGGGGAAAATTTAAAGAAATCAACCGATGAGATCAATGCAGAGATTGAAAAGATCAGCGACAGCCTGATCGCAGAGTTCAAACAGAATATGAGCGACGAAGGATATCAGGATATCATGATCAAACATGAGGTCATCAACACAACTGACGACTATTTTACCTTAAAACTGATGTGTTATCAGGCTGCCGGCAGCGGTTATGAAATGGATTATTATTACACGATTGATTTAAAGACCGGGGAACGCCTTGCGTTAAAAGATCTTTTTAAAGAGGGATCTGACTATATCACCCCGATCAATGAAAACATCAAATCCCAGATGCGCGGGCAGATGGATGCCGATGAAAATGTCTACTACTGGCTGGATGATACGGAAGTTCCTGAATGGAACTTTACCTCCATTAACGATGACACTTCCTTCTATATTAATGCTGACGGAAATCTCGTCATCAGCTTCAACGAGGGCGATGTCGGTCCGATGTCTATGGGTGTTGTGGAATTTACGATCCCGCACGATGTGATCGCCGATATTTTAAAATAAGAAATGTCTATGCAGTAAAGGATCCTGGCATGGTATTTAGCAGTCTCAACTTTATTTTTATTTTTTTGCCATTATTTCTGTTTGCCTATTATGTCACACCTGCTGCTTTCAGAAACAGTACGCTCTTTGCAGGGAGCATCCTGTTTTATGCAGTCGGAGTGATCAAACAGCCATATGCACTGTTTCTGTTAATGGTTCTGACCTATCTCAATTATGTGTTCGGAATCCGCCTTTATCAGATACACAATCCAGAAAAAAAGAGACTCTTTTTGACAAAAGTTATTTTTTTCGATTTTTTATGGTTGTTTTTGTTTAAATATTCCAGACATTTATCTCTGCCGCTCGGAATCAGTTTTTATACGTTCCAGCTGACTGCATATCTTTTTGATATCTATTACGGACGTATTTTACCGGAACGGGATTTTGTGACATTCGGCACTTACATCAGCATGTTCCCAAAATTAATTTCCGGACCAATTACCCCGTATGAGATGCTTCGCAGGCAGCTTCACAGCGCAAGACGCTTTCTGCCCGAAAATCTGGCGGATGGTATGAAACTTTTTATCCGGGGACTTGGCTTAAAAGCGATTCTGGCGAATCAGTTTGGCAGTCTATGGGCAAATGTTGGCACGATCGGATATGAAAGTATCTCCACGCCGCTTGCATGGCTTGGAATCTATGCATATTCTTTCCAGATTTACTTTGATTTTTATGGTTATTCCCTGATGGCAGCAGGTCTGGGCAGAATGCTTGGTTTTAAGCTTCCCATAAACTTTATGCACCCCTATCTCTCCACAAGCATGACAGAATTCTGGCGGCGCTGGCATATTACACTTGGACAATGGTTTCAGACCTACATCTATATTCCACTTGGCGGCAACCGCACAGGTACCTGCAAATGGATCCGCAACCTGCTTGTCGTGTGGATACTTACCGGAATCTGGCATGGCACAGAATTTCATTTTATCCTGTGGGGATTTTCCCTGTTCGTCATTGTATTGACAGAAAAACTGCTGTTGAAAAAATTGACGGACCGATACGCGCTGGCCGGACATCTTTATATGGCAGTTCTGATCCCATTGTCGTGGATGCTCTTTGGAATCAGTGATACCGGCAGTATCGAAGTCTACACCCGGAAATTATTTCCATTTTTTTCCGCCGATGATGCCATTATTTATGTGAATGATTTCTGGAAAAATTTATATGATTTCCGCTTTATCATCCCTGCCGGCTTCCTTTTTTCTACAAGGCTTCCGGTCCGCTTTTTAAAAAAAATCAGGGGCTCTGTGCCAGAAATTTTTGTCTATCTGGCAATTTTCTGGGCTTCTGTTTACTGTATTTACGTTGGCTCTAATGACCCATTTTTATATTTCAGATTTTAACGAAGGAACACTATGCGAAAAAAAATATCTGCCATATTGTTTTATTTTTTCTTTTTGATAAGCTGCCTTCTGATTCCACTCATTTACTTATATGTAACGTTAAACATAAATGCAGCCAAAAATACATCCTTGTCCGTTTCTTCTGTCTCCGCCGCACAAAAACAGGACACCACGACATCATCGGACACTTCCGGTGCGCCATCTGACAATACAGACCGGCAGGATATCCCGGACACAGAAGTTCCGATGACAGAAATGACCACTGTTGATGCAGATTATTTCGATGACGCTTTAATGATCGGTGATTCCCGCACCGTCGGATTAAAAGAATATGGTACGTTGGGCAATGCCACCTTTTATTGTGATTCGGGTCTCAGTATCTATGATCTGGAAAACAAAAAAATTATGGTGGACGGTATCGGAAAGGTCAGTATCTCTGATCTTTTAGCCAGCCATACCTATCATAAAATATATCTGATGCTCGGCATTAATGAACTTGGCTACGATGTCACACAGACATTTGAAAAATATGCATCGTTTGTAAATTTTCTGCAAACCGTACAGCCGGATGCGATCATTTATGTGGAAGCAAATCTTCATGTGACTGCACAGCGCTCAGACTCGGATAAGACATTCAATAATGCCAATATCAACGCCTTTAATCAAAAAATTTCGACATTAGCCGATCAACGGACCATTTATTATCTGGACATCAATGAACTTTTTGACGATGCAAACGGCAATCTCGACACACAGTACAGCAATGATAATGCGCATCCCCTCGGAAAATACTACGCAGTATGGTGTGACTGGTTAATGGAGCACGCCGTTGTCCGTGACGGGAAATCATAACCTCTTGCACCAGTTTTAAAATATCGTTATAATATTTCTTGCAGATTACGGGGACATGAAACAGCCTGCACTATCTTTTGTATGGCATCCCCTCAGAAACGGAGATATAGATTTATGAACAAAAAAGATATTTTAGAATTAAAACGGCGGTTCAAAAAGGATGCCTGCACTTTCACAAGACTGTGCGGCTGTTACGTGGATGCCGACCACAATAAGGTAACTTCTTTCGGTGAGACATTTTTAAATCTGGAAGATGAGGAATTTTATAAATACTTAGAGATTGCCAAAAAAGTGATGTCCGGTACGATTGGAAATAACATTTTAGAGCTGGAGTTTCCGACTGCGGAGGAAGCTGCCGGCGGCAGACAGCAGTTTTTGATGGGACTGCGCGAAAGTGCCTTGAAAAATGACGATCTGATGGAAGCATTTTATGATCTTGTCATTGACAGCTACGACTATGTTGGAAACTATCTGATCCTTGTATTCCATGATGCCTACGATGTTATGACAAAAACTTCTGATAATAATAAACTAGACGAATCCGAGGAAGTTTACGAATATCTGCTCTGTGCGATCTGTCCGGTCAACCTGACCAAACCGGGGCTTGGCTACCGTGAAGATGAGAACCGTATCGGACCGCGTATCCGTGACTGGGTTGTCGGTGCACCGGACACCGGATTTGTATTCCCTGCATTTACTGACCGAAGCACGGATATCCACTCTGTCATGTTTTACACCAGAGATACCAAAACTCCACACTCTGAATTTATGGAATCCGGTCTCGGCTGTGGCTCTAAATTTACGGCTACCGAGCAGAAACTTACATTCCAGAGCATTGTAAAAGAAGTCATCGGGGAAGATGATGACGAAAGTGACGCCATTTTCATGGATATCCAGGACAACTTAAACGACCTGATCCCAGTCGCAGCTGAGGATGAACCAGAACCGGAACCGGTTCCTGTCACAAAGGGCACAATCTCCTCTGTACTCGCAGAGAGCGGTGTGACTGAGGAACAGGCGGCTGTGATCGAGCAGACTTACGAGAATGTATTCGGCGAGGAAGTCCCTGTCGCAGAACATTTAGTAGACCCGAAACTGGTAGAGGCAAATGCAAAGCGCAAAGAAAAATTAGAACTGGTACAGCAGGTCGAAAATTTGAAACAGCAGCTGGAAGAAACACGCGCTCTTCCGGTAGAAGATTCAGATGGGGACGATGCCCCGGCAGTCAAGACCTACGATGTTATTCTGCGTGTCAAACCGGAAAAAGTCGATCAGATCCATTCCCAGATTATCGATGGCAAAAAATGCCTTATCATCCCAATGGATGAGGACGAGCATGCAGCCGTCAACGGTGTGAACACGACAATCTGACAGTTACCTGAAAATCCATTCGAACAAAGAGTCGCTTGCGACTCTTTCGCGCCCTGGCGGTGCTATTTACAGCTAACTTCTACTCCGCGAGATGCGCATCCCGCCCGGAGGACTTTTTAATTCATAGGACGTAATTTCCTATGAATTAAAAAAGCGACATGTGTAAACATATACACATGCCGCCAGTCTCTCCCTGTCTGTTATCTGCACAGAGAAAAATCCATCCTCTCCAATGTCAGATTTTGATTATAATATGGGTCTCCCGCTTTTATCTCTGTTTCCCACTTTTTGATCAGAAGCTCTGCTTCCCGGTTGTCTTTTGTCTTTCCTGCCACTACCGGAATCGCCGCCTCCTTGGTTCCATAATAATATCCTTCCGCATATGGGTTATATACAACCAGCCAGCCGGCTTTGCGGGCTTTCAGACAGAAATCAATGTCATAGAATCTTTCTTTAAACTCCTCCGTCATGCCGCCTGCATTTTCGTAGACACTGCGTTTTACCATCATGCACGCACCGGATACTGCGGAATAATCCTGCGCACAGATCACACGGCTCTCGTAACCGGCTATATAGCGCGACTTGCCACGGAATACATAGCCAACGGCTCCGCCAAATCCCAGCACGATACCCGCATGCGCGATCGTATCGTCCTCATAGATCAGTTTCGCACCCACGATACCGACATCCTCCCGCATACAATATCCGAGCATTTCACTCATACACGAAGTATTGATCATCTGTGTGAGCGGATCTAAGAACAGTAAATATTCTCCGGTCGTTTCTTTTACAGCAAAGTTATGGATCTTTGAAATGTTTTCCTCTCCCGTATAAGTAAGTACGCGTATCTTATCGCATTCCTTCTGCATTTTTTCATAATATGCAAAAGTCTGCTGCTCCCTGCTGTTATGCTCCACCACAACAATCTCATAATTGCTGTAATCCGAACATAAAACCGCATCAATACACCTTTTTAAATCTTCCACATGGTCACGGTTTGGTATCAATACCGTTACAGCCGGTTTCTCTTCCCAGTTGTAACGCGTACGGTACAGACCATAAAACTGTGCATGTTCCACCACTGCCGGTATGTCAAGACGTTTATAATGTGCTTCTGCCGCACGCCTTCCCGCCTCAAAAGCATATAATTTACTCTGCGGATTTGCTGCTGTGGAATCAAAATGACAGCGCCAGTGATACAGCACCTTCGGCACATGATATATCTCTTTTGCCTCCTCACAGCATCTTAAAATAAAATCAAAATCCTGTGATCCGTCAAATTCACTTAAAAATCCTTCTTTATAGCTTTCCATGGAACACTTCACCGCAAAAAGATGACAGATGTAATTGTTCGTCAGAAGGAAATCAAGATCATAGTCCGCTTTAAAATGCGGTTCAAAATATTTCGTTCCGTCAGTATCGATCTTATCCTCATCCGAGTACAGAACCTCCACAGATGGATGCTCATTCAAAGCTTTTACAAACTCATACAGTGCATTTGGAGCAAGCGTATCATCATGATCCACCGGAGTGACAAACTCACCTTCTGCCATATGCATTGCCTCATTCATATTTTGTGCAATACCATAATTTTTTTCTAACACCCGGTACCGGATCCTCGAATCCTGTTTCCTGTATTCTTCCACGATCGATGCTAAACCCTCTCCGCCGTCCTCGCTGCCGTCTGCAAGACATAATTCCCAGTTGTCATAAGTCTGGTTCTGGACAGACCAGATCAGCTCCCTTAAAAACCGCTCCTCGGTCTTATATAAAGGCACTGCAACAGAAAACAGAGGGCGGTAGGAAAAGTCTTTCTGCAGTTTTCGCTGCTCATTAAGCTCCTCCTCTTTGATGCCGTATTTTTTCAGCCAGTACTCATAAATTGCATTTTTGTTCTGCCCCAGGCGTTCCGTGATTCTTGCAGCTGTCGCCTTTATTCCATTGCGTTTTAAAAACAACAGTACTTTTTTCGCTTTATTCCAGAGGCGCAATACCAAAGACGCATGATTCCACTGATCCAGGCGTACCCGGACAACAGACTCTGCACTGCGCATCTCAATGTAAAATTTTTTTTCATTTACATTTTCTGTCTGAAGTGTAAAAAACATTTTTTCCCGTTTCTCATCTTCCGGTCCGATGCGCTCTGTATCTGCCTTGTAAAAATGATCACTTTTCACCTGCACAGGCTGCTTTTTTTCATCTAAAAGCGCCAGTTTGATCTCTCCGTTTCCGATGCAGCACCCATTTACAATAATCCGGTTTTCTGTACGTTTTACATTGTCAATACCATATTGTATACGGTTTTTTATTTTCTTCAGCTTTGCTGTAGAATAGCTGGCATCTTTATGCCAGGTTCCTTTGTAGGAGGTCTCTATGGTCAACGTATGCGACAATTCCCAGTTATCAGGAAGCGTCACGATGCCTACCACTTCCTCACTGATCTCATTGACACTGTGTATATATTTCTGGCAGACTTCAACTCCCCGGTTGATCAGCAGTTCTACCGGAAGTTCTCTGTTGTCAAGCCGTACCGCCAGTGTATGATTCTTTGTACTGCCATCATAATACCACCCGACAAAAATAACTTTTTTCGGATCATTCAGATGAAAACGAACATCCTCGATCATAAATTTATGTGTGTTCATGTACGATTCCTTCCTCTATTTCGCCATATAAATCTCCACTCCTGCACTGCTTTCTAATGAAAACAGGGTTTTAGATTAAATTTCAAGTGTTTCTTTACACATAACATACATTTTATCCAGTTCTAAGGCAATTTTATATTTTCCCTTTGGAAATGCATCTTTCGCAAAAATCGTCTCAAACCCTGCGAGTGAAATGTCTTTGATCCCCGTATTAGCACTCTGTGGATCTGCAAAATCCTGGCGATAAAGCCTGGATGTGCTCACCGCATATACCTGCTGTTTTTCATCAATCAGAAGAATGTTCGTTTTGTTGCGGTTGTTGTTCTTTTTCTGCCTGTTAAAGATCCATCCGTTGATCTGGACATATTTTCCTTTTTCTTCCACAAAGTCAACATGGTACGGCAGAATATCCTGTGTTTCATCCACCCTGCGATAGGATGCAAATTCCCTGCTCTGCACCGTTTTTACTTTTTTGTGCGCAGATGCACTCTTCATATCTATGGAGAAATCCACTTTATCTGCAACAAGATTCGGGTTATAACACGGATCATATCCCTTTGCAAACATTGGATGTTTTTCATATAGTCTCTGCATTTCTTTTGCCCTGCGCTCTTCTTTTTCCGCAGACGCACGGTCAAGTCCCCTGCTGACGGATTCATGGTGCACTAACACAACATCATTACGGACTGTGTTGTAATATCCTGACTCAACCAGTCTGAAACACAGTGATACATCATTATAGGCAACCGGAAATCCCTCATCAAACCCTCCTGCCTCATCAAACTTCTTGCGGTCTAACATCAGGCATGCACCGGTTACGGAACAATAATTGTAATCTAAAATATTTCTGCCAAAATAGAAGTTATACATATCACTTGCACCGTACAGACCATGCGCCGGTCCGATTGGCAGATTGATCACACCTGCATGCTGGATAATATTTCCATTCGGATAATATAACTTACAGCTTACCGCCCCGGAGTGAGGGAGCTGCGCCTGTCCGAGTAAAATAGACAGCCATCTGCCCGTATCTACCTCATAATGAGGATTATATTTATTGCCATCCTCAGTGACCTCGATATCATCATTCAGGAAAAGTAAGAACTCTCCCTTTGCCGCCGCTGCACCTATGTTGCACATTCTTGAAAAATTAAATTCCATCGGCTGATACAGATATGTGATCTTCTTTCCATTCTTCGTGTATCCGGCTACGGCATCTTCCACTTCTTTTTTGTTTTCTTCTTTGCTGCCGTTATCTACGATGACCACTTCAAAATTCGGATATTCCGTATATTTAAAAATACCGCTCAGACACATTTTTAAGACTTCCGGATTATCCTTTGACGGGATAACAATGGAAACCAGCGGGTTTCCCTGTGGATAATAAGTAACACGATACTGCGCAACCGCCGGTAAAAATGTGATATCTCCCTTTAATCCACGTCGTTCCAAAGCCTCTTTTTTTGCCTTTTCTGCAGCTTCCAATGCATACGGCTTTGCTGCAAGTGCATTTGCTGTGGATTCTTTACGCATACGCCAGTGATATAAAATCTTTGGAATATGTCCGATACGATTGGTTTTTTCCATCACACGGAGGACCAGATCATAATCCTGTGATCCCTCAAATCCTACCCGTACGCCGGAAAGTTCCTTAAGCAGTGTCGTCCGGTATACGGAAAGATGGCATGTATACATAAATGACATGAAAGAATCCGGTGACCAGTCCGGTTTAAAAAACGGATTGTCACGTACCTTTCCCTCTTCGTCCGTCTTATCCTCATCTGTATAAATAAAATCCAGTGAAGGATCTTCATTTAATTTTTTAGCAATCTCATAAAGTGCATTCGGTGCATACAGGTCATCACAGTCACACAGAGCAACAAATTCCCCTTTTGCCGCATTGATGCCATCATTGGTAGCACGTGAAATATGTCCGTTTTTTTCTCTGTAGATAACTGTGATTCCCTTTTTGCCTTCATACTCTCCGAGTACTTTGCGCACCGATTTCTGTGTAGATGCATCATCCACCAGAATAATTTCATAATTTTTATATGTCTGCGCCAATACAGAATCGATACATTCCCTGAGCATACTGTCTTCTACATTATACACTGGTATCACAACAGAAAATAACGGATTATATTTCAGTTCCGCCACTTCAAAAATATCACTTTCATTTGCATCGATCCATCTTCTGTATAAACTCTTGCGGAAAATGTTCTTCATATCTATTTTGGTTTTCACTTTATAGAAAAACATATCCGGTCCTTCATTTTTCCAGATATAATACGCTTTCTTTACACGGGTTGCTAACATCATGTAATGTTTTCCTCCTATATGCTGCTGTTATCTGCTGATCTTTCCTGTTTTGATATTGCTTTTAACATCACTTTTTCAATATTCTTTTTGCAGTACGTTTCAGCCTGTTTTTACATTTTTCAAAAAATTCACTTTTCCGGTGCATCTTTACATGGCATACTACCAGATCACGCTTAGATCCGCCAATGTTCCCGTTGAGTTTATGGATATCCTGCACAATCGATAAAAACCAGCCCTCACCAAACTGAAGATTTTTTCCAAGGTTAAACGACTGCTTTCCATAACGGGATGTATAGATATATCTGCGGTCTTTTCCATGCACATGCTGCTGAAACTGATCGTCCATCTTTCTAAAAAGCCGGATCTTTGACTCTGCAATTTTAAACTCCGTCCAGAGATCCTGTTCGCTCATTTTGATGTAATGAATATTTTCGCTGTAATAATAATAAACTGTCCGGTAAATCAGATATTCAACCGGTATCGGAAACTCAAACACCCATTCATAATCAAGGCAGACCAGACTGCCATCCGCTATTCTCACAAAATTACTCAGGATACTGTCAATATTTGACACTTTAAGCGCCTTTGTGCCTTTGAAAACTTCACGGTCTGTTTCCTCTGAAAATGTGCCAAAGATTTCTTCGAATTCTCTCGTGAAAGTAAAATCAACCAGACATTCCGGCGTATTAAAATAACTGCCATAAATGCTGTCCACCGCATGATGCATCGCATTGAAAAAACGCTGTCTGTTTCTAAGACTCTCATTCACTTCCTTTGCAAGACTCATCCCACTGACAAAAGGAAATACTGCACACCCATCTGCGTCTGACAAAATCTCTACCGGAACCGGTCCTGCCTTTAACTGCAGCAGCCTGTCCCGGTTTGCAGAAAGTCCCGTTACATGGGAAACAGCTTCTTTGCGCAGCGCCTCTTTTTCTACATATCTGCTTCCATCTTTTTTCAGGATGATCTTCGTGCTAAGCTGATACTCCGGTGCTCTCTGTCTGTTGTACTTTGCATAGACCACCGTCCGTTCATCTGCTGTCTGCGGCACCCCGTTTCTACTCACCACAAGAAATGAGTTGGCAAACTCTCCAAACATCCCATCCTGGCAGATAGAATCAAATACCAGACGCTCATCTAACAGTTCATAGCGATCCCTGTCATACGCAACACACGGATATCTGAGGCTGCCAAAAGACGGAAGGCTTTTGTCCGAATAGATCTCAGATGGAAGTTTTTCATCCGGCATCGGATAATAAAAATCGTTCTGTGAAAAACCTGCCTCTGTCAGCATCTGATCTAATGTCTTATGTGCAAATGTCCGCACATCATCCGCTGCCGCATAATTTTCAAGTCCATCAAAACATCTGCCGGTATGATCTTCCTTCGCACCCGCAAAATATTTCACGCCATATTTGTTTTCAATTGCCAGAAATAATCTGCCGCCCGGCTTTAAATATGATTTTGCCCTGCGCAGCAGATCCATGTACGGGTCATCACCATCCCAGATACGTCCCGCATATCCAAACAGCCCTGTGATCGTCACATAATCAAACTTCTCTGCCATATCCACATGATATCGTTCATCCGTGACCACAGTCAGGTTTTCATATCTGCCATTTCTTTTTAAATTCACTTTTGCATCGCGTGCAGACGCCTCCACGGCAACCACACGCTTTACTTTTCTGCAGAAAAGACCCGTCAAGGCACCACACTCTGCTCCGATTTCAAGCAGTGATGCCTGCGGATCAAACGGATACCACTCCAGAAGATTTTCACGGATATCCGACAGCTGGTAAAGCACCTGCCAGGAATCATTCCCTAACAGGCATTTTTCTTTCTCCGCCGGACTTTCCACCGCATGGAGCAGTATGTTTTCCACATTTTCATCAATCATGCTTTACCCTTTCCACAGTTACTTCAGAATCCATGTCAAAAGTTCCCACCGTATTCTGCTCGGATACGATCGTTAAGTTTGCCACATCATAATGTCTGTCGTAGACGGTGAACTGTCCGTTTTCATAGCCGGTGCAGCCAAAGGAAACCAGATAATCGCCGCCCTGCAGCAACGCTTTCTGTTTGAATGTTACCACATACTGCTCACCTTTTTTTGCAAGTGGGAAATCCACTTTTTCAAACATCGTATTGGTTCCGGTGATTTCTGCACCTCTTGCATTCTTTACCGTATAAGTCAGGATCGGATATTCGATATCCTCGTAAAATTCTACTTTTACTTTAAAGCTGAAATTGCTCTTTTTCAGAATCATTCCGCTGACACGGCCATTTTCATCAAAAATACCAAAGTCAATGATTTTTGCCTTTCCATTGCCATAGATCGTATTTTTATCATTCAAAGATAACTGGGACATCCAGCTTCCCTTTTCCACCTTAAGGGCTGTTTTCTTTTCTTTCTCCGTTTCACTCTCATTCTCATCATACTGGTTGACAAGAATCTTTTTATATATATCTACCATCTGCTTCGGTTTGCCCTCCTGGACAACCTTGCCATGATTTAACAGCACTACTTTGTCGCAGTACTTGATCACACTGCTCATATCATGTGTTACAAGCAGAATCGTAGTTCCATTCTTTTTGATATCATCCATTTTTTTGAAGCAGCGTGACTGGAAATAAATATCTCCTACGCTGAGTGCTTCATCTACTACCAGAATATCCGGCTCGACATTAATTGCAAGTGCAAATGCCAGTCTTGCAAACATACCACTCGAATATGTCTTTACCGGCTGATACACATAGTCGCCGATTCCTGCAAATTCAAGGATCTCAGGAACTTTCTTTTCCATCTGTTCCTTTGTGTACCCCATAAGGGTTCCATTAAAATAAATATTTTCCAGTCCGGTATATTCCCCGTTAAAACCGGCTCCTAATTCAAGGAGTGCGGAAACTTTTCCATTTACTTCGATCTGTCCATCACTCGGAGTCAATACTCCGGTGAGTAATTTTAGGAGAGTTGATTTTCCGGCTCCGTTTGTTCCGATCAAACCAACCGTCTCGCCCTTTTTCACTGTAAAATTCACATCAGAGAGCGCATAAAACTCATCATAATTTTTCTTCCGCGTCAAATGCAGTGCATCTTTTAAACGGTCTGCCTTGCCACGATACAATTTATAAACTTTTGAAATGTGTTCGACACTGATTGCATATTCACTCATGGTAAATCTCTTTCTTTTCTTTTAATCTGTGTTTGATCCAGACATTAAAGTACATCTGAAAAGTGCGGTTTTAATCTGACAAAAATGCTGCTTCCTATAATAAACAGCAGCACCGTTACAACCCAGAAATATACGGTGAGCCCCATATTATCCCAAAACCATACATGGTTGATCATCGCATCCCTGTATCCATTTACAATGTAATACATCGGGTTTAAACGAATAATTCCGATCAAAACCGGATGTCTGTCAGCAACCAGCGCATCCTGCCACATGATCGGTGTGATCCAGATAAACACCTGCATAAAAATATTTACGAGCTGTCCTAAATCCCTGAAAAACAATACGACAGAACTCGTTGCAAGTACACAGGATATTGAAAAACACCACAGGGCAAATATATAATACGGTATCTGTAACATATACAGGTCAGGGAAATGACCTGTCCCCGCAAAAATAAGCAACGTAAACAACAGTAAGATCAGGTGGATAAATGTGGCAGTAACCAGCTTTACAACAGGAAGGATACTGACATTAAACACGATCTTCTTTACCAGATATGCATACTCTAACAGGACACTTGTGCCGCTGGTCAGAATCTCCGAGAATAAAAACCATGGGATCAGCCCTGATATCAGCCATAATACATAAGGATATCCATTCACATCAGCACCGCCTCCACGCATACCAACTGTAAACACAAACCAATATACACATATGGTAATAATCGGACTCACAAATGCCCATAAAATACCAAAATAAGAATCAGCGAATCTTTTTTTCAAATCGTTCTTAGAAAGTTCCGAGATCAGCTTAAGGTTTCCGAAAATATCCCTTATCATACTGATTGCTGCCGGTTTATTTTCTTTTTTTGCGGCACTAATAATCATTCAATCGTTTCCTCATTTCATATTTTAAGGAAGCCAGCCAAAAGCGACCGGCTTCCTTTTTGTTTTACATACTGCTTTTTATTTTTTTCTGCAAAGTATTGATCATACTTTTTACTGTTTAGAAAAACTGGAAAATACCGGATGCTCTCTCGTAATCGCTGTCCCAGTCTCCGTGTAAATCTGTGATCGTTCCTGTAAATCTGATCGTATTCGTTTTCTTGTCAAATTTTCCCTTGATTCCAGGATTTGAATCTTTCTTTTCCCATTCTAACTTTCTGAGATCCTCATCACCAAGGACTTTCATATTTGCTGCTCCGTCCTCCTTGCAGCCGAGTTTGATGTTGGAGAATTCTACATTGACTTTATCACCATTGAGTCTTCCTGCTGCCTCAATTCTGAACCATGCAAGATTTTTCATGCTCTCCTGATAACAGCTGCCAATCTTTTTATAATCGACATAAACATCTACATAACCGTTTCCGTTGGAAACCATCATCAGGTGATAGGTTTTATCCCTCTGTAACTCAACATTATTTGGTCTGATGTAAGTCTGTCCGCCGGAAGCATTCGATGAAATATTCTCGATCAATGCCATGGTTTTACCGGTATACGGTGACACTGCATGCTCATCAAACTGCATACCAAAAGATACAGCTGAAGTTGCATTTCCCATTACAAGTTTTGCGTGATATCCGGTACCGGAACCGCTTAATTTTACATCCGCCTCAATTCCGGCTGCATTTTTTGCTTTCAGGTTTGTCAGTGTATAGCCCTTTTTAACTTTTACAGTTTTGACTGTACTCCAGTCACTGGATAATGTATCCCCCTTCTTATAGCAGCGGACTCTGACATAATATGTCTTATCCGGTACAACACGCAGTAACGTCGCAGTTGTAATATTTTTATCTGTCACCGTTTTTGAGAATGTCTGGCGCACACCTTTTTTGTCAGTCTCTTTAAATTTTTTGTCAGTGGAATACTGGATCTCATAACGTCCTATACTGTCGTTTTTCGAATATTTCACTGTGATCGCTGACGGTGTGGATGTCAGTTTTTTAATGTTTGGTGCGGTCAACTTCCACTGTGCATACAGTGTGATCTGTGTTCCGTTGTTTGCCTTTGTTGCAAGTGATGACACATCTGCTTTGTCTTTATAAACAACTTCCCCGCTTTTTGATGTTGACCAGCCGGTAAATGTATAGCCGCTCTTCTTATAAGCATTCTTTTTCAGTTTCGTACTCTTGCCCGATTTGACGGTAATTTTATCCATGGTACCTTTTCCGCCATTGCCATGGAATTTAATCTTCACCGAATAAGCCTTTGCATCTGTCTTTCCAGCTGCTCTCGTGGTCTCTGCTGTCTCGGACACTGCAGCCTGACTGACATCTGCAGCATAAGAAACCTGTGCACCAACTGTCAGTACCAGTGCACATGCTAATCCTGCACACCATACATGCAATCTCTTTCTCATTCTCATACCTCCATGCTTCTTTTGTCTTCAAATACTACATAGATGAAACTATTATAACCCTATAACCTGCCAATTTCAACAAAAACTTAGTCTGCCGGAAAGCCATTATTTCACATGAAGCACATAAGATACTCCATTGTATGCGCTGTCCCAGTCTCCCTGAAGATTTGTGATATTTCCATAAAGGCGGACGGTGTTTGTCTTTTTATTATATTTGCATTTTAATCCGGCATTTGTCCGGTCATGTCTGCATCCCTGATAGTCCTGTGTATTTTTGATCGTTTTTAATCCGTAATACCGATCTTTGCTCTGTATATTGGCAAACTCTGCATCCACTCCGTCACCGTTTAATCTTCCGGATACCTCGATCCATAAATAAATGTTTCCCTTTGCAAGATTTGGCTGGCTGAAACCGCCGATTCTTTTATAATCCACATATACATCACCATTGCCTTTCGCATCACAGGTGATCATCAGATGATAAACCTTATTAAGCTGGAACTCGAAATCGCTCGGTCTTACATACTGCTGCCCGCCCGGAGCGTTTGAAGCAACATTTTCGATCAGCGCCATATTTCTTGAACCATACGGATTTGCTGCACCCACATCATACTGCATACCAAAGGACACTGCGGACGTCGGTGTACCAATTACTAATTTTGCATGATAACCGCTTCCGGATCCGTTTAATTTTACATCTGCCTCAATACCATATACTGCCTTGGTGTTCATCAGTGTTTTGCCGTTTTTCACCTGGACAGACGATACACTGCTCCAGTCACTGGTCCATACTTCTGTATAACCCTTAATCTTATAACATCTGATCCGGACAAAATATTTTTTGCCCGGTTTCACCTGAAACAGTCTGGCACTGGTTTCTTTTTTTCCTGCAGTTTCAACAACTACATTTTTCTTAAAATTTTTGTCAGTGGAATACTCGATCCGGTACCCGGAAATACCGTTTACTTTATTAAATGTAATATCGATGTAAGAAGGTGTTTTTGACGTCACTTTTTTTAATTTCGGTGCCGGCAGTTTCCACTGTGCATACAGTGTGATCGTTTCGCCGTCATTTTCCTCCGTTGCAAGCTTTGAAGCATCTGCACGATTCTCATATTTTACCGCACCATTTGCTTCTAATGACCAGCCAATAAACTTGCAGCTGCCGTTTGTAAAAGCGTTCTTTGACAATTTTACCTGTTTTCCGGATTTTACAACCTGTTTTTCCATGGAACCTGTTCCACCATTTGCCTTGAATTTAATGGTGACCTTATAAGCAGGTTTTTTTGTCTGTGCTGCCTCTTTCGTAGTTTCCTCCAGCGTGTCTGTCGGATCCTGTGATGCGTACGTCATCTGTGTACCAAGCATCAACACCAGTGCAAATACCAGCACTGCATAACCCAGTTGCAATTTTCTTTTCATTCTCATACCTCCATTTGTATAATATTTAATTTTAATATACTTCCAAAACAGATCCTGTTCAACAATAAATTTCATTTTTCATGAAAAAACTAAAAAAACTGCCATTTCATGTTGGCTTCATGAAACGGCAGTCCACTGTTTTGTGCACAGCCTGAATGGGTAAAAAGACTGCACATTCCCTGCTTGTCACAGGTGTTATATTAAATTAGGGAAAGGAATTAACAAAATGATTTTATTATCTCTGAACACGTCCGGAAGCATCTCCGCCAGCTAATTTCTTAACTTCGTCAACGCTTACCATGTTGAAGTCACCTTCTACAGAGTGTTTCAGGCAGCTTGCTGCTACTGCAAACTCGATCGTAGCCTGTGGATCATAGTCGTTTAAGCATGCGTAGATTAATCCGCCGCCGAAGGAATCTCCACCACCAACACGGTCAACAATGTGCATTAAGTATTCTTTGGAGAAGTAGCTCTGTCCATCCTCATAAAGCATTGCTGCCCAACGGTTATCGTTTGCAGAGATAGATGTTCTTAATGTGATTGCAACTTTCTTGAATCCGAAACGGTCTGTTAATTTCTGTGCAACCTCTTTGTATCCTTCTTTATTTAACTCGCCTGCAGTTACCTCTGTACCCTCAGACTTGATACCGAATACATCGTTTGCATCTTCCTCGTTGGAGATACATACGTCTACATATTTGCAAAGCTCACCCATAACCTGTCCGGCTTTTTCTTTGGACCATAATTTGTTACGGTAGTTTAAATCACAGCTTACAGTGATTCCTTTTGCTTTTGCAGCTTTACATGCTTCTAAACAGATTGCTGCAACATTGTCACCGAGTGCCGGTGTAATTCCTGTAAAGTGGAACCAGTCTGCGCCGTCGAAAATTTTATCCCAGTCAAAATCAGCTGTTGTAGCTGTTGCAATGGAAGAACCTGCACGATCATATACAACTTTGGATGGTCTCTGGCTTGCACCCTTCTCTAAGAAGTAGATACCAACACGGTCACCACCGCGAACGATGTCAGATGTGTCAACACCGTACTGTCTTAATGCGTTCACTCCAGCCTGTCCGATCTCGTGTGCCGGAAGCTTTGTAACGAAGCTTGCATCCATACCGTAGTTTGCTAATGAAACTGCAACGTTAGCTTCTCCACCGCCGTATGTTGCGCCGTAGGATGCAGCCTGTACGAAACGATAATATCCTTCCGGTGCAAGACGAAGCATGATCTCACCAAATGTAACAACTTTCTTTGCCATGATTGAATCCTCCTGAAAATAAATGTTTCACATTGTGAAACGTTGTTTCATAATTTATGTTTTTATTATAACACCGAAAAACAGAATGTCAAACATGTTTTTACTTTAATGCAATTTTTATAGATTCTGATATTTTCACCAAAAAAAGTTGTGAAATATTTGCAATTATCTCTTTTTTATTTTTGAAACATGTTATATAATGTATCTGTACTGGTTCATATTGCAGAACAAAGTTTTATAATATGAAACAGTAATCATATAATTTTTCTGTTTTACAAAATGTTTTGCCGGAAATCAGGCATATGCATACATCACACTATCTATTTTTAAGGAGGGTTTTCCATGGACCGCAAATATGATGTCATCACATTAGGAGAGATTCTGCTTCGTCTTTCCACCCCGATCAACGGACGTCTTGCACAGGGTGATACTTTAATGAAGCATTTAGGAGGGGCTGAGTTAAATATTGCTTCTGAGATCGGACAGCTTGGCTTAAAAACAGCAATGATCTCAAAGATCCCAAATAACCTGCTTGCCGCATTCATCAAAAACCAGATGAACGCTTCCCGCGTCAGCGAAAATTATCTGATCTCCGACACCGCAGACGACAGCCGCATCGGTGTCTACTATTATGAATATGGTTCCTATCCGCGCAAACCGCGTGTTGTCTATGACAGAAAGCATTCTTCCATCAACAATATCAATATCAAAGATGTGCCAGAAACGATGTTTTATAACACACGCCTTTTTCACACCAGCGGCATCACCTTAGGTCTTGGCGGCAACGCACAGAAATTTGCGATCGAATGTATCCGCAAATTCAAGGAACATGGCACCCTGATCTCCTTCGATGTCAACTACCGCGCCAACCTCTGGACCGGCGAGGAGGCAAGAGCCTGCATCGAGCAGATTCTTCCTTATGTAGATATCTTTTTCTGCTCTGAGGATACCGCCCGTCTGACTTTCGGCAAAACCGGAACGATCGAGGAGATCCAGAAGTCTTTCTGCGAGGAATACCCGATCTCTGTGGTTGCCTCCACAGAGCGCACGGTCATTACACCGAAAAAACACAACTTTACATCCATTATCTATTCTGCAAAAAATGATTCCTACTACCGCGAGGAACCATATAACAATATCGACGTGGTCGACCGTATCGGAAGCGGTGACGCTTATGTTTCCGGCGCCCTCTACGGTTACTTAAAACACAGGGACTGCAAAAAGGCATTAGAATATGGAAATGCCATGGCAGCGATCAAGCACAGCGTGATCGGAGATATGATCACGACCGACCTTGATGAGATCGACAGCATTATCGCCGAGCACAAAAATACAGGATATCATTCGGAGATGAACCGCTAAACGGAACAAAACAAGTTCGGTTTTGTGCAATTTGACAGACCCAAAATTGAAAACCACCTTTTGACACCCGAATCCTATGAATTAAAAAAACGGAATATCCATACAAAACTGCTATGGATATTCCGCTTTTTCAGTTTAATTACAAGAAGTTCGTATGCACTATCTGACCTCCACCTCTTTACTATTTCTCACATCGCTTCACGAATCACACGTTCCACATTTTTGTACACGATCTTTTCCATTGCATCTTCACTGAACCCCTTTTTCTTCAGTGCATCAAATAACTTTTCCATCTCCGTGCAGTCAGCAATTTCAAATTTTCCCTCGATCCCGTCAAAATCAGTGCCGATCCCGACACACTCAATTCCGCCAGTATTGACCATATGTTTTACATGTTCACACATTGTTTCGATCCGGCTGACGTTATCCACAGGATCCGCATTTAAAAATGGTGGATAAAAATTAAGCCCTGCTACACCGCCATGTTCCGCTAAGACACGTATCATATCATCCGTCAGGTTCCTCGTTGCCGGGGCAAGTTCCCTGCAGTTTGAGTGGGATGCTACAAACGGTTCTTTGACAAGCTCTGCCACATCATAAAAACCGCCATCCGATAAATGGGACACATCCACAAGGATTCCACATTCTGTCATATAAGTGACTGCTTCCCTGCCAAACGATGTCAGCCCAGGCTGCATCCGTTCTGTCTCTTTTGCATGTGGATGACCGAAACAGTTATCATCATTCCATGTCAGCGTGATCAGCCGGACTCCCATCTGGTAAAGCTGTTCGATACGCTCCATGTTTCCATCCACGATGCATCCGTTTTCGATGGTCAAAAACGCAGAAACTTTTCCATGCTGCCAGTTTTGCTGTAATTCTTCATAATTATGAGCCGGTGCAATAATGTCCGAACAGGTTTCCATGGTATTCTGATATACCTCATACATATCCTGCATCTGTTTTTGAATTTCTGTATCGGTATACCAGAGATTATTTTTTTCCGTGTATGCCAGTCCCGGATCGCTCCAGTTTTCTTCTCTTTTCTGCTGTAAAAACATGGCAAAAAACTGCGCCTTTGCGCCACACCGGTGCAGTCTTTTCGCATCCACCATCGTGCCTTTTAATTCCCCTGCTGTCTTTCTTTGCTGTGCGGCTGCTTTTGCAAGCGTATCACAATGCATATCGATGTAATTCATGTGGGATAAATCCTTTCTTTCTGTTACTTAAACCGCCACATTTTTCTTTTTGCTGTGCGGCTCTTTTAATATCATTTTATTCCGCAGCACACAAAATAGCAACCCGACGTAAACTCCATTGACCGCCGCCATCATCAGATCAGTAGAAAAAAACGGAACTGCCACCGTATAGATCACGCCATATCCGAAATTTACCATCATATAAATTATCATCACGCGCACGATCAATCCGATACTGCAAGCCATCCCAAGCAGAAATCCCATCCGGCTGCCCTGCATGAGAGACTGACGGAACGCGTGGATCAAAAACCACGCAAATGCTGCAATGACAAGAACACCTGCTATGATCCCAAAATAACAAAATATATTTCCCAGCAGATATTCGCCGTCCGATCCTGTCCCCTGCATCAGAAATGTCCGGTTCCCAAACAGACTGTATCGAGCAGCCGCATCTTTGATCATTCTGTTCTGATATCCAAATTCACCTGTATGCGTAAGCCTGGCGAGCACATAGCCGTCTGGCAGGAACTTATACTTATAAAAAAAAGCCACACCAGCCCCCAGAATACCTGCCACAAGCAATGCCAGCCCTGCAAGGTATTTTTTCTTTTCGTTTCCAAATATTCCACGAAGCACAGATGCCACCAGCAGGAACAGACAGACCACGGCATTTTCCACAACCGCCCCATTACTCATCGGCAGTGAAAAGAGCCCTGCTGTTAATACCATAAACGGGAGAATGATCCAGCCGGCTGATTTTAAAATTCCCCGAAATCCCTGTCCCCGGTACTGATAAATAATTCCCGCAAAGATCACTGGCAGCAACACCTGTACACTGTAACTTGCCAGCAGTGCTGTCTGATAGTTTCCAAGGATGCCGCCCGACCACACCAGACACAGGCAGATCATATACAAAGCATATACTGCACGGATATGCAAAAACAGCCATGTGTAATCGAAGTACATGATCACAAAGATCATTGCAAAACTGACTGCATTGACCATAAACAGCGAACCGACCTGCGCCGCCTGTACTCCGCCCTCATTGATTTTCGCGTCAATAGTCAGTGATATCAGCATAGATGCTCCCGTAAGAAATACCGCCAGCACAAATAATTTCCACGGAAACGCCGGTCTGTGGATCCGGTTTAAGGCATACCCTGTCTCCACCGGATCTCCCATCTGACGCACAGCTTCTCTCTCAGCCTCCTCTTCACTCATGCCCTCCGCCTGATACTCTTCCATCTGTTCCTCGATGTGTCCCCGGATCTCTTCTGCCACAAGCAGCCTTGCGCGTTTGTTTTGGATCTGCTCTTTCAGAGTTTCCATATATTCTGTGTATTCCATGAATATGTTTCCTTTCCCTTTTTTCGCATTTCGTTTGTTCTCATCTTTTTATGTTTTTTCAACATTTTCCTGCATCGTTCCAACATTTTGCTGTCTCAATATCTTTCTGTGTTGTTCCAATATTTTTATGCATGTTTTTATATGATCCAAATACAGTTTTCAGACACATACCTCCGCTCCCTTGCATGAGAGCACATTTGTGACTGCTGCAGCATAAGTGTTCCACTCTTCTTTTTTCTCTTTTAAAATGCGTCTGCCTTCTCTGGTAATGTGGTAATATTTGCGTGTTTTTCCGCTTGCATCATCCTCGTAGGCAGTGACCAGATTATTTGCCTCTAACGTATGTAAAAGTGGATAAAGCGACCCTGCCTTTAACTCAAATACATTTTCCGACCTGCTGCGCAGTGTCTCGATCATCTCATAGCCGTACATGTCTTTCTCATCTAAAAGACGTAAAATCAGCATGGAAAGACTGCCCTGGATCAGTGATTTATTTACCATATGAATCCTCCCTCATTTTCCCGCTTTATTTTTATTCGTTTTGTCATATATAGACTGTCTATGTATTCATATTATATAGATAGTCTATATATGTCAAGACATTCTTTTCATTTTCCAGTAAAGATTTCTTATGGATTTTTATAGAAATGGGGGAATCTCTCATATATTTTAAGATTTTCACCCAAAATCTCCTCTCTATCTGCCATTAAACCTGCCGATTGGGCGAAAAAACACATTTTTGAATATTAATCTCCCAGAGATTATGGAAATCACGGGCGAATTAAAGTCACTTTTTTATAATTCACCCATTTTTTAATATTATGTAAACTAATTTCCAAAAAAATCAGGCGAAACCAGACTCTATTTCTCTGATTTCGCCCACAGCTTTCTAATATTATGATATGAGGGTCAAAAGGTATTTTCCTATATAATATGCCGGATTCCCTCACAGATTTTTCTCGCAGCCATCGGATTGTTCATGGTATATAAATGTATCCCATCGATATCACTCACAAGCAGATCAATGATCTGACTTCCGGTTTTACACCGCTGTGTGCCAGACGAAACGCCGGGATTGCAAAATCAAAATATTCCGCATACCAGTCAGATCTGCGCAGCGGCAGTTTTTCCCTCAATGCAGCTTCATCAATCCGGATCATCTTAATTCCATTTTTCTCAAGATCAAGTACCTCATCCCGGATTGCCAGTGCGATCTGTGCGATGGATTCCCGGATGGAGATGTCTTCCCGCGGGAATGACCAGTTTAATATGGTAACCGGTCCGGTCAGCATTCCTTTCATGATCTTATCCGTCAGGGACTGCGCATAGACAGACCACTCGACTGTGATCGGCGTTTTGCGGTATACATCACCCCAGATAACCGGCGGCTTCACACATCTTGTACCATAGGACTGAACCCACGCCTTCTCAGTAAAAAGGAAACCACCCAGTGATTCACCAAAGTACTCCACCATATCATTTCTTTCATATTCCCCGTGCACTAACACATCGAGTCCGATCTCTTCCTGCCCTTTTACACATTCAGCGATCTTTTTCTTATTAAATTCCACATACTCTTTCTCTGTGATGTCCCCACAGTGAAAAGCAGAACGGTTTGCCTTTACATCTTTTGTCTGTGGGAATGAGCCGATCGTCGTTGTCGGAAATTCTGGAAGTCCAAACTCTTTTTTCTGTAATTTCTGGCGTTCACTTCGTTTCGGAAGCCGGATGTAATCCTCTTTTGTCACACCAGAAAGACTTTTTTTCACATCAGCATTTTCACAATCTCTGTCACCTGCAAAAAGCACTGCATTATTCTGATAAATTTCATCCGCCTTGTAATCCTCTTGATCTGCAAGTGCGCTTAACTCTTTTAATTCCTCAAGTTTTTCCTCTGCAAATGCAAAATATTTTGTGTACTCCCCAGCCAGTTTTGTCTCATATCCCAAACCAGTGCCGGCTCATCTAACTGCAGCCATGCAATCTGTTCTTTTTCGCATTTTCTGATGAGTTCCTGATACGCCGCGATCACTGCATCCACATAATCTCCCACAGTTTTCTCCCCTGTATATCTGCACAATTTTATCAGGGTATATGCACCTGTCACGATCGGCTTTGTCTCGATTCCAAACTCCTTTGCCTCTTTGTATTCTTCAAAAAGTTTATCTCCGGATAATCTGATTCCCGTGTCATCTTCCACTTCCGGTACAATGTAATGATAGTTGGTATTGAACCATTTTTTCATGGCAAGTGCCTTCACATCCCCTGCTTCGCCCTGGAACCCTCGCGCCATGGCAAAACAGGTATCCAGTTCCGGTAAATCAAGTTCTTTGTAACGTTTTGGAATGATATTAAATAGCACTGCCGTATCCAGCACAATATCGTAAAAAGAAAAGTCATTGCTCGGAATATAGTCGACCGACTCACTTTTTTGTGCCAGCCAATGCGTTTTTCTTAACTCTTTTGCAATACGAAAAAGTTCGTCTGCTTCTATTTCTTTTTATCAATCACACCGCTGCATACCGTATATCCATTTAACCCGATCAGCAGATTAAACAACGTTGCCCTGTCCCTTGTATTTATCCTCTAAAATTGCAGCCTGCTCTAACACCTGTCTGGCGTATCCCAAAAAATCCTCACCCTCCCGTGACAGCACGATTCCCTTGTTGGTTCTCTGAAAAATAATGATATTCATTTCTTTTTCGAGTTCGTGGATCGCGTTGGTAAGACTCGGCTGGGTAATATATAATTCTTTTGCCGCGTTTGTGATCGTGCCGGTCTTTGCGACTGTTACCACATATTTTAACTGTTGAAGTGTCATGGCTGCTCCTGGTTTTGGTTATTTGTATTTATGCAAGGCTCTCACGAATCATTTTTATATCATAATCCGGTGCTGCTTTCATTACAGCCTCATAAATCTTCCTGATTTCATCAACCGGTTCTTCCAGTTCGTCTGCAATCGTTTGTAAACTCTTTCCACGACGCACCTTCTTTATGCACTCTTTGATTGCCAGTTCATATGGATTTTCTATACCTTCGGTCTGATATTTCCTTATCGTATCAATAAAAATGCCATACTCCTTCATCACCTGGCATTTTTCCAACAATTCATGTTGTACCTCCGGATTAATGTTGATCACTTTGACTTCCAGTTCCAATGGCGCTTTTCCATCCTGAACTTTAAATGCATTTGACAGCTTTAGAACACGCTCTTTTTCCATCGGTTCAGTCCCATTATAAAAGGTGTAAAACTCCGGCTTTGGCAGCATCACCTGCCCCTTTTTATAGCGGTCTCTGACCGGAACAAGCTGCTCATAAATACGCCCGATGAAATGGCTTTTGAACGCTTTTCTCTATTATATAAAACCCCCGAAGCTTCTTCAAGCCATTCCGAACATATTTTATTTGCTGTTCTGTGAAACATTTTCCGTCATCTGTGATAAACGGTGATACACCACGACGCGATTCTGTTACAAATCGCATTGACTGATTTTAGATACACTTTGACAGAGCTGCCTGTCTTGATTATTTGTCATTTAAATCTGATACATGTAATTTTATATGACATTTCCCGTTATGACAAACACTTCTCACATTTTTGTACAAATCTAACAAAAACTTCAATTTTTTTAGCGGTGGGCTGCGCATCAAAACGCGTGACAAAAAGGGACTGCAAAACTATTCTCAGTTTTGCAGCCCCCTTAGGAAGAATTCGTAATTCAATTTTTTAGATACACAACATCTACGAGATGCATGGCATTTTATAAATGCCAGATATCCTCATTGTACTGTGCAATGGTACGGTCTGATGAAAAGAATCCTGCCTTGCTGATGTTGACAAGCATTTTCTTAGCCCATGCCATACGGTCTTCGTAATCTGCGTAGATGCGCTCTTTAGTTGTAACGTACTCCTCGAAATCCGGGAGAGTCATGAACCAGTCTTTGTTTAACAGCTCGTTGTAGAGACGCTCTAAGTTCTCTGCACATCCAACTGCTTTCATCTGGTCGCTTACGATGAAGTCGATCGCACGCTTGATGTTTGCATCGTTCTCGTAGTAGCTTCTGGATACATAATCAGCTTTCTCGTAGTGCTTGATAACTTCCTCAGAAGACTCACCGAAGATATAAATGTTATCATCACCAACGAACTGATGCATCTCCACATTTGCTCCGTCCATGGTTCCGATCGCAACAGCACCGTTTAACATGAATTTCATGTTGGATGTTCCACTTGCCTCTTTGGAAGCTAATGAGATCTGCTCATGGATATCTGCTGCCGGGATCAGTTTCTCAGCTAATGTTACGTTGTAGTTTTCTACCATCACTACCTTTAAGTATGGTGCGACTTCCGGATCATTTGCGATCAGTTCCTGTAAGCAGAGGATCAGATGGATGATGTCCTTTGCAATGATATATGCCGGAGCAGCTTTTGCACCAAAAATAACAGTGATCGGACGTGCCGGTTTCTTGCCTGCTTTGATCTCGAAATATTTATGGATCACATAGAGAGCATTCATCTGCTGTCTCTTGTACTCATGTAATCTCTTGATCTGGATATCGTAGATGGAGTTGTCATCTAACTCGATTCCCTGTGTTTTTGCAAGATAATTCTTTAACTCTGTCTTTCTTGTACCTTTTACTGCAAGAAGTTTCTTTAATACTTCCTCATCATTGACATATGCGCCGAGTTTCTCTAACTCTTCTGCATTTTTCTTAAATCCAGGTCCGATTAAGGATGTGATAAATTCGGTCATCTCCGGATCGCAGTGTAATAACCAGCGGCGGAATGTGATACCGTTTGTCTTATTATTGAACTTCTCCGGATAAATTCTGTAGAAGTTATTTAACTCTGTATTCTTTAAGATCTCTGTGTGCAGGTAAGCAACACCGTTGACACTGTATCCGTAATGAATATCCATATGTGCCATATGAACGCGTTTCTCATCATCAATGATCGCTACGGATCTGTCATCATATTTCTTTGTCACACGGCTGTTTAACTCGTAAATGATCGGCAGTAACTGTGGAACAGCTTTCTCTAAGAAATGGATCGGCCATTTTTCAAGTGCTTCAGCTAAGATCGTGTGGTTTGTGTAAGCACAGGTCTTAGATACGATGTCGATCGCCTCATCCATTAAGATGCCGCGCTCCATCAACAGACGGATCATTTCCGGAATCACCATACTTGGGTGTGTATCGTTGATCTGGATCACTGCATACTCATTTAATTTGTGAAGATCTCCGCCTCTTGCAAGTGTCTCATCAATGATCAGGCGCGCTGCGTTGCTGACCATGAAGTACTGCTGATATACACGAAGGATTCTTCCCTTGTCATCAGAATCATCCGGATATAAGAATAATGTTAAATTCTTTGCAATATCCTCTTTGTCAAAATCGATGCCGTCTCCAACCAGACTCTCATCTACTGTCTCAACATCGAACAGATGAAGTTTTGTGGTACGGTTCTCATAACCGATCACATCGATATCATATAATCTGGACTGTAATGTAAAACCGCCGAACTGGATCGGATAAGTAACATCTGTTTTTGTCAGCCAGCTTTCTTTTTCGATCCATGGGTTTGGTGTCTCATTCTGCAGGTTGTTTTTGAATACCTGTTTGAATAATCCGTAATGGTAATTTAAGCCAACACCGTCGCCGTTTAAACCAAGGCTTGCGATAGAATCAAGGAAGCATGCTGCAAGACGTCCAAGTCCGCCGTTTCCTAATGACGGCTCCGGCTCAACCTCCTCGATCTCTGCAAGGCTCTTGCCGTTATCTGCTAAAAGTTTTTTCACATCCTCATAGATGCCAAGGTTGATCAGGTTGTTGGATAATAATTTACCGATCAAAAACTCAGCGGAAATGTAATATAATTTACGTTTTCCCTGGTTGCTCTCTTTTTCCTTTGCCATGCCCTTTGTCATCTCAAGCAGTGCATAGTAAAGTTCCTCATTTGTGCACTGTGAAATTTCTTTGCCACATCTGTTTGCTACGATTTCCTGTAATTTCATGTTTTCCTCCATGTTCCGCGCCGTCTGCGCTGTTTTCATTATGTTCCCCAACCAATGTTTATGCATGTTCCTGTTGTCCTGATTTCGCTTTTTTTTCGCAAAATCATTGTTTATGATGTTATTATAGTTTCCGCAATCATTTTTTTCTTGTAATATTGACTCAAAAAGTGGTACAATCCTATCATTATGAATATTTTAGAATATGAAAACTATCAGGAAAAAATTTTACATGGCGATCCTTTATTCCCTTATATTACCTATCTATGTTCAATTCCGCTGGATTTTGGGTATGTGCCGATGCACTGGCACGATGAAATGGAAATTATCTATATAAAAAAAGGAAACGGCACGATCACGGTCGATTTCACCCAGCACACGGTCTCTGCAGGGGATATCGCACTGATCCTTCCGGGACAGCTTCACTCGATCGGTCAGTTTGAATCCGAATCCATGGAGTACGAAAATATCATTTTTCATCCAAATATGCTGATCTCCAAAAAAACAGACACCTGCAACACGGACTATCTGGTTCCTCTGCTGTCCGGCAATGTCTCCCTGCCGCTTTTATATACCCCGGATAGTCCGCACTATGCGGAGATTTCTGCCTGCATCGACGCGAACGATGAAATCTGTAAAACTTATCCGTCCGGTTATCAGCTCTTTATCAAAGGACAGTTATTTCTGCTGTTTTATATTTTGTTTCACAAATGCAGCACAAAGGAACCATCCGGAAAAGACCGCAGCAAGTCCTTAGAAAAAATGAAATTGATCTTAAAATATGTGGAAAACAATTATATGGAAAAAATCACGATCGAAGATATCGCAAATGAGGTAGGACTGAGCCAGTCCCACTTTATGAAATATTTTAAAAATACCATGGGAACCTCTTTCGTCGATTATCTCAACGAATACAGGCTTACCATGGCATCAAGACTTCTGATCTCCTCCGACTCCTCGATACTTGCGATCGCATCGGAAGTCGGTTTTGAAAATCTTTCTTATTTTAACCGTATTTTTAAGAAACGCTTCGGGCAGACACCTCGTGAGTACCGCATGCGGCAATCGCCGGTTTGATGAGATTCTCATAGAACTCTTCCGCCGGCTGAGGTCTGCCGAATAAAAATCCCTGGATATAATCCGGGTCTAATTCGGAGATCTTTGCAAATTCATCCTCCGTCTCAATTCCCTCAACACAGATCGTCAGATCAAGTTTATGCGTCATCGTGATGATCTGTGTCATCAGATCATGTTCATACTGATTATTCAGTGCTTTTAATGTGAACGACCGGTCAATCTTGATATAATTCGGTCTTAAATCGCCAAGACAGTGCAGATTCGAATAACCGGTTCCAAAATCATCTAAAATGACAAGCACTCCGTTTTTCTTTAATCCGTCCCACAATTTCTGAAAATGTGTATTGGTATCCAGATAACCGCTCTCTGTCAGCTCAATTCCCACTGCGGAAGGCTCTAATCCATACAGGCGCAGCGCTGTCAGTATCTCCGTCAGGACACGGCTCTTCATGACCTGCACATAGGAAAGATTGATATTGATGCGGAAATCCGGAATGTATTTCTGCCACCTGCTGCAGGTCGAGATTGCCTGATGCAGCATCCATTTTCCTGCCGGAATGATCAGACCGGTCTCCTCTAACAGCGGAATAAACTCAACCGGTGAAATACGCTCCCAGTGCACTTTCTCATCTGCATCATGACCATCCTCACCCACACACACCGCTTCTTTTTTCGTTTCCCCATCCTCACATCTCTCCGGCATGGAAAAACGCATCAGTGCCTCCGCACCAACCAGCCGGCGTGTCTTTGTGTCCACGATCGGCTGATAATAAGTCTCAAACCCTTCAAACCCATGGTTTACCGCATGATGCAGCTGACGTGTGATCTGTTTTTTGCGCAAAAAAACGTCATAATCTTCCTGCATATATATATAACAGCGGTTCTTTCCCTGATCTTTTGCTGTATTTAATGCATACTCTGACAATTTCATGATATTTTCATAGGTCCCGGATGTTTTTGCAGTATCGACTGCACCCGCAGATATGGTAAACACAGATTTATAACCGTTTTCCTCGATAAATGTATCCAAACTCTTGCGAATATTTTTATAAAGTTCCGTTGCTGCTTCCATATCTCCGCCCGAAAAATCGACCACCATAAATTCATCCGCTAATACCCGGTACAGCCTCTGCGACGGTTTGATATTTGCACCAATACAGTCTGCTGTACTCTTTAAGATATAATCTCCGTACTCCATTCCGAAGTCACCGTTGATATCACGAAAATCATCGATTCCGATGCGGAGGAAAAATCCATCCGGCAGTCCATCCTCAAACTGTTCTACATAAGCGGAAAGACTTGATTCGCCAAGCAGTCCACTGACATTGTCTGCCTTCTGTTTCTGACCGATCTCATTGATGCATCCGACTAAAAAATGCGGTTTTCCGTCAGTATCATTTAATACACGTCCCCTGCAGTTGATCCACACCGGTTTCCCGGCGCGGTCTAACCACCGATAATGCATATTATGAAAAACAATCTCTCCACTCATAACACGCCGGAATTCCTCATCCAGACGAGGCTGGTCTTCCGAATATACAAATGCGTGATGTGCTTTTGCCGCATTCTCAAATGTTTCCCCCGGTAAAAGGAAACGCTCTGTCGCGTGTTTTGAAATCTTATAGAAGTCTTTCTGCAGATCAAACACATACAAATAATCGTCCATACACGGATTAAACAATTCCACGATATATTCCATCTGTTCTCTTGAAAAACTATTCATTATAGGGTCCATCTTCTTCTCCATTTCTGCGATTTCCAAAAGGCTTTATCTTAGCACTTTTACAGTTCATCGTTTTTATTTTTCCAAAAATATACGGTAATATTCGCTTACAAGCCCTGATATGGCAGCAGATAATAACCAATCACACCGCTTATGATCCCAACTGCGGCTCCGGCCATGACATCCCATACGGTATGGACGCCTCCGATCACCCGGATCACTGCGATCAGTATACCGATCAGTGCAAGCGCACAGCCCGCTGCCGGATTTCTCACAGACACCGTGACGGCGATCACAAACACGGAAAAAACATGACGGCTTGGAAATGATTTTCCTCTCGTATCTTTATCGATCACCGGCGGAAGATCATATTTCTCATACGGGCGCGGTTCATTGACGATCTTGCGGAACAATGTCACGACCACAAATGAAACTGCAGGAACAACCACTGCCTGCGGCAGTAACGTATCTCTCTTAAGCAGCAGCGAGATCAGATAAAGCGGATAGCTCACAAAAACAATCCCGGTCAATATCCTGTTCGCCCAGATGATCCTGCGGATCCTTTTGTCATCCTGCAGAAAATACCCTGTCATCTTCCGGTAAGTCTCCCTTGTCATGATGAGACCTCACTTCCCACAACCGATAAAAATGCGCCGATAAAAATACAAAAATCCGAGATGTTAAATATAATCCCTCTCAGCCACTTCGGTCCAAAGTTAAATTTCACATAATCGACCACATATCCTTTTGTATAGCGGTCAAGCAGATTATTTAATCCACCGCCAACCAATAGAGATGCGCCTGTTTTACTAAGACGGTGTCCCGGCATGCGGAGCAGAAAATAATATAAAACTCCGACAAAAAACATGATCACTGTATGAAGTGCGCGCATCACACGCGGCTTTTTAGCAAGAAAATTAAGTGCTGCTCCACGGTTATAATATTTTTCGATCAGAATCTTATTCCGCCTTCCCGGATGCACCACATATCTTGCATATTTTTTGTCCATGTGATGTTTGATCCAAAAATCGGAACCGAAAACAATCCCTGCTATCAATATATATGGCATAGTAATCTCCATTCCTGCGTGTGAAAAATCTTTTTTCACACTGTTTCTCCGTCCTGTCATATCTTTTCCTATTATAGTACTTTTTGACTTATTTTCCAAGTACCTGATTGCGGTATTCGTTCGCCGATACCCCCACCTGCTTTTTGAACACGCGCGAAAAATGCGCCAGATTCAGGTTGGCGCACATGCACTCGATCGCCTCTTCCAACTCGTCCATATTCGACGGCTTCAGCAAAAAACGCGTCACACCAAGCCGTATCGCTTCCTTGGCATATTCAAAATCGCGATACCCGGTAAGCACACTCACTTCAAGATCCGGAAACTGTGAATTTAATGCTGCATCCATCCTACGCCTTTTGATACGACCACACCAAGTACTACGATAAGCAGTGCCTGTGTTGACACATAATCATAATTGTTCAGTCCGTATGCCGTCTGATACATATATGTTCCAAGGAAATGTGTCAGTCCCTGCGGCGCTCCGTTTGGAGAGAGTACCCACGGGAGATCGAATACCTTCAATGCTCCGGTTACTGCCAGTCCTGTGAGCAGTATGACGAAGTAAAATCCGATAAATTCCCATTCCTGTCCCGGCATCCTCACAACGGAAGACATATCATAAAAACTGTTCTTAATATTCTCAACAAACGGTATGTAAAGAAAGATCAGCAAAAATAACAGACCCGGCATCAAAAATATGAACAACGGCCATTTTTTCTTATATAACATACGTTTCCACCTTTCTTTCCCTGATAACAGAATGCACATTGTTTCATGCATCCTGTTATCATAATAGCTCTATCGCGCGTTTTCCTTTTTCCTCCCCCGCAGCACCGGAAAGAACTGCCCATGTATTGGATTCGAGATGCACTTTTCCCTCCTCATCCTGCATGGTTCCGATCTTTCTTCCGTTTTTGGTGATACCGCGGATAAACCACTCCTGATCCCAGATCACATCATCACAGACTTTCTGGATTTTTTCAAGCATCGCCGTATATTTCTCCACATCCTCATTTCTTCCCAGATATTCCGCAAGTTCTAAGAAATTCCGGATTGCCCAGAAATGTAAAAATGTGACCATGGCACTCTCGCCGCCGCCTAAGTTCAGGCAGTCGTTCCAGTCGGCACGCAGTCCCTTGCAGATCCCGTTTGCCCCAACTTCTTCTGCAGAAAAATCAAGGATTTTTTTCATATGCTCATATACGGTCGATTCCCCGCCGTCCGCATAAGTCACGATCTCATCCACAAAACTGATCTCACCGGTCTCTTTTATGTACTCTGTGATGGATGGCACCAGCCAGAGTGCATCATCCGAACAGGCATCCTCGATCCCGTGTACGATATCCTTCTGATTCATCGACGGGATGACGGTCGGTGATTTAAACGGCTTTTTCTTTTCTTTTTTCTCGTCCTCCGGCTCAAACCACTCCGGCTGGAACAGATGAAGTCCGTACCCCTTTGATGTCAGTCCGCGCAAAAGCTCCACGATCCTCTGTCTGCATTTTTCCGGATTAGAATGCGGGATCGTCATGGCATCCTGTGCCGTATCCCGGTAGCCAAGTCCTGTTCTTCCACCGACCTCAATGAATGATGCAAACCGGGAAAACATGATATTTACTTCCGCCTGATAAAGATTCCAGGTATTGATCATCGTATTCATGCCATCGTTTGGCGTGTTGATCTGTAATTTCTGAAACTTCTGATCCCAGTATGCGGCAAGCTGCTCGTACACATGATCCACATTGTGCGGATTGCTATATTTTTCCCGGATCTGTTTTCCCTTTTCGCGGTTTCCCTCGCCGAGCATAAATATAAGACGTACTTCCTCGCCCGGTTCTAATACCAGCTCTTTTTGAAGGCTTCCACAGTGATTATTTCCAAGTTCCGTCGATCCGCTGCATGCCCCTGTTTCCACAGCGACCGGATTGTCTTCCGTCCGGTATGCGCCGATAAATTTATCGCGCACACAATCATAACCGTCCGGGTTAAAGTTTGCAGTAAAATACTGGTAACCGAACTCCTCATAAAACAGATCATGCTCGATCACTCCGTCCTCATAGGATGATCCCGCACAGTAAAGGCTCATCTGGAAGTTCTGATTGTCGATCATGATATGATGGAACGAAAATTCACAGTAAGAAAATACCGAAAGTTTCCGTTTCACCTTCGTAGTATTTCTCAGTTTTACATCCCAAAGCTCCACATCATCATCCATTGGAACGACCAGTGTCTGTTCGGCTTTGATCCCCTTATAATCACACTCGTATACCGAGTAGCTCATTCCGTGGCGGCAGGTATATTTTGCCTGGTTTAGCGGCTTTCCAACCGGCTGCCACGAAATGCTCCAGTAATCCCCGTCTTCATTATCCCTGATATAAACATAATGTCCCGGCCGGTCCATCGGAACGGCATTGCCCCGGAATCTCGTTACCCTGTGATATTCCGGGGACTGGTAAAACATGTAGCCTCCTGCTGTATGGTTGACCACGACGCAGGTATCTTTCACCCCAAGATAATTTGTCCACGATACCGGCAGATCGATGCGGTCGATTACATACTCTCTTTTTTTATTATCAAAATGTCCGTACTGCACCCCAAAAAATCTCCTTTCTCCCTGTCAGGACTTAGCATTTATAAAACTCATAACCAAGTTTCCCTTTGTTATGACTTTATTATAGATTTTGTGGTACCAAAACGGTATTGCCAGGTATGGCATAATTTGTTTATTATTGTCCGTTATCACAGGGGACGATTTGGGACAAAAAACGAAAGAATCAAGGAGGAGGCAGTATGATAAAACGTTTTCAGAAAGTATCTGGAAAAAATATTGAAAGAATCATCGGTCAGGACCGGTTCGCTTATGCCCATTCGGATACCAATGACTTTTATGACCTGATCGAATGGTCAAAATCCGGCGGATATCAGGGTTCGGTCATTCTGTTTTTTTGATTTTGAATCCTGGGTAGAAAAAGGCTGGGATGACGAAAATGACTGTGCCACAGACAGTTATGATCTTTACTATAAAGATTCGGGTGTCAAAAGGTGGTTCATAACTTAGCGATTGTCAAATTGCACAAAGCCGAGACTGTTTTTGTGACT
>CAKREH010000034.1 GCA_934317215.1 uncultured Roseburia sp.
GATTCGGCACGATCAGGTAGGTGGATATACCGAAAATAAAATGCGGTTAGCACCTACCACAATGTGCCGTCGGACAGAATAACCTTTACATTATCTTCAGATACGCTTTGATGCACACTTTGATTTGTCTTAAATTTTTCCAGCAGATTTTCATATGCGTCTGTCAATTCAGCCTTTCCATCCTGACAATCTTTTAAATTCTTTGCTGTATTTCTGTCTATTTTTGCCAGACGTTTCTGTGGCAGGTAATAAACACATCCAAATTCTTCATCTATGGTAAAAAGAAAATCTTTTTTTATTGTTTCTATATCCATACTTTTTTCACTTTCATTACTGTAATATTTTATTTCTGTTGACATCATTTACTTTAATCTTTAAATCACTAAAAGACCATGTCAAAACTGGAAAAAAAGTTTTTCCAGTTTTGACATGGTCTTTCCGCAATATCTATAATATAATCTTTTTAAATTAATAGAAACGAGGTTCAAATACATATGAAAAAATTAACAAGATTAACATTTTTAATGTTACTTTTACTTACATTAAAAACAAATGTTTCCCTGGGAAAAAATACATCTCAAATCATTATGCCCATAAATGATGATTTACCTTATATAGATGTTTACAATATGGACAACTCTATCGCTTCCCCAAAATATTCCTCATAAAAATTCTTGATATTCCTCATATCAATCTGATTATTTTTTGCCCTACACGTATAATAAATTCCCTTTATATGCTCCTTACACCCCTCTAATTCCCCCTGATCTAGTTCCCCGGTTTCTATCATTTTTATTTTATTCCACTCAATATCAAACAAAATAAAATATAAGACATATGCATACGCATGTTTCCTTGCTTTCGGCAAAACATATTCACAAAGTTCCATCGACTTACAATACTCGCCAACTGCCCCATAATACTTTGAAAGATTCGCAACAATACTAAGTTCTTCAATCTCCCATTCTGCCATATATCCTTCCCGCAGGCTGCACAGCAGCATTTCACAGATTTTTATACTTTTAGGATGCTCATCTATTCTGCCATATGCCACAGCCAGCCGCTTTAGGAGTGTGATTTCCTGTTCCCGGAAGGGATATACCACCTCACTGTCAAGAAATTGTTTATACCAGGGTACAACTTCCTCAGCAAGCTGCTCTAACTCTGCCACAAGCTGTTCTGCTGTCATGCGCTGCAGGTAATAATCCAAAAACGCGCTTTCCCTGCGGATATATCTCTGGGTAGACACATCCTCCCCTGCGATCTCTTTCATCCGCGCCATATAAATGTCAGCTTTCAAAAAATCGTGTTTTGCCATGGCATCCTCAAAATATTCCCGCTCCTCTATCAGTTCCATATCCCTGCTGACGCACACAGCATAATTTTTTTCTGTGATCTGATACATTTTCTCCATAAGTTGCCGATATGTATCACTTTTCACTTTATGTTTTCCGTTTTCGATTCTGGAAAGTGTCTCCACAGAACAGACTCCCTCACTCAGTTCTTCCTGTGTCATTCCGTTTGCAATTCTTGAAAGCCGTATCATATCACCAACATTATAATTTCCCATATGGCACCTCTTTCTACACTCTGTCACCCGTCGTTTTTATTTTTTGCACCAGTTCCACATTGTTCATGACAAGTGCCGTATAATAAGCCATCGTAAGTTCCACTTGACATTGTTTTTGATATTCCTGCTGCATGTCCTTGTTTCTCTGCATCAGCTCTTTTAACAGTCCTGCCTTCTTAAAATGCAATTCTGCCAGTCCACGCATCGTTCTGCTTTCTTTTACAAGTGTTAACGCCTGTTCAATGTATTCCAGTTCCTTTTGTGCATCTCCTTTTTCTTCCTGTATGCTGGCAAGTTCTTTCAGAATGGACATTTCAGCCTGTTCCTTGATTTTTTTCGAATCATACTTTCTTGTAAAAAGCAGCATTTTTTTCAATTCTGCCTCTTTCCATGAAATATCTTCCGAAAACTGAATCAGCCCCAAAAAAAGTTTTATCTCCATTTCACTGTATAAATCAGAAGTATTTTTCCTCTTTCCAAAAAAAGGTTTTGTCAAAAGTATCGCCTCATTTAATACAGCCTTGATTTCTTCTTTTGATGCACCACGTTTCTGTAACAGTTCTGCCTTTCCCCAGAGATAATATTGTTCATGAAGCACTTGTTTTTTTGGCATTACACTTTGATAACTCTGTAACAGTTTCTCCGCTGTATCCAGATTTTTCTCTTCTAAATTCCGATGGATATCTTTTCGTAACCGGAACAAGTTGTAATCTTTCTCATTCAATAACAATTCAAATTCAAGAACCTGCTTTCCTATTCTTGACAACAATGTCGCACTGACTAATGAATCCACCTCACGATATCCCTCTTCAATCCGGAACATCGTTGCTGGTGAACAAATTCCTTCACAAACCTGTGTCATGGACAATCCATACTTCTCCCGATAATACGACAATGCAATCCCTACCGTATTTAATTTCATCTTCTGCCCCTCTAAAACTTTTCTGTCAGGCAGCAGAATATAAATTCCATAAATATTCTACTCCTATAAAGAAAAACCTGTTATGTTTTCTCATCCACACATAACAGGCTTTCTGGTACTACACTTATTTCTCCATTGCTTCTTCCGGTTTCTCCACTGCGGAGATTGCAGCTTTCTGCATCGGGATACGGCAGTTCTTGTTATTACCGAACTCAACGATCACGGTATCATCTGCGATATCGATCACAGTACCGTAAAATCCGCTTGTTGTCAGTACGGTATCACCGACTGCAAGCTCTGACAGCATTGCATTTTTCTTCTTTGCTTCTTTCTGCTGCGGACGGATCATGAAAAAGTACATGAAACCAAATAAAACTACTAACCAGATAATCATACCGCCCCAGCCTGCTGCTGTAGATGCGGATGAAGTGGATGCTAAAATTGACATCTTCTCAGTTCCTCCTAAATTTAATAGACATTACAATACATAATACACAAAATAGGCTTTTTAGACAAGCACTTTGCCAAATTTTATGATTAATTTATTTTTAGCCATTCTGTTTTTCTTTCTCGCGGTTGATCTGTCCCATACCGTACAGCTTTTCTTCCTTATAAGAATGGAATCTGCCTTCATCGATGGCATCGCGGATCTCTTCCATCATTGTATTGTAAAAATACAGATTGTGGAGCACGCAGAGTCTCATACCAAGCATTTCTTTTGCTTTTAACAGGTGGCGCACATATGCCCTGCTGTAACGGCGGCAGGTCGGACAGCCGCAGCCTTCCTCGATCGGGCGCATGTCTTTTTCATATTTCTGATTAAAAAGATTGATCTTTCCCTGATTGGTGTATACATGACCGTGACGTCCGTTTCTGGTCGGATATACGCAGTCAAAGAAATCAACGCCGCGCTCTACGCCTTCTAAGATATTTGCCGGAGTACCGACGCCCATCAGATAGGTCGGTTTGTGAAGCGGCAGATAAGGGACTGTCTCGTCTAAAATATGGTACATCTCCTCATGTGTTTCACCGACTGCAAGTCCGCCGACTGCATATCCGTCTAAATCCAGCTCAGCGATACGTTTTGCATGATCGATACGGATATCCGAATAGATAGCGCCCTGATTGATTCCAAATAACATCTGATGACAGTTGACCGTTCCCTCCTCGGAGTTTAGCTGCTGCATTTTTGTTTTACAGCGCTCTAACCATCTGGTTGTACGCGCCACGGAAGCCTCCACATAACTTCTGTCTGCAAGTGCGGGAGCACATTCATCAAACGCCATTGCGATCGTAGAACCAAGGTTCGATTGGATCTGCATGCTCTCTTCCGGTCCCATGAAAATTTTTGCACCGTCAATGTGGGAATGGAAATAAACTCCCTCCTCCTTGATCTTGCGCAGCCCGGCAAGGGAAAATACCTGAAATCCGCCGGAATCCGTAAGAATCGGACGGTTCCAGGACATGAATTTGTGAAGTCCGCCAACTTCGCGGATCAGCTTGTCTCCAGTGCGGACGTGCAGGTGGTAGGTGTTTGACAGTTCTACCTGACATTTGATCTGCTCTAAGTCCTCGGTGGATACAGCTCCTTTGATGGCAGCAACAGTGCCGACATTCATGAATACCGGGGTTTGTATATCACCGTGGACGGTGTGAAGGATGCCGCGTTTGGCACGGCCTTCCTGTTTTAGTAGTTCGTACATTGTTTATAATCTCCTTTTTCCTTTATATGAAATGGGAGCGAAACTCTGGTAAAGGCTATGAGCGCATGGAAAGCTTTCCATGCGAATTTACTGTTTTGGAGAGCTTCGCTTTGGCTGTTTTTACATGTATGAAAATATCATCTGTCTTTGCCGGATAATTGATCCAATAAATCAAAGTAGTTCTCGAAGGTTTTACGGCAGCAGGATGGGTTGTCTATCACGATTCCATCCACTTTCAAACCTAGGAGGGCAAATGACATGGCGACGCGGTGGTCTTCATAGGTTGACACAATACCGGGGGACGGAGTGCCTGGTTTTATTGTGATGGCATCCAGCTCTTCGGTACATGTGATTCCACGTTTGGTCAGTTCCTCTGACATGGCATGGAGACGGTCACATTCCTGTCCGCGGATATGTCCGATGTGGGTGATATGCACGTCGGAATTGCAGAACGGTGCGATTGCAGCAAGCGTCAGCGCCTGATCTGAAAAATCGTTCATATCGATCTCGATTCCTTTTAAGGTATCTTCAGCCGGTCCGGTCACTTCAATCCCGTCTGCTTTTTCTGTGACGGTACAGCCCATCCGCGCAAGCACATCCAGAAATTTCATATCGCCCTGGCTGTTGTCCTTATGCACATGTTTTACAAGTGCCCTGCCACCTGTGATCGCAGCTGCCGCATAAAAATAACACGCTGCCGAAACATCCGGTTCGATCTGATAATGTTTTTTCTGATAGGCGGCTTTCGGATCGATCCGATAATTTTTTCCGTCATATTTTACTTCCACACCCGCGTCCGCTAACATTTTTCTTGTGATGCGGATATAGGAACCGTCTGTTTTCTCACTTGTGATGTGGATGTCTAATCCCTGCGGTATCATCGGTGAGATAAGCAAAAGTGCACTTAAAAACTGAGTGCTCTTGCTGATGTCAAGTGACAACTGCAGTGGGTTTCCATCTGCCTTTGACTGATCTGCGCCGGCTTTTGGATTTCTCCGTCCACAAATCTTCACCGGCAGATGCCCTTCTGTTTCCAGATAAGTGATATTCGCACCAACTCCGGTGAGCAGTGAAAATAATTCCTGCATCGGTCTTTTTTTCATCTGCTCTGAAGCTTCGATCGTATATTCCCCATCGGAAAAACCAAGCATTGCCGTCAAGAAACGTGCCGCTGTCCCGGCACTTCCAACATTGATCACTGCCTGTTTCTTTGGAATATTTCCGCCACAGCCCAAAACGATAACCGTCTTTTCCTCTTCATTGATATCTACCGTAAATCCCAACGACACCAGACTCTCCAAAAAATGCCTCGAATCGTCAGAAAACAACACGCCCTCTAACTTTACTTCACCTTCCGATAAAGCTGCCATCAAAAGCGCACGGTTTGTCATGCTCTTAGATCCCGGCACCTCCACCGCCCAGTCGACCGGTCCGTCTGGTCTTTTTACTTCATATTGTTCCTTCATATATATTCATCCCTGTTATCAGTTTTCCTGCCCTTAAGCACTTTTCCCATTTTAACATATTCCTGTTGTCACGAAAAGAGAAATCTTTTATAATGATTAAGATATCAAAAGGTGCAATTTACCATTCACTATACTTCAGTACACCTTTAATCTTATAAGTAAGTAGTGTAATAATAAAATAATGAAACAATACATATTTTCAGGAGGAATATTTCATGGCTGGTTCATCATTCGGTACAATTTTTAAAATTACAACATGGGGCGAATCCCACGGGAAGGGACTCGGCGTTGTGGTGGATGGATGTCCTGCCGGACTGCCTCTTGATGAAAATGATATCCAGAAGTTTTTAAACCGCAGGAAACCGGGGCAGTCAAAGTTTACCACACCTCGCAAGGAAGATGATGTTGTTGAAATTTTATCCGGTGTGTTTGAGGGAAAAACGACCGGTACACCGATCTCTCTTGTCGTGTACAATCAGAACCAGAAATCCAAAGATTACAGTGAGATTGCATCCTATTATCGTCCGGGACATGCGGACTATACTTTCGACCAGAAATACGGTTTCCGCGATTACCGCGGCGGCGGACGTTCCTCCGGGCGCGAGACGATCGGACGTGTGGCAACCGGTGCGATCGCTGTCAAAATATTAAACCAGCTCGGCATCACATTTTTGACCTATACCCGTTCCATCGGACCAATCAGTATTTCATCACAGAATTTTGATGCCGCACAGATCAATGAAAATCCGCTCTACATGCCGGATGCCGACGCTGCGGAAAACGCAGAAAATTACTTAAATGCCTGCATTGCCGAACAGAATTCCTCCGGTGGTGTTGTGGAATGTATCATACAGGGTGTTCCCGCCGGACTTGGCGATCCTGTCTTTGAAAAGTTAAATGCAAATCTCGCCAAAGCAGTCATGTCGATCGGTGCAGTAAAAGGTTTTGAGATTGGTGACGGATTTGACGTTGCGAAAGCAACAGGAAAAAATAATAACGATGCCTTCCGCATCGGTGCTGACGGCAGACCGGTCAAAACAACCAACCATGCCGGGGGTATTTTAGGCGGAATGAGCGACGGAAGTGACATTATCCTGCGCGCCGCGATCAAACCTACTCCGTCCATCGCTGCCCCCCAGCAGACTGTCAATAAAGATGGGGAAGAAATTGATGTGAGCATCAAAGGACGCCATGATCCGATCATCGTTCCACGCGCCGTGGTCGTTGTGGAGTCCATGGCTGCCGTAACTCTTGTGGATGCCCTTTTTACAAATATGAGCGCAAGGATGGATTCTCTTGAAATGTTTTATCAACACTAATACTTTATAATTCATAGGACGCAATTTCCTATGAATCCTATGAATTATAAAATGCCGTCCATTCCTGGTCGGCATTTTTTGTTATTCTTATGTAAGTAAACTAAGTATCATCTGGGCAGTCTCTGTCAGTCCCGTCCCGTTATCCATACTTCTCTTTTGCATATAGCGGTGAGCTTCCTCCTCTGTCAGGTTGTTACGTTCCATCAGGAGTGCTTTTGCTTCACTGATCAGATTCATCTCTTCCTCCGACCGCTCCTTCGGTTTTTGTCTTGCCTTTTTCCGCCTGCGCGTGATCGTGTATTCCATCATTTCAACAGTCTGGAGCAGTTCATTGATCTTTAGCGGTGTCGATAAACAGACCAGATTTTCCACATCACGCTCGCCACAGTTTCCCGGTGATGCCACGAGCAGCATTTCAAACTGAGCGGGGAGATATTCATGTAATTCCGTATACATCATATCCACAAAACGGTAACCACACACCATGATCCCGCCGTCCAGTTCATTTGCATTCTGCAAAGCCTGGGCGCCTGTCGTGCAGACGGCATCCACATGATGTCCGTTCTGCATCAGGATCTTTTTGATATTACGCGCAGTATCCTGTTTCGGAAATGCAACGATGATGTTTGTCAAATCTTTTCCCCTTCATTCCTATATCAGATTTTATACAGGTAATTATTGATCTCCCAATCGGAAACCTGCGCACGATAATCTGCCCATTCCGATTTTTTGGCCTCAATATATTTTTCCGTCGCGTGTCTGCCCAGCACGTTCTGTAAATATTCGTCTTTTTCAAATTCTGCAAGTGCCTCTCCAAGGTCCGCCGGAAGTTCCTCGATACCGAGTTTATTTTTCTGTGACATACGCATCTCAAAAACATTTTCCGTCACTGCTGCCGGCGGCTCAATCTGATTCCGGATACCATCAAGTCCTGCCTGTAAGCACACCGCAAGTGTCAGATACGGATTGGCTGCGGAATCCGGACATCTGAGTTCCACCCTTGTACCCTCGCCTCTTGTAACCGGAATACGGATGAGTGGGCTGCGGTTTGTCACAGACCATGCAATATAAATTGGTGCCTCATATCCCGGAACCAGACGCTTATAGGAATTGACAAGCGGATTGGTAATCGCCGCCATTCCTTTCATATGTTTCATCAGACCGCCGATAAACCAGTATGCTTCTTTGCTGAGTCCTAACTCGCCGTCCGGATCGTCAAAAATATTTTTTCCGTCCTTGCAGAGTGACATGTTCACATGCATACCGGAACCGTTGATTCCAAATTTCGGCTTTGGCATAAAACTTGCAAACATTCCATGTCGTTTTGCGATCGTTTTGACAGCCAGTTTAAATGTCATGATATTGTCTGCTGTTTTGACCGCCTCATCATAACGGAAATCAATCTCATGCTGCGCCGGTGCAACCTCGTGATGGGAAGCTTCAATCTCATATCCCATATCCTCTAACGTCAGCACCATATCACGTCTTGCATTTTCACCGAGATCGATCGGTCCAAGATCAAAAT
This sequence comes from uncultured Roseburia sp., assembly GCA_934317215.1. GTDB lineage: Bacteria > Bacillota > Clostridia > Lachnospirales > Lachnospiraceae > Roseburia. Next base: position 8,506 of record CAKREH010000034.1, read on the forward strand.
ATCCGGCACGCTCCGTGCTGATCGTGGTCGGCTGCCCATCCTCATCCTGATTAAACAGGAAAAATTCACATTCCGGTCCGACATCAAAACGATATCCCATCTGCGTTGCATCTTCCACTGCCTTCTTTAAGATATAACGCGGATCACCCTCAAAAGGTTTTCTGTCCGATGTATAAACATCACAGATGATCCTTGCAACCTTTCCCTGCTGCGGACGCCATGGGAAAATCACGAACGTATCAGGATCCGGATACAGATACATATCCGACTCCTCGATCCGGACGAATCCCTCGATGGACGAACCATCAAACATGCATTCATCATTCAATGCCTTTTCTAACTGACTGGATGTGATTGCCACATTTTTTAAAGTTCCAAACATATCCGTAAACTGCAGACGGATAAATTCCACATCCTCCTCTTCTACCATATTAAAAATATCCTGTTTCGTATACCTGCTCATCAAAAATCACTCCTTCTTCATATACTGCAACACTTTATCGTAAGCCATCGGCCCTCCAAATAAATCGAGTGCGCTTCCAATGGTCACGTTCAATCTGTTATTCCCCAGTTTCTTCAGTTCCAAAAGGTCTTCAAAACTGCCAACGCCCCCGGCATAAGTGACCGGTATCTTTCCCCATTCGCCGAGCATCTTTACCAGTTCCTTTTCAATCCCTTTTGCTTTTCCTTCGACATCCACTGCATGGATCAGAAATTCATCACAATAAGTGGAAAGCTCGTCTAACAACCGGATGCTGACTTCTTCATCTGTAAACTTCTGCCAGCGGTCTGTCACTATATAATAGGTATCTTCTTTTTTTCTGCAGCTTAAATCAAGCACTAAATGCTCCCGTCCCACTGCAGCTTTTAAGCGTTTTAAATTATCATAATTGATCTTTCCATCCCGGAACACATACGAAGTAACGATCACATGACTCGCTCCGGCATCCAGAAACTCTTTTGCATTTTCCGCTGTAACTCCACCACCGATCTGAAGTCCGCCGGGATATGCCCGCAGTGCATGTTCTGCCTGTTCACGCGTCGCTTTGTAATACTCACTGCTCACCGGATTCAAAAGAATAATATGCCCTCCTTTGATTCCTTCTTTCTGATACAGCTTTGCAAAATAAGCGGCATCCTGCTCCGCCACAAAATTCTCCGCTGCCTGGTCTCCGGCATCCTTTAAACTTCCACCAACGATCTGTTTAACTTTTCCGTTATGGATGTCGATACAGGGACGAAACTCCATAATTTTCCCCCTTTTTCTTCTCTTCTTTTTTCACAGAATAACGCATTTTATCTGTGATGTTCTCTTTTATTTAGGTAAAAAATGGGCGACGTATGCCCCTGCTCTGGCTCCGTCGCCTAAAGCCATCATATCACACATCAAATCATTTGTGAATCATAATTTCTATAAGGTTTTTTCGCACGTTTTATTATTATTTCTAATATATATCTATTTTTTATAAATTCACACTTATATTTCATTGACAGAGTATTTTTTTTTTGCTATGATACAGAAACTAATATATCTTTTTCATACAATTCAAGAAGAAAGTGAGGAAAATAAAATGGGAACAATTATTGGTGAAGGTATTACTTTTGATGATGTGTTATTAGTTCCACAGTATTCAGAAGTTACACCAAACATGATTGATCTGACAACGCATCTTACCAAAAAGGTCGTTTTAAATATTCCTATGATGAGCGCTGCCATGGATACCGTTACAGAACACAGAATGGCCATTGCAATGGCAAGACAGGGCGGTATCGGTATTATCCACAAAAACATGTCGATCCAGGCACAGGCCGATGAGGTAGATAAGGTAAAGCGTTCTGAAAATGGCGTTATCACGGATCCATTTTACCTTTCCCCGGATCATACATTACAGGATGCCGAAGATCTGATGCGCAAATTCCGCATTTCTGGTGTGCCGATCTGCGAAGGTGGCAAATTAGTCGGTATCATCACAAACCGTGATTTAAAATTCGAGACAGATTTTACCAAAAAGATCAGTGAAAGCATGACTTCCGAGAATCTGATCACAGCTCCGGAGGGCATCACTTTAGAGGAAGCAAAAAAGATCCTCGCAAAAGCAAGAAAAGAAAAACTTCCGATCGTAGATAAGGATTTCCACTTAAAAGGACTGATCACGATCAAAGATATTGAAAAACAGATCAAATATCCGCTCTCTGCCAAAGACGAGTTAGGCCGTCTGCTCTGCGGTGCCGGTGTCGGTATCACAGGAAACATGATGGAACGTGTAGAAGCTTTGGTAAAAGCGCACGTGGATGTGATCGTTGTCGATTCCGCACACGGACATTCCAAAAATATCTTAGAGGCAGTCAAAAAGATCAAAGCTGCCTACCCGGATCTGCAGGTCATCGCAGGAAACGTTGCTACCGGTGATGCAACACGCGATCTGATCAAAGCAGGTGCTGACGCAGTCAAAGTCGGTATCGGACCTGGTTCTATCTGTACCACCCGTATCGTTGCAGGTATCGGTGTTCCTCAGGTTTCCGCTATCATGGACTGCTACAACGCTGCCAAAGAGTTCGGTGTTCCGATCATTGCAGATGGTGGTATCAAATATTCCGGAGACATGACAAAAGCTCTCGCTGCCGGTGCCAATGTATGTATGATGGGCAGCATGTTTGCAGGATGTGACGAAGCTCCGGGTACTTTTGAACTGTATCAGGGAAGAAAATACAAAGTATACCGCGGTATGGGATCTCTTGCAGCCATGGAAAACGGCAGTAAAGACCGTTACTTCCAGGAAGGTGCGAAGAAACTGGTTCCGGAAGGCGTTGAAGGACGTGTTGCATACAAAGGTTCCGTGGAAGACACTGTATTCCAGTTAGTCGGCGGTATCCGTTCCGGTATGGGTTACTGTGGCTGCCCGACCATCGAGGACTTAAAAGAGAAGAGCAAATTTGTTAAGATCTCCGCAGCAGCTCTCCGTGAGAGTCATCCACATGACATTCACATCACCAAAGAGGCTCCGAATTACAGTATTGACGAATAATGCTCTTTCCGATATAATATATGGTAAATTTTAAACATTCCGGCGCTATTTTTGCTATAGTGCCGGAAAATTTTATATTCTAATGAGGTGAAATTTCGTGGACGCAAGTGCCATATCACAGATTATTTTTCTAATTATTTTATTGATTCTCTCTGCTTTTTTTTCATCCGCAGAGACAGCTCTTACGACCGTAAATAAAATCCGGATGCGTACACTCGCAGATGACGGAAATAAACGTGCCGAACGGGTACTTCGTATTACAGACGACTCCCACAAGATGCTCAGCGCGATCTTAATCGGCAACAACATCGTCAATCTCTCCGCCTCCTCACTGGCAACCACGCTTGCAATCAAGCTCTGGGGCAGCGTCGGCGCAGGTATTGCAACCGGTATCCTTACATTTCTGATCCTCGTCTTTGGTGAGATTTCTCCAAAAACTTTTGCGACACTTTATGCGGATCAGATTTCGATCGCCTATTCCGGTATCATCGGTTTTCTTATGAAAATACTGACTCCTGTGATTTTTCTGGTAAATCAGTTTTCCATGGGCTTTTTATTTTTACTGCATGTGGATCCAAAGGCAAACAACAATCAGATGACAGAGGAAGAACTCCGTACCATCGTGGATGTCAGCAAAGAAAACGGTGTCATCGAATCAGAAGAACATGAGATGATCAACAATCTGTTTGATTTTGGTGATGCGCAGGCAAAGGAAGTTATGGTTCCAAGACCTGATATGACTTTTGCAAATGTAAATAATACTTATGACGAACTGATCAATATTTTTCAGGAAGACAAATTTACCAGACTTCCTGTCTATGAGGATACGACCGATAACGTCATCGGTATCCTGAACATGAAAGATCTTCTCCTCTGCAAGGACAAGGAGCATTTTTCCGTGCGGGATATCATGCGTGAACCTTATTTTACTTTTGAGCACAAAAATACCGCAGAACTTTTTATGGAGATGCGTAAGTCGTCTATCTCCCTTGCAATCGTACTTGACGAATACGGTGCAACTGCCGGTCTTATCACGCTTGAAGACCTCTTAGAGGAGATTGTGGGTGAGATCCGTGATGAATACGACACGGATGAAGAAGATCCGATCCTGCCGCTTAATGACCGCGAATTTATCGTTTCCGGTTCCACCAACCTGCAGGATCTCTGCGATGAGTTAGATCTTAATTTCAGTTCCGAAGATTATGATACGATCGGCGGATATCTGCTCGGTCTCTTAGATCATCTGCCGGAAAAAAATGAGATCATCATCACAGATGACAATGTGCTTCTCCGCGTCGAACAGATGGACAAAAACCGGATTGAGAAAGTTTACATAAAAAAACCGGACTTTCCACCGGATGAATCAGACAAACAATAGAAAAAAATACCGGCCTGCAGCCTCAGATTTTATCTGATTTTGCAAGCCGGTATTTTTATATCCTTCTTATTTCGGTTTTTATTCAATATCGCATAGATCGCTTCCTGCCTCAGAACGGAACCGGAATGTATCCTCTACTCCATGATAGGAAATGGAAAAACTTCCCTCCATATCCAGATAGGAATGTGCTGCTGCAACCGCATCTAAAAATTCTGCGATATTTTCCAGAAAACCTTCTGCACATTCCGGTGAACTGCACTCTTCTTCCTCTACCTTTTCGTCAATATACAGACGAAGCGTAAAATCATCCATGTCACTCTCATTGTCCACTTCCGCTTTCTGTAAATAGGAATTGGTGCAATTCTTAAACAGATTGCTTACATAAGATGCCGTGGAAGAAATCCGTGACTGCGAAATATCCTCCGCCTCTAAATATATCTTGTAACTGATTTTTAAACTGTTGTCTGCCATTTTCTCTTTCTCCTGTTTTTTATTTGTTGCTGTTCACTCGTACCTCGTTCCAGTAACGGATTTTGTAAATGGATCGGTATATCTTTACTATTTCTTTGTAGTGACTGCTTTTACCTTAGACCAGCCCGAATAGATCTTTTTGGATTTTCCATTCACTTTTACAGTCTTATAGGTGCGGACGCGTATGTAATATTTCTTTTTTGCTTTTAATTTTGTGACATCCAATTTTACCTTTTTGGTATTATTGACATTCTTTGTCACAACCGACTTTTTGAATTTCGCATCCACTGCATATTGGATCTGGTAACCGCTTGTCTGTTTTGCCTGCTTCTTCCAGGACACCGAAAATGCTTTTTTCTTTGCCTTTACACCGGAAATAGTGGTTCCTTTCGGTATGATCTGGAATGTCTTCTGGTATTTTCCAGTGTAATCACCTTTCATTTCAATCGTAACCGTATAGATACCGGCATTTTTCCGCCCGGACGGCTTCTTTATTTTATAATCCGTTCCCTCTTTTAACTTCTTTCCAGCACTGTTTGTCACTTTTACCGCCGGCATATGGGACTTACCGTCATAAGTGTAGGAAGTCTTTGAGAGCTGAACCGTCTTTACTTTCGGAAGGGTCCGTACCGTTTCCGTCTTTCCACAGACGCTGCATTTCCGTTTCACTTTTCCGCTCTCTCTGTACTCACTCCACTTATGACCGGCTGCAGGAATCACGGTCTGTTCTGTCAGCACCTTTCCGCAGACACTGCAGTGACTTCCCTCCGTAAGACCGGTTGTCTCACAGGCTGCCGCTGCTGCTGCATCCGTGACTGCTGTATGGCCTGTAGCCGGAACAACAGTCTGTTCTGTCAGTACCTTTCCACAAACACTGCAATGACTTCCCTCCGTAAGACCAGTTGTCTCACAGGCTGCCGTTACTACTGCATCGGCGGCTGGGGTGTGACGACCTGTAGCCGGAACAACAGTCTGTTCTGTCAGCACTTTTTCACAGACACTGCAGTGACTTCCCTCCGTAAGACCGGTTGTCGCACAGGTTGCTGCTATTGCTGCATCCGTGACTGCTGTATGGCCTGTAGCCGGAACAACGGTCTGTTCTGTCAGCACCTTTCCACAGACACTGCAATGACTTCCCTCCGTAAGGCCGGTTGTCTCACAGGCTGCCGCCACTGCTGCATCCGTGACTGCTGTATGACCCTCTATCGGGAGCTCCCCCGGATCCGTCATTGTAGCTCCACTGTCTAATGTACACACCGGCAAATACCCATCCCAGTAAGTTTCTTCTGTATGACATGATTTAGACCAGCTGCTGTATGTATCATAAAATTCATCACTCCTGACAAAATAACTATAATAAAAACCATTGCTCTGGTCATCCCATGTACAGTCCACATTATACCATGCACTGCATATTTTTACTTTATTCCATTCGTGATTGGAACTTGTCACCGACACCGCATCGATCCCGGAACTGTTGCACATCATCGCAAATGACTGGGCATATCCGGCGCAGACCGTCTTATCCATACAAAAAACACTGTACACTGATTGTGAGTATTCTGTACTCTCCGTTGAAAAATTATTATTTACAAGAGCCTGATTATAATACACTTTCTCACAGATCAGATCGTGTATCTTCTGAACTTTTTCAAAATCTGTACTGCATGTATCAATCTGTTTCTGCCAGATATCAGCCTGTTCTTTTACTTTTTCCGTCTCTTCCATCCGGTCTGTACCTTTTCCAAACGCAGGATAAATGCCGAATATCACAGAAACCTTACCATTTGAATACTTAATTGTATAAACTGTCGGATTTAAAAAATAATATTGTGGGTTGGAATACCGGAACATCAGCAGCACATTTTTCTGCTGTTCCTTCGTAAGATCACTTCCCGAAATGGCTTTCATCCTGTATGCACCAGAATTAGCCATTGCTGCATCTGTTTCTGTTGTCAGATACTTTTCACAGACAGTATCCAGCGAATCCCAGTATTCTCTTTCTTCAGCCGATAACTGATTGTAAAAGTAATAACTTCCATATTTTCCCCAGTCATCTGCTGATATGTCTGCCATTCGAAACAGCGACTGCTGTGCAGCTTCATCTTCCTCTATGCATTCATAATCTTCCTCATCTGCCGCTTCCGCCTCTTCCTCAAATACGGGCAGCCCCGTTGGCGTTTCCATGTCAGTCACGCTCTCATAAGCAAAAACTCTGTAGTCCACTCTCAGCAACAAACATAACAGACTGCAGAAAATCACCGTTCTGATTCGTGTTACAAATTTTTTTCTATTCATGTTAATCCTTATTCCCACATGTATAAAACCTTATTTTTTCTGTCTCCAGCTTATCACACAACAAGTTTTCCACGCTTTAAAAATGCTTTTCCACTGATGATGCTTTGTCTTTATTATACCTTTCCATCCGCTGTCAGACAAGTCTTATCCACCGGATCTTTTGTATTTTTCTCTAATCATGTTGATGTTCATCTCATCAGGATTCTGCGATCAGCTCTGAAAGGGAGGCAAATGTATATCCCATCTCCTCCCATTTGGTCAGAAGTTCATCTAAGATCTCCCCATTCGTCTTTGAGGTGCTGTGCAGTAAAACGATCGCGCCCGGATGTATCCTTGTCAGCAGCTTATCAAATGCCTCATCCTTTGTCGGCTGGTTATCGACATTCCAGTCCACATAGGCAAGGCTCCAGAAAAATGTATTGTATCCGAGTTCTTTTGCCATCTTCAGATTTTCCGTACTGTATTTTCCCTGTGGCGGGCGGTAATATTTGATCATTTCTTTTCCCGTGATCGACTGGTATAACGATGCGACATCATCAATCTCCTTCTGGAATGAAGCCAGATCCGATATGGATGACATATCCGGGTGATGATAGGTATGATTGCCAACGGCATGCCCTTCCTCTGTCATGCGCTTTACGATATCCGGTGCCGATTCAAGGAAATGCCCCACGACAAAAAAAGCTGCCTTTGCATTATGTTTCTTTAACGCATCCAAAATAGGCTCTGTGTTCCCGTTCTCATATCCACAGTCAAATGTCAGATAAATCGTCTTTTTATTTTTATCCCCCACATACCATGCGTTGTATTGTTTCAATTCATCCGCTGTCACATTGCCGGTCGGCTGGGTTCCCTCCGCTCCAAAGCCCAGTCCCCAGTTATCTGCCTGATTCTGGACAGACACTGTCTCCACTGTTTTTTTCATCTGCTGTTTCTGCAGCGAACCTGCGCCCCAGCCTAAAAAGAACATAAAAACAAACAGTGCCGTCACTTTTAAAATTTTCTTTTTGTTATGGTTCATGTTTTTCCCTTCCATCCCGATTATTGATATTGCATAACGTCTACGCATCGCAATCATGCATGAATGCTATACTTTACAATATTTCTTTTTGTATTCTATGTGGGAAGGCGCATGTACCATGCCCGGAAATATTGATCCGGAAAATCTGTTACAAAAAAAGTACCGTATACTGACATTTTTCTTTTTTGTCATATACAGTACTTTTTCTTTTCTATCTATTTATCTGTATTCATTTAAAACTTTCCGCCCAGATTCTCTTCTCCGTACTTACTCATAGCGCAATGCATCGATGACTTCCATCTTTGAAGCCTTGTTTGCCGGGTAATATCCGAAGAATACACCGGTTAACATGGAGAAGAACAGGGAAAGCATGATCGCTGTCGCAGAAGGATGTACCGACATAATAATGTAATTCGCATACTGTGAGTACATATTCTGAATGACAAATCCTGCCACTTTTCCAAGCAGTGCCCCGATTCCCACACCGATCAGGATACCGATGATACCTCCGATCAGACAAAGCATGATCGCTTCTATAACAAACTGCATACGGATCGTACGCCTTTTTGCGCCAAGCGCCATACGTACACCGATCTCTCTCGTACGTTCTGTGATAGACACCAGCATGATATTCATAACACCGACACCACCAACGATCAGTGAAATTGCTGCAATACCGGAAACCGCAATCGTGATCACGTTAAGTACCGTATTGATCATGCCAAGGTCGGATGCCATGTTGTACGCACTGACATGGAAGTTTTTATTATTCGCATATAACTCATCAAAATATGATAAGACATCAGCGGTTGCCTGGTTGACATCCGCAAGCGGGTCGATCATAAGATTAAAATAATCATAGCCTGTATGGTCAGCTCCCTGAAGTTTAAAGCAGGTCTGAAGCGGAATCATTACATCCGTACTACGATCTTTTTCCGGAATAGATGTGTCCACTTTTCCAAATAATGCCTGATTATATACATAAACACCAACTACAACAAAATCATAGATTCCACCGTCAGATGTTGTAACAGAAATGGTTTCACCAATGGGATCTTTTCCGTTAAAATATCTCTCTGCCATCGTATCTGCGATCACACAAACTTTCTTTTTGCCATTATTATCCGCCTTTGTCAGATTTCTTCCGGCATGTATCTCCAGTTTCATATACTCTAAATATTCCGGCGTAATACCATCTAAACTGACATTTGCATAATTACTGGAATCTTTTTCATCTTTAATAGTTCCTGATCCAAGATATGTCTGGGCTGCAACACCAGTGACTTCTTCCGGATATTTTTCGATCAATCCATCGATCATATCCTGTGTAACATAATCACTGTCTGTCATCTCCGGTTGTTCCCAGGTGGCCCAGTCCTCATCATTTTCCGGATAACGTGCTTCCACATACGCCTGTACCATATTTCCGCCAAGGGAATTCATGGTTGCCGTCAGTGTACTCTGGATAGAACCACCGATCGTTGTGATAATGATCACTGAGCTGATACCGATGATGATTCCGAGCATTGTTAACAGGGAACGCATCTTATTGCTGGAAATACTCGTGACCGCCTCTTTGATATTTTCCCAAAACATTAATGCTCACCTCCATTATCTGCCACGATCTGTCCATCTAACAGAGTAACGATACGCTCTGTCTCCTGCGCAAGTTCCTGGGAGTGTGTGATCAGAACAATTGTTTTTCCCTGCTCCTCATGAAGCTTATGGAATAAGTCCATGACCATATGACCTGTCTTAGAATCAAGTGCTCCGGTCGGCTCATCCGCAAGAATGATCGCCGGATCATTGATCATTGCCCTTGCAATTGCAACACGCTGTTTCTGTCCACCGGAAAGCTCATTCGGTCTGTGATCCGCACGTTCTTCCATTCCCACCATTTTAAGCATTTCCATGGCATGTTCTTTTCCGTTTTTGGAATGTTTCTCTCCATATAATAACGGAACCATAACATTTTTTAATGCATTCGCTCTCGGAAGAAGATTAAAGTTCTGAAATACAAAACCGATCCTGCGGTTCCGGATTGCACTGCGCACTTCATCTGACATTCCGTTAACATCCTGACCTTCCAGATAATAATCTCCCTGTGTCTGGCGGTCGAGGACTCCGATAATATTCATCAATGTACTCTTACCGGAACCGGATTCACCAACAATAGAGACAAATTCCCCTTTGTTTACGGTAAGATTGATCCCATGTAATATTTCAAGTTCATTTGGTTTTCCCAAATAATATGTCTTAACGATATTTTCCATTCGGATTACTGGTTCACTCACTACTCATTTCCCTCCGCATCTGTGCTCATACCTTCTGCATCTGAGCCATCATCCGCAGATGCGCCAGTTCCCATATCCTGTTCGGAATACATCTGTTCCGGTGTAAACTGCTGTCCTTCTGTCACAGTTCCGGAATAATCATAGATCAGTTTATCTCCCTCTGCCAGATCTCCACCTGTCACTTCGGTGTAATAATCAACTTCGTCGCCAACCGTGATATTCTTTTTCACTGCTGTAGCAGAACCATCTGCATTTGCCTGTGCTATAAGTACATAAGAATTACCATCTTCATCTGTCTTGATCAGATCATATGGAACAGCTAACACTTCACCTTTTTCCCTGATCATAACTTTTGCTTTTACTTCCATACCGACAAGCAGTTCTTTATTATCTAAAGAGATCTCCACGGAATAACCGCCGGTCGTTGTCTGTCCGTCTGATCCTGTCGACTGACCTTTCACGCGGACAACCCTTGTCACGGTACCACTGATGGTCTTATCTCCCATTGCATCTGCTGTTACAGTTGCTTTCATTCCCTCTTCGATTTTTAAAATATCGGCTTCTTCCACAGTTGCAACCATTTTTAAAGAACTGGTATCCTCAATTGTTACAAGTGCTGTTTTAGAATCTGCATTGACATCGCCGACAGAAACATTGACCGCCGTCACAACCCCGCCGCAAGGTGCTGTGATGTTACAATCTGCTAACTGTTCTTTTAAATCTGTCAGTTTATCTTTGGATGTCGAATCTGTTGTTTTATATTTGTCCAGTTCTACGGCAAGCTGTGCATCCGCAATCGCACGGTTTGTAGTCTCAAGAACTTTCTGATAAGCTTCCTCTGCATCTGTGATTGCCTTCTGTGCAGCTATTAAGGACTGGAATTCTGCATCAGATTTTTCTTCACTCTGATCCCACATGATGTTCTGTACCCGATAGGCTTCTTTCGCATCGTCAATTGTTTTCTGTGCATCGGCAAGCTGTGTCTGCTGATCTTCCTGTGCACGGCTGACAGTTTCTGCTGTCTGCTGGGAATTGATACTGTTCGTCGCATTTGTGTCAGACATATCTTTTTCAAGGTCAGCAATCTGATCCTTGATCGTAGAAGAATCTAACGTACATAATACGTCACCCTCTTTTACAATATCTCCGACCTGAACATTAACCGCTGTAATCTCTGCTAATGCTTTCGAAGTTGCATTATTCTTTGTAATGCCTGATACAGTACCTTTTAAAGAAATCGTATCCGATAAATCTCTTTTCTGTACCGGTTCCACCTCTACTGTATTGACCGCAGTTGCCACCTGGCTCGTCATATTCTTCACTGCATTTCCAATGACTGCAGCTGCAATGATCAAAACTACAAGTACAATGATTACTACTTTTTTCTTTCCCTTTTTCGGTTTTGTCTTGTCACCCATTTTTATTACTCCCTTTTTTTATTCGATTTACGGTGATTGTATCATTATCTATCTGCCAAAAAAAGGCACTTAAGCAAATATTAAGAAATCTTAAGTTTTCCATCCGCAAATCTTTCTTTTTTGTATTACTGTAATAATACAGTAGTTTTATTGGGGTGTCAAGACATTTTTGATATCTGGTATGATTTTTTATACCAGTTGTTACTGTTCCTTCATCATATCACATGCAAAACCAGCACATGATCCAATTCACCGTTCGTCAATCATGCGGGCATGTTTACTCTCTTGCGCTCATTATATCCCGGAAACAAAGCATCATTTCCCTTGTCAGGCTAAGTCCCTCCGGATCATCCGGTATATCCTCAAAATCAACCCACTCCGCGCAGGCAAGTTCCTCCTCATCCAGTCTTATCGCATCTCCCTCAGCATCCAGTTCACAAAAATATCCCAGAAGCAGATTACTGTCAAATCCCCACGGCTGACTCTTGTAATACCGGATATTTTTTACGGAAAGTCCAACCTCTTCTTTTACTTCCCGCACTACCGTCTCCTCTGCAGTTTCGCCAATCTCTGTAAATCCTGCAATCAGCGCATACCGTTTGTATTCACGGTTTGCATATTTGGTCATAAGGATTTTTCTGCCGTTTGTCACACCTACGATCACAGCCGGTGCGATTTTCGGGAAAACCATATTGCCACATTCCGGGCAGGAAAGCATTCTTAATTTATCACTATGTACCAGTTTCTGACCGCATCTGCCGCAATAGACATTATCACGGTACCAGACGTATAAATGCCATGCTGTTGCCGCTGCAAGTACCTGTTCTTTCGGCTGCATGGTACGTGTTTCAAACATTTTATAATATGCAAATCCAGACACCTCTATCTCTCCCCTGAAATCTGTCAGAAAATAATCATCCTCCCCGATGGAAAAAAGATAAACGCATGCAGGAATCTCCTTTCTGGTCTCACGACAGATCTCAGAAAGTTCTTTATATGTCAGATAACACATCTGCCCATCATTTTTTGCCAGAATACGGTTTTCTTTAAAGACCATAAGAAAACTGCCCGCCTGCGGTACTTTTTTATGATATTCATTGCTAAGATGCATTGGAAATATATCCTGTATCATTGTATTTTCTCCTTTATTCGTATTTATTCTGACAGAACCTGAAACAAATCATGCCAAAAATCTAATCTTCTTTGTGCCATCATTCAAAAAACGGATGATATTTCGCTTTGAAATACCATCCGGCCTGTCATACTTTTTAACCTTTTTTAATATGTTTATGTGTAAACAGATGATCCTGACAATATTCATAATTACCGTCACATTTAGAACAGAAACGGAACTCTAAATTCGGATCATCCAGCTCTGTCCTGCCGCAGATGGCACATTTGTGCCTGGTAATACCAGAGCCCTGCCTTGGCTGACGCATCTGTGACTTAAACTGCTGTCTCCTGTGTATTTCATGCGGTGAATAGCGCTTGAAATTCCTCGTTGAGAAGAAGAAAATGATAAAGTTGAGCAGTGACATAAAAATGGCTATCCTGTCCGCCCAACCACTAATTACAAACTCATAGAGTGTCAGTACCACATATACGATCGCCATCCATTTCATCTTGATCGGAATAATAAAGTAAAGCATTACCTGCATATCCGGATACATGATTGCAAATGCAAGGAAAATGGACATATTGATATAATTCGTGGAAAATCCCGATGCAATCGAATAAGATAACTGCGCTGCCAGTGCAGGCATCTGTGAAATTACAGAGGCATTCATTGCATAATAAATACCGTACAGCACAAATGCCCCGATCACGGTAAATATCATTCCACCGAAAATATATACATTAAACCGGAAAGTTCCCCAGGTACGTTCCAGTGCCATGCCAAGCTGATAATAAAACAATGCCATGATCAGTAAGAAAATCAAATTTGAATCGGTCGGCATAAACACCCAGGTCACTAATCTCCATATCTGCCCATGTAAAATATGATACGGACTGAGTGTCAGATAGTTTAATATACCAGGCGATACATTTCTGAATACAAAGCCGATTGTATATGCCCCTATCAGCCAGATGATCAGATTTGGAACTGCATATCGGCCAATTTTTCGTTCTAATTTATTTAACCAGTTCATCGGATAAACCCTAACCTTTCTTTGAAAACACTACTTTTTTCAGTATATCCGTATGCCTGTGCTTTGTCAATCCGGGCGGATTTTATTCATAAAAAGTTTATATTTTTCCCCGATTTGCACATTGTGTTTTGTAAAATCATGTCGTATAATGTACTTTGCTTGGCTTTTGCCCGGTATTCTTTTTAATAGGAAGAAACAGCCACTTTATTTATATATTATCCGGATTTTCCGGAGTTACTGACTGGAGGAAATTATGGAAAATAATACGCTTCACAAACTTGGAATTGATATCGGTTCTACCACCGTAAAGGTTGCTGTGCTCGATGAGCATGACAATCTGCTCTTTTCCGATTATGAAAGACATTTTGCCAACATACGGGAAACGCTTTCTTCTCTGATCCAGAAAGCATTCGATCAGCTCGGTGACCGTAAGGTTGCTCCAATGATCACCGGTTCCGGCGGACTTACACTCGCAAAGCACTTAGATGTTCCTTTTGTACAGGAAGTTATCTCTGTATCTACTGCTTTACAGCACTATGCTCCACAGACAGACGTTGCGATCGAACTCGGCGGTGAAGATGCAAAGATCATTTACTTTGAAGGCGGTAATGTTGAACAGCGTATGAACGGTATCTGCGCAGGCGGTACCGGATCATTTATTGACCAGATGGCTTCCCTGATTCAGACAGATGCCTCCGGTTTGAATGAATATGCGAAAAATTATAAGGCGATCTATCCGATTGCAGCCCGCTGTGGTGTTTTTGCCAAAACAGACATCCAGCCTCTGATCAACGAAGGTGCCACAAGAGAGGATCTCTCTGCCTCTATTTTCCAGGCGGTGGTAAACCAGACGATCAGTGGTCTTGCCTGCGGTAAGCCGATCCGCGGCCACGTTGCATTCTTAGGTGGTCCGCTCCACTTTTTATCGGAGTTAAAGGCTGCATTTATCCGCACCTTAAACTTAGATGACGAGCATGCGATCACTCCGGACAACTCACACCTTTACGCAGCAATCGGTTCTGCCTTAAACTGCAAGCCGGAACAGAACACAACTCTCTCTTCCATGCTTGAGAAATTAAACTCTGATATACATATGGAATTCGAGGTGGCACGTCTTGATCCGTTATTTAAAGATCAGGCAGAATATGATACTTTCCGTGCCCGTCACGACGGACACAATGTAAAGACAGGCGGCCTTTCCACATATGAGGGCAACTGTTATCTCGGTATTGATGCCGGTTCCACCACAACAAAGATTGCCCTTGTCGGTGAAGACGGTTCTTTACTGTATTCATTTTACAGCAGCAATAACGGAAGCCCGCTTTCCACTGCAATCCGTTCCATCAAGGAGATCTATGAAAAACTTCCGGCAAATGCACATATCGTACATTCCTGCTCTACCGGTTACGGCGAGGCGCTCTTAAAAGCAGCGCTGATGTTAGACGACGGCGAGGTAGAAACCGTAGCACACTATTATGCAGCGGCATTTTTCGATCCTGATGTAGACTGTATCTTAGACATCGGTGGTCAGGATATGAAATGTATCAAGATCAAAAACCAGACCGTAGACAGCGTACAGTTAAATGAAGCCTGCTCCTCCGGCTGCGGTTCTTTCATCGAAACATTTGCAAAATCCTTAAACTATTCCGTGCAGGACTTTGCAAAAGAGGCTCTGTTTGCCAAAAACCCGATCGACCTTGGAACCCGCTGTACGGTATTTATGAACTCCAAGGTAAAACAGGCGCAGAAAGAGGGGGCTTCCGTAGCAGATATTTCCGCCGGACTCGCTTATTCTGTCATAAAAAATGCGTTATTTAAGG
Source organism: uncultured Roseburia sp. (assembly GCA_934317215.1). Lineage (GTDB taxonomy): Bacteria > Bacillota > Clostridia > Lachnospirales > Lachnospiraceae > Roseburia. The sequence continues at coordinate 24,382 of CAKREH010000034.1, forward strand.
TTATCAAGCTCTCCGATGCAAGCGAACTCGGAAAAAATATCGTAGTACAGGGTGGTACTTTTTACAATGATGCCGTTCTCCGCAGCTTTGAAAAGATCTCCGGCTGTGAATGTGTCCGCCCGGATATTGCAGGTATCATGGGTGCTTTCGGTGCTGCACTCATCGCAAGAGAACGCCACGAAGAAGGTTATCAGACAACGATGCTCTCCATTGAAGATATCAATGCTTTAACTTTTGATACCAAACTTGCAAGATGTCAGGGCTGTACCAACCACTGTCTGCTGACGATCAACCGTTTCTCCGGAAACCGCCAGTATATCACCGGAAACCGCTGTGAGCGCGGTGTCGGCGGTGTAAAAAACAAAGAAAATATTCCAAACTTATTTGAATACAAGAATAAACGTTTATTTGACTACCCTTCCTTAAAACCGGAAGAAGCCCCTCGCGGCACAGTAGGTATCCCAAGAGTTTTAAATATGTACGAGAACTTCCCGTTCTGGGCTGCCTTTTTCAAAAAACTCGGATTTTCCGTTGTGCTGTCCCCACAGTCAACCAGAAAGATCTACGAGCTTGGCATTGACTCAATCCCGAGTGAATCCGAATGTTATCCGGCAAAACTTGCACATGGACATGTAACCTGGCTGATCCATCAGAATGTAGATTTTATTTTCTACCCATGTGTCCCTTATGAACGCAATGAATTCCCGGATTCCAACAATCATTACAACTGCCCGATCGTAACTTCCTACGCTGAAAATATTAAAAACAATGTGGAGGATATTACTTCTGGCAAGGTACGTTTTTATAACCCATTCATGGCATTTACCAGTGAAGAAACTTTATCCTCACAGCTTGTAAAAACTTTTACTGCACCGGAATTTGCAATCCCGGAATCTGAGATCCGTGACGCCGTTTCCGAAGGTTACAAAGAACTTGCTGTTGTCCGCATGGAAATGCAGAAAAAAGGTGAGGAAGTCTTAGATTATATGGAAAAAAACGGAAAACGCGGTATCGTCTTAGCCGGACGTCCATACCATGTTGACCCGGAGATCAACCACGGTATCCCGGAACTGATCAATTCCTATGGCATCGCTGTACTGACTGAGGACTCTGTCTCCCATCTGCATCAGGTGGAACGGCCTCTGATCGTTATGGACCAGTGGATGTATCATTCCCGTCTGTATGCAGCTGCAAACTTTGTAAAAACCAGGGATGATCTCGATCTGATTCAGTTAAACTCCTTCGGCTGTGGCTTAGACGCCGTTACCACCGATGCAGTCAACGATATTCTTACAAAATCAGGCAAGATCTACACCTGTTTGAAGATCGATGAGGTCAACAACTTAGGTGCTGCAAGGATCCGTATCCGTTCCCTGCTCTCTGCCATCCGTGTTCGTGAGAAGAAACAGGCAAAACGTACAATCGTTCCTTCCAGCTATAACAGAGTTGTCTTCACGGAAGAAATGCGTAAAAATTACACGATTCTCTGTCCGCAGATGTCACCGATCCACTTTGAACTGTTAGAGCCAGCATTCTGTGCGGCCGGTTATAATCTGGTGGTACCGGATATTCCAAGCCGTACCTGTGTGGATGTCGGATTAAAATATGTAAATAATGATGCATGCTATCCGTCACTGATCGTTGTAGGCCAGCTTATGAGCGCTGTCATGTCGGGAAATTATGACATGAATAAGACTGCGATCCTGATCTCCCAGACCGGCGGCGGCTGTCGTGCCAGCAACTATATCGGTTTCATCCGCCGTGCACTTGAAAAAGCAGGATATCCGAATGTACCGGTCATCTCCATCAACTTAAGCGGACTTGAAGGCAATCCTGGATTTAAACTGACTCCTTCACTGATCCAGCACGGACTGTACGCGTTAGAGTTTGGCGATATTTTCCTTCGTTGCCTGTACCGCACACGTCCTTATGAGGCAGTAAAAGGCTCTGCAAATGCACTGCATGAGAAATGGAAAAAAGAAGTAATCTCCTTTATCACACAGGATAAGATCTTATCACACCGTAAGTTTAAGCAGATGTGCCGCCAGATCATCCGTGATTTTGACAACCTTGACCGTGTGGATATAAAAAAACCGCGTGTTGGCGTTGTCGGAGAGATTTTAGTAAAATTCCATCCTGCTGCAAACAATGATTTAGTTGGACTGTTAGAATCTGAGGGTGCAGAGGCTGTTGTGCCGGATCTGACCGACTTCCTGCTCTATTGCTTCTATAATACCGGATTTAAGGCTGACAACCTCGGTTTCAGCAAAAAGTCCAAACGCATTGGACGACTTGGCATCAATTTCTTCGAATGGTTAAGAAGTGCCGCCAGGGACGAATTTGAAAAGAGTAAACATTTTGATCCGCCTGCCCATATCGATGATCTTGCAAATTATGCGAGAGACATCGTATCGGAAGGTAACCAGACCGGTGAAGGCTGGTTCTTAACCGGCGAAATGATGGAATTGATCCACAGTGGTACACCGAACATCGTCTGCACGCAGCCGTTTGCCTGCCTGCCAAACCACGTTGTCGGAAAAGGTGTTATCAAAGAACTACGCCACCGTTTCCCAGAATCAAATATCGTTGCTATTGACTACGATCCGGGTGCAAGTGAAGTAAACCAGTTAAACCGTATCAAACTGATGCTTTCCACTGCAAATAAAAATCTTGCCAGACAGTCTTTATAAACTAAATGCCCTTTTGATCGTTACTTTTTACAGCCGCCCTTTTGGTGCGGCTGTTTTTTTTGCCTGACACAACTCTTATTTCCAGACAGCATAATAATTGCGGTTCTGTTCTACCGGCTGTAAAAAATCTGCCTCATATCCATTTTCATCCTGCCATCCAGCAAATTCCCTGTCTTTTTCTACCGGCACTGCTGGCGCAGTGATCGTGTCTCCTTCCATTACACAATACCGCTTATAACAGATACCAGTATCTGCATCTTTATAAAATTGAACATAATACTTCTGTACCACTGCATTTTCCAACTGGTCTAACAATACTGTCCGATTGCATTTTACGGTTCCACTTTTCCCATCCGGATGCGTAAACTCTCTGTCTATTTCCACAGAAAAAAGTCCCTTCTCTTTATCAGCTCCCATAATACGCATTATAATGCCTGTTTTTGCATCCAGCTCATTTGCAAGCTGTTCTGTCACGTCCGCAGTAAACTCCTTATTGTCTGCCACGTGATATGCCTGTTTAATCTTTGCATTACAGAGTGCGCCTTCCACAACTGAAGGTAGATGGCTTTCTAACTCTGTCGCATAGTTCATGCGCCCGGTTACTGTTAATATTATAAGGATTGTTATTACCCCCATCACGATTCCAATCATCATAGTTATCATATTTTTCACTTTTCCCACCCTTTACCTGTCATTATCATCTGTTTACCGGCAGACTTACCTTTGCATATCTGACTCTGTTATCATGGTCTGCTGCCATTACATTTATTTGATATACTCCCGGCATCTGAAAATCCAGTTCATTCTCCAATATTGCCCCATCAGGCGAAACGACTTTCATAAGATGTACCTGCAATTCATTCCCTGCATAGTCCCACGCTTTTATTACATCCGTCGCCTGATATATTCCAGGTATCAGATACCCTGTTATAACCGTCGTAAAATACGGTGGTAATTTTTTTGATTCCTCACAATAAGTTTCAAAATCTACCGGATTTTCCGTCTGCTGCTCCATCTGACCGGATATAATCTCCACAATTCCCTTATTTCCATTTTCATCTATGATCCCTTTAAAAACAAGCCACAGCATCCCCACCAGGACTGCCGCCTGAAGAATTGTTTTTCCATATATTTTTACCACTTCATGCATATCCATCTCCTAACTGCCGCAGATACAATTTAGAAACTGCCGCACAAATTCATAAACATCCCCACCCTGTCTCATATTTTCAGACCAGAAACCAATAAAAAAAAGTGTAATGGCAAGTGCCAGAAATCCGCTTCCAAATTCCTCTATGATATCTTCCACAATCATTCTCCTTCCTGTGTCATCTAAAAAGAAGACACATAATTTAAAACTTCATAAAACATCCGTATCACTGCACTGCCAGCCAGAATACCCAGAAAAGCCCCGCCAAATTTTTCCACGATCATCATCAGACTCAAATCCATCACCTCGCGATCGCATATGTAAGATTCTCTTCGGAAATTCCAAGTACCGGTATGCGATAATGATACTTTAGTGACACCTGTGCAGCTCTCATATTTTGCCATGCATCATAAACACACTCCGAAATCTTCAGTTCGTATCCGTCCTCCGCTGCCTTCCTTTTACAGGCTTCAATAACAGCTGGATTAAAATTACTGTTTTCCAGTTCTGCAACCACCTGCGCTTTATACTCTTTTGCAGCGGCAACCTGTCCACTCGCGCCAATCAGTCCTGTACATACAAAAATATTTGCCAGTAATATAAACAAAATGCCAAATGTGCCGATGATCTGCTTCATTACATTGCACCTCCCATACTTCCAAGCATCTGAAACATCATTGTCATTCCGACAGTCATATCAAGCATAAGTTTTACAGTTGCCGCTATGACAGGGTAAGAAAATACCATTTTCTGTCCAAATGCAGCTTTTCCATTTCGGATTTCTTCCGCCCGGTTTTGCATTTCATTTACATGCATGATTAGATGATTCATCTGGGTTACTGCATCCCCCGTTCCCATCTCTGCAACGGCATGAAGCATTTTCATACAATTCTGAGCTTCCGGCACATCAAATTCTTTGCAAAAATCTGTATATGCACTCAATTTTCCCGGCGTTTTATTTAATCTATCTTCCAGAAGCCCAATCTCATATCTTAACACTGCAGGTGCACTGTTTTTTGACTTTTCGATAGAAACCTGCACATTATTACTCTGCAATAACAGCGCAAGTTCCATAAACCATCCCGGAAGTGCCAGATAAATGGCCTCTGTTACATCCCTTTTTGCAATCTGAAATCCAATCTTATGCTGCATCGTCAAAAAAAGTGTAACCGGAAATAAAATCGCAGCAATCAGATACTTTGCAGTCAAAACAGCGGCAAATGCAGCTACAGCTGCAGGCAATGCCCATAACATGCTTTTTCTTATTTCCCTTTTCTCATCGTAATGATACACCATTTCACAGCTTGAAGTGATTCCCTGTTCTTTCTCTGCTTCCTCTGTGACAAGCCAGTCACTTGTCAGATTTCTTGAGCTTTTTACAAACACCCACAATAAAAAAAGAAGAAATACAAGCGATGAAATCTGAATGATCCCTGCCTCAAAAATATTCAAATCCGTTTTCACCACGAAAAGATCTTTCATGGAATTTAACACATATAATGCTGTTGCACACAAAATAACCGATACGATCACAGAAATAATATTGTCCGTATGACTTTTTTTCTTTTCTGCCTGAAGCTGATAACCTCTGCGTTTCCATAATTCAATATCCTCTAACAGAATCAGCACAGACTCATTCATCTCGCCTCCGTGTTCTTCGGCATTGATCAGAAGTTCATGAACCATTTTTATCTTAGAACACTGATACTGACTTTCAACCGGTTCTAATGCCTCTTCAAAAATGTTTTTTCCGGGTGAAACTTCTCCATATTCCAAATTCAGAATCACCTGCTCAATACAAGAACGCATCTTTCCTTCCTCAAATATTTCTCTGGTTTCTTTTAATGCGCTTAAAATCTTTCCAGTCTTCTGAAATGCATAGAGCATCTGCTCCATATATTCTGCCGCATCCGCAAAACGTTTCTGCTCATACATCTTATGGTACATATCCAGCACCAGAACCGGAAACATTGCTGCAACTGCGGCCATAGCGATCACAATACCAGCCGTCTCAAGACGGAACAATGCCCCAATACCAAGCACCCCTGCCAAGGCCATAAAGATCATTGCCGCATGGGTTTTCCATGAAAAATGATAACCGTACATATCCACTTTTTTCTGTAAGTTTTTCGGATTCCAAAAAGTCAGCCACCTCATCATACATCCTCCCCCTTTATCTTCCTTCCTCAAGATACGTTTCAAACTGCCTGCAGGCAAACGGCTCGTCCACCCCTGCTTCCCTGAACCTTTTTTGGATATCCGGAGGCATTTTTTCTGATACAGGCACTCCATCTTCAACAATCATATAGATCCTGTTTTTTCCTTCTTCCCGTGAAAAAAAACAAAGCTGGTCTATATAACGTCTTACCCTTCCATCCGGAGATTCAATTTTACGGATCAGAACGGCCGCATTCACATAACGGTAAATCCGGTTCTCCATACGCTGTGCATCATTGACATTGTTCATCATATTTAAGATCCGGTCCGGCAGTTTTCTCACATCGTCAAGATGAATTGTCGTGAACCCATGAACGCCGGTACTCCACTGCTCTAATAATGACGTCACCTCCATAGAGCGAACCTCCGAGAGCATCAGCCAGCTTGGATTCTGACGCAGAGATGCCTTGATCGCATCTGTATAATCGAATCCGTTTCCCACACGTAGTTCCACTGCATCTGCTCCGGGATTGATATTTGCATAATGAATTTCAAGTGAATCTTCTATGGTGATGACACGCTCTTCTTTTCTGATAAACTGCATAAAAAATTTTGCACATTCCGTTTTGCCCGCCCCGGGTTCCCCGCCAAATACAAGATTCATCTTCGCCTGTACACAATTTAACAGCAAATGCAAAACTTTTGGCTCACAATACTTCTGATCTAACAGATTTTTCAACGTATTTCTTACAAAACACGGGGATTTACGGATACAGATACTGATTCCGGATATCGCCGCAGATTCATGAATGATACTGATCCTCAGTTCTTTCGTATCCGCTTCTAATATTTTGTTTGCATTATTAAATTGTTTATTGATACAATTCGAAATACTGTGTGTAAATGTACTGATAAAAGTCTCCGGTATCTCTTCCTGCACACAGTATCTCCCCTGTTTTAAATCTGTGATCCATAATTTTTGTCCGTTATAATCCACGTCCGTCACCTCCGGTCTGCACAAATATTTCCAGAATATGCCAAACTGCTCCGGTGTTGGTTCAAAAATAATTTTTTCACTCATTTTTCAGATTCTCTTTCCGAGTACTTTCCCCGGTGGGAAAGTACTCTGTTTTCATTTGTTTACATATTTCACTAAGGACGAAGGGCGTTCATACTATTAAAGAAACCCGTAAGCGCATTTTTAAATTCCGTCGCAACATACCCGTCCGATGACAGTGCTGCCACAAGAATTCCTCCCAGTGCCAATAATACAATTACTGCAAGAATCGCATTTCCGTAGTGTTTCATTACCTGTTCCATAGTTAAATCCTCCATTTTCTTTTTTTTCAATTTGCTTCATGAGAAGAAACAGATTAGACTGCATTTCTCCAAAAAAACTCTCATTGCGTTCCGTTTCTGACTTTCTTCTCCATGATCTTATAAAGTGATCAATTTTTCCCTGCTCCGATACCCATTCCAGTTCACCATTTTGTGGGATATACCCAATCTGTTCCGGTGCAATGCGATATCTGTGAACCATTTCCGATTTCATCTGGTCTGCATACAATACATATCCCTCGATCAGATAAAAAACCTGTTTTTTCTCTCTTACAAACCTGCGTATCATATCCTCCCATTCAATCGGATATGAACAAATCCCGGTCACAATGATATCTGCTTTTTTTAAACTGTTTTGTATCTTTTTCTCTCCTCCATACCCACAATCGGCAAATAAAATCCTTTCTTTTCCACCGGAAAAGATACACTGCCAGCCATCCTTCTTCTGTACCAGAATATCATATCCCGGTCTGCGTTTTGCCAGAAGATCTGCCATTACGATCATGATCTCTGTCGTATGAAATGACTTTTCCATGCCCCAGAATGCTATTTTTACAGACATGCCGCCTCCGTTTTCTTCCGTCCAAAAAGGCGCAAAATATCCTTCCAATAACTCCTGCTGCTAAAAATTGTCCTGTGAAATAAAATGATAACTACTGATTTAAAAAAGATGGAAATACCTGTCTGATCTCCAACGATACGGTCTTTCATACAACCGTAAAAATGTCTGCTGTTTTGTTCATCCTGTTTCAAAACCGCTCCAATCTCCTCAATATATAGAACGATCTCAGATGCTTCACGCAAACCCGATAAAAAGATAGTCATATATTACTTCATTTTATTATATTTGTAAAGACCTTATTTTATTTTTTTCTTTTCTTTTAACCATGTATCCTTTATAATTGTGCATGAACATTGGATAATATCTGACTGACACTATCCAAAAAATTTTTACATGATGATCTGGAGGAGTTCATGAAAGAGTTTGTAATTGTAACTGATACAACCACTGATTTACCACGAGAATATGTTGAAAAACATCACTTATACATGATGTCCCTTCCTTACACCTTAGAAGGCACATCCTACACCTGGGAAAATCCAATGCCGGTCAAAGAGTTTTATGATAAAATGCGTGCCGGATCTCTGCCGACTACCTCACAGGCAAATCCCGAAGAAGCTGCTGCTTTGTATGAATCAATTCTGAAAGAAAATGATGTGGATATTCTCCATATCGCATTTTCTTCCGGTCTCAGCGGAAGTTTTAACAGCTGCAGGATCGCCGCAGCAGACGTATGTGAAAAATATCCGGACCGCCGTATCGTAGTTGTGGATTCACTCGCCGCAACATTAGGTCAGGGGCTCTTAGTCTATAAAGCAGTTCAGTTGAAGGAAGCCGGAAAAAGTTTAGATGAGATTACTGCCTGGATTGAAGAAAATAAATACCATCTCGTACATAATTTTACCGTGGACGATCTTTTTCATCTGCATCGCGGCGGGCGTCTCTCTAAAACAGCTGCCATCGTCGGTACAATGATCAATTTAAAACCGGTACTTCATGTCGATGATGAAGGACATCTTGTCATGTTAAGCAAAGTGCGCGGCCGCAAAAAATCACTGATCGGACTGGTCGACTGCATGGAAAAACAGCTCGGTGACTGGAAAGATAAAAATGATATCATCTTTATCAGTCATGGTGACTGCCCGGAAGATGCACAGTTTGTTGCTGATCTGATCAAAGAACGTTTGGGATATGAAAATTTCATGATCGGTTATATCGGTGCTACGATTGGTGCACATTCCGGTCCGGGCACCGTTGCACTGTTTTATATGGGGGATCACCGTTAACCTCTATAGCAGCCATATCTTTTACACCTTATAAGATTCGGGTGTCAAAAGGTGGCTCTTAAATTTTTGATTGGCAAATTGCACAAAGCAGTGCCTATTTTGTTCCGTTGTCCGAAAATAAGAAAATCTAAGTCTGCCTGTGTTAAATTCTCTCAAAGTGACGTGTACGTCTTAAACGTCCCATCCATGGGACATTAAGACTTTTGCTGCCATCCATGGCAGCAAAACACTGTACATCAACAGGCAAACTAAGATTTTCTAATTTTCTCCCAAAGTCACAAAAACAGTCTCTGCTTTGTGCAATTTGCCAGCCACCAGATTAAAATCCACCTTTTGACACCCGAATCCTTATAAGTAATCTGTGATTCCAAAAGAGGCATTTGAAAAATGAAAAATCATTTTTCGCATGCCTCTTTTCCTTCTTCCTGATACCATCCCTCTCCTGCTGTGCAAATCCTGTATTCTCCGCACCCGTTCCAAATACGTTCTGTTTTCAAATTCTTCTCTACTTATAGTCTTCATAATTGTATTGCTCCTTTCCGTTGACGGATTCTATCATCTGCTTCCCCATCGGAAGTACTTATAAATTCTACAACTTAAAGTGCACTACAAGTCAAGAGATTTTTTGCTAATTTGCTAGTGTACTGTATCATTGATATTTAATTAATTTTATGGTCTGACAAACCGTTTCATGATATACTAAAAAGAAACGG
>CAKREH010000035.1 GCA_934317215.1 uncultured Roseburia sp.
AATGAGTGCTCCTTTGTGTATTTACTATAGATTATATGACCTTAAAAAATCTGTCCAGTTAATTGTAACCTATCCATCTTCCCCCGGCACCATGCTGCCGGACACATAATGTTCTTCTAAAATTTTTCTGGTCAATGATTTTCCCACGAATATATCCTCCTCACTCATTAAAACTCATACGGCTTTACCTGGCGCACCACATCCATGATCGTGCCGTCTCTCGACTCAATGATGCCCACCACGCGGTCTGCAAACTGTACCGGCTCCGGTTCTCCGGTGATGGAATATGCGATATTGCGAAGTTCCTCGATCGTCTTAAACGGGATGTCTGTCACATTCTTCATACAGTCAATCAGATCCTGTCTTGCCGGGTTGATGGCTACACCGTAATCGGTCACAACCACATCCACGGATTCTCCCGGTGTCGTCACTGTCGTTACATTCGTGCAGACTGCCGGTATTCTTCCCTGTAGCAGCGGACAGATCACGATCGTGCATTTTGCACCTGCCGCAGCATCCGGATGTCCGCCCTGTGCCCCGGTGATCACACCATCGGAACCCACTACAACATTGACATTGAAATTCACATCGACTTCTAACGCTCCAAGAATCACGAAGTCCAGTTTATTTACAAACGCACCCTTATTAAACGGGTTTGCATAAGCACCGGCACTGATTCTGTGGTGGTTTGGTCTTTTGACTGATTCCACCGCTGAGGTATCAAAATCCTGCGTGTCCAGTAACATGCCGACCAGTCCTTCATCCAAAAGATCACACATTCCTTTTGACATGCCGCCGACTGCAAATCCCATCTTGATGCCGCGCTCCCGCATCACTTTTCCAAGTGATACCGCGGAGGCGATCGACGCGCCGCCAACACCGGTCTGATAAGAAAATCCATCCTTAAAGTACGGTGTGTTGATGACAAATTTTGTACAGTAATCTGCCATCATGATCTTTCGGACATCGGTGGTCGGTTTTGCGGCACCGGTCGCGATCTTCTCTGGGATACCGATCTGGTCGACTACACACACATAATCTACTTTCGTGCAGTTGATATCCGCCGGATAGTTCGGGAACGGAACCAGGCAGTCTGTGACTGCAACCACTTTGTTCGCATGGTTGCCATCTACGAAAGAATAGGATAAAACACCGCAGTCACTCTTTCCACCGACACCTTTACAGTTGCCGTAATCGTCACAGGTCGGTGCCCCGATAAAGGAGATATCAATCGTCGTCTCACCGGTCTGGATTGCACGGATCCTGCCACCGTGGGAACGCATGATGGCGAGTCCCTTTAATTTCCCATTGGAGATTGCCTCCCCGATCTTACCGCGCACACCTGAGGACTGGATATTCGTAATCGTTCCATCCTCGATCATCGGAAGCAGGGCGTCATGCGCTTTTCCAAGTGAGCTTGCGCAGATGGTAACATCCTTGATTCCCATCTTATGTACTTCTTCCATGACCATGTTGACAACGAGGTCTCCCTCCCTGAAATGATGATGGAATCCTAATGTCATGCCGTCATGTGCACCACATTTTACCAATGCATCATGGATGGAATCTACCAGTTTACTGGTGTCATGGTTCATCACAACCTTCGTGATCGGTCCCTGTTTGTGAAACTCTGTGCCATCCTTATAAAAATTTCCCTGAAATACCTCTTTCCCGGTCATTTTTATGATCTCGTCCGGTATCTCTCTTCCTACTTTATTAATCATCCTAAAGTTCCCCCTTATAAACACCTGATGCCTTTGCAAGTTCAATCGTTCTCTTCGCTCCGTCATAAAAGGCGATATCGATCATCTTTCCATCCACCGTAAATACACCGATTCCCTGTGCACTCTTCTCATTGATCTCCTTTACGACTTTTTCCGCAAAAATAATTTCTTTCTCACTCGGCGTAAATATTTCATGCACAATGGAGATCTGTCTCGGGTTGATGATGGATTTTCCGTCAAATCCCATCAGATGAATGGCTTCCACATCCTTCCGGAATCCCTCCATATCGTCAAGATTCGTATAAACTGTATCAAAGCACTGCACACCTGCTGCCCTTGCGGCAATGATCATCTGCTGTCTCGCACCCATAAGTTCGATACCGGTTCCTGTGATATGTGTCTGTAAATCTTTGGTGTAATCCCCGCCGGATAAGGCGATACCAAACAGCCTCTCTGACGCCTCACAGATCTCTAATGCCTTTAAGATACCCTTTGCCGATTCGAGAGCAGCCATGATCAGGGTTCTTCCCTCTGGGATATCAAATTCTTTCTCTGCCGCACACACCGCCTCCTCGACCATGTGCACATCTTTTGCACTCTCTGTCTTTGGGATACGGATCGAGTCCGCGCCTCCTGCAACTGCGCAGCGGATATCTTCTTTCCAGTACGGTGTATCAAGTCCGTTGATGCGCACGACACGCTCTACCCCGTGGTAGTCGATCTCCTGCAATGCATGATATAAAGAAAATCTTGCGGCATCTTTTTCTTTTTCTGCAACCGCATCCTCAAGATCGAGCATGATCGAATCCGGTCCATAAATGTAAGGATCTTTGATCAGTCCCGGTTTCTGACAATTTAAAAACATCATGGTTCTTCTTAATCTCTTCTTATCGGGATGACTCATCGGATCACACCTCCCCATGGCAGATTATCTTTCTGGTCGATGGCACGGTAAACGGCACCTTCCACCCTCGCTTTTAATGTACAGTCAAGAGCTCCTTTGTCTACCACTTTTACTTTTGCATTTGTTACCCCAAGACTACTCAAAGTGTTTAATACCGTTTTGCGGATGCTGTGTCCAAACTGATTTAACACTGTGCTTTCCAGTTCAAACTCTATTCCGTTTTCATTCGGTTCAATCGTTACCATTGCGTCGCTGGACTCTAATGTCCCTGCAACTGCGGCTTTTCTGATATCCATATCGTTCCTCTCCTTTTTGTTTATCGAACTGTTTTTCTGTCTTTATTGTACGACCCGTCCCTGCTTTTTGTATAATGGTCAAAAAGAATGTATTGATAACTTTTTCTCATAACGCAGTCTGTTGACAAGTCTCCGCTCCCGTCTTAAACTATGCGTTGTTTTCGATTTCACACAAAGGGGATTATTTCAGATGAAAAGAATAAAAAATTTATCAATTATTACGATCAGTGTATTTATTATGGCGATCGGTGTTTACTTTTTTAAGTTCCCGAACAATTTCTGTTTTGGCGGCGTCACCGGTGCTGCAGTCGTCTTTGCCGAGATCACACCGCTTTCTGCCAGTACATTTTCTTTTATTGTCAATATGGCTCTTTTAGTCGTAGGCTTCATATTTCTTGGAAAATCTTTTGCGATAAAGACGACTTACGCGACCGTCCTGCTGTCAGGACTTTTGCTCTTATTTGAACATGTCCACCCACTGACACAGCCTCTGTCAAATGAGCCTATGTTAGAACTTGTTTTTGCGATCGCACTTCCGGCAATCGCCTCAGCCCTTCTCTTTTACGAAGGCGCTTCCAGCGGTGGCACAGATGTCATCGCCATGATCGTAAAAAAATATTCGCATGTTGCAGACATCGGCATTGCGCTTTTCATCACAGACCTGATCATGATCATCATTGCATGTTTCGTATTCGATATCAAAACCGCACTGTATTCCTTTGTCGGACTGACTTTAAAATCATTTCTGATCGACGCGATCATCGAAAATATCATGCTGCGCAAATCTGTTATGATCACCTGCGATGACAAGGATGCGATCTGCCGCTTTATTACGGAGGAATTAAATAAAAGCGCCACAATTGTCAATGCAAAGGGCGCTTATACAAACGAGGACCGGTATCTGATTTTTACAACACTGACCAGACAGCAGGCAGCTTCTGTCCGGACATTTATCCATGAAAATAAACTAAAGGCATTTATTTCCATGTCCAGCACCAGTGAGGTGTTCGGAAAAGGATTTACCTCAATCTAACTCCATTTTCCTCATTGACGCAGTATAAAAAATGCGTCACTGCAAGAAGATCCGCACAGCCGCCGGGACTGATGTATTTTTTTATAAAATCGCGGTCCATCCGTTTTACGGCAGCTCTTCCTTTTCTGGTTCCCATTCCTCCTGCTTTTAAAACAAAGGCTGCATACTTACTTGCATAAACGGCCGTCTTTCTATCATGTCTGGATACGATATTCGTATCCTTTGTATCTTTGATCAGATACAATAAAGTATGTACCAGTGCTTCATTGATACTGACACCGGATTCACGCAGCCTGGTATAAACAGGCAGTGAAACACGTCTTACGATCTGATAACCGCTCTCTGCCACCCCCCGCACTCCTTTGTATCCATAACGCAGATACATCCGCTCTCCCTTTGAAAGCACTTTTTTCTCTTTCAAATGTGCAAAATCCTGCTCACACAATCCCCTGCACATCTCCCTGGCACATTCACAGATACGCTCCGGGGAGAGTTTCTCATTTCTTCCGATCAGCCAGCCGGCACAGCCACAGAGTACCCCTAAAGAAAAAATCATTCCCTTATGTGTATTGACACCGTCTGTAAAGGCAAACATTCCGTCTTCTGCCTGTTTTCCAATCTCACGGAGCGCCGGCAATAGTTCCCGGATATTTTCATTCTGTTCCCCACTTTTAACCCCGGCACTTACCATCTCATCAAAAGTCGTGTGAAGTGCCGCCGCCGAGGACATGAACGTAAAGTAATCCATATCATAATGGGCACCATTATTCACACGGTCAACCAGTCCCGGTTTCGGTGTAGCTGTCACCTCATAGAGCATGCCCTCCACTGCAAAAGCAGCCATTTTGTTTTGTTTTTCTGCCTGATCCATACCGCCATCCCCTTTTTCTGCCGTTATTGCGATTTTTATCCTACACTTATTAAAACACTCCTGTTCCCCCACTGTAAAACTCCTTCTGTTTATGATGACATTCAAATTAGGAATGGCTGGCTGTATTTCATTTTTCCTTTTTATTTTATATAATATCCTCAACAAATCCGAAAAGGAGGAAGATCTTATGCCGGAGTACTATGTGAGTTCCATCAACCTGAATGACGCATCTGCAATGGCAGGTGTTGAAACACTGCTTGCAGGCGAGGGGATCAGGCGGGACCCCTGTCTTGACTACTGCTGTGGGATCTATGATGACCATGCAGATCTGATCGCCTCGGGAAGCAGCTATGGCAATACCCTGCGCTGTTTTGCCGTAAGCCATGAACACCGGGGGGAAGGATTGTTAAATCTCATTCTCACCCATCTTCTTTCGGTACAGGCAGAACAGGGAAACACGCACCTGTTTCTCTACACCAAAGGTTCATCCGCCATGTTTTTCCAAGACGCAGGTTTTTATAAAATTGCAGGAGTCGATGATCATCTCGTATTTATGGAAAATACAAGGACAGGTTTTTCCTCCTATCTGTCGTCGCTTGAAAAGACAAAAAAAGACGGGAAAAAGATTGCAGCCATTGTGATGAATGCCAACCCATTTACCCGCGGTCATGAATATCTGATCGAACGCGCGGCTGCGGAAAATGATGTTGTGCACCTTTTTGTGGTGAGCGAAGATCGCAGCCTGATTCCATTTTCCGTCCGCAAACAGCTTGTCTTAGAGGGAAGTGCCCGTTTTTCCAATGTCATTTATCACGATACGGGTTCTTATATGATCAGCAATGCCACTTTTCCTAGCTATTTTCAGAAAGATTCTGTTTCTGCGATCATTGGACACGCAAAACTTGATCTTTTTATTTTCTGTGAGATTGCAAAAAGGCTCGGCATCACTGCCCGCTATGTCGGCTCTGAAAAAAAGAGCCTCGTCACCGGAATTTACAATGAAGTCATGCACCGGGAACTTCCGCAAAACGGGATCTCCTGTGTCGAAATACCGCGGCTTACCTGTGGCGGACGCGCGATCAGCGCTTCCGATGTGCGTCTTTCAATCCAGCAGAATGATTTTAACCACCTGTCTGCACTGATTCCGGAATGCACCTACCGTTATCTCACCAGTGAGGAAGCAAAACCTGTCATTGACGCTGTCAAAAAAGCTGTGGATGTCATTCATTATTAAATGCACAAGGAGGAACATTTATGCCTGCAGATAATCCCGTAACGATCACCGATATGATGCTCTGCCGCGAAAATCGCGCTGCCATACAAACTCACTTTATCGAACAATTTCATTCCACCGTGATTTCTTTTTGTATGAATATCCCCGGTCCCGTGAAGACAAACAAGAAGATCCACACAGCATTTGAAGCTGGCTGTAAAGCCATTTTTGACGCGCTTGACGCCAATCATATCACCGTGCTCGACCAGATCATGCTTCAGGAAAAAACCGGGGACGAGCTTTTATTGTGTGTGAAAGCAGATGCTCCTTCCATCAAAAAAAAGATGTGTCTCATTGAAGAAACACACCCTCTTGGCAGACTTTATGATATGGATGTCATAGATTCTGACGGAAATAAACTTTCCCGGAACAGATACCGCAAATGTCTTCTGTGTGACTGTCAGGCACAGGAATGTGCCCGTTCCAGACAACACAGCATTGATGAGATGTTTACTGCCATCATGCATATGATCCAAGAATGGCAGACAACAACAGCCTCATAAAAATTAAATTTTACTTTTTTTCCCGCAGCAGCTTAATGATCTTCCCCTCATACACCACCGTCACCACAGCAATCAGCGCCACCGTCACCAGACTGTATCCCTTATTGATCTGCACCCCGGCAACGTCGCAGATACTGGTAAACAAAAGACTGAGTACAAAAATCAGCTTAATTGCACGCACCATGTGGATCGTATAGATTCTTATTTTTCCACTGCATATCTCTTTCGGTAAGTTATTGACTCTCTCCGGATAATGTGCAAGCAGTGTCAGGCCAATATACACAAGAATCAGAATTACCGCGTTTAAAATAATCCCGGTAAATGATACCCCATATACAACGCCATAGTAAATCTGCAGTCCAAGATAGATCAGTGCCGCTACGATTCCCACTGCTTCCAGCAGGAAATCAACCGTTGTCATTTCTTCTTTTTTCAAGTGTTTTCTCCTGTTCTGTTATTTCTAAATATGTTTCAAATGCCATTTTCCATTCCGCTGTAAGCCTCTCTAAACTCCATGCCGCGTTTGCCGGACTCGTAGATGGCAGTTTCCCAAGCGGTGGCATTCCCTCTTTACTACAGTATTTTACAAAAAGTTGATGCGCTTTTCCACCATTTGCAAAAATTCCCTGAATTTTCGCATTTGATAAAATCAGATTCATATCGTTTGGCACCACATTTCTGATAGAGCTGTCGGAAGATCCAACGATGTCGCAGGAATCGATCACATCCCATACTGCAATGTGATGTTTCAGCAGAAGATTCTTCTTTTCATCAATCGTCTGTGGCAGCGGTTCCTTAAAAATTCCTGCAATCACCTTCCAGAACCGGTTCTGCGGATGCCCGTAATAAAACTGGTTTTCCCGTGACTTTACAGACGGAAAGGAACCCAGAATTAATATTCTGGATTCCTCATTGTATACAGGTGAAAACGTGTGTTTTACATGTGTATATTCCATTCCTATGCACACTCTCTATTCATAATTTTTGACATTGGAACTGTCTACTTTTTCAAATGGTACCCAGACATATAAACCATCTTCCGCAGCACCATCTAAGGTCGTCACATCTTTTCCGGTTGCAAGTGCGATTGCCGCATAGACAGCGCTTTTACCCTGCCCAACTGCGGACTGGTATACGGTAAAGTCCATCTTTCCATCTTCAATCGCTTTGCATCCATCTGCAGTAGCATCAATTCCAAGTACCGTAACATCACTAATTCCAGCTGCGTCACAGGCATCAATGATACCAAGTGCCATGGAGTCATTGTTGCAGACTGCAACATCAGCTTTCTGTCCCGTCTTTAAAAATACATCAAACATCTCATGTGCACGGTCCTGTTCCCAGTCAGCGTTATCTTCAAATACATAGTTGATCTTTTTCCCTGATGCATTTAACGTATCCTTCAAAGACTCAGATCTTCCTTTCGTCGCGGAATGTTTTTTCGGCCCTTTTAACAGCACCACGTTGATCTCGTCCGCAGAAGCAAATTTATCTAAAATATACTCTGCCTGATACTGTCCTGCCACATATTCATCCGATCCGACATAAATATATTTTCCAGCCTGAAGCCTGGATTCATTCGGACAGCTGTTAAAAAATACGATTGGTATATCACCTGCAAGCGCTTCTAATTCGAGTGCCGTATCAGCATCAACCGGTCCGCATAAAATCACATCATAATTCTCACTAACCGCCTTTTTGATGTGTTCCACCTGATTTTCAATGGAATTGTCCGCATCAAGCACATCCAACTGTGCCCCACACTCTTCCGCAGTCTGCTGCGCCTGCGCCACAAGTACATTTCGGAAGGTATCCGCCTGTGATAACGACAGCAGCATTTTTAAACCTTTTCCATCAGCTGCGCCTGTCTGTGTATTTCCACCACATCCAGCAAGGCATCCTACGAGCAATGCCAGACACATGATAGTACTTATTAATTTCTTCATCGCACGATCTCCTCTCTATATCCGGAACTGTTTTACCTGATCTGCAAGCTGATCTGCAGAAACAGCAAGATTATCTGCTTCCTGTTCTACCTGGTCACTGTTCTTTGAGATATTCTTTGCCTGCTGTAACATGGATTCTGATGTTGCAAGGATCTCATCGGAACTTGCCGCCTGTTCTTCCGAAATAGCTGCAACATTCGTAGCAACCTGATCTACCTGATTGATCTTATCAACCACATTGCCGATCAGTGTGCTTGTCTCCTGGATATTCTTAAAAATCGTATCAAATGTATCAACTGCTGTATGGATCAGCTCTGCACTGCCGGAAATATCCTGTGCACTGTTTCCTGCCTGTCTGACGGCATCTTCTACCAGATTGTTGATTTCAGTGATCAGCTCTGTGATATGTGCTACCGAATCCGCACTATTCTTTGCAAGTGTACCAATCTCAGCTGCAACAACTGCAAATCCTCTTCCTGCTTCGCCTGCGCGTGCAGCCTCAATCGATGCATTTAAAGATAACAGGTTCGTCTCGTCAGCAATATCGCCAATCAGTTTGATGATCTGCACGATCTCGCCGGAAGCTGTTCCTACCTTATTAACGGCTTCCTCTAAATTATGGATGGATACTTCAATATCAGAAAGTGCCTTGCCGACACGCTCCATATCTTTTCTGCCTTTTTCAGAAACAGCAACTGTCTCCTGCATCCTGCTCTCGACAATGTCACTGTCACTCTTTGTATCTGCTGCCACACCTGCAAGCTGTGTCGCATTCTGTGCAATCTCATTTACAGATACCGATAACTGGTCGACCGTTGCATTCAGCTCGCTCATCGACTGTGACTGGATTCCCGCTGCAGAACTCATCTCACCGGAAACACCCTTACTTGAATCGGCCTGATTCTTCAACTTGCCGGAAACACTTCCCATTTCGGAGATCATCTGTTTCATGGAAGCAATAAATTTCTCCACACTTTGGCTCATGGCTGCGATCTCATCATTGCCTTTTGTCTTAATAGAAACCGTGAAATCACCGGTAGTCATCGCTGTGATCACTCTTGTCATTTCCTTGACAGGTTTGATTACAACATGCGTTACACGTTCGATCAGTACACAGAGCAATGCAATGCAGATCACACTGATTACGATCATAATATTACGAAGCTGTGTCAGATCCGAAAGTACAATGCTGGTCGGAATATACGATATCAAAAGCCAGTTGGTTCCGTCTACTTCCTGAAATACCGTCATATTTCCATCAAGTGTAGTAAAATTATAGTCTTTCTCTGCAGCTTTCTCTGCCGTAAGCTGGTAAAAATGACTCTGTCCCTCTGCCCCAAGTGTCTGGGAAATAAGAGATGAATCACGGTTTGCCAGGATCACACCGCTGGTTTTATCAACCAGAAATGCTTCCGCATCATTCATTTCAATAAAAGAGTTTACGATAATTGCAATACGGTCTAATGTCATATCTGCTGAAATAACACGCACTTTATCAGATCCGTCATTTAAAATGCCAGAAGCACTGATCACGTCCACACCATCTGCATTCTGATAGGCAGAACCGACTGCCATATTGACTCTGGAAAGACCTTCTTTATACCATGTACTGTTTGTTACATCTGATTCCTTTTTTGTTGATTCCGATGCCGTTATGAGCTGTCCTGTGGAATCTGCCACATAAAGCCCCTCCGGATAATTACTGTTATAGCCATAATAACCATCCAGTATTGTCTTTAACTCAGCATCATCCGGCTTTAAATTCTCAATTGTCGTCTTTGCCATCTGAAATGACGCAAGGTTTTCATTCAACCATGCTTCTATCTGGGATGCCTGGTTTTCTACCGAAGACTGCAGTAACTTCTGGGAATATTTTTTGATCGTCCCTGCAGATATCTGATAAGCAACCACAACAAGTACCACAACGATCGCAATTACGACTGGTATGATCACACCAAGTAACTTTGCCTTAATCGACACAGTTTTTTGTTTTTTCATAAGCTGCCCTCTCTTTTTACATAAAATTTACAACATAAATTATAAAGTCAACGTCGTTTTTCGTCAATATGTATCACAACAATATACACTACGGCGCATAGCCTGAGTTACTGTATCATACGGCATTTTCAGTTCAGAAAATGTCTGCCTGTAAGCAGCAGCATTGTATACATGTATTTTTCAAGAAATCGTATGATCTTTCTTGAAAATGAGACCTGCTGTGTTATAATAAAATAGTGTGCCATTTTCTTTTTCATACATATATCAGGCACACGGGATTGGTATCATGCCGCTGCATGCGGTTTATACCAGAGAGGAGAACCTTAGATGGAACATTTAATCATTCCAAAAGATTATCATTCAGAATTAAATCTGCACGATACACAGATTGCAATCAAAACAGTAAAAGATTTTTTCCAGAACCTGCTTGCACTTCGTCTGAATCTGTCCCGTGTTTCAGCACCGCTTTTTGTTGATCCGTTATCCGGTCTCAATGACAACTTAAACGGTATTGAACGTCCGGTTACTTTCGATATCAAAGAGCAGAACGGGAAAGAGGCAGAAGTTGTACAGTCTCTCGCAAAATGGAAACGCTACGCTTTAAAGAAATACGGTTTCGACTACGGTGAAGGTCTGTATACCGATATGAATGCGATCCGCAGAGATGAAGACACTGATAACATCCACTCTATTTTCGTAGACCAGTGGGACTGGGAAAAAATCATCCATAAAGAGGATCGTAATATCGAGACATTAAAAGAAACAGTTACCACTGTTTATAACTGCCTGCGCAAGACAGAAAAATATATGGCGATCCAGTACGATTATATAGAAGAGATTCTTCCACATGATATCTTCTTTATCACGACTCAGGAATTGGAAGAAATGTTCCCTGACAATACACCAAAGGAACGTGAATATTATATTACAAAAACCAAGGGTGCCGTATGTATCATGAAGATCGGCGATACTTTGGAAAACGGAGAGCCTCACGACGGACGTGCTCCGGATTACGATGACTGGTCCCTAAACGCAGATATCGTTGTTTACTATCCGGTACTCGACATCGCACTTGAGATTTCCTCCATGGGTGTCCGGGTTGACAAGAAAGCGCTTCTCTCCCAGCTCAAAAAAGCAGGCTGTGAAGAACGTGCAAAACTTCCTTTCCAGAAAGCAATCATCAACGAAGAGCTTCCTTATACAATCGGTGGTGGAATCGGACAGTCCCGTATCTGTATGTTCTTCCTTCGCAAGGCTCATATCGGAGAGGTACAGTCTTCCCTGTGGCCGGAAGCTATCACAAAAGAATGTGAAAAGAACGGTATTCAGCTTTTGTAACAGGAACGGGCACATGCCCCGCAGATATCCTGTCATCAGCACCGCTCGGAGGGCTTTTTCATTCATAGGACGTAATTTCCTATGAATGAAAAAACAGATATGTTTCAAATGTCAGCAATGAGCTTTTCCTGCTCCATGCTGACAAAAACATACCTGTTTTTTTTTCACTTGTTTTCTCCTGCTATGATTCCGTAATATTCCGGTCTTCTGTCACGGAATAATCCCCACTCCAGTCTTTTTGCCCGAAGTTCATCCAGTTCATAAGTCTGGCTTAGGATTTCTTCTTTATCTCTGGAAGCACTTAAGATCACCTCTCCTGTTTCATCCGTCAGAAATGAAGAACCATAAAATTCCAGTGCCGATTCCTGTCCGCCATTTTCCGCACATGGCTGCACTTCTTCCCTGCCGATCCGGTTTGCGGCAATGACAGGCATCAGATTTGCAGCCGCATGTCCCTGCATGCAGCGTCTCCAGTGCGGCATGCTGTCACATTCTAAGATTGGCTCAGAACCGATCGCTGTCGGGTAAAACAACAATTCTGCACCGAGCAGTGCCATCGCACGCGCTGTCTCCGGAAACCACTGATCCCAGCAGATTCCAATCCCGATGCAGCCATATCTTGTATCAAACACTTTAAATCCGGTATCTCCCGGTGTAAAATAAAATTTTTCCTGATAATAATGATCATCCGGGATGTGGGTTTTCCGATACACGCCGAGGATCGTTCCATCTGCATCAATACATGCGATCGAATTGTAAAGGTTATTGACATCCCGCTCATAAAAGCTGACTGGAATCACCACGCCCAATTCTTTTGCAAGACGCACCCCCATTGCCACAGCTTCACTCTCCTCCACAGTTCCTGCATAGCTGTAAAAATCATATCTGCGCTGCTGGCAGAAATATTCTCTTTCAAAAAGTTCCGGCAATAAAATGATATTTGCGCCTTCCGCGGCTGCTTTGCGGATCATTTCTTCTGCTTTTTGTAAATTTTTCTTGTGCTCCGGCTCGCATTTCATCTGAATTGCGGCTGCTTTCACCTGTCTCATGCGTGTATCCTTTCTATTCTTTTTATTTTTGCACAGTGAATTCCCTACAGAGGAATTTGCTGTGTAATACAGTGGATGTTTCCACCGCCTGTCAGTATGTCTCTTGCGTATACCGGTATGATTTTTCTGTCCGGGCAGAGTTTTGCCATGATCTGCTGTGCGCGTCGGTCGCTTTCTTCATTTTCTCCACCAAATGCAGGCATGACTACCGCATTGTTGGAAAAATAAAAGTTTACATAGGAGGCGGCGAGACGTTCTCCCTCTTCCCTGACATCTTCACCCTCCTCAAATTCATAGCCTTCAAGTTCTTCTTTCGTGATACATACCGGAACATCTGGGATTGGGAGCTTGTGGATGATCAGCTTTCTGCCCTTCGCGTCCCGCACCGAACTTAGATAATCAAAACCCGCTTTCGACATCGCATACTGCGGATCATTCTGGTTATCGGTCCATGCAAGCACAACTTCACCCGGTCTTAAAAATGCGCAGACATTGTCCACATGTTCGTTGGTCTCATCCTGATAGATTCCGTGCGGTAGCCACAAAACTTTTTTTACACCGAGATAACATTTCAACCGTTCCTCAATCTGCTCCTTTGTAAGCGATGGGTTTCTTCCCCCGCTGAGCAGACAGGACTCTGTGACAAGCAATGTTCCCTCCCCGTCGCTGTGGATAGAACCGCCCTCTAACACAAACGGTTCGGCATCATAACAGCCAAACTCAAATTTCCTGCAGAAATTCCATGCAAACGCATTGTCTTTTTCATAAGAAGCATATAGTCCATCCACTTCACCGCCCCAGGCATTAAAAGACCAGTTCACACCGCGCACCTGTGAGTTTTTTACATCATCACCTGTCTGCACCGTCCCTTTTCCTGCTGCTGTCAGGTCTGAAATTTTTCCACCCATTCTATTTACCAGAAAGGTCGGCGCAACATCCCGCGCCCAGGAATCATCGGTCTCCATCTCAAAGACAACCACCGGATGTAAGTTCTCTTCTTTTTTCAGACTTTCCGCAAATGCTTTTGCATGGTCAATCCCCTTTTTTCCGGCAGCGATATACACTGTCTCACCCACGGCGATTGCACGGATCACAGCGGAAAACGCTGCTTCTGCTTCCCTCGCGCCATTTCTCCAGGAACCGGGACGCTCCGGCCAGATCATGATACATCCCTGATGCTGTTCAAACTCACCCGGCATGAAAAATCCGTCCTGTACAGGTGTTGTATCTTCTATCATCTCAGGACAGTCTGCCTTTGAAATCTTCATAACCAAACTCCTTTATCATCTCGACATCTCCATCTTCCCGTAAGACTGCAATTCCGGGCAGCGGCATCCCGTTAAATGTATTGTTTTTGACCATGGAATAAATCGCCATATCCTCAAAGACCAGACGGTCTCCCACCTGTTTTTTCTGTGCAAAGCTGTAATCACCGATCACATCCCCGGCAAGGCAGGTCATAGAAGAAAGCCGACAGGTATGAGGCTTTTCGCCCGGCAGATAACCGTCTTTTAGCGGCGGTCTATATGGCATTTCAAGCACATCCGGCATGTGGCATGCCGCCGATGCATCCAGAATCAGGATATCCATTCCATTGTGTACGATATCCATAATCTCCGTGACGAGATAGCCCGCATTTAACGCGATCGCCTCACCCGGTTCCAGGTAGACCCGGACATTATATTTTCGCCTGATCTCACGGATTAACTTCTTTAGTTCATCCAACTGATAGTCTGCTCTTGTAATATGATGACCGCCGCCTAAATTCAGCCATTTTACCTGTTTTAAATAACTGCCAAACTTCTCCTCAAACGCATGCCAGGTTGTGATCAGATCATCCGCATTCTGCTCGCAGAGTGTATGAAAATGTAATCCTTCGATTCCCTCCGGCAGTTGATCCGGAAATTCACTTTTGACCACACCAAGCCTTGATCCCGGTCCGCATGGATCATAAATCTCATGCCCTTCCTGTGTGGAGCACTCCGGGTTCACGCGGATCCCGGCACTTGCAGTGCACTCCTGCCGCAAAAAATAGTGCTGATACTTTTCATACTGCGCAAAGGAATTAAAAATAACGTGATCGCAGATCTGCACCAGTTCTTCCATATCTTTTTCCTTATAAGCCGGTGCAAATACATGATTTTCCTTTCCCATCTCCTCTTTTCCAAGACGCGCCTCAAAAATTCCGCTCGCCGTCGTTCCGCTGATATACTGCCCGATCAGCGGATACAGTGAAAACATGGAAAATGCCTTCTGCGCCAGAAGTACATGGCAGCCGGTTTCCTGCTCCAAATTCTGCAATATTTTCAAATTTTGTTTTAACTTCTTTTCATCTACCACATAACACGGGGTAGGAATCTCCTGCCATTTCATGATAATTCTCCATTTCTGCAAAAATCCGCTGCGCAAAAGCTGACAAACTTAAAATTTTATCCATCCCGTTTCACACATATTCTTATCTTATGCCACCGTCTGCGGGTTTTCGTCCACAACCCATGGAAGGCCATACTGGTTTAACATATCCATAAACGGATCCGGATCAAACTCTTCAATATTGAATACACCGTCTTTATCCCAGACTTTATCGACAACTAACGCTGCACCGATCATAGCTGGAACACCTGTTGTATAAGAAATTGCCTGGGAACCGACTTCTTTATAACATTCCTGATGATCACAGACATTATAGATATAAATCGTCTTTTCTTTTCCGTCTTTCTTTCCCGTAAAGATACAGCCGATATTTGTTTTTCCAACCGTGCGCGGTCCTAATGATGCAGGATCCGGAAGCAGCGCCTTTAAAAACTGGATCGGTACGATCTCCCTGCCCTCATACTCGATCGGTGATGTTGAGAGCATTCCGACATTTTCTAAACATTTCATATGTGTCAGATAGCTCTGTCCAAAGGTCATAAAGAAACGGATCCGCTTTACTCCAGGTACATTTTTTGCAAGGGACTCAATTTCCTCATGATGAAGCAGATACATGTCTTTCTCACCAACCTGTGGGAAATTATATTCTCTTTTAATTTCCATCGGTTTTGTTTCCACCCAGTGACCGTTCTCCCAGTAAGAACCGTTTGCGGAAACTTCACGCAAGTTGATCTCCGGGTTAAAATTGGTTGCAAACGGATAACCGTGGTCGCCGCCGTTGCAGTCTAAGATATCAATCGTCTCGATCTCGTCAAAATAATGTTTCAGGGCATAAGCGGTAAATACACTTGTCACTCCCGGGTCAAACCCGCTTCCAAGCAATGCCGTAATTCCTGCCTCTTTGAATTTTTCACGGTATGCCCACTGCCAGGAATAGTCAAAATATGCTGTAAATCCCTCTTCTTTACAGCGTTTTTCATAGATGGCACGCCATTCTTTGTCATCCGTATCCTCCGGCTCGTAATTTGCGGTATCGATATAGTCTACTTTGCATGCAAGGCAGGCATCCATAATTGTTAAATCCTGATATGGCAAAGCAACATTTAACACAGCATCCGGCTGATATTTTTTGATCAGGGCGATCAGTTCCTCCGAATTATCCGCATCCACCTGTGCTGTTGTGATGACAGTGTCCGTTGTTTTTTCCAGTTTCTCTTTTAAGGCATCACATTTCGCTTTTGTTCTGCTCGCAATGCAGATCTCCGTAAAAGTTTTGCTGTTCTGGCAGCATTTGTGAATCGCAACTCCTGCAACTCCGCCACATCCGATAATTAATAATCTTCCCATTTTAATCTCCTTTCTTACGCTGTCTTTTAGCGCATCTCAAGTTTGTGCCGGGCACAAATCTTGCGTGTGAAAAATTATATTTTTATTTAATTTTTATTATTTCTTACGTCCTTCTTCTTCCTCTAGCATATCCTCCACATACCGCGGCAGCAT
Organism: uncultured Roseburia sp.; assembly: GCA_934317215.1. Classification (GTDB taxonomy): domain Bacteria; phylum Bacillota; class Clostridia; order Lachnospirales; family Lachnospiraceae; genus Roseburia. The sequence continues at coordinate 16,809 of CAKREH010000035.1, forward strand.
AAATGCTCCCTTGTGCAGATTGGTCGTATAATACCAGGTTTTTATCTTCCGTTCTTTCCAGCGCTTTACATCCAGATCATCGAGCGGATGATATTTCTTTGACGCAAACCCGAACAGCCAGTAGCCTGAAGAACACGTCGGTATGTGTGCCTGATACACACGGCTGATTGGAAAACTGTGGCTTGCCTTCCGGTGCATGCCGCGGCAGGATTCCTCATCTTCATCGTAAAACGGACTTCCATGCTGATATACCATGATTCCGTCATCTTTTAAGGCACGGAAGCAGTTTCCGTAAAATTCCTTGGTAAACAGTCCTGCGGTATGTCCAAGCGGATCGATCGCATCGTTGATGATCAGATCATACTCGTCATGTTTCATCCGCAAAAATTTCAATCCATCCTCATAGTACACCGTCACGCGTTCATCCGATAACCCGCATGCATTGTCCGGAAAAAATTCCTTGCAGACCTCGACAAATACACGATCCGGTTCCACGACATCGATCTGCTCTATCTCATCGTAATAGCCAAGCTCTCGTGCCACGCCGCCGTCACCGCCGCCGATGACTAACACCTTTTTCACATGCGGATGCACCGCCATTGGAACATGCACGATCATCTCATCATAGACAAACTCATCTTTTTCCGAAAAAACAATACTGCCGTCGGAACTTAAAAAACGCCCAAACTCATCCGAATCAAACACATCGATCCGCTGAAACTCTGTCTGCAGCCCAAATAACTGTTTCTGCACCTTGACCGACACCTTGACTTTTTCCGTGTGGTAATCTGAAAACCAAAGTTCCATGATCTTCCCCTTTCTTTTGCAAAAAACTTATTTTCACAGGAATTTTTATTTTTGCTGATCTATGCTGTTATTTCTTTGCAAGCACATTCAGATTTTCAACTTCCGGATCCTCCGTTCCCTGCATGGAGCACCCTTTTTCTTTTGCATAAACAATGTACTCAATGATCTCCGGCGTAATCATCTCACCCGGTGCTAAAATCGGAATTCCAGGCGGATAGCACATGACAAATTCACCGCAGATCCTTCCCGCCGTTTCCCGGACCGGCATGGATTCCTTTTGCGAATAAAAAGCCACCTGCGGCGACACTAAAACCTTCGGATTAATATATTCCGTATTCAGCATTTTGGCCGGATCTTTCGAATACAGCCGTTTGATATCTGCAAGTGCTCCCACGAGCCGCTCAATATCCTGTATCCGGTCACCGATAGAAATATAGGCAAGAATATTTGCGATATCTCCAAGCTCGATCTGAATATCATATTCATCCCGCAGCAGATCATAGACCTCAATGCCTGCAAGCCCGATATCTCTCGTATATACAGACAGTTTTGTCACATCAAAATCATAGACACTGCCACCGTTTACCATATCTTTGCCATATGCATAAAATCCACCGATAGAATTGATCTCATCCCTTGCGTACTCCGCCATCTGTGCCACCTTCGCAAAAGATTCCTTCCCTCGCAGGGCAAGGTTTCTCCGCGAAATATCAAGGCTCGACATCAGAAGATAAGATGCGCTCGTCGTCTGCGTCAGATTGATGATCTGGCTGACATATTCCCAGTTCACTCCCTTTCCGGTCAGAAGAAGAGAGCTCTGTGTCAGGCTTCCCCCCGACTTATGCATGGAGACAGACGCCATATCCGCCCCGGCATCCATGGCACATACCGGAAGATTTTCCCCAAAATACAGATGCGTTCCGTGTGCCTCATCCACAAGCACCAGCATATGATGTTCATGCGCCACTCTCACGATAGACCGCAGATCCGAACAGATTCCATAGTAAGTCGGATTATTGACTAAAACTGCTGCTGCATCCGGGTTCTCTAAAATCGCACGTTCCACCTCTGACACCTGCATTCCCAGTGAAATACCAAGTTTCACATCGACCTCCGGATTGACGTAAACCGGAATCGCTCCACAGAGCACCAGAGCATTAATCACACTCTTGTGCACATTTCGCGGCAAAATGATCTTATCCCCCGCCTTACAGCAGGAAAGCACCATTCCCTGAACGGAGGAAGTGGTTCCGCCAACCATAAAAAATGCATGTTCCGCGCGAAATGCCTCCGCGGCAAGTTCCTCCGCTTCCTTGATCACCGAAACCGGATGACAGAGATTGTCAAGCGGCTTCATGGAATTGACATCCAGACTCACACATTTTTCTCCCAACAGTTCTACCAGCTCCGGATTTCCCCTTCCTCTCTTATGTCCCGGCACATCAAACGGCACCACTCTTCGTTTTTTTAACTTTTCCAGTGCCTCATAAACCGGCGCACGCATCTGCTGCTCTTTGTCCATGATTAAAAAAATCCCCCTTGGCTTCCATAAAAATCTGCATGCTCTGCTTTTCATCAAATGTTTTTCCCTGACATTACCGTCGAGCTGAAAAACGCAAAAAAAGAACAGGCCTCCATCACCTGTTCTTCTGTCGTCATTATCATCATAGTCATACTTTATGTAATCTATCTACATTCTGCAAAAACTATTTTCTCCAGAGTCCGCGTTGGCATCTTTGCCAGCAAATATTTGCGTATACTACTCTTATTGATCGTTTCACAAGTGATATTGGATTCCGGGTATCATCCCGTAATCAACTTATAAAATTTGAGCTTCTAACTCAATCAATAACGCGGCTTACACCGCAATCGGCAGTTGCCCCGCCTGTCCGTATGGGCTTAACCAATCTCTTGGTGGGCAAACAATAGATCCTTTTCCATCTATTGTAACGAATATTTGCATGAAAACAATTTTCGCATTCATGTGATTTGAAGTATAGCATACACACATGGCAAATGCAATAACGTATTCTGAAAAATTCTGGTATTTTCTTTTTTATTTCGTTTTAGGATATTTTTATTTTCTATTCAGGTTTGCAGCGATCTTACCGCGTCCACTCCCGAACCATCTGTATCTCCCGTCTGTACCCCTCATCATCGTTCGGTGTCTCTAAGATAAACGGTCTCCCCTCTAAAAGCGGGTGCAATGCAACGCGCCGCATAGCCTCTGCGCCGATCTTTCCCTCTCCGATCTTTGCATGACGGTCCTTGTGGGATCCACAGCCGTTCATGCTGTCATTAAAGTGAACTGCTTTCAGCCGGTCAAGCCCGATCACACGGTCAAACTCATTTAACACGCCGTCAAGATCGTTTACGATGTCATAGCCGCCATCCCAGACATGGCAGGTATCGAGGCAGACTCCCATTTTATCGTTTAATTCCACACGGTCTAAGATTTCTCTTAACTCCTCGAACGTCCTTCCGACCTCAGTTCCTTTTCCCGCCATCGTCTCAAGTAAAACGGTTGTTGTCTGCTCCGGTTTCAGTGCCTCATTTAATGCTTCTGCGATCAGTTCGATCCCTTTTTCTGCTCCCTGTCCCACATGGGAACCCGGATGAAAATTATAATAATTGTACGGTGTATACTCCATGCGTTTTAAGTCATCAAGTAACATTTCCTTTGAAAAAGAACGGACATCCTCTTTTGCAGCGCAGAGGTTCATTGTATATGGCGCATGCGCAACGATCTTGCCAAATTCGTACTCCTTAGCAAAATTTAAAAACTTTTCCACATCTTTTTCATCGATTTCTTTTGCCTTACCGCCGCGCGGATTTCTGGTAAAAAAAGCAAATGTATTGGCATCTAACGCCAGTGCTGCCTTTCCCATCGCCGCATATCCTTTGGATGCGGATAAATGATTTCCTATTAACATATCAATCCTCATTTCTGCACTGCGCTTCGCGCAGCTTAATTTTGTGCACAATAATACTCCTGTCTGTATACGCAGATGCTCTTTTATTCCGCCCGGTTCTTCTCCACGATCGTGCCCGCTCTGTATGCCGCGAGCAGCTCCTCAAGATCATGGATCGACTCTTTTAAACTTTTTCCGACATCCGTATCGGCAACCGTTTTTCTCCGCACGACCTGCTGCACCAGAACCGTATGGGATACGATATCACTTCCGTCCTGCACCGCTTTTTCTACCGATTCAAACGGTTCATGCGCCGCAAGCACAAGACCATAAGAATTATAAATCAGCGTATATCCGGCAATCCCCGTCTTTGGCTGATATGCCTTGGAAAAACCGCCGTCAATGATCAGAAGCTTTCCGTTACATTTGACCGGAGACTCTCCTTTTTTTGCCTCCACCGGAATATGACCGTTAATGATGTGCGCCTCCGCACCCTCAAGCCCGAATTCCTCTAAAATCCGGTTGACCACTTCCTCTTTTTCAAGCAGTCTGTAATAAGGATTTTTCGGCTCCTGATGCGTTTTTTTATCTGCAATAAAGTAACGCTCAAATGTAGTCATCTTTGCCTTGCCAAACACCGGGGAATTCTGGTTTTCCCAGATAAACCATAAAATGTCCTGTCCCTTTTTCTTCTCCTTCGGGTCGATCGCATAATAGCCTTTTCGCGCATAGCCCTCAAGCACATCATAAAGCTCTTTTCCGGCATATTCTTTTCCGAAAACGTTAACTCTGGTAAAAGTGCCATCCTCATTCAGCGGCACGCAGCCATGGTAGAGAAGGTTTCCATTATATACTTTGTAAAGGCTTCCCTGTGTATACAAAAAACGCACATGGCGCTGCAGTTTTTCACAGTTCACAAATGCAGTCACAAGACGCTCCATCACATCCGCCTCATCCTCTGAGAGACGATATGGATCTTCCCAGTCGATCGTCGGGAAACTGACATCCTTGAGCGGATACTCGGTTTCCTCCACACACACGGTTCCCTTTTCGATGTTGATCTTATCGAGAAGAAGCCGTTTCTCCATCCCAAATTCCGGGTGTTCTTTGATCAGCTGGCCTTCCAGTTTAAACTGCATGATCGTGATCGCCTTGTGCATTTTTTCATCTAAAAATGCGTCGTGCACATCATATTCATCTTCCCGGTAATCCAGCTTAAAACAATCGCACGAATCCTTATCATACCACTTCATCGCAAATCTTGCCAGCGGCACCAGATTAATCCCGTAGCCGTCCTCTAACAGATCAAGGTTTCCATATTTTGCAGAAATGCGGATCACATTGCAGATGCATGCCGCACTGCCGGACGCTGCCCCCATCCAGTACACATCGTGGTTGCCCCACTGGATGTCCACAGAATGGTGCTCCATCAGTGTGTCCATGATCAGATTCGGATATGGTCCCCTGTCAAAAATATCCCCGACCACATGCAGATGATCCACAACAAGCCGTCGGATCAGATTGCAGAAAGCGATCACAAGCTCCGCCGCTCTTCCGGTGCGGATGACTGACCGGATAATTTCATTATAATATGCCTCCTGATCGGACACCTCCTGCCTGCCGGTCAAAAGCTCCTCGATCACATAGGCAAAGTCTTTTGGCAGTGCTTTCCGCACTTTTGATCTTGTATACTTGGAAGAAGCATTTTTACAGATGCGGATCAGGCGGTATAAAGTGACCTTGTACCAGTCCTCTAAATTATCCTCCATCTTTAAAACCTGTTCTAACTTCTGCTCCGGGTAATAGATCAGCGTTGCAATCGCTTTTTTCTCCGCCGCGCTGATCGCGTTGCCAAATTCATCCTCTATTTTCCGCTTGATGGCACCGGATCCGTTTTTCAGCACATGTAAAAACTGGTCGTACTCCCCGTGTACATCTGTGATAAAATGTTCCGTCGCCTTTGGCAGGCTCAGGATTGCCTGTAAATTGATGATCTCCGTTGCCGATGTGGCAATGGTCGGATACTGGTTTGATAAACTTTTTAAATAACGCAGGTCAGTCTGCCCCATAGTATTCCTCATTTCTGTTTCACGTTCATTTGCTGCTTTTTTATCTTAGCATAGGAAATGAGTGGGGGCAACCAACGTTAATTTATTATCAATGCTCTACGCGATCGTAGCCTTGATCACATCCCCCATATCATAGAACCCCGCCGGTTTTCCGGACAGGAATTTTGCCGCCTGCACAGCACCCTTTGCAAATACGCTTCTGGAATATGCAGTGTGTTTAAACTCGATCACCTCATCAAGTCCTGCAAAGATCACCTCATGTTCTCCTACAATGCTGCCGCCGCGCACTGCAGAGATACCGATCTCTGTTTTTTCTCTCTTTTTGCGCTCTTTGCTGCGGTCATAAGTATAAGTATATGCATTGTCAAGTGCCTCATTCATGGAGTCAGCAAGTGCAAGTGCTGTACCGCTCGGCGCATCCAGTTTCTGGTTGTGGTGTTTTTCGACGATCTCCATATCAAAACCGGCCGGTGCTAAAATCGTTGCCGCCTGTTTTAACAGTTCCATTAACATATTGATTCCAAGCGACATGTTGGCAGATTTTAATACGGCAACTTTTTTCGACGCCTCATCCACCTTTTTTAACTGTTCTTCGGAAAGACCGGTCGTACAGAGTACTACCGGGATCTGCTTGTCCACACTATATACCAAAAGGTCATCCACTGCCTTCGCATTGGAAAAATCAATGATTACATCCGCTGCCACATCACAGACAGAGATATTGGGAAATACCGGGTAATCGTTTTTGATACCATCGTAGAGGTCAATTCCTGCCACGATCTCAATATCTGCATCTTCTTTGCAGATTCCTGTGATCACCTGTCCCATTTTTCCATTGCATCCACTCATAATTGCTCTTATCATGTTGTATTATCCTCTCTTTTCTTTATTTAAAGCAACACCGGAAACGCTGTCAATCCAACATTTCCGGTGTTCTTTTCAAATCTGGCTTTTCAGGATTCACTGTCCCTTATGCCAGCTTGATCCCATAATTTTTCATTACTTCCGCAAGTTTTGCAGCATTCGCATCTGTCATCTCTGTGAGCGGGGAACGAAGTGGTCCTGCCTCCATGCCCATCAGATTCAGCGCTTTCTTAACCGGGATCGGGTTCACTTCGGAGAACAGTGCCTCAATGAGCGGCTGTGCCTTTAACTGGATCTCCATCGCCTTTTTCGTATCGCCGTCAAAGAATGCCATACACATATCATGTACATCCTTCGGTGCCACGTTTGACCATACGGAGATCACACCGATTGCTCCGATCGACATCAACGGTACTACGATTCCATCCTCGCCGGAATACAGATCAAGCTTTCCATCCGTTAAATACATGGTCTTTGCTGCCTGTGCAACATTTCCGGTTGCCTCTTTGATCGCAACGATGTTTTCAACATCATGGTACAGTTTTGCTGCTGTCTCCGGAAGGATATTGCATCCGGTACGGCTTGGAACATTGTACATGATAATAGGAAGTTTTACAGAATTTGCAATCTCTGTGTAGTAACGGATCAGACCTCCCTGTGTTGCTTTGTTATAATATGGAGTTACGCAGAGCAGTCCGTCCACGCCGGCTTTTTCCGCTTCTTCCGAAAGGTGGATTGCCTCTCTTGTACAGTTTGAACCGGTTCCTGCAACAACCGGGATACGGTGTTTTACAAATTTAACAGCAGTTTTGATCACCTCTGCATGTTCTTCTGTCGTCAGCGTAGAGCTCTCACCTGTTGTACCTGCGATGATGATACAGTCCGTTCCCTGATCGATCTGATACTCGATCATCTGCTCTAATCTGTCATAATTTACTTCCTCATTGTTTTTCATTGGTGTTACGATCGCCACACCGGCTCCTTTAAAAATAGACATACTAACAATCCTCCTGCTTCCTGTATTATGATACGTTAGGATACACTGCTTTGTGCACATGGGATTTTATTTATTCATTCACAAGATGTAATTTCCTATGAATTAAAAAAACCGACTCTGATGAGCCGGTTCGTAAATTCTAATCATATGTATTACTCAGTATATGTCGAATCCGATAGCGCCCCATCTTTCTGCCTTCTCAGCTTAAGATGACAGTCATAAGGTTCTTTACCTTATGCCCAGGAACATATCCGCAGCAAATATACTCCTTCGGCGTTCTTTCCTTTTATCCTCCATCCTCTGCTTCTGCTACATCCGGAAAACTACTCTTAAAGCACGCAACCTCTATCAAGCAATATGTATCTTTTAGCAATCATAGCACCATCTATTTCTACTGTCAATCCAATTCCTCTAAAAAATCAATTTTACTGACGGATACTTCATACGCAACCCTCTTTTCCGTCTGCGTCTCCGATAATTTTTTCACATATTCGCGGCTTTGGATCCTGCCCCAGATCTGCACATGTCCGCCCACATCAAAACCGGAGGCAAATCTTGCATTTCGTCCCCAGCAGATGCACGGAATGTAATCTGATTTTCCATAGGAGCGGTTGACTGCGATCAGAAGGTCCGCAATCTCTCTTCCAAGCGGTGTTTTCCGGTAGATCGGTTCTTTGCATACATAGCCGTCTAAAAAGATCTGGTTGCTTTTCACATCTTCATCAATCTCGTCTAAAAATTCCAGTTCTCTCACGAAAACGGAAAGTACGAGCCGGTTTTTCTTTTCCTCGTGCCGGTTGAATGAGCGGAACTGTCCTGTCACATAAATATTCTGCCCGACCATATCCTCATTGACATCGATCAGCCGCTCCGAAATCATCAATGGTATGTAATCCATATAATTGCTGAGACGGTTGACTGCCACGTCGACCATATAAAATCCCTCTCCGTACACTTCGTGGCTGAACCGGAAATCCGATACAATCTCCCCCACGATCGACACCTGGTTGTTTTCAAACATTTTATCTGCCATGAATTTTCTCCCTTCCTTGCGGTCATACACCTATATTTTTTTGTGCGTTTTTTCTTTTCGAACCGTTTCTGCCCGGTATGACCTGCCTGACATAATATTTTTACCATGTATCACATTCAAATTTTCATGGAACATGTCGATAAGAAAACGAATGTAATGACAACTTTTGTCAGGTTTTTGAATAAAAAAATATTGCAGAATCCCACAAATATGATAAAATATATAGGTTGGTTTTTTAACCTTATGTTACAGTTAATACATTTCACACAGGAAAGAGAGATTTTGTATATGAAAATGAAACGTGAAGATGTCCGTAATATTGCCATTATCGCACACGTTGACCACGGTAAAACAACACTGGTCGATGAGCTGTTAAAGCAGAGCGGCGTATTCCGCGCGAATCAGGAAGTCCAGGAACGTGTCATGGACTCCAATGATATTGAGAGAGAACGTGGTATCACGATCCTTTCAAAAAACACAGCAATTACCTATAAGGGTACAAAGATCAATGTCATCGATACTCCTGGTCACGCAGACTTCGGTGGTGAGGTTGAGCGTGTCCTTAAAATGGTAAACGGTGTTATCCTTGTCGTTGACGCATTCGAGGGTGTTATGCCTCAGACCAAATTCGTACTGATGAAAGCATTAGAACTTTCTCTTCCGGTTATCGTATGTTTAAATAAAGTAGACCGTCCGGAAGCCCGCCCAAACGAAGTTGTCGATGAAGTACTTGAGTTATTCATGGACTTAGACGCATCCGATGAGCAGTTAGACTGTCCGTTCCTGTTTGCATCTGCAAGAGACGGTTATGCTGTTCGCGAGATCGGAGATCTTATAAATAACAAAAAAGATATGACACCTCTGTTTGAGACGATCATCGATTATATTCCGGCTCCGGAAGGCGATCCTGATGCAAACACACAGGTACTCATCAGTACCATCGATTACAACGAGTATGTCGGACGTATCGGTATCGGTAAAATCGACAACGGATGTTTAAAAGTAAATCAGGATGCTGTTGTGGTAAACCATCATGAACCGGACAAACAGAAAAAAGTCCGCATCAGCAAATTATATGAATTTGACGGCTTAAACAAAGTAGATGTCGCAGAGGCAAAGATCGGATCGATCGTAGCGATCTCCGGTATCGCAGATATCCACATCGGAGATACGATCTGTGCACCGGAAAATCCGGTTGCAATCCCGTTCCAGAAGATTTCCGAGCCGACACTTTCCATGAACTTCATGGTAAATGACAGTCCGCTTGCCGGACAGGAAGGTAAATTCATCACTTCCCGTCATTTAAGAGACCGTCTGTTCAAAGAATTAAATACCGACGTTTCCCTGCGTGTAGAAGAAACCGAAAGCCCGGACTGCTACAAAGTATCCGGCCGTGGTGAACTTCACTTATCCGTTCTGGTTGAAAATATGCGCCGTGAAGGTTATGAGTTTGCTGTCAGCAAAGCTGAGGTTTTATACCACACAGACGAGAACGGCAAAAAGACAGAGCCTATGGAGATCGCTTACGTCGATGTCCCGGATGAGTTTACCGGTACTGTTATCGATAAATTAAGCCAGCGTAAAGGTGAGCTTGTCAATATGAAACCGATCACCGGCGGTTACACCCGTCTGGAATTCAATATTCCATCCCGTGGTCTCATCGGTTACCGTGGAGATTTCATGACCGACACCAAAGGAAACGGTATCATCAATACCATTTTCAACGGATATGCTCCTTACCGCGGAGAGATCGCTTACCGTAAACTTGGTTCCCTGATCGCATTCGAATCCGGCGAATCCGTTACTTATGGTCTGTTCTCTGCCCAGGACCGCGGTACCTTATTTATCGGACCTGGCGAAAAGGTTTATGCCGGAATGGTCATCGGTTCCTGCGCAAGAGCTGAGGATATCGAATTAAACGTATGTAAGAAGAAACATCTTACCAATACACGTTCTTCTTCCGCTGATGAGGCACTGACACTGGTTCCGCCAAAAGTTTTAAGCTTAGAGCAGGCGCTTGACTTCATCGATGTCGATGAGCTTCTTGAGGTAACACCGGAGAGCCTCCGTATCCGTAAGCGTATCTTAGACCCAACCTTACGCAAACGTGCTAATATGAAAAAATAATCATTTTATTCTCATGAATCACAAAAAGATGATCCGCACTGTTATAGTTACGGATCATCTTTTTTGTTTTATGCTGGCAGGCTCATCTGGAAAATATAGCATATATCGTTTTCACGGCTCTTTTTCCATCCCTGCATCATAAAATGCCCGGCTGTTCTTTCCGTTTTTCTTTACTTCATACATTGCATGATCCGCCGCAGCGATCACTTCTGTACTGTTCTTTCCATCTTTCGGATACACCGCAATGCCGATACTCGATGCCAGATACTGCTCTCCACCGGCAATCCGATAAGGTATTTTAAATGTGTCTAAAATCTTCATTGCATAGGAATCTATCACTTCTTTCTGACCGCTTTGCACAATTGCAACAAATTCATCCCCCGCCAGCCGGTAAACCTCGAATACGTCATCCACCAGTGCTCCGGCACGCGCAGCCATTTCCTTAAGCACCGCATCCCCTTCGTTATGTCCATAGACATCATTGATCCGTTTAAAATTATCCATATCAAACATGATCAGACCAAACGGTTCTTTTTCCCTGATCCGGTACTGTAAATCTTCCATAAACACACGCCGGTTCAAAAGTGAAGTCAGCGCATCATAGCGCGCCATAAAATTTAATTTTTTATTGAGCGAGCTGATCGTATCATTTACTTTTCTTTTATGCATATTATCCCGGACAAGCCAGATGATAAACAAAACCATGATCCCACCGATCACAGATGTGATACGGATCACTTTTCCATACTGCTCCATAAAAGTTTCTTCGTGATTGATGATCTTTGCATCATCCGGTAACATGCTGCGCGAAATTCCAAAACGCTTCATAACTGTCTCATCAAAGCAATATGTCATCGGTGAATCTGTTATGACATCCATATTCTCACATGGTTCACCATTTAAAATTTTAAGAGCCATCTCCCCGGCGATCTCGCCCATCTCTTCATGGGAAACGATCTCACCTCCAAGCAGTCCTTTCCCCATACCTATCGATATACCGGAAAACATGGGAATATGTGCCCGGCTGCTCAGCATCTGGACAGACTCTGCCGATGCATAAACATTTCCATCCTTATCATTACTGCATAAAATATATAAAAGAATCGTACTCTCATCGAAAGATTCTACGCTCTTAATCAGATCTTTCTGTGAAAGTTCTGATGCATTGATATCGCTAAACTCCAGATCCGGAAATTCATCTTTGTAAGAATAAAATTCCTTTCTCGCACTAAGCCCGGTCACCGTATTGTCAACAATTGCAACAATATGTGCTGCTTCCGGATATATCTTTTTGGCAAGCGCTATGGTATTTCCATAAGTCTGATTTTCTATGATTCCTGTTACATTGGGATTATAATCCATCGCCAGCGCTTTTGAAACATTATTGACCCCTTCAAAAACAATCGGCGTATTCCCAAAAATTTTCCGATATGCAAGCACAAAATTATACGCCGCATCATCTCCCACTATGACCACGTCATAAGCTGGCACCTGGCTTAAATAATAACTCAGGCTCTTATAAAATAAATGTACATTTTCCGCTGTATCGACATTTTTAGTATCCATAAACTTATAGTCTATGGTCACATCATCCCCCAGTGATTTTCTGATTCCCTCAATCTGCTGTGGAATCGTCTCCCATGCATAGGAATAGGAACTGATGAACAGCACACGTCCTCTTCCTGTTTCTTTTGCATTGACCGGAAAACTTCCCCCTATCCATAGCAGTACAAAAAGAAGTGCTGCCAAAATACAGCCTTTCTCTACTTTATGATTTTTCATATGTGTCCTCCGATTTTTATGCAGCATACCTTTGATTTTGTATTTTTATTTTCGCTCTTTATTTTTCAAACTATAATCTAAATTTTCCACCCAATTGTATAAAAAGTCAACATAATTTATTGTTTTTCGTCACTTTTTTCCAATTTTTCTTTTTGTTTTTTCTCCCGCTGTAAATAATTTTCCTTCATATCAAAAGTCCGCTTCCACTCTTTCGTTCCTTCCACTTTGTGCACTTCGGAGCGGTTTTTATATAAAAACCGCGTCAGATTATAACAGTCCACCCATATCTCATGCCCACTCTCCCTCCACTCCTCATCAAAGATCAGTTCGAGCCCATAATGAAGATGCACGGTATCGATATTATTGACATTTTCTTTTGTACTGTAACCTGTGTGCCCCATATAGCCGATCACATCCCCTGCCGTCACAAGATCTCCCTCTTTTAATTTTGCCTGATACGGGTAATCCTGACGCAGATGTGCATAATAATAATATCGCTTTTTATCCGGACTGCGGATTCCAACACGCCAGCCTCCGTACTGATTCCATCCGAGAGCCTCCACGTATCCCGTCTCAATGCAGATCACAGGCGTACCAATCTGCCCCATCATGTCATGTCCTAAATGCTGCCTTTTATATCCATAGCTTCTCGACATGCCAAAATCATCATAATCACTATACGGAAATCCCTTTGCGATCGGGGAAAATGCTTTCAGTCCATATTTTTTCACATAGGGACCGCCTTCACTTTCCTGTATCTCATACTCACCGACTAAGCCGCCAAGCACCGCCGAATATGCCTCCTTATAATAAGAAAAATATTTGAGATTTTTTGCTGCCTCATCAAATGTCAGTTCACCGTTTTTTACTTTTTCCGCTGCCTCATTCAGTTCTGACACAGCCGTTGCGCCAAACTCACCGCCATTTCTTGCCGCCACATAAGAAAGCAGATCAATCCAGTCAATATGTATTGTCTCCCCATAACTTTCCACATCACATTCATATGCTTTGCACAATGCCTCGTAGGACACATTAAAGTCCACCCACCGGATTGTCCCGTCCGATGTCGCGGCGACCGTCTTTCCACCTGCACCTGCCGTATTTTCCCATAAAATAAAAGCAGCCACAAGAAGGATGGCTCCCTCTAAAATGATGGCTGCTCTGATGCGCTGACACCGGGTTTTCTTACCAGTTGATAGCGTATTCATGATGATATCCTCCCCTGCCATTCTTTTTATTATATGAGACAGGGATAAAAATAATCATAATACTTTCTTTTTATTTTATAAGCCTTAAATCACTGCTTCCTCGTTTGATGCTCTACAACATTTACTATGTGACATGTTATATTCTTTCCCCATACAGAATCAACTTGTATCTTCTTATCAAAAGGAAGATTCAAAAAAAAGTCTTGATATAACATCAGTTTTTCAGGTTCTAATTTTCCCATTGCATTCATCCATTTTGAAAAGTCATATCTACTTTCCGGCATTAGCAATGTACTATGAAATCCTCCCACCTCCCACCAAGTCAGCCATTCTTCCATCCAATTTAATGCCATCTGTTCATGGTTTCCACGTACAGATTGATACTTTCCATCAAGTGTTATATTAGCAATACACCATTCCAACACTCTATCCACATCAGATCCTCTATCTATAAAATCTCCTACAAAAATGTACTTTGCATCATGGTCCTGACTGTCAATCTTTTTTATGAGATCTGTCATTTCTCTATAACATCCATGAATATCTCCAATAACATAATGCATTCTCTCAACTCCTCTAATCAGCCATCTGAATTCCTTTTCCTACTAAATTAATCGGTTTTATATTCGCTTAGTTCTTCAAAGTCATTATATTTCGACACTGCTACTTCTTTGCATTTACAATACTATAAATCATGTATGCTGGTGCTCTCAATATATCATTACATTTTTTACACCTTATCTTATTCTTTATAATTTGTTCCATATACCACTCTCTCCTTATCCCTTCCATATATAATTTCTTAACCGCCTCATCTTTGACTCATTATATCTTCACAAATATGCCTTCGTCTATCGGTAGATTAACACAAAAAAAAAGCGCCAATAAAAAAAATCGACGCTTCGTAATTTTTTTGTGCACTTTTTTGATAACAAGACGTGATACGTCGTATCTCATTTTTTCATGTCGTATCCTCTTTTTTATACGTCGTTATTTTCGTCATTTTGCACAATGGTAATTTTGTCTAAATTTTTATTAATATGCTTTTTCTTTCTCTTGGCACGCACTGCACATTCCATACAAAATCGAATTTTTACACTGCAGTTTAAACCCGTGATCTTTTAAAATATGCTCCGAGATCTCATCCATAAACTCACATTCCAGATGAATGATTTTCCCACATTTCACACACTGCAGGTGCAGATGCTCCTCACAGTGGTGTCCCAGCTCCACATACTGATATACTGCCTGATTGCCTTTTTCAGCAACGTATTTGATCACCGTGCCATCCTTTGCCAGCTTATCTAAATAACGGTAGATCGTCGTGATATTGACCTCGCAGTCCTGCGCTCTCAGATAATGATCGATATCTGCCACCGCGACCGTCCGGTCGCTGTTCTTCTTTAAAAATTCCAAAATTTTTTTACGGCTGATCGTCGCATAACCACTTCCCGGCATATTTCCCGCACCTTCCTGTTTTCTTTATTTAAAACACAATCCCGCACGCTCTTATGATAACACCCCAGAACACGCCAAGTCCATACAAAGCAGCAACAATACCAAGATTCTGCTTCCAGTCACGGTTTAAACGGAACAAAACCAACAGTCCGACGCCGGCATTCACAAGCAGGCCTGACATCATTGCTCCCGCTCCAATGATACCGCCTAAATAAAGTTCCGTGATCACGACTGAGGATGCACAGTTTGGAATCAGTCCGACGAGTGCTGCTGCTGCCTCACCCACAAGCGGCATTGCAGTAAAAAATCCTGCCAGTGTATCTTCCCCGATGAATCCGATCACCACATTTAAAATGAAAGAAATGATCAGGATATACACAAAAATCTTTACGGTATGTTTAAATGCAGACCGGAAAATGCCGTCCTCGCAGCTGCAGTGTTCTTCCTCACAGACCACATGGATGTCCATTTCTTTTTCGTGTTTTTTCATCACACCTACATAGAAAAACTCTACGACAAGTCCGGAGATCATACCGATGATGATCTTAACCGCAAGAATCTTAATGATCACTGCCGGTGCAACCGCCTCCGAGATCATGATCGGCAGCATTTCATCCGAAGTCGATAAGAAAATCGCAAGCAGTGTCCCGACTGTGATCACACGTCCTGCATAGAGGCTTGATGCCGCTGCGGAAAAACCACACTGCGGGATCACTCCAAGCAATGCACCCCAAACAGGGCCGCTTTTTCCAGCACTCCTGATACGGTTCTTTGCCTTTCCTCCGGCCTTATGCTCTAACCCTTCCATCAGAAGATATGTGATGAACAAAAACGGAAGTAATTTTACACTGTCCAATAAAGTATCTAAAATAATATCTAACATACTACGCTCCATTTCCTGCATTACATTACAGTTACTGTTTTATTTTTTGCAACCTGTTCGTATTTGCAACCAGTTTGTATTTGCAACTTATTTGCATTTTTATTATACGCAGAAATAATAGAATGTCAAGCTTTTCTGTAGAATAAAGAGTCGCTTGCGACTCTTTCGCGCTCGAGCGGTGCTGTTTACAGCTAACTTCTACTC
>CAKREH010000036.1 GCA_934317215.1 uncultured Roseburia sp.
CAGCTAACTTCTACTCCGCGAGATGCGCATCCCGCCCGGAGGGCTTTTTAATTCATAGGACGTAATTTCCTATGAATCAAAAAAACAGGTGCAAACTCTATGCTCTGCCCCTGTTTTTCATTCATTTCAGTCTTTTTAGATATCACTCAAATGTTTCCTTGATTATATCCTTGAATCCCTTTTTCTTTTTCGTTTTTTCTGTCGTACCTGTACCCTCTGCAGATTTCTTTAACGTATTGCCGGCAACTTCGTCAAACTTACGCAATGCCTCTTTTGCTTCCGCATTTAAAGAAGTCGGAACCTGAACCACCAATGTGACATAATGGTCACCACGCACTGCTTTATTGCGCAGGGACGGTACGCCCTTTCCTTTCAGGCGGATTCTTGTATCTGTCTGTGTTCCTGCTTTTACCTCGTATAAAACATCTCCATCCACGGTGTTGATACGCACCTCACCGCCTAATGCCGCCTGGGCAAAGGAAATCGGTACGGTAGAATAAATATTCATATCCTGACGCTGGAAGATTGGATGACGTGATACGACAACTTCTACTAACAGATCTCCACGCGGCCCGCCGTTGATACCCGGTTCTCCTTTTTCACGGATCCTTACACTCTGTCCATTATCAATTCCTGCTGGGATGGATACCTGAATTTTCTTTTTATTTGAAATATATCCCGTTCCACGGCAATCCGGACATTTATCCTTGATCGTCTTTCCAGAGCCACCGCAGTCCGGGCAGGTCTGTACATTCTGTACGGTTCCAAAGAAGGACTGCTGGGTAAATACAACTTTACCTTTACCACCACATTTCTGGCAGGTCTCCGGTGTTGTTCCCGGTTTCGCACCGGTACCATGACACTTCTGGCACTCATCCTTTAAGACCATCTCGATCTCTTTCTCACAGCCAAACACAGCTTCTTCAAATGTGATACGGACACTGGTGCGCAGATTTTGTCCTTTCATCGGACCATCGTTGCCACGTCTTCTGGATCCACCGCCAAAGAAATCTCCGAAAATATCTCCAAAGATATCTCCCATATCCATACCAGAGAAATCAAATCCGCCTGCTCCGCCGGCACCACCGTCAAATGCTGCATGACCGAACTGATCGTACTGTTTTCTCTTTTCTGCATCACTGAGCACTGCATATGCTTCCTGTGCTTCCTTAAACTTTGCCTCAGCTTCCTTATCTCCAGGGTTCATATCCGGGTGATACTTTTTTGCAAGCACACGGAACGCTTTTTTGATCTCAGCATCTGTCGCTGTCTTACTTACGCCTAAGACTTCATAATAATCTCTCTTATCTGCCATAACGTTTTCCTCTCTCAAACTGCATACAGGGTTTCCGGGAAAACCCCCGGAAACCCCGTTGTATTTTTACGATTCTGTGATGATTAAACTTCCTTGAAGTCTGCGTCTACGACATCATCATCTGCGGAAGATGCACCTGCCTGTGCGTTACCGCCCATGCCGCTCATATCAGGGCCTGCACCAGCTGCTCCCTGTGTTGCCTGTGTCTGCTCATACATCTTTGCAAATACCTTCTGTGCACTCTCTGTCAGTTTTTCCTGAAGAGATTTCAATTCTGTTACATCAGCATCTGTCATCTCTTCTGCATTCTGATGTGCATCTAAGAATGCTTTTACTGCATTCAGATCAGTCTCTACTGCTGATTTATCAGCCGGATCAAGGTTTGCACCAACCTGATCTAATGCCTGCTGTGTCTGGAATACGAAGGAATCAGCATCGTTTCTTGCATCGATTGCCTCTTTTCTCTTCTTATCCTGAGCTTCGAACTCAGCAGCTTCTTTGACTGCCTTATCGATCTCATCATCAGACATGTTAGAGCCTGCTGTGATGGTAATGTGCTGCTCTTTTCCGGTTCCTAAATCTTTTGCAGATACATTTACGATACCGTTTGCATCAATATCAAATGTAACCTCGATCTGCGGAACACCACGACGTGCTGGCGGGATACCATCGAGACGGAACTGTCCAAGGGATTTGTTATCTCTTGCAAACTGTCTCTCACCCTGTACAACGTTGATATCTACTGCTGTCTGGTTATCTGCTGCAGTTGAGAAGATCTGGCTCTTCTTGGTAGGAATCGTTGTATTTCTCTCGATCAGTCTTGTTGCAACACCACCCATTGTCTCGATGGAAAGTGAAAGCGGTGTTACATCAAGAAGTAAAATCTCACCTGCACCTGCATCTCCTGCAAGTTTACCACCCTGGATAGATGCACCAATGGCAACACACTCATCCGGGTTTAATGTCTTACTTGGCTCTTTGCCTGTCAGCTGTTTTACTTTATCCTGAACAGCCGGGATACGTGTAGAACCACCAACTAATAATACCTGACCAAGATCTGCATTGGTAAGTCCTGCATCTCTCATGGCATTCTGAACCGGAATAGCTGTTTTTTCAACGAGATCATGTGTCAGTTCGTCGAATTTTGCTCTGGTTAAGTTCATATCAAAGTGTTTCGGTCCCTCAGCAGTTGCTGTGATGAACGGAAGGTTGATATTTGTGGTTGTTGCGGAAGAAAGTTCTTTCTTTGCTTTCTCAGCTGCTTCTTTTAATCTCTGAAGAGCCATCTTATCGTTAGAAAGATCTACACCTTCTGCTTTCTTAAACTCATCGATCATCCACTGTGTGATTCTGTTATCGAAATCATCACCACCAAGATGTGTATCACCATTTGTAGATAATACCTCGATGACACCGTCACCGATCTCAATGATGGAAACATCGAATGTACCACCACCAAGGTCATATACCATGATCTTCTGCTCTTTCTCGTTGTCAAGACCATAAGCTAAAGCTGCTGCTGTCGGCTCGTTGATGATACGTTTTACATCAAGGCCTGCGATTTTACCTGCATCTTTGGTTGCCTGACGCTGTGCATCGTTGAAGTAAGCCGGAACTGTAATAACAGCCTCTGTTACTTTCTCTCCTAAGTATCCTTCTGCATCTGCTTTTAACTTCTGTAAGATCATTGCAGAAATCTGCTGTGGAGAATACTGTTTGTCATCGATTGCTACTTTATAATCAGTACCCATATGTCTCTTGATAGAAGATATGGTTTTTTCTGCGTTTGTAACAGCCTGACGTTTTGCAGGCTCACCAACTAATCTCTCACCTGTTTTTGTAAATGCAACGATAGATGGTGTTGTTCTTGCACCTTCCTGGTTTGCGATAACGGTAGGTTTTCCACCTTCCATAACAGCTACACAACTGTTTGTCGTACCTAAGTCAATACCAATGATTTTACTCATAATGATTTCCTCCTCATCTAATATCTATGGAATAATTAGTTTGCTACTTTTACCATACTGTGTCTTACCACAGTATCTCTGTACATATATCCCTTCTGGAGTTCTTCTGCTACTACATTCTCTCCTAAGGTTTCATCCTCCACATGCATGACTGCATTGTGAAAATTCGGATCAAATTCAGCACCGACCGCCTCGATCGGTTTTACGCCTGCTTCCTCTAATACGGTAAGCATCTGGCGGTAGATCTTATCCATTCCGACAACAAAAGCATCTTCTTTATTGTCTTCCGGAACAGCTGCAAGACCGCGCTCAAAGTTATCAATAACCGGCAGGATCTTTTCTACAATTGTTTTTGCTCCCATATCGTACATCTGCGATTTTTCTTTTTCTGTACGCTTACGGAAGTTATCAAACTCTGCCATCTGTCTCTTGACCTTATCGGTAAGCTCCTCGATCTGCTCATCCTTTTTGTCTTTCTTCTTTTTGAAAAAAGATTTCTTTTTATCAGAATCTTCGGAATCTGCATCAGCAGCTTCTGTCTCAGCTGCTTCTGCTGTCTCAGCTGCTTCTTCCGTGGATGTCACATTTTCATCCTCTTTGGTCTCGGAAGCATTCTCGTCTGTGGAAGGCTTCATTGCTTCGTCTAATACCTCTTCATTCATCTCTGACATCTATGAACCACCTTTCTATGTCTGTTCCTTATCCTTGTTTAAAATTCCATCTAAAGAATTCTTCAAGGTTTTCAGGTTATCCATTACTTTCTCATAATCCATTCGTTTCGGTCCGACAATTCCTATCGTTCCCCGAACACCTTCGCCCAATTCGTAGGTTGCTGTCACAACACTGCAGTCCTTCATGGTCTGGATCGGGCTTTCATTTCCTATATAAACCTGAATTCCTGTATTGTCATCATCTAACAGGTTTTCAGTTACAAGGCTCGCTAACTGCTGTTTCTCTTCAAATGTGGAAATCAGTTCACTAGCTTTCTCCGAATCACTTAACTCCGGATATTTAAAGAAATTGGTTGCTCCGCTTGTATAGATGCGGATATCCTCATCCTGTCCCATCGTCTCTGCCACGGTGTCAAGCACATCACCGATGATATCACTGTGGATGCCCGCC
Organism: uncultured Roseburia sp.; assembly: GCA_934317215.1. Lineage (GTDB taxonomy): Bacteria > Bacillota > Clostridia > Lachnospirales > Lachnospiraceae > Roseburia. The sequence goes on from CAKREH010000036.1 coordinate 4,405, forward strand.
TGCTCTTTTAACTTTGCGATGGTCCCAAGGTTGATCTCCTGTAATGCAAGACCGTTTAAGTTGGCATTTAACAGGAAATTCAGTTTTAACATTGTCTCATTGTCGATCGGCTCACTGACCGGAATGATTTTATTCTTGACCAGATTGCCTTCGGTAACGATCGTTGCCAAAATCTGTTCTTCATTCATATTCGATAACTGGATGAATTTTACTTTATTCTTATGAAACGTTGGTGCTGTGACCATCGTCGCATAATTGGTATTGTTCGCCAGTATCTTTGCCACCTGCTGTAGCACCTGATCCACCTTCTCCGTGTGTTCAATGACGAAATTCTTCATCTCATTCACTTCACGGTCTTTCTCTTCCATCAGATGATCCACATAAAAGCGGTATCCTTTGTCGGAAGGGATCCTGCCAGCCGAAGTATGCGGCTGTAAAATGTATCCAAGTTCTTCCAGGTCTGCCATCTCATTACGGATCGTCGCAGAGCTCAGATTCAAATCGGTATACTTGGATATTGTTCGTGATCCAACCGGTTCGCCCGTCTCTAAATAGTTGCGGATGATTGCATCAAGAATTTTCGTTTTTCGTTCGTCTAATTCGAATTCCTCGTCCATTCTCTTCTCCATCTCCATACTCTGTAACTTTCTGTAAGGATCCGGCATCTGCCTCTGATCTCAGTTACCTTTTTCTATCTGTTAGCACTCATTATTATGGAGTGCTAACATCTATGTACTTAAAATAGCACCATCATATTCTTTTGTCAACACTAATTTTTATAATTTCTGTTGTTTTATATTTTTTTTATAATTTTCCTGTTTAGACCTTTTTCTTCTTATATATATGAGGATCAGACCAATCAGAACACTAACTGTAACAACCACCATATAACGTACCAGATGGTTCCCTGCATCCAGTCCCATGCATTCCATGATCTTTTTATACCAGAAATATACCAGCATATGTAAAAGGAAAATTTCCGTCGAGAGCTCACGCATTATTTTTGCGGCCACATCCATTCTCTCACTCACCGGGAAAAAGGCTGCAGCCAGGAAAAGATTTGCAGTGACAAGCGGTGTCATAAGATACATATCATGCGATGACTCGCCGATTTTCTGTGTGACGATCCATTCTTCTAACATCATCAGCACAAGAAAAAATACCGTATACCATCCATACGCACTTTTTCGGATCCGTTCTGCCTTCACACGGAAGAAATATCCCATCGTCACAAACGGAAAACCGAAAAACAAACCATTTCTTGCCGTAGCAAATACAGAAAGATACCATTTGATCTCATTTGCAGCAGGCAGGACCGAGTCAAATGCATGACGGTAAGTATTGTGAGAAACTCCAGCCAGATACAATAACACAGCAGTTGCAGCGATTCCTTTCACATTCCATCGAAAACGTATTACCAGCAGATACAAAAGTAACACTGCCACGACGGTCGCAGGCAGATACCAGAGCTGTATGTAAGATCCTATCAGAAAAAATCTTCTTGCGAGTTCTAAAAGATTTCCGGCAGCACTTCTTTTTTTCTCCCAGAAACGTTCAATGATTGGTATCAGGTATAACAGACTCCACCATACATACATCTTTATAATATGGAAAAGATATTTTCTTACTTTGTCTTTATCTGTTATTTTTTCCCCGATAAAATAGCCTGTACATACAAAAAAGAACGGAACTGCCATACGGCAGATCACCTGCTGAAATTCGTGTGAAAATACAGGTGTAATTTCCTCAAACGGAGGAATATGAATGGCAGCAACCAAAAATGCTGCCACAAATTTTGAGAAATCAAGTGCCCTGTATTCCTTTTTTTCCGATAGATATATCGTAGACATCCCAGATCCTTTCCTTATTCTGATCTATTCCATTTCTTTTTGTTTTTTCTTTCCGGTCCGATATCTGAAAATAACAGTCCCGATCACCGACAGGATTCCAATCCCGCTCAAAACAGCACCTGTTTTTAAATACGGTGTACAGTAATAAAATTCAATCTGATGTGTTCCCTCCGGCACATCAACTGCCATGTACATCGTATCTGCCTTTAAGATTTCCGTTTCCGCACCATCTATGTATGCCCTCCAGCCACTGCTGTACGGAATTGTCATGCAGAGCAGTCTCTCCTTAGCGTTTTCTAATGTTCCTGAAATACAATTTGTATCCACGACAACATTTTTTAAAACATCCTGTTTTAAATTTTTCGTCCAGTCATCGGTCTGTTCCATTGGCTGGCAGACGATCTGCATATCATCAAACTGATATGTTCCTTTTTCATGAAATGTCAATGTGATCTCATCTGCTTTTTCATCACGGTATCCTGCATTGATCAGATAGTCATCCACACCACTGTAAAAATTATTCTTCTTTGTCAGAAACGTGATCATTTTCGTGATCTTTCCACAGGTCACATCAATGTGCAGACGGCTTTTCGACTGTGTTAACGTCTTTCCCTCCTCCGAAAACCGAAGCCCTTTTAATATGAAGTAAGTTTCACTCTCCGGTATTCCCTCAAAGGAAAGTGTGACCGACGCTTTCTTTTCTGTCGCAGTAAATCCCTGGTCGGTCAGTTCCACATTGTGCATATCCATGATTGTGTAGGAAATATCTTCATCCGTAAATTCCATTTCCGTCTTTGTATCAGCTAACACAGATGGAATCTTCTCATCTTCCACTACAATCCCCTGTAAAAGCGCCTGCTGTTTTTCCGTTACCCCCAGCGCTTCATAAGTGCTCCGCGGAATCACCGCATCACTTGCAAAGCCAAGCGGCAGTACCGAATCATTTTCATAGGCATCGCATTTTACCTCATACTGTCCCCCGGCGCCAAGCGTTCCGCGATTGAAGCAGACATTATAACCATATGGGCGCAGTCCTTTATTTCCGGATGGCACCACATAATAACGCACGCCGGAAAGCACCTCTAACATCGTGCGCGCATCAAATCCGGAATAGCAGAAATCCCTGGTCTGATTGATATACATTTCACGCTGAAACTGATTGATCTCCGGATTTGCAAGGCTGAAATAATAGGAAGTACCATTGATACCAAGCTGCATCGCTGTATTTTTCCATTCCTCCGACTGCAGGGACTCATAGCGGTATATCGTATCTTTCGCATGATTTTTCACAAGACTTCCCGCCGCATCGTTGGTCAGCATGGAAAGGGCTTTCCCTTGCGAGGCAAATTCTTCCACATAACCGCCCGCCTGTGGCGCATATTCTGCCCATCCCTGATAGATCAGTTCTGACATCACAACCAAAAGCAATGCCGCCTTAAAGACAAATTTTTCTTTCATCCTTTTCCCTGTTCCGACAATAAGAACTAAAAGCACGGAAAATAATAATAATGCCACTAATACATACTGTTTCTGATGCTTTCCAAGCACCTCCAAGCACAGGCAGATATAGGTGATCCCCGCCCAGAACAGTGCAATTTTTTTCTTAAAATGCATCTCCATCATCTGAGGATACATTTTTACTGCGATAAAAGACACAAGCATGGAGTATGCCCACATATAGCGGTTGACCACATAACTGCCTCCATTTAACATTTTTCCGGCAAACGGGAACAACAGCAAAAGTGTCATAAGTACAAATCCGGCACGCAGCCCCCTGTTTTTTCTGCCGCCAAAGAGAAGTAACAACACCGCTAAGAGGACAATTCCCGTATATCCAAGTTCACTCCAGTAGGTCGAACCTCCGATCAGAAAGCCATACAACAATTTCCGGTAATAGGATAACGGATACATTATCGAAAACGTATGCTGCGCTCCTGCCCTTCCCGTAGACAGTGTCATGGCAACAACCGGGAGTAATATGACAGAAACAGATGCCAGTGTCACCAGTGAGTATGCCACAAAACGCCATACCCAGTACCATACCGTCTTTAAAACCGGTTTTCCAAATAACATCAGATAACGAAGCAGAGCATAGATGGCAACAAAGATACAAATCATGTATGTAAAATAAAAACTGCTGACCGTCGCTATCGCAAGCATCCCCATATATAACCATGGTTTTTGTTTTTTATAAATTTTATCCACGCCGATCAATATCAACGGCAGATAGATCATCGGATTTAAAAAGTACGGGTGCCGCACCGCAATAATAACCCAGAAGCAGAAATCGTAGACCATTGCTCCAAGCAATGTAGAATATGGTTTCTGTCCATGGTATCTGCAGTATGCAGAAAACGCGAGACCTGCAAGATATATTCTCACCAGAACCATCGTATTGTAAAAGAGTTCCATATATTTTTCATCCGGCACGAACACCGATAAAAGATTGAGCGGATCGCCAATGACATAATAATGAAGTGTCGTCAATACATCTGATCCAAGTCCAATCTGCATATCCCAGAGAGGGACTGAGATCTTATGTTCCGTGACCAGCGTATTCAGGATCGATAACAGCCACGAACGGTAATAAAGCAGCGCATTGAAATGCTGCTGCAAACCGTCCGGAACCCATATAAAACTTTTTTTATTTATGATAAATACGGAGAACACTGCCCCCGCAATGATTGCAAAACAAACGGTATATGCCAGAAAGAACCAGACTTTTTTACTGACATTTCCCTCTTTATTCCTTAGGAATCTCATTTTTCTTATCCTCACATACAAAGGGACCAAAGCCCCTCGTCTTTAGTCCCCCTTTTTCTTACATATGAAATCCATATTTCAAAAAATTGTATAACCTGTCAGTCTGCCACTGAAAATTACGCGCACCAAAACTTGCAAACCCTGCCATCCACACCAGTGTTATAACAAAATACCACGGTTTTTTTCTGACACGATCTTTCATTTTTCCAAATGCATAGACCATGGACTGGTCTTTCTTCGCAAGGAAAAATAGAAAAACAAATGTCGGCATCGCCATAAGCGGCGCTAAGTGCCTTCCCCAGTCAACATGTATCACAAACATCGGTATAAAACAGAGATTTACCAGAGCTGCGTATAAATATGGTGTCTGTATTAATTTTACTTTTTTCTGTTTCAAGTCTGAAAAAACATCTTTCCAGACTAACAGATATAAAATAAGCAGCGGTGACATCAACACAAGAATCAGAAGCAGACGCCTGATGGGATCCTCATTGCCATGGAAAAACACAGATGTCACTTCGTCTAACTGATATTTCATGCTTCCAAAATATTCCAGTTGGATTGCAAAATCTGATACTTCTAAATTGGTGCGGGACTTGATAAAAGCAACTGTATTCTCTACACTGTCAAAATTGATCTTTGTAAAAAACTGGAAATAGACCGCTGAAAAAACCTCGACTGCACCGGACAATACCACCCCAAAAAATTCTTTTTTGTGCAGTTTGTTCTCCGCAAATGCATCATAGCATAGCACCGTGAACGTCAGTGGATAATATAAAAAAGCATACCCCTGATGGATTGCAAGTCCCACGACTCCCAATATCGTAATAAGCATCGCTTTTATAGCAAAATTCTTTAACCGCAGTGCTGCTAACACCGTCAGAAGTGCGATCAAAAGCATATAGACATCCAGCCGTCCCAAATTATCTTCATTCCATACATAGGCAATCGAAAACGGAGCTGCCATATACGCAACCACAACTCCATAAATGATATCCCTATGTTCCGGATCTGCTGCCAGCGATAACCGTATCAACTGCCCCAGCACGATCGCCAGCACCAGAATCGTCAACATAATACCGATTCCTACATATTTATATGCCACAGTGACATCCAGATAATCTCCATAAAAGAGTTTATATATACTTCCAATCAAAAGTCTTGAACCGTTTCCCATGGAATAATCCATGGCATCCCATGCACTGGACCATGTATCCAGATCCAATGCTCTGGTTGATAAAAAGCGGATCAGAAAAGCAATAAAAATCATCGTTTCATAGGAAACCCGATTCCATATTTTCGCGATCTTATGTGTCATGTAAAACTCCTATTCCTGCATTTTAACCACAATGACGCCATTGATATATTCTACACACCCTTTTAACGGATAAACAGGCATATTTTTATATTCATCGGTTTCCACGATCTCCATCATCTCGTCGTAGGATGCCTGTTCCATCTGGATTCCAAAACAATAATTCCAGATAATAGTGTAATGGTAAGAATCATTCAGGAATGAGTCATTGCTGATTCCCATAATACTCGGCATCATGATCTGCAGATTCTCTGTTGCACAATTATAATCACCCATGATAACGACCTTATCATGCTGGTTCTGAAACTCATCCATCTGCTCGATACGCTGCAAAACATCCTCTGCGATAGAAATGGATTTATGATAGCTCAGATTCATATTAAAATATGCAATGTTACTGTTGATCACATTATAATAGACCAGTCCACAGAGCACAAATATACCACAGCCCTTTAATATCTTTGAAATCCATGTTTTCCATTCTAACTGTAACAACATAATGATCAAAAGCAGATAGATCAGACAGACTGCCATCTCCATCAGCGTATAATACTGCACATCCGGTGATGTAAAATTGATAAAATATGCTCCGACCGGGATCAGGCAGACCGCTGCGATAGAAGCTAACATTGACAGTTTTTTCTTATACACCTGATTGCGTATCAGAAGATATAGGAATATCAATCCGATCAGCAGCAATACCGCCGCATTTAATATGGAATAAACACGTTTTTCCACGCCATGTTCCATACCAAGGATCAATCTGAAATGATACAGCGTCTTTTGCAGTGCAGCCTTATACTGCCCTAATGACATGATCCCCAAAGCACCGATTCCCTGATAACTCGGCAGTGTAATATTATAACGGATCAATGTGATCTTTAAAATAACCGCATACAGTACCGCTCCACCGACCAGTGTTCCAAGATATTTTAAATCTCTCCGCACTGCCTCCAGGAAATCCAGTTTCTCGATGACAAACTGGCGGATGATATAAAGCAGTACCAACACGATCGCCACCGTTGCATATGCCTGATAAATCCCCATCGCAAATGCAAGGCAGACTATTCCCGCCGGTATGCCCCACTTTTTCACATGCCAGGTCAGATAAACAGCAAGCGTTGCCAGCAAAAATGCAAGCATATATGCATCTGCCGTATACATATAGGCAAAAGACGAAACAACGGTCGGGAAAGACACAAAGATTGCCGCACCAAGCACGATCATTCCCTTATTTTTTATCTCAAATATCTCTGTAAGCAAAATAACAACGATACTGATATAAAAAAGGGAAAATGCTCCGTTGACCCACGGAAGATCAAACATCGAGGTGATCAGCCCCGCATACCCTAAGAACCAACGTCCCAGGGTATAGGTGGAGCCGACTCCCGTAAAATTATAAATGCTGTCCCAGATAGGGAGAAAATTAAAGAAGCGATAGGCATGTGCCAAAAGCCCGACGATCCAGGTCGTCACAACCCCCACGATCCATTCTTCTTTCAGCACAATTTCCTTTTTTCCGATTGTAATAGTTCTCATCATTTCCTACCAGTTGAATTTCTCTGCAAAATAGGCATCCAGATCTTCAATCTTGATACGCTCCTGCTCCATCGTATCACGGTCACGCACTGTTACAGCACCGTCATTTTCAGACTCAAAATCGTAAGTTACACAGAACGGAGTACCGATCTCATCCTGTCTTCTGTAACGTTTTCCGATATTTCCTCTGTCATCAAATTCACAGTTATATTTATGTGAAAGCTGTGCAAATACCTTTTCTGCGCCTTCATTTAACTTCTTGGATAACGGAAGCACACCGATTTTAACAGGTGCTAAGGCCGGATGGAAATGAAGAACTGTTCTCATATCCGGTTTTTCTTCGGTTCCGATATTCTCCTCATCGTAAGCAGCGCATAAGAATGCTAAAACAACACGGTCTGCACCGAGTGAAGGCTCGATGACATACGGAAGATATCTCTCATTCTTCTCATCATCAAAATAAGTGAGATCCTGACCTGAAGTCTCCTGATGGCGTCCAAGGTCATAATCGGTTCTATCAGCGATACCCCAGAGTTCGCCCCATCCAAACGGGAATAAGAACTCGATATCGGTTGTTCCTTTACTGTAAAACGCAAGCTCAGCCGGATCATGGTCACGCAGACGCATCTCATCCTCTTTGATTCCAAGGGAGATCAGCCAGTCACGGCAAAAGCCTCTCCAATACTGGAACCACTCTAAATCAGTGCCCGGCTCACAGAAAAACTCAAGCTCCATCTGCTCAAACTCTCTGGTACGGAATGTAAAGTTACCCGGTGTGATCTCGTTACGGAAAGATTTTCCGACCTGTCCGATACCAAATGGTATCTTTTTGCGGGATGTTCTCTGTACATTTTTAAAGTTAACGAAAATACCCTGTGCTGTCTCCGGTCTTAAGTATACAGTGTTTTTTGCATCCTCTGTAACACCCTGGAATGTCTTAAACATCAGGTTGAACTGACGGATATCTGTAAAGTTGTGTTTGCCGCAGGTCGGACATGGAACCTGATTTTCCTCGATGAAATCACGCATCTCTTCCTGTGTCCAGCCATCTACAGAACTCTTTAACTCAATTTTTTTCTCTTCTGCAAAATCTTCGATGATCTTATCTGCACGGAAACGCTCGTGACATTCCTTACAATCCATCAAAGGATCAGAAAAGCCACCGAGATGTCCGGATGCAACCCATGTCTGCGGGTTCATTAAGATTGCACAGTCCACACCGACATTGTATGGATTCTCCTGAATGAATTTCTGCCACCATGCTCTTTTTACGTTGTTCTTTAACTCAACGCCGAGATTACCATAATCCCATGTATTTGCAAGGCCACCGTAAATCTCAGATCCCGGATACACGAATCCTCTTGATTTTGCCAGTGCTACGATTTTGTCCATTGATTTTTCCATAAATAATTCCTCACCTTTCTATAAAATGGCAGTGTACTGCCTCTTTTGTATACTTACTTATATATAATGTATGTGTAGACATCTGTTTCAAATGCCCCGTTATCTTTTACATAAACTGTATCGTCATTAACATCCGTGTCAGATATCTCTGACGTTCCGCCGACGCTCTCTGTTTCATTATTGATATTCTCACTGTCTGCACCATTTAAACTGTATCCCTCTCTGATCGATACACTGTCATTTCCGGTCAGTTTTACATTCTCACTTGAGACATAGCAGATCGTGCCATCTACTTTGACATCTCTGTTTGCTTTGATGATCACTGCTTTCAAATTATCTCCTGAGTAGATTTCTTCCTTTGTGGCAGTTCCTGTCACCGTTCCGTCCTCCACACTAACAAAATCTGCATTAAAATCATAGCCTGCTGCCAGTGCCTTGACGACTTTCCCCTCATAGAGCTCAATGCCGTTAAATCCGGTGTAATCTTCCGGTGTCTTATACTTCATCTTAAGTGTTGCAGTCCCATCCTTTACTGAAAGTTCTTCCAGTTTGACCGCACTCTTTCCATGTTCTTCCGTATAAGCAGAAACAGCATCCGCCACATAATCTTTTAATTCTGTCTCATCATAATAATCTTTATCTAACGTCTCAGTATCTACTGAAAGTACGGTTCCGTTTTTCTGTACATATACCATATCGGTATCTGCATCCAGAGATTTTCCGCATCCAGCCAGCAGTGAAATGCCAATCAGTACACCAATACCTGCCATACACGCTCTTCTCATTTTACAAGTCTCCATTCGTCTTACATATCCAATGTTTTACATTATACTATTTCCCTATCCCGATTTCAACCAGTAAATAGTCCCTCCAGCATTTTCAGGGACTGGAACGTATGATCTAAATAAACTGCACGGCAGCTTTTCATGATTGCAAGCAGCTGTCTTAGCACACTGTCACTGACGGAAAAGGTATAGAGTTTTTCCACCCTTGCCGAAATGATATACTGCATGGTGTAAAGCGTCGACTCTTCCAGTAAAAATCTGCCCGATTTCTCCGGTGACGGATCTTTTTTTTCACATGTTTCACAGATACAGCCGCCGCGCTTTGTCTCAAACCAGCGCAGATTTTCTTTTCCCCCGCATCTGACACAGGAAAAAACATTTGGCGCCTCACCGTTTGCCGCCATCGCCTTCAATTCAAAAATAAAGCGGACCAGCCTCTTATCATAGGCAGCGCTCGTCAATGCCCTGAGTGACTGATAAAGCAGCTTTAACATTTCCCGTTCATCATTGTTTTCCTGACAGTAATAATCGGCAAATTCCAGAAAATAACATCCATAATATGTAGCTTCAAGTTCTTCCTGAACTTCCCTGAAATAGTTCTGAATGGATGCCCTGACCACGGTGTAGGAACTTCTTCCCTCAAACATTTCAAATTCCCCAAAGGAAAACGGGGTTGCCGCAGCAACAAGTGCACTGTTTGGTCTTCTTGCACCTTTCGCAAACGCGGTGATCTTGCCCCGTTCCTTTGTCAGCAGCGTGATTCTTCTGTCATAATCGCCAATCGGCATTACCTTTAAGACCATCCCGGTCACTACGATATTCTGTCCCATCCGGTCTGTTCTCCCATCCTCTCCCTGTGGTATCAAAGCTGCCTTCGTACGACTCTTTGTATTTTAAATAATCGGTTACTCTTCCTGTTGTCATAAAATTGCTCCAGGCTTCATCCATGGTCTCATCCTCCCATCATCCATCGCTTGATAATGTTAGGATTTCCGCAGACAGCTTCGCTTATACCAGCAAAAAAATGGTAAGTCTAAATCTCATCTTTATTGTAACCGAAATTCTTCATCATGGAATCGCTGTCACGCCAGTCTTTTTTAACCTTTACCCAGAGTTTTAAATTGACCTGTTCCTCTAACAGATGTTCAATCTCATAACGTGCGTTTGAACCGATCTTTTTTAACATTGCCCCGCCTTTTCCAATCACGATGCCCTTGTGGGAATCTCTCTCGCAGACGATGGTTGCCTCAATATCCATAATGTTCTGTCCTTTCCGCTGTTTCATGCGGTCAATGCATACAGCGATCCCGTGCGGGATCTCATCATCTAATGCGTGAAGTGCCTTTTCACGGATGACCTCCGCAACGATCGCGCGCTCCGGCTGGTCTGTGATCGTGTCCTCATCATAAAACTGCGGTCCGTACGGCAGATATTTAAAGATCATGTCAAGTACGGTATCGAGATTCTGTGCGCGCAGGGCGGACGCCGGAACGACCTCTGCAAAATCATATACCTTGCGGTAAGTATCAATAAATTCCAGTATCTTGTCACGGCTTACTGTATCCACTTTATTGATGACAAGGATCACAGGCGTTTTTGTCTTTTTTAACTGCTCGATGATATGCTGCTCCCCGGCTCCGATAAAGTTCGACGGCTCTACTAACCAGAGGATCACATCCACTTCATTTAAAGTGTGCTCTGCAGTGTTAACCATATATTCCCCAAGCTTGTTTTTCGCCTTATGGATCCCCGGCGTGTCCAGAAATACGATCTGCCCGCGCTCCATATCCGTATAGACTGTCTGGATGCGGTTTCTGGTCGTCTGCGGTTTATTGGATGTGATCGCGATCTTCTGTCCGATCAGATGATTCATTAAGGTCGATTTTCCAACATTTGGTCTGCCGATAATTGTGACAAATCCTGATTTAAAATTTTCTTTCATTCGTACTCCATTCCAAAATTGATCATAACCGTCGCGTACCTTCACAGTTACAATCATTCATATAAATTTTTCAGCTGCATAAACATACCGCTCTGGCTCTTTAAATTTTCCTCACCGCCAATGACACAGAGATTTTTTTCTTCCAGCACGGAAGCGATCAGATCCTTTAAGCCACGGATATCCTCCTCTGTCGCACTGATCACCTGATCACGCTCTTTCTGGATATCTGCAAAATCCAGTCCCTGTAAATATGCGGTCATGGAACGTGCCCCCTTCGCACTCGGATTCATCGGAGTATCCATATCACTGATCGTACCGATGATGTATTTTGTCATCTCACGCTCGTCCGCCTTAAAATCGGCAAGGTACTGCGGGATACCGTCATAGATCTCATCCGTTTTCTTTAAGTTTGGATCACGGTAGGAAACAAAATAAGTATCTCCGTTCCGCATATAGCTGTTCATACAGCCGTATGCACCGCCCTTGACACGGACATTGATCCAGAGATAATCATATCCCATAATGACTTTTAAAATGCGCAGTGCACCGTGATAGGAAAATCCATGGCGCACATAGTTACCGGCTCTCGCCACATACTGCACCTGGGAGGCATCCATAAATCCCTCATTTTTCTTTTCTAAATGAAGCTCCGGCAGACTCCGCTCTTTCACGATTTTCTTCGACGGATACAGATTTTTTAACAGGAAATCAATCTGTGCTTCTACTGCCTGATAATCTGCCTCTTCACAGACAACACTGACGATCATGCGCTCCGGCACAAAGATCATCTGTACCATTTTCTCAAGCTGTGCGATCAGTGCATCTTTTTTCTCCTCAAAATGTTCATCTAAATCAGCGACCAGCTCATAGAAGGAAATGCCTGCGGTTGCCTCCTGATAATATGCCGCTCTTGAGAAATAAGACAGCGCACGCATGGATGCCACCGAATGTCCCGAACCGTCAAATGCTGTCTCCACCCTTGAACGAAGCTGCGCAATGATCTCACGCAGGCGCTTTTCATCAGAAATTTTTGTTGTCATTAAAATCTCACGTAAAAGATCCATCGCCTGTGGCAGTTCCGACGCAAGCGTTTTTACACGCATTTCAAACATAAACTGCATATCATCCGGCTTTTTCACATGCGGATAAACACCACAGCCTGCGGATATTCCACCGGTATGGATGTTGATCTCATTTGCCAGTTCTGAAAATCCGTACCGTTCTGTATCCATATAACCAAGGATATATTTTAAAATTCCAACATATGGCAGATCATTGATCTCCATATCCCGGATGTCAAAAAGAATACGCAGATAATCAATGCCATTCGAAAACATCTCATGATGTACGATCGTTGTGTCACCGCTTTTTTTCAATGTATTGTAAAGTGGTGCTGCCTCACGCTTCATATCCTCGCGCTTTAGCATCGGGATCTTTTCTAAATCTTCCTTCGGTGAAGGCTCTTCCTGATACTGTTTTAAATGTTTCGTGTCTGCGATAAGCTGCCTGATCTCCTCTTTACTCAGATTGTCTTTATATGCAGCAAGTTTCTCTGCCAGTGCCTCTTCTCTTTTTGCATTAAGACCTTTCTCCGGCTCAATCACAACCACCGACGCATGCGGGTTGTGAAGCAGATATTTTTCGATCAATTTCTCAAAATATCCGGTTTCAACCTGCTCACGCAGGAAACGGTAAGTGTCTAATGCCTCCACATGCATAAACGGCTGCATGTCATCGTAAAGCCAGCTGTCTAAACATTGGATACCATATAAAAGTCCTTTCGGGAACTGCCCGAAATCTGCCTCACGGTAACGGAACTCTGATGCACTGATCCCGGCAAGCAGAGCCTTTTTATCCACGCCATCTTTTACCTGACAGTTTAAAACTTTCTGTATTATCGCAAGAAACTTTTCTTTTTCTGCACTGTTCGCATTTTTGGCGATAATGGAAAATACGGGCTGCATGGTGCTGCTGTCATAGCCGCCAACGATATCTTTTCCGATCCCCGCATCGATCAGCGCCTGTTTTAACGGTGCACCAGGTGCGCTGAGCAGTGCATAATCAAGCACATCAAATGCCAGATACAGTTTCTTATCTAAAATATCTCCCACAACCAGATTATAAGAAAGATAAGTATTATCTTCCTCCGGCTCTGCGGAAGAAATCGGGTATTTCTTCGTGATCTCCACCGGTTTTTCGAACGGTTTCTGTGCCTTTACCGTAGAGTCAAGTTCGATTTCCTTATAATTGCTTAAATATTCCTCATCCATCCAGCGGAGTTTTTCTGCCACATCCATATTTCCATACAGATAAATATAGGAATTGCACGGATGATAATATCTGCGGTGAAAATCAAGGTAATCCTCATAGGTCAGATCCGGGATACATTCCGGATCTCCGCCAGACTCGTTACTGTAAGTGGTATCCGGAAACAGGGAATTTAAAATTTCCCGCTGCAGCACATCGTCAGCTGAGGAAAAAGCACCTTTCATCTCATTGTATACAACACCATTGATCGTAATCGGCGCATCCTCGCTCTCAAGCTCATAATGCCAGCCTTCCTGTTTGAAAATTTCCTGATGCTTATAGATATTCGGGTGGAATACAGCATCCATATAAACACTCATCAGATTCTGAAAATCCGTGTCATTGCAGCTTGCCACCGGGTAGATCGTTTTCTCCGGATAAGTGATCGCATTTAAAAATGTATTTAAGGAACCCTTGACCAGTTCCACAAACGGATCCTTGACCGGATATTTATCAGAACCACACAGTACCGTGTGTTCTATGATATGTGGTACACCGGTCGAATCCTCCGCCGGAGTACGGAATCCGATATAAAATACTTTGTTGTCATCATCATTTGAGATCACAGCAATCCTTGCACCGCTCTTTTTATGGCGTAAAATGAGCCCTTCGGAGTTCAAATCGCACAAAGGGCACTGCTCTAAAACTTCATATGCATCCAAATCGGTCAGTTTCATCATCATCCTCCAAAATATGGTCTTATGTCTGTTATATTATGTGCAAAAAACAGCACATAATCCAATTCGCCGTTCGTCAATCATGCAAGCATGTTGACTCGCTTGCGCTCATTATATCACATTTTACACAACTTAAAAAGGGAATGTAAAATTTACATCCCCTTTTTGGTACTTATGGAATCATCTGCTGTTATGCGATACGGCTTACATTGGCAGCCTGAGGTCCTTTTTCTCCTTCGGTAACCTCGAACTCCACACGCTCACCGTCTTTTAACTCTTTAAATCCATCCATTTTCAGTGCAGAAAAATGTACGAATACGTCATTTCCCTGCTCGTCCGAAATAAATCCATAACCCTTTTTGGCGTTAAACCATTTTACAGTTCCCTGCTGCATAACTCTTTAAAAACCTCCTAAATACATAAAATAACCATTCAACAGAATCCTCTTTGTCATCTGTTTTGCCTAACAAATCAAAATTAGCATATATCACTTATTTTGTCAACGATTTTTAAAAATCTTTGTTAATTTTGCACACATGAGTGTTATGACTGTTTCACGGTAACTTTACTGGTTCCGCAGCCTGTAAACATACCTCTCATATCCGTCACGTTTGAAGTGTTAAAATTGCTCACGTTCAGACTTGTCAAGCTCCTGTTTTTACTGGATTTGCGGGATTTTTTTACACAAAAAAGCGGTACATATACACATTTCGTATGATAATGATGTTGGGGGCAAATAGTGCATTCACAACATAACGACTGACAAATTGCACAAAGCCGAGACCGCTTTTGTGACTTTGGGAGAAAATTAGTAAATCTTAGACTGCCTGGTAATACACAGTGATGTTCTGCCATTTACTGTTTGATCTGCACATCCATCTGAGGATATGGGATGGAAATATTGTGACTGTCAAGCGCATACTTGATATTCTCGGTCAGGCGCCACCTTGCAAACCAGTAGTCTTCTGTTTTTACCCAAATACGCACACCCATATTTACTGACGAATCTCCAAGTTCATCCACAAATACAAGAATCTCTTCTTCCGGCAGTCTTGCCTCCTCCGCTTCTGCAACAGAATACAACACTTCTTTTGCAGTTCTGATATCCGCTTCATATGCAATGCCTACTACCAGATCCACACGTCGTTTCTCCATGGTGGAAACATTCGTGATGCTGCTGTTAGAGAGTGTACCGTTTGGCACCATGACCACTTTGTTGTCAATGGTAAGCAGTTTCGTATAGAAAATGGAGATCTCTGTTACCGTACCCTCTTTCCCGCCGGAATGTTCTATAATGTAATCTCCGACACGGAAAGGTTTTAACAGTAAGATCAGCACACCACCCGCAAAATTTGAAAGGCTGCCCTGCAGTGCCAGACCGACTGCCACACCAGCAGAACCAAGCACTGCCACTGCAGAGGTTGTTGCAATTCCAAACAGTCCCATGATAACAAAGATCAGTACCAGGTATAGTGCGTATTTGATCAATGGCAGTACAAACTGTCTGACACCGGTATCGACATCTCTGCGTTCCATGGATTTGCGGAACATTTTTAAGATCAGGTTAATGATCTTGCTTCCGACAATATAAATGATAATCGCAACTACAACCTGAAATGCAAAATTCAAAAGATCCGGGATCAGACCCTGCAGCCATGTGCCTACGATTCCAGGGTTCTTCGCAACCTCCTGTAAGTTTTCCTGCGCCTGGTTTAACATTTCGACGGTCTCAGTTGCATTTGCGATTCCTTCTATATTTTCTGCCAGCATATATGACTCCCTTCGTTTTTATTATCCTTATTCTAAGGAATGAATGAACAGACCGCTGCGGAGCTTCGGCTCAAACCAGGTAGATTTTGGAGGCATGAGTTTTCCGGCATCTGCGACGGAAAATAGCTCAGTGATCGAGGTCGGATACATGGCAAATGCGACGGAGCAGTCCTCCTCACAACGTCTGACCAGTTCGTCCATACCACGGATTCCACCGACAAAGTCGATTCTTCCGTCCGTTTTCGGATCTCCGATGCCGAGTACCGGATGGAGTAAGAGGTCATGTAACAGTGAGACATCCAAACTTTTAACCGGATCATCTGCCACTGCCGCAATGTCTTCCTCCCTGATCTTACACAAGAACCAGTGTCCTTCCATGTACATGGTAAAGCTGCCTTTTTCCTGCGGTCTTTTTTCTTCCTGATCTGTGATCTCCGTCACGTCAAAACGTTTTATCATTTCCTTATAAAAACTCTGGAAAGAGTATCCGTTTAAATCCTTGACCACACGGTTATAGTCCATGATCATAAGCTGGTCATCCGGGAATAACACGGACAGGAAATAATTAAATTCTTCCGTTCCATCATAGCCCGGATGTTCTTCTCTTCGTTTCAACCCGACTTTTACTGCGGAAGCCGCACGGTGATGACCGTCTGCGATATAGATATCTGCCATATTTTCAAATGCCTGTGAGACCGCAGCTATTTTTTCGTCGTCATCGATCACAAACACGCGGTGTCTAATCCCGTCCTCCGATATAAAATCATACTCCGGCTCTCCCTCTTTGACCTGTGCTACGATTCCGTTGATCACCGGATCTGACCGGTATGCCAAAAAAATCGGTCCTGTCTGCGCATTGCAGACGTCTACATGATGGATACGGTCTGCCTCTTTTTCCGCTCTGGTGTTCTCATGTTTTTTGATAACACCGTTTAAATAGTCGTCGATCGACGCACATGCGGTAATACCTGTCTGCACGCGTCCATTCATCGTAAGTTCGTAAATATAGTAGCAGCTCTTCTGATCCCTGATAAAAGAACCATCCTCTACCATCCCCCACAACAGATCGTGTGCCCTTTCGTACACTCTGTCGTCATACATATCCACGGAAAGCGGATAACCTGTCTCAGCACGGTCGATCTTTAAAAAAGACTCCGGGTTCTTTTCCACTTCCTCAGTTGCTTCTTTTCTGTTATAAACATCATAAGGGAGGGCAGCAATTTTAGCTGCCTTCCCTTTTTCTGGTCTGATGCTCATAAACGGTCTGATATCTGCCATTTTTGCTGCACCTCATTTTTTCTTATGCGAT
This sequence comes from uncultured Roseburia sp., assembly GCA_934317215.1. Classification (GTDB taxonomy): domain Bacteria; phylum Bacillota; class Clostridia; order Lachnospirales; family Lachnospiraceae; genus Roseburia. The sequence continues at coordinate 22,066 of CAKREH010000036.1, forward strand.
AGTTACCATTTTTCTTATAGCTCTCTCCTGTGCCGATCCCAGGTAACAATAAAATCTTCGTTTCCTGAACACTCTATTGTCATATATCACTGCTGTTTTTTCTAGCAGATCTTGCGAACCTTTAAGACACCTTCTGTATTTTTTAATTTTTCAAGTACATCATCCGGAACGGAAGTATCCAGATCCAAAAGTGCATATGCATAATCACCTTTTGATTTGTTTGCCATTCCATCAATGTTGATACCAGCATCGCCAAGAATCGTAGTATATAAACTTAACATACCTTTGACATTGCGGTGTAAGATTCCGATACGTCCTGCGGTTGTACATGCCCCCATGCTGCAGTCCGGGAAGTTTACGGAATGAACGATGTTACCGTTCTCTAAGTAATCGCGGATCTCACGCACTGCCATGATTGCACAGTTATCTTCTGACTCTGCTGTGGAAGCTCCAAGGTGCGGTGTCACAATGCAGCCCTTCGCGCCAACGGTTGTTGTATTTGGGAAATCAGATACATATTTGTGCACTTTACCTGCTGCGAGTGCATCCACCATTGCCTCTTCATCTACAAGCAGATCTCTTGCAAAGTTTAATACGATGGCAGTCGGTTTCATCATGGCGATCGCATCTGCGTTGATCATTTTCTTTGTGGAATCTAAAAGCGGTACATGGATCGTGATATAATCGCATTCACGGTAGATATCCTCTACATTGCTGATATGTTTGACACTTCTTGATAAGTTCCATGCAGCTGCAACGGAGATATACGGATCATAACCGTATACTTCCATTCCCATGTGGATCGCTGCATTGGCAACTAACACACCGATCGCACCAAGTCCGATCACACCTAATTTCTTTCCGGAAATCTCGGTTCCTGCAAAGTTCTTTTTCTGCTTCTCTGCTGTCTTTGCAATATTCTCATCGTTCTGGTTCTCCAAACACCACTCGATACCGCCCACGATATCACGGGATGCATAAAGCATACCTGCAAACACGAGCTCTTTGACACCGTTTGCATTTGCACCAGGTGTATTGAATACGACGATACCTTTTTCTGCACATTTGTCAAGCGGGATATTGTTGACCCCGGCACCGGCTCTTGCGACTGCCTCTAAGGTATCCGGCAGTTCTAAATCATGCATTGCAGCGCTTCTGACTAACGCAGCCTGTGCATCTTTTAACTCATCTACTTTTTCATACTGATCCGAAAACAGATCCAGACCGACTGCTGCGATCGGATTTAAGCAGTTATACTTGAACATTATGCATTCTCCTCCTCGAACTTCTTCATGAACTCTACTAATTTCTCAACGCCCTCTTTCGGCATGGCATTGTAGATCGATGCTCTCATACCGCCGACGGTACGATGTCCTTTTAAGTTAACAAATCCGGCTTCTGTTGCCTCTTTTACGAATTTTGCATCCAGGTCAGCATCTCCGGTTACAAACGGAACGTTCATTAAGGAGCGATCCTCCGGTACAACAGTTCCCTTGAATAATTTGCTCTGGTCTAAGAAATCATAAAGGATCTTAGCTTTTTCTTCGTTGCGCTCTTTCATCACGGAAAGTCCGCCCATCTTCTTTAACCATTTGAATACTTTTCCGCAGATATAAATGCCGTAGCATGGCGGTGTATTGTAAAGGGAATCTGCATCTGCATGTGTCTTGTATTTTAACATGGTAGGTGTTCCAGGTAAGGTATCCTCCGTGATCAGATCCTCACGGATGATCACAATAACAACACCTGCCGGTCCGACATTCTTCTGGACGCCGCCGTAGATCACACCGTATTTTGTGACATCTACCGGCTCTGATAAGAAGCAGGAAGATACGTCAGCGACCAATGTATGTCCTTTTGTGTTCGGGAGTTTTTTGTATTTGGTTCCGTAAATGGTATTGTTCTCACAAATATAAACGTAATCAAGATCATCCGGGATATCAAGATCAGAGCAGTCCGGTATGTAAGAGAATGTCTTATCCTCGGAAGATGCAAGTTTTACTGCCTCGCCGTAAATGGATGCTTCCTGATATGCTTTCTTTGCCCACTGACCGGTCACGATATAACCTGCTTTTTTGTTTTTCATCAGGTTCATCGGGATCATTGCAAACTGCTGGGATGCTCCACCCTGTAAAAACAGGACTTTGTAATTATCCGGAATATTCATCAGATCTCTTAAATCCTGCTCTGCCTCTTTGATGATGTTGTCATACACTTTGGAACGGTGGCTCATCTCCATAACGGACATCCCGCTTCCCTTGTAATCTAACATCTCATCTGCTGCCTCTTTTAATACTTCCTCCGGTAATACAGCCGGTCCTGCAGAAAAATTATACACTCTGCTCATCTTAAACTTCCTCCTCTGATTTATGATTGTTGTTTTTTTGCTAAATCCTCGCCGGTAAATGAAGAACTGATTGCCTCTCCCGGTGCAACCATCGGCCACACCTTATCATCACAGTTGATGATACAATCGATCAAAACCGGTATTTTTGATTCAAGTGCTTCCTTAAAAGCCTCGTTGAATTCTTCCTGACTGGTCACGCGGTACCCCTTTGCGCCCATCGCCTCTGCTAATTTTACAAAATCCACACCGTCATCAAGGACAGTTGCGGAATAACGTTTTTCATAGAACAGATCCTGCCACTGGCGTACCATTCCAAGTACATGGTTATTGACGATCACTTCGATCAGCGGCAGTTTTTCGCGCGCCGCGGTTGCGATCTCATTCATGTTCATACGGAAACAGCCGTCACCTGCAATGTTTATCACCTGTTTATCCGGGTTGCCGATCTGCGCGCCGATTGCAGCACCAAGTCCGTACCCCATCGTTCCAAGTCCGCCGGATGACAAAAAGGTACGTGGATTTTTGTATTTGTAATACTGCGCCGCCCACATCTGATGCTGTCCGACTTCCGTCACGATGACTGCATCTCCTTTTGTCGCACGGTAGATCTCTTCCATCAGATACGGACCGCTGAGTCCCTCTTTCGGATAAGTGAGCGGATATTTTTTTTTCAAATCCATGATCTCCCCGATCCATTCCAGATGACTCTGTGCATCTAATTTTTCATTGACACGGATCAGAATTTCTTTTAAATCCCCGATCACACTGGCATCCACCTGGATATTTTTATTGATCTCTGCCGCATCCACATCAAACTGTAAAATTTTTGCCTGTGATGCAAATTTCTTAGCATTTCCAAGAACACGGTCTGAGAAACGGACACCAACTGCGATCAGAAGATCACACTCACTGACACCAAGGTTGGATGTCTTTGTTCCATGCATACCGAGCATTCCGGTATAGAGATCATCCGTTCCATTAAATGCACCTTTTCCCATCAGTGTATCGCAGACCGGAGCGTTTACTTTTCCTGCAAATTTCTTTAACTCTTCCGATGCGCCGGAGATCACTGCACCGCCGCCGACAAAGATATATGGTTTCTTTGCCGCTTTGATCATGGAAACTGCGGTGTCAACATCTTCCTCACTGATTGTATCTGTAATCCTTGCGATCGGTTTTGGTTTCGCCGAAGTATATTCCGTCTTTGCTGCTGTGATATCTTTCGGGATATCCACTAAAACCGGACCCGGGCGTCCCGTCTGTGCGATCTTAAATGCACGTCTGATCGTATCAGCAAGTTTTGTTACATCCTTTACAATAAAGTTATGCTTTGTGATCGGCATTGTGATTCCCGCAATATCGATCTCCTGAAAACTGTCTTTTCCAAGAAGCGGTACGGTAACGTTGCAGGTGATCGCAACGACCGGAACCGAGTCCATATAAGCGGTCGCGATTCCAGTTACAAGGTTCGTTGCACCCGGACCTGACGTTGCAAAGCACACGCCGACTTTTCCGGTACTTCGCGCATATCCATCCGCTGCATGGGATGCTCCCTGCTCATGGGAAGTTAACACATGACGGATTTCTCCCTGATGTTTATATAATTCATCATATACATTTAAAATGGCACCGCCCGGATAACCAAAAACTGTATCGACGCCCTGTTCTTTCAGGCATTCGATCACGATCTGGGCACCTGTTAACTGCATATTATTCCTCCATTCCATTTTACTGCCATTCATATTCTGTCTTTTCAACGATTCCGCATTTTCTGCTGCAGATTTAGAATATTTGTCTATGGCAGTATCTGTATTTCTTTTTTATTTCTGCTCTTCCGGCAGTGCTAAGATTGCACCTCTGTTTCCAGAAGTTACTAATGAAGCATAGCGTTTCAGATAACCTGTTGTAACTTTCGGCTCTCTCGGCTGCCATTTTGCTTTTCTCGCTGTCATCTCCTCATCAGAAACTGCGATTTCCAGTTTCATCTCCGGGATGTTGATGCGGATGATATCTCCCTCTTCCACAAGTGCGATCGGTCCTCCGACTGCTGCTTCCGGTGACACATGTCCGATGGAAGCTCCACGGCTGGCACCGGAGAAACGTCCGTCCGTGATCAGTGCTACCGATGAGCCGAGTCCCATACCTGCGATTGCGGAAGTAGGATTTAACATCTCACGCATGCCAGGTCCGCCCTTTGGTCCTTCATAGCGGATCACAACCACATCACCGGCTACGATCTTGCCGCCTTTGATCGCAGCGATTGCATCTTCCTCACAGTCAAATACTCTCGCCGGTCCCTCATGAACCATCATCTCGTCACAGACAGCGGAACGTTTGACAACACTTCCGTCCGGTGCAAGATTTCCTTTTAATACGGCAAGACCACCTGTCTTACTGTATGGGTTGTCAACCGGTCGGATTACTTCCGGATTCTTGTTTACCGCATTTGCGATATTTTCTCCGACGGTCTTTCCTGTCACGGTCATGCAGTCCGTGTTTAATAATCCGATGTCCGCAAGTTCTTTCATCACAGCATAGACACCGCCCGCCTCATTTAAGTCTTCCATATAAGTAGGACCTGCCGGAGCAAGGTGGCAGAGGTTCGGGGTCTTCTCACTGATCGGGTTTGCAAATGCAATATCAAAATCAAATCCGATCTCATGTGCGATCGCCGGGAGATGTAACATACTGTTTGTAGAACATCCAAGTGCCATATCTACGGTCAATGCATTTAAGATAGCATCTTTTGTCATGATGTCTCTCGGGCGGATATTTTTACGGTACATATCCATAACTGCCATACCTGCATGTTTTGCAAGTTTGATTCTCTCCGAATAAACTGCCGGGATCGTTCCGTTTCCACGAAGTCCCATACCGAGTGCCTCTGTCAGACAGTTCATGGAGTTTGCGGTGTACATGCCGGAGCAGGAACCGCAGGTCGGACATACTTTTTCTTCATATTCTCTCACGTCATCCTCGGTCATGGTTCCTGCTGCATAGGAGCCGACTGCCTCAAACATGGAAGATAAACTTCTTTTTTTGCCCTGAACGTGTCCGGCAAGCATCGGTCCGCCGGATACAAATACGGTCGGAACATTGATACGCGCTGCTGCCATCAGAAGTCCCGGAACGTTTTTATCACAGTTTGGCACCATGACAAGTGCATCAAACTGATGTGCAAGTGCCATACACTCGGTGGAATCCGCGATCAGATCTCTGGTTACTAAGGAATATTTCATTCCGATGTGTCCCATCGCGATTCCGTCACAGACTGCGATCGCCGGAAATACGACCGGAACTCCGCCTGCCTCTGCAACACCTAATTTTACAGCATTTACGATTTTATCAAGATTCATATGACCCGGTACGATCTCATTGTAGGAGCTTACGATACCGACCATCGGTTTGTTCATTTCTTCTTCCGTGAAGCCTAATGCATTAAAAAGACTTCTGTGAGGTGCCTGCTGCATCCCTTTTTTTACATTATCGCTTTTCATGTTAAATCAAATCTCCCATTCTAATATCTATATTAAATTCGTTCGCAGATCAGATCTCCCATCTGTGCGGTGCCGACCTGTGTCACTGCGTTTCGTTTATCTTCTTCCTGCGGCATGATGTCGATGGTGCGGTAACCGTCTTTCAACACCTGTTTTACGGCTGCCTCGATGGCATCTGCCTCTTTGTCAAGGTCAAAGGTATAGCGGAGCATCATTGCTGCGCTTAAGATCGTCGCGATCGGGTTTGCGATACCTTTTCCTGCGATATCCGGTGCTGAACCGCCGCTCGGCTCATAGAGTCCGAATTTTGTATCATTTAAGCTGGCGCTTGACAACATTCCGATGGAACCTGTCACCATGCTCGCCTCATCGGATAAGATATCTCCAAACATGTTTTCCGTTAAAATGACATCAAACTGTTTCGGATCTTTGACTAACTGCATTGCACAGTTGTCAACTAACATGTGCTCGTAGGTAACTTCCGGGTAATCCTTTGCCACTTCCTCGACCACTTTACGCCAAAGTCTTGAGGAATCCAGCACGTTTGCCTTGTCCACGCTCGTCACTTTTTTGCGGCGTTTCATGGCAATGTCAAATCCTCTCTTTGCGATCCTGCGGATCTCTGTCTCGCTGTATGTCAGGGTATCTGTCGCAGTCATCACACCGTCAACTTCCTCGGTTTTTCGCGCACCGAAGTATAATCCTCCGGTCAGCTCACGCATGATCATCATATCAAATCCATCCCCAATAATATCATCGCGGAGCGGACATGCCTCTTTTAATTCTTCATATAAATATGCCGGTCTTAAATTTGCAAATAAATTCAAAGACTTTCTCAACTTTAATAATCCTGCCTCCGGTCTTAATTCCGGTGCTAATTTATACCACGGAGAGGTCGCTGTATTACCGCCGATGGAACCCATAAGCACTGCATCGGACGCTTTTGCTGCTGCGATCGCCTCATCTGTTAACGGCACGCCTGTCGCATCAATCGAACATCCGCCCATCAAAATCGCTTCATACAAAAAACTGTGACCATACTTTGTTCCGATCTTGTCTAATACTTTTTTTGCCTCTGCCACGATCTCCGGTCCGATTCCGTCACCGGAAATCACGCCAATCTTACATTCCATGCTCTAATCCCTCTTTCTTTTCCTCTGTCAGATATGTGTAACTGATTTTTTTCGCCTGCCAGAAAGTATCCTGCTTTTCTGCACCATAGAATGCATACTCTGCGAACCTCCTGCTTTGTTATGAATAAAAAGAAAATCAGCGGCTGCTGTGCGCCCGCACTTTATCACATTACTAACAGACAGTATGTATAATGTCTATAATAATGTAATTTTGGCAACATTGCAACCTCTGATTCTATTTTTCTTTTTTATAATATTTATAACTGGGTATTATGAAAGAGCTTTCTTTTCATTACTTTGTTGTATACTATATTATCAAAAATAAAGCGTGGCCAAGTTTTATAGACGGCAAAATCCCACTCTGATGGCTATTTTGTCTGCCACTACTCTTTAGGTATATATTCTTTATTTCAATCATAAAATTGACCACTTACTGATTTCCCATTTTATATAACCGGCAAAACTTTCCATCTGCCGCCATCAATTTTTCAAATGTTCCCTGTTCCACAATATTTCCCTGTTCTAGAACCACGATCGCATCGCATTTTTCCAGATTACTTCTGTTATAATGATGCGTGATCATAATGACGGTAATGTCTGGTATATCAAGCACTGCTTTTTCCACCTGATATGCCATTTTATTATCCAGACTTGAGGTTGCTTCATCAAGCACCCACAATTTCCTGTGGTGTAAAAAAGCTCTTGCGATGGAGATTCTCTGCTTTTCCCCGCCGGAAAGATTTGATCCACCCTCTTTCAACACGGTTTCCAGCCCCATTTCCAGTCTTTGTACAACCCCATCCAGACCAGCCTTTTTTACTGCCATATCTACTTCTTCCTCTGTATACGGATCAAACAATGTGATATTATTTCGCAAAGTATCTTCAAATACATATACATTTTGAGGAATGACTGCTACCTGCTCCATCACAGACTTTTCGGATATTGCATGCATATCCATATCATCAAATCGTATCTGTCCCTGATAATTATTGTAATACCCCAATACCAGCTTCGTCAGCGTTGACTTTCCGCTTCCACTTCCCCCGACCACTGCATATCGTTTTCCTTTTTCAAAGGTAATATTTATATTATTTAATGTCATGTGCTCCGCCTGTGGATAAGAAAAGCTGACATTCTCCATTGAAATCAGATTCTGGAAATTTATACCATCCCCCGTCTCTTCCTTCTTTTGTTCCCCAATCTCTTCCATCACTTTCTGACAGATCGGTGTTCCTGATTTGATCTGTATCAATGACTCAATAAACGTGGACATAGAACCTATGACACTGCTGCTCAGAGCAATGGCTACTGTCAGAAATGATATACTGACTTTTCCATATAGTACCATGATACCAGATATAATTACAATTAATAACTGCAGCGTAAGCTGGACGTCCATCGTGATTCCTCCAACAACACCCTGCACAAACTGGCTGGTAAATTTTTTCTTTCCAAATCTGATGTTTTCCTGTGCATACTGCCCCACCACATTTTTTTCAATCTGATAATTTTTAATAACTTCAAATCCCCTGAAATCATCATTGATCAGCGTATTATGTTTCGCTGCCTCATCCATCTGTTCAATATTGGATTTCTGCAGAATCTGCTGTGTCATGATAGGAACTGCCAGTCCCACAATTCCAACTACAATTAAAAGTATGCAAAGCACCACATTCTGTACAAATGCATAAGCAAGTGAGAATACAATTTCTTCCAGTTGGACGACCAATATAAAATATGCGAGCAATGTCGTTTCTACCACCTGTAAATCATTGTGATATAAAGATGTATAGTAGCTGGTATTCTGTTTGTAATACCCGGTCATATCCCTGTTTAATATACTCTGGAATAAATCCTGGCGGATATCACATATGACTTTCATTGAAAATTTATTTTTTGCATACATGTAAAATAAATAAATCAATGCCAGCCCAACTGCCAAAATTATCACCATCAGAAACATCTCTTTTATCCTGTCTTTTTTCCCATTTGCGACAATCTCCGTCACATACTGCATTGTATAAGAAGAAAACACGCCTATCAGTGCATTTAAAACACCTGCTATCATAAACAGAACCGCTATTCCCTTATGCTTTTTTATGTACTTTTTCATATAGATCCCTCCCTGTATGTAATACAATTTATCTGATCTTCCATCAAAAATGGCATAGATTTATTTTTCAAACATAATCTGGCATAAGACTGCGTTTTCCCATACACTATAAACACACTATTCACAGAATAATTCAATATTTCCTGCACATGATGAAATTCATGTTCAAAATTTAAATCTATTGTTGAAAATGAAACTTCTTTCTCTGCATACAAATGCGAATGAATAACGACGGGGATCTTGTTATTCTTTTCACAATACTTTATCAGTTTCATTTGATCTTCCATGTTAATCTTTGCTGCCAGGTCTGTCTGTCCCTCACTCAATATACAATAAATCTCGTCTATACTAATCGTTTCGTCCTCATAGTCTGCAAGTGCCAGGACAGCTATCTCATTTTGTGGATTTTCCGTTAACGCAACTGCTATTCTATTCTCAACACTTTCTTCATATTTAATTAGATAATACATATGCTCCTCATTTTTATCTATTTGATTTTTAGTATTACAACTACATTTAGGGAAATACATGTAACAAACAGGTATTTCCCTTAAAAATAAATGCATTTTTAATTTACTAATTTGCTAATTTACACAAGCACACCTTAAAAGTGCTCCTGCTCCACCTGCTAATTTTTCATCTAATAATTTCATACATTCTTTTTCTTTTTCCGTTAATTCAATCATTTCTACTTTTACCAATTTTTCATTCTGTTTTCTTTCTTCCATCATATCTTTCTCCTTTTACATCTTAAGTTTATTTTAAATTAATGCATTTATTTTTCACATAATTATTGATAGTCTCTGAATAAAAAGACACCCGTTTACTACAATCTATTATATTTTTATTCAAAGCAACCTCTGCTACACATTGATGGCAAAAATTCCTTCCATTACACTCCTTACATCTATAGGCAGATTGTAATTTTTTTAATTGACAAACAACTTCTGAAAACTGCTGTCTTTTATCCCATGCCTCATCTAAAATATTCCCCATTCGATATTTTTCTTTTAAAAGTACAAACATATGGCATGGATAGATATCTCCATTGGGGAAAACTGCATAATTATTTAAACCAGCTCTGCAAAAAACTGTATTCTGTTTTTTTTCATCATACAGCATCTGTAAGAACTGCATTTCTTCTATAAAAGAAAGATTTTCTTTAAAATACATTTCATTATTTATCAATTTTTCGTCTGATCCATAGATGTCATTTGCAGTTTCCAACATAATGTTCTCTACTGATAATTCTTCATGAAAAAATTTTTTTAATGTCTGTTCTGTATATCCCAGTTTTTTGTATAAATCTGTACATGTACATTCTATCGCACTAACATCTCTTCCTCTTTTCCTCAGGCGATTTAAATTTTTCACAATCGTATCATACACATCCATATTTTGAGTTCGACTTATTCTCTGCTCATTTGTAATTTCTTTCGGACCATCAATACTAACTGTAAGGTTGATTCCATATTTTACAATATCATCTAACAATTCTTCCGGTAAAAAAGTAAAGTTTGTAACCATTCCATAGTTTTGCACCAATATATCATTTTCTTTAAACTTTTTACAGATATATGAAATCATTTTGTAGCCCAATGCCGGCTCTCCACCAAAAAATTGTACCATTTCAACCTTAATTTGTTCCTGTTTCAAATATCTGACTAAAGCATCCACTACTTCATAAGATAACATTTGCTCTTCTCCGTAATAATTGCCACCATTGGCATAACAATAAACACAATTCAGATTACAAATAGTGCAGACCATAATTTCTAACTTATGAATAATGTCACGCGTCAAATTATAGTTCTCACCTACTGCAAATTTACCGCAGAATAAATTCGGCATCCCCTTCACACTGCCT
>CAKREH010000037.1 GCA_934317215.1 uncultured Roseburia sp.
TAACCGCAGATGGAATGCTGATAACTGGATTATTTATAAAAATGCATAGATAAAAAAGTTAAAAGCGAAATCCCTGTCTTAGTCGTTACCGTCTTGACAATATAGGGCGAAATAGGCTATACTTAAATCTCCGAGCAGCCGGGGTGGCAGCGGTACCCTGAACCAGCAATCCGCTATAGCTGGGGTGATGCCGAACGGAGGGTTGTCAGATTGTGGAGCTGCCCTTCATAAGTGGCGTTGAAGCTTGGGTCTTACGCAACAGGAATCTGTGAACCGGGTCAGGTCAGGAATGGAGCAGCCCTAAGCAGAAGCTCTTGTGTGCCGTAAGGGTGCCTGAGCCGAGTTAACTGTGGAGGTAACGTCTGTGGTCTGGATTCGATGGGAGGCGCTCGGTTTTGTATATCTAAAATTGACCATATATCAGGATGAAAGGAATTACAGTGGACAAACTCAGAAAAAGACTGTATCAGGTAAGTGAAGGTTTAGAACTCATCATAGCGTTAGTTGCTGTGGTTGGTGTGGTCATAGCGGCGGTAAATCTTTTCCCGGAACTTCTGGTATACTGGCAGAACCGGACGAATGGGGAGGCATTTCTTATTTTTCTCGATGCTTTGTTTGACGTCGTGATCGGGGTAGAGTTTATCAAGATGCTCTGCAAACCAAGTTCACAAAATATCATGGAGGTTTTGATCTTTCTGATTGCCCGTCATATGATCGTACAGAAAACGTCAGCATTAGAAGACCTGTTATCCGTAGTCAGCATCGGAATTTTATTCTTTTTCCGCAGATTCATGCTCGCAACCAAACCGGATAAGGAACAGCATGTGCCGGAACTGTTAGGTGCAATCAGACATTCAGGGAATAAGCAGGAGAAAGAAACAAAAGATAACGAACAGTAGATTTGTCACAGACAACAGAAAATTATATGGAAAAGGTACCGTATATCAGACGCATGATCCGGGGATCAGGTCTCTGGTATACGGTACCTTTTGTATAAAGAAAAATACAATTTACGTTAATTTTTTCACAAAGATACTGACAGTATATCAAAGTTGAGAGAATATGTCAAATAAAACTGCATTTATTTGAATACAAATATTGAATTTCGAAAAAACTGCTATATAATGAAAACATGATATGCGCTGGTAGAGAGCGCCAATTACAATTTATAAAAAGTGAGGAATTAATCATGTTTGGATTTGGACAACTGATCGACATCTTAAAAAAAGATCCTAAGAAAATCGTGTTTACAGAGGGCGATGATCCTCGTATTTTAGAGGCTGCTTCCCGTCTGTTAGCAGGAACATTCCTTCATCCGATCTTAATCGGTAATCCGGATAAAATTGCTGTTGAAGCAGAAGAGTGCGGCTTTAATATCCGTGGAGCAGAGATCATTGATCCTGCTAATTATGACAGAATGGATGAGATGGTAGATTTATTCTGTGAACTTCGTAAGAGCAAAGGTGTGACACCGGAGCAGGCAAGAGGTGTTCTTTCTCAGGCAAACTACTTCGGAACCATGCTTGTAAAAATGGGCGTTGCTGATGCACTTCTCGGTGGAGCAACCTATTCAACAGCAGATACCGTACGTCCGGCATTACAGCTGATCAAGACAAAACCGGGCAATACGATCGTATCTTCCTGCTTTATCATGGTACGTCCTGCAGCTACCGGTGAGAACGAAGTTCTTGCAATGGGTGACTGTGCGATCAACATCCATCCGACAGAGGATGAGTTAGTTGAGATCGCAGGTGAGACAGCACAGTGTGCAAAGATTTTCGGTGTTGATCCGAAGGTTGCATTCTTAAGCTACTCTACACTTGGTTCCGGTAAAGGTGAGGATGTAGATAAGATGCGTAATGCTGCAGCCAAAGCAAAAGAAAAATATCCGGATCTTCCAATCGAGGGAGAACTTCAGTTCGATGCAGCAGTTTCTCCTCGTGTAGCACGTACCAAATGCCCGGGCAACCCGGTTGCAGGTCATGCAAACACATTTATCTTCCCGGAGATCAGTGCCGGAAACATCGGTTACAAGATTGCACAGCGTCTTGGTAATTTCGAGGCTTATGGTCCGATCTTACTTGGACTTAATGCTCCAATCAACGATCTGTCCCGTGGATGTAACGCAGCAGAAGTTTATTCTATGGCTATCATCACTGCAGCACTTGCATAAGACGGTTGATTGGAACTGTTGATACGGGTAGAATTTTCCGTGCATGACAGTACGTTTTAAATACAAAACAAATATGACAGAATAAAAACGTGGCATGGCGTAAAGCTATGCCACGTTTTGTGTGGAAACACATGTGAAAAATTGAATTTTCTACATGCAGGAATGTGCTTATGTTCAAATTTGTTATACAGAAAGACTGTGCAGAAATGAGGATTAATATGGAACAACCGCTTTTTACAAGAGAGGATTTAAAGAAACTGATCATACCGCTGATCATTGAGCAGATGCTTGCTTTAAGCATCGGTCTGTTTGATACCCTGATGGTGTCTTCGTGTGGAGAAGCTTCCGTTTCCGGCGTGTCGCTTGTGGACAGTATCAGTGTGCTGCTGATTCAGATATTGTCGGCACTCGCGACCGGCGGTGCTGTTGTGTGTAGCCAGTATCTCGGCAAAAAGATGCCGGAGAAAGCAAAACTTTCTGCGGGACAGCTGATGTTTATCATGCTTACATCGTCCGGGACAGTGATGATACTTGTGTTATTTTTACATCGGTTTTTGCTGCGTGCAATTTTTGGGCAGATTGAAGCGGATGTGATGGATGCGGCTCAGATCTATTTTCTGATCTCTGCGATATCTTATCCGTTTCTCGGTGTGTATAATGCCGGGGCAGCACTTTTTCGAAGTATTGGAAACAGTAAGATCAGTATGTACACCAGCCTTGTCATGAATGTGATTAACATTGGCGGCAATGCGATCCTGATTTATGGTGCTGGAATCGGTGTAATGGGGGCAGCGCTTGCGACACTGATCGCAAGAATGGTGTCTGCACTTGTCATGGTCGTGTTATTATCGAAAAAAGATAATCCGCTCTGCATCACGACACCGGGCTGTATGCGTCCACAGAAAGATGTGATCGGAAAAATCTTAAAGATCGGTATTCCAAGCGGTATTGAAAATGGAATGTTTCAGATCGGTAAACTTCTGGTGTCAAGCCTGACGGCAACGTTTGGAACGGCTGCAATCGCCGCAAATGCCGTGGCAAACAGTATCGCAGGTTTTGCAAATATTCCGGGAATTGCAATCGGTCTTGCGATGGTCACGGTGATCGGACGCTGCATTGGTGCCGGGGAAAAAGAGCAGGCGAAACGGTACAGCAGAAAACTGTTAGGGCTTGCATATGGAGGTATGTGTTTAACCGACATAACGTTATTGATTCTGGTCCGCCCACTGGTTGGCTGTTTTTCATTGTCCGGCGAGGCGTTTGCAATCACGGTGCAGCTTTTGCAGACTTTTTCCATCTGTGCCATGCTCATCTGGCCGCTCAGTTTTGCGCTTCCGAATGTTTTGCGTGCAGCGGGGGATGCGAAATATACCATGGAAGTCAGCGTGTTTTCCATGTGGGTATTTCGTGTTGCAAGCAGCTATTTCTTTGCAGGAACGCTGAAAATGGGCGTGCTTGGCGTATGGATTGGAATGTATGTGGACTGGGTGTTCCGTTCGCTTTTATTTGTAATACGGTATAAACGTGGAAAATGGCTGAATAAGCGGGTGGTATAGGAAAACGCTGGAACAGCAAAAATATGAAATGACAGATGAATGTAAAATGTTAGACAATATACAAACAATACACAAACTATCAGAAAAAATGTGGATAACTCTGTGGATAATGTGGATAAGAGTGTATAATAGTGGAAAACCATATAGTTGTTGCACAATTATAAATTATATGTAAAATAAAAGAAAAATATACATAAACATAAAAAAGAGGCATATTGCAGCCAGCCCAGCTGGTTTCTGCAATATGCCTCTCTTAATTCATGACAATAGAATGTTCGTGGAGCGTGTATTCTGTTGTCCACAATAACAGGTTTGTTCGTGGAGCGTGTATTTTGTTGTTCACGATAACAGGTTTGTTCGTGGCGTGTGTTCTACTTCTCCGGGTGGATATCGATCATACGCTCGATCAGTTCTACGGATTCTTCGATACCGTAGCATGCACTGTTGATACAAAGATCATAGTTTACGGCATCGCCCCATTTACGTCCGGTATAAAAATGATAGTACTGCTCGTGTCCTTTATCAATCTTTTTCAAACGGCGGACGGCTTCCTTGAGTGGAAGATTGTTTACCTCCATCATACGGTGCACACGCTGTTCAAACGGTGCGGTGATGAAGATACTGATGTGCGGGATACGGTTGTTTGTCAGAATCACATCCGCACAGCGGCCCATTACGATAAAGTCTTCTTTTTTTGCCATTTCCACGATCAGATCGCTCTGGTTGAAAAATACGGCATCTTTCTTCGGCAGGCCGTGATAACGGCTGAAATCTTTTAAGAAACGTTTTGCACTGGTATCATGTTTTACAACCTGATCAAGTTTTGATGTAAAGCTGTCACGGTCTGTGACGGAATCTTTTTCTGCCTCTAAACGCTCTAATACACGGTTGAAAATTTCAACATCGTAGTAGTTGATCTTTAATGCATCCGCAAGCGCGAAACCAATATCCGTACCGGCGCTTCCGTGTGTTCTTCCGATGCAGATGATCAGATGATCGTCTTTGGAAAACTTCTGGTGCAGGTTGGATGTATTTAGGGAAGCAAGATTCTGGTCAAGGATATCAACCGAACCAAAACTTTCCGGCAGTTCTGCGATCTGATGTAAAATCTCATTGTACTCGTGCATCATACGGCTGCGATCCTCTTTGTTACGGATCGTACGCGCCATATTACCGATTAAAGCAATCTCACTGCGGAGCAGGTGTCCCTGTGGATGTGTGGAGATCAGGGTTGTCAGGTTACGAATACTTGTTTCTTTGTCGCCGGTAAAAGTGCGTCCAAGGGAAGAACCTACCAGACGGTAAACTTCACTGTCGAGATCATAAATGCGGGTAGCAAGTGCCCGTGATGTTTCGATATTATTTTCCATTGTGAAATCCCCCCTTTATAAAAAGAATACCAGAGTGTCAATGATAAACACCGGAACTAAAAATACGATTGACCATAATAAGTATCCGAAGAAAGATGGCATGCGCACACCGTTCTCGTCAGAGATGGATTTTACCATAAAGTTTGGTGCATTTCCGATATAAGTATTTGCACCCATGAATACGGCACCACAGGAAATCGCGGTAAGCATTTTGACCGGAATCGTTCCGACCGTGGTTGCAATACCCTGTGTGAAACCAAGCGTACCTGCGGTTGTCAGGAATACCAGGTAGGTCGGTGTGTTATCAAGGAAACTGGAAAGTGCACCGGTTGCCCAGAACATTTCAAATGGTTTGGAAAGACCAAGTTCCGGTCCCATGGATTTAAGAAGCATCAGTGCCGGCTGCATGGTAATAAAGATACCGATGAAAAGAACGGCAACTTCCTTGATCGCACCCCAGGTAAAGTGGTTGCTGGTACGGATCTGCGGGTCTGTTGTTTTAAAAGATAATAAAGCGGCAAGCAGGATGATGGCAACTTCAATAATAGAAGGAAAACCAAGTGTCACTTCACGGAATACACGGATACCGCGTACATTTCCGGCTGCATCCTGGAATGCGGCAAGGTTTGGAAGTGTTCCGCTTAAAATAACAGCAGCAACGATCATAACCAGGAAGATGATGTTGTGCAGACCATCGATCTTTAAAGTAGTACCGGCTTTGCTGATATCCGGTTTTCTTCCGTTTGCAATATCTTTGCGGTAATTGTGACGGTCTAAGAGATAAAATACAATCAGTAAAATTACCATATTAAAGATTAAAATCGGGAACAGATGCATGCTCCAGAAGAACGGAACACCACGCATAAATCCCATTAAAAGCGGCGGATCACCGATCGGGGTTAAGCATCCTCCCATATTCGAGATCAGGAAGATGAAGAATACCATAATGTGACTCTTGTGCTGACGCCAGGAGTTCATCTTGATCATCGGACGTACCATTAACATACTGGCACCGGTTGTACCGATACAGCTGGAAAGTAAGGTACCGATCGCAAGGAAGATTGCGTTGACACGCGGGGAACCTGCGAGATCGCCTTCTAAAGTGATGTTACCGGCAACACAGAAAAGACCGAATAACAGGACGATAAAAGTCAGGTAATCGTTTAAAATACACTCAAGTACTGTTTCGACCGCATCTCCGGCACTATAGGTCACTGCAAATGGAATGATAAATAGCAGGGACCAGGCAGCTACGGCAAGCGGCTGGTTTTTCTCCCACCATTCCGGTTTTACAAGCGGAAGTACTGCGATACAGAGTAACAGTCCGGCAAATGGGATACAAAGCCATAGCGGAATCGTTGCAGTACTGCTTTCGCCGGATTCTGCTGCGAGAATCGTCAGCGGTGTGAGAAGCAGCATAGTTGCGATGCTTCCACAAAGAGCAAGTAACTTTTTCATAAAATCAGCCTCCAAATTCTATGATATATAAATCCATATCATTATTTGTTGATTGCAAAAAAATGTCAATAAATAGTCTTTTTGCAAGGTTAAATCTTAACACAATCTGAATTTTTTTTCTACCAGAAAATAAAAAAAGTATAAAAACAATAAAAAAAACACAAAATGCATTACGACCTTTAAAAAAGCATATACATATGGTATAGTGGATTCTGACAAGTTTATATCATCTACGATAAAGATGTTCCTTGTCTACGGGGTATGGCGTAGTTTGGTAGCGCGCACGGCTGGGGGCCGTGAGGTCGCAGGTTCAAATCCTGTTACCCCGATTTTTTACAAGATATATGCGGAGTTTGCAGGATATGTGGAAATGTATGTTCTGATTACCTTTGATTACTTTTTGAAAAATGAAAGGAAAGGAGTATTTCGCACAGCTTCTATGACTGGGTTTGAAAATTTGCACATGCTATGATAATATAAAAGTGAGGATATCAGTGAAATTAACATTACAGGAAAAAATTGAGAAAGTGAAGGACTTACGTCCGATTGATGACGTATTTTTTGAGGTGCTGGCGCAGAACATTGAAGTTTGTCAGGAAATTTTACGTGTAATCTTAGAAGATGATAAACTGATTGTGGAAAGTATTATGACGCAAAGCAGTGAACAAAATATATACGGTCGGTCAGTGAGACTGGATGCATTGTGTATACTTGGTGATGGTACCAGATGCAATATTGAAGTACAGCGTTCCGACAATGATGACCATCTTAAAAGAGCAAGATTTAACGCATCAAGCATTACGGTGAAGGAATCAAACACCGGAGATACATTTCATGATGTTGTCGAACTGTATATCGTATATATTTCGGAGTTTGATTTCTTAAAGGGTGGAAAGACGATATATCATGTAGATAAAGTTATCCGGGAAAACGGCGAAGTCATAGATGATGGCTTACATGAAATATTTGTTAATACAGTTGTTAATGATGGAACTGACATTGCGGATCTGATGGCATGTTTTATGAAAAAAGAAGTTCATAATTCTAAATTTCCGGCTTTGTCATCGGAAGTAACACGATTAAAGGCTACAGAAGGAGGTGCTCGTGCTGTGTGTGAAGTAATTGAGAGATATGTGGATGAAGCCTTAAAAATCGAACATATTGAAAAAATTCAGGCAATGATAAAAGAAGGATGTTCAAAAGAATTTATTCTTAAAATTGGCTATACAGAGGATGAGTATTCTGAGGCAGAGAGCCAGTTAGTGCAGATGACATAGGAGAATGTGTTGCTGTTGCACCCTGTGATGCAGAAGAAGCGTGAGAAATCCCACGCCAACCAATAAAAAGACCGCTGTAAGTTTAATGGCTTACAGCGGTTATTGTTATGAGAAAGATTTCCTGAGTATCTGGTCTGTTTATTTAAAATTTGTCATATTTATATCTTTTTTGTCATGGAATTTGTCATGACAAATTCTAAAATAATATCTTTGACAATGCATCGGATGCTTTGTCCTGAGAGGTTTTTAATTTATCTTTCATAGTATGGCGGTATACATTTTTCATAACGTAATCTGTTTCCCATCAGCCCATCTCAAGAATATCTGCTTCTGGAATATTTAAAGATGACATGTAGGACGCAAAATAGTGACGGAGTTTGTGAATGGAGAAGTGGGGCATATTCAGCTTTGCCAGTATATTGATTTCTTTTTGAATATCGATTTGCGTAATATCGTATATAGGTTTATTTGTAAAATCGTCTGTGAGTCTGTTGGGTATTTCAAGGTATTCTTTTACGGTCTTAGGACTGAGCACATGTTCTTTGGTTTCTCATCAAACACAACCGTGTACATTTGCCCTTTGTACATTTTTCTGATCCGGTAGGAGCCGCTTGGGAGTTTTTCAATTTTCATATGTATCATACCTTTCTTCTAACCGTATGCAATTCCATACGGTTTTTGGGTATAAAAATAACAGCCAGCAGAGAACTGGGGTTCCACTTACGTTTGGCTGCTCCGAATGATACAATGTGCTTGTCTAGGGCGTGTATCTTCGGAGCACGCATCCGCTCCTGTTGCTGACTGGTGTCAGGTTCGCCGGGGCGGTTTTTATTTATTTCAGCAATTCAGCAATATTTATCGTCAGATCATTGTATATACATACCTGTATATTATCATCAAAACTGTACTGGTCTGTCAGTTCTTCTTTTTCCAAATCATATACGTTCACTGTTTTGGTAAGCGGATTTACAATCCAGTATTCGCGGACTCCTGCAGAACGGTATTTGAATAACTTCACACCATAATCAGTTCGTTTCGTACTTGGAGATGCAATTTCGATGATCCAGTCCGGTGCACCGCTGCAGCCGCGGTCATCCAGCTTTGATTTGTCGCAAATAACGCTGATATCAGGTTCGACGTATGTTTTATCGTCTTTATTCAGAAAGACGGAGAATGGGGCAGGATAGACTTCGCAGGAACCATGATTTTTGCGGATGTATGTCTCAATGCTCCATGCAAGAGCCTGCTGGATTTTCTGATGCAATCTGTTTGGTGGTGCCATGTCATAAATGACACCGTCAATCAACTCTGCACGCTGTCCTTCTGGAAGAGAATAGATGTAATCGGTTGTGTAAGAGTTTTCTTTTGGGAATGGCATGGTGTGTACCTCCTTTACATTTTGATTATGACTGTTCGGTACTTCCTATATCGGAAGAATCAGAAGAGCTGATGATTTCGCCTGATTCAGCATTTACAAAATCTACATGTATATTATCGGCTTTAGTGCCATTAAAAATAGCATACATACCGCCATACATATAAAATCCCATGATTGATATAGAGTCTGTTAAATCCAATTCTGTGGATGTGGTAGTAACAGTAAAGTTGGTAAAATCTGAATTTGCTTTTATATTTGTGAAGTTTGGATAATCCTCTGATCCAACCATGTCTGATAGTGTAGTATCATATTGTTCCTAATACACTTGTAATATCTTAGCAATAATATCAATACCTTGATCGCCACTTCCTCTTGTGACTTCAACATTTGAAAATTCATTTTTCTTTAATAGATCACCACAAAAATATTCAAACTCATGACCATCCATATTATCATATGGTTTGTTCAAACCCATCGTCCTTGCAGATGTAACTGTTGTGGATGAACTATAAGTAGTGGGGGTATGAGACGAGGAAACAGCTGTTTTAATTTTTCAGACTTAAAAATGATGAGCACCAAAAAAAACCGAGAAATATGCACAATACAAGTGCAACTGTCTGGTTTTTCACACTGACGGCAGGAGCCTGTATATAAGGACGAATCCGTCCCTTACTGACAGGGAGCGGCTTTTCTTTTACGGTAAGATTATTATTGTCGGATTCTATTAAAAGTTCTTCGTATGTCAAATATATTCCACCAATAAGCTAAACACACATTTCTTCGTAAGCGTAACTATGTTCATACATATATTCCGGTGCGCAGTCTATTTCCTCATTCATCCATGTAAGAACGCCATGTATGATTTTGAAATTTTCAAATATGGATTCATCTTTCAGTGGTTCAAAAGCAGATCCAGTCAGTACAGTTGCATCAAATACGCGCTTCTCTCCAGTAGAAAATGTAAGAAGCATCATCAATCTGTCTGTAACTTTGGCATCTGTAAGTTTTAATGTTTTCTTAAATTCATTTGCATATACAATTCCATTTACTTCAAACATAAAGGCACCTCCTATAATGGATTGATCTTGTCAAAGTGATCGCCCTTGACGGCTTTGTTCCACGCGTCATATACTTCGTCCTCGCATATGGCAAGCCAGCCGTTGATAATTTTTAATTGCTTGGCGGGGATAGAGCCAGCTAACAATTCACCATCGACGGCAATCACGGCTTCATAGTCTCCGTAAAATGCGTGAATGTGTGGTTTATGATGCTGTTGTACATCGTTGAAATACATTTTAATGATGATTCCGTAAAAATCTACTTAACTCTGGCATATAAATCCCTCCTGTGAGATATATAATAGCGCATTATGTGTCCAATTCTTTGGACTAGAAGTTTTCGTCATCCATAATATCTTCTTCCAACTGTTTTAGTTCGTCCGGTGCACCCATGTAATCGTCGGCATGTGCGGCATTAACTTCATAATCAGAAGATTCCCGGACTGTCATAGAACAATGTTGTTGGAGTTCTTCTTTTCGGCAATGGAACGTTCATATTCCTTTTCAAGTGTGAAATCTACCATTTCTTTGCCGTGTTCGTCGAGGGCATGGTATTTTTCCAATAAAGATAGGTCAACGTTGGTAACCATATCTTTGTTTATATCAGAAAATTCTTTCATCATATCGCATTTATAAAATTCACACAGCTGTATAAGCATTTCTCCAGAAGGCTCTGATTTACCAACTTCCCAAGAACTAAAAGTTGATTGTGGTATATTAAAATGCTCATACACTTCCTTTTGTGAATATCCTGCGAGTTTTCTTAATTTTTTTAATCTATCTGAAAATTCTTTACTTGCCATAGGGCACCTCGCTTTCTAATTCCTATTATATATTAAAAAATTAACCAGTCAACAAAATATTGAATTTTTCGTTATAACGAAAGGAGATGATAAGTATTGTCACTTTATGACAGCCTTTTAAACGATAAACGGGAAAGGCAGTTAAGAGGAAGGGAGCATATATATTTTTTATAGAATTTATGGAATTGAGCTGAATATGAATCATTTTGTGGGTTAATATTTGGTTCTTGATTTTTATCTGAAATATTGCAAAATATCCGTGAAAAGGGTAATATTTTAAATAGAGCGAAAGACACATATCCGGCACATGCGATTGTGGGTGGTATATGTGAAAACTGGGCAAAGTAAATATGGGTATGCAGGAGGAAACGCAGATGAAGAGAATCGGTATGTTGACAAGCGGCGGGGATTGCCAGGCATTAAACGCAGCAATGCGCGGTGTTGTAAAAGGCTTAAGTGAAAATGTGGATGAGCTGGAGATTTACGGCTTTTTAAATGGTTATAAAGGACT
Source organism: uncultured Roseburia sp. (assembly GCA_934317215.1). Taxonomy (GTDB): domain Bacteria; phylum Bacillota; class Clostridia; order Lachnospirales; family Lachnospiraceae; genus Roseburia. Next base: position 11,585 of record CAKREH010000037.1, read on the forward strand.
GATCTATGGAGATTACAGATTACTGACATCTGCAGATTTTTCCGGAATACTTACCAAAGGCGGCACGATCCTTGGATCTTCCAGACAGCCGTTTAAGCAGATGCGTGTGCCGGATGCGAACGGATTAGACAAAGTGGAGGCGATGAAATCTACCTATTATAAGTTAAGACTGGACTGTCTGGTCATCTTAGGCGGAAATGGAACAGAGAAGACGGCAAATCTGCTGCGCGAGGAAGGATTAAATGTAATTCACCTTCCGAAAACGATCGATAACGATATCTATGGAACGGATGTTACATTCGGATTTCAGAGTGCAATCAATATTGCAACGGATGCGATCGACTGTATCCATACAACGGCAGCTTCCCATAACCGCGTATTTATCGTGGAAGTTATGGGACATAAAGTTGGCTGGCTGACACTTTATGCAGGAGTTGCAGGTGGTGCAGATATCATTTTACTGCCGGAGATCCCTTATGACATTGAAAAAGTGATCGCAGCTATTAATAAGCGTACCAAAGCCGGAAAAGGATTTACAATTCTTGCGGTTGCGGAGGGAGCTATCTCAAAAGAGGATGCGGCATTATCCAAAAAAGAGTACAAAGAAAAGGTTGCAAAACGCAAATATCCGTCCGTTTCCTATGAGATCGCGGACCGTATTTTTGAGGAGACCGGAGTGGAAGTCCGTGTGACGGTTCCGGGACATACACAGAGAGGCGGAAACCCGTGTCCATACGACCGTGTACTCTGTACCAGACTTGGTTCTGCCGCAGCACAGGCTGTCATGGACGAGGATTATGGCAACATGATCGCCATGATCAATGGAAAGACAAAACGCGTTCCATTAAGTGAAGTGGCGGGCAAATTAAAAACGGTAGACCCGGATTGCCAGATGATCAAAGAGGCAAAACGGATCGGAATCAGTTTCGGGGATTAAGATGTCATATACAGCATTATATCGAAAGTTCCGTCCACAGGAGTTTGAGGACGTCAAAGGACAGGAACACATTGTTACAACATTAAAAAATCAGATCAAAGCAGACAGGATCGGGCATGCGTATCTGTTTTGTGGAACCAGGGGAACCGGTAAGACGACCATCGCAAAGATATTTGCAAAGGCAGTCAACTGTGAACATCCCGTAGACGGCAGCCCATGTGGAGAGTGCCCGGTCTGCAGGGCGATTGCAGCGGGCAACTCCATGAATGTGATTGAGATCGATGCCGCATCAAATAACGGTGTGGATAACATCCGCCAGATCCGTGAGGAGGTGGAATACCGTCCGACAGAAGGAAAATACAAAGTCTACATCATCGATGAGGTTCATATGCTTTCCATAGGTGCGTTTAATGCACTGTTAAAGACACTCGAAGAACCGCCGGCATATGTGATCTTTATTCTGGCGACGACGGAGGCACACAAGATACCGATCACGATCTTATCGCGCTGTCAGAGATACGATTTCAGACGTATTTCCATTGAAACGATCTCTGCGAGACTGATGGAGCTGATGGAAAAGGAACAGGTCACAGTGGAAGAGCGTGCAATCCGCTATATCGCAAAGGCGGCAGACGGTTCCATGCGGGATGCACTCAGTCTGTTAGACCAGTGTATTGCGTTTTATCTCGGACAGGATCTTACTTACGACAAAGTACTTGAGACACTCGGTGCGGTTGATACAGAGATTTTCAGCAGACTGCTCCGTCAGATTTTAGAGAAAAATGTGACCGGTGCAATCGGTGTGATCGACGAGATGGTCATTGAGGGCAGGGAATTAGGGCAGTTCGTCAATGACTTTACCTGGTATCTGAGGAATCTCATGCTTGTACAGAGCTCGGATGACATGGAGGATGTGCTTGACATTTCGACGGAGAATCTTGCCCTGTTAAAAGAAGAGGCGCAGATGGTAGATACAGACATTCTTATGCGCTATATCCGTATTTTTTCAGAACTGAGTAATCAGATCCGTTATGCCGTACAGAAGCGTATACTGATCGAGATTGCGGTGATCAAATTATGTAAACCGGAAATGGAAAAAGATTACGGTTCACTGATCGACCGCGTGGACAGTCTTGAAAAAAAGCTGGAGAAGGGTATTGTGGTAACACAGGCGTCCGGTGAGATGGCTGCTGGGATAACAGGTTCTTCTGCCGCATCGGAGGTGTTAAAAAAAAAGGAACTTCCCAAGGCAATCCCTGAAGACATCAAGCAGATCATGAGCAGCTGGAGCGGCATTTTATCACAGCTGACAGGAATCACAAGAACCTATCTCAAAAAAGCAGTTCCGACATTAGGAGAGGGCGGTACGCTGATACTGGCATTTGAGGATGCCAATGCGTACACTTATATAGAAGAGAACCGTTCCAACTGCCAGGATGAATTTCGGGCAGCAGTTGCAGAAAGACTTGGCAAAGAGGTAGAGGTTCTGGTAAAATTAAATGACACTGGCACGCCAAGCGGGGAGATATACCCTGATTTGCGCCAGTTGATTAATTTTGAAATAGAAGAAGACGATTTTTAGGAGGATTCACATGGCAAAAAGAGGCGGTTTCCCGGGCGGTATGCCGGGCAACATGAACAACCTTATGAAACAGGCGCAGAAAATGCAGCGTCAGATGGAAGAGGCACAGAAAGAATTAGAAGAAAAAGAGATTACTGCAGCGGCAGGTGGTGGAGCTGTTGAAGTTACTATTTCCGGTAAGAGAGAGATTACAAAAGTAAAATTATCCGAGGAAGTAGTTGACCCGGATGACATCGAGATGTTAGAGGATCTGATCATGGCAGCAACCAATGAGGCACTTCGTCAGTTAGAAGAGTTCTCTTCAGATTCCATGTCAAAGATCACCGGCGGCATGGGTGGTCTTGGCGGACTTCCATTCTAAGGGGAAAGAGCACACCATATGTTTTATGTGCGAATTTATTTATAAGACCCGGGTGTCAGCCACTTTTTGGCACCCGGATCTCCGCAGAAAAAAAGGCATAATGATTCAGGGAAGACAAGGAACGTTTTTCGCCTGAATTATTATGCTTTTTTGATTCATTGGAAATTACGTTCCATGAACCCAAAAGACCTCAGTTTACAATTTTGCCCGGAACACTTCATCTGCCGGATAGCCGCCGGCACATTTCTGCATGCCGCGCTGAATACTGTCTGCGGAATTTCCCCAGTCTTTATCTTTGTTCCGGTAGTCATTTTTTTCTACAAACCATGCGACTTCTTTTTGCAGACGTTCCATATTTTCCTGCATCAGTGCAAATGCCTTTGGGTAAAACTCCTTTTTCTGCGTATCGTTTAATTTGTTTTCCGCAGTCTCGATCAGATCTCCGAAATGAGGCAGGCAAAAGCCTTTGCTCTCTTCAAAAAGCTGGCGGAATTCTTCATTTTTCAGATACAGGTCGAAAAAGGTATCCAGATATCTGCCGTAGATTTTACGGAAATGATCGCAGACATAGCAGTCTGTCGTCTTTTTGGAGATCCATGCGCCAAGCGCGGTCTGCGGTTCATGCTCTGCGGTTGCGTCTGTGCGCTTCATGCGCTTTAACAGACTTGATTTGCCTGGGGCAAAATCGGACATTTCTTTTGCGAGTTCCTGATTCAGTTTCTTCAAATGCGTGCTTAAGATCAATGCATTTCCAAGTCGGTTGCCGTAATCGTACATCATTTTAAAGTGATGGCGGCAGAATCCGGTTGCATCTGTCTTTTCACGGATATCATCCTCCATATAGGCGGAACCTAAAATAAATGAGACCGCATGCTGCTCGGCTTCGCGCTCTAAATTGCAGAAAGGGCATTCGTCTTTGGCGTTGAATGCTTTGATTAAAGGGATGGTTGCAATATTTTCTTTCATATGATCTATGACTCCTTTGACTGGTTGATCCACTTCTTTATTTATAAGAATTATAACAAAGTCTGATAATTCAAACAATAACACATAATAAATTTAAAGTTATGCCATAATAAATAAAAAACGCAACATTTCATATAAAATGTTGCGTTTTTTATTTACAATTATTATTTCGGCAGAACAAATAGAAACTTAACCCCAAAATCTAAATTTTTTTAAATCGGTTCAAAAATTAATGGTATGAAAAATACTGTCCCGCTCGTCCTGAGAAATTCCCAGATAACGCTTTGTGATATAAAACGAGGAATGATTATACAGATCCATCAGAAGGACCGGCGAAATTCCCTGTTTCCATGCATGATAGCCAAACGTCTTGCGGAGTGAATGACAGCTGATATGCGTTTCGCATAAGGTTTCGTCCGCTGCTCTGCGCACAATACGATATGCCTGGGAACGGCAGAGCGGATGCGCAGGTGTGGTGGGTTTTGAAAAAATATAATCCTCCGCGTCAGGTTTTCTTGTTTTCCGGTAACAGTCCAGTGCCTTGATAACGTTTGAATTTAAGGCAATCTCATTGACCTTTCCTGTTTTCTGTTCATGTATCAGAAGATGATCTAAGAAGCAGTCTTTTTCAAAATAATACACATCTTTCCATTTTAAATTCAATACATCACTGATGCGCAGTGCGGTGTAGAGACCAAGAATGATCATCGTATAGTTGCGGATATTCGGATGTGCAACCTCGTAATACGCAATGAAATTTTTTAGTTCGTCCTTGTCACGGATCGGCTGTGTTGTACCCATAATGACTCCTTTCTGCGGAAAATACCGCAAGCCTGTAAACGCAACATTTTATATGGAATGTTGCATTCAGGGAGAAACAGATAATCAGGGAGGAAAACAGATTATATGCTCAAGTTAACGTTAAAGCCCGGTGACTATATTGACATCGGTGAAAACATCAGGGTCGTTTTTTCCGGCGGTTCTGCAAATAACATTCATCTTCTGGTGGACGCACCGAGAGAGATGAACATTGCGCGCAGTTCTGCAGAAAGAAAAAGCAACCGCACTCACTACTATAAGGAACAGGGCATTTCGGAACAGGCACAGAAAGAGATCGCTGCAATTCTGATGAGGGAGCGCCGCAGCAGATCAGAAGAAGCAAGGTAATAAGGTCAGGCTAACCTAGGGGTCGGGCTTATTATAAATCTTTTTAAGACGCATGTCTTAAAAATTAAGAAAAATTTCCGTATATCACGGAAAAAAGGGAAAGGATTCCCGGATGCCTGAGAACGGCAGAACACATTTTTTATCACACGGAGGTAAATATTATGGCAATGGTAGTACAGCACAACATGTCCGCAATGAATGCGAACAGAAATTTAGGCGTTACAACAGGAATGCAGGCAAAATCATCAGAGAAGTTATCTTCCGGTTACAAGATTAACCGTGCAGCAGATGATGCAGCAGGACTTTCTATTTCTGAGAAGATGAGAAGCCAGATCCGCGGTTTAAATAAAGCATCTGACAATGCACAGGATGGTATCTCTTTGATCCAGACCGCTGAGGGCGCATTAAATGAATCCCACTCTATCTTACAGAGAATGAGAGAGTTATCCGTACAGGCAGCCAACGGTACAGAGACAGATGACGACCGCGAGGCAGTACAGAACGAGATTTCCCAGTTACAGGAAGAGCTGACAAGAATTTCTGAGACAACAGAGTTCAACACGATGAAGCTGCTGGATGGTTCCCAGAGTGGAAGTGCAACATCTACAACTGCAGGTCCAAAATTTGGCGCAGTAAATACAACCGCAAATCAGGCATTAACAGGTGCACTGATCTCATCAAATGTAGTGGGTGCAACAGTTGAGGTCGTATCTAATACGGCTACAAAAGCTGGCAACGAAACTGCGGTATGGGATAATGCTGGTAACAAGCTTACATTAAATCTTGCTGTGAATAAAACATATAGCCAGGCAGATATTGACAAGCTGGTTGCAAATGCTGTACAGGAAGATAGTACAGCAACAGGTACACCGTCAGAGATTAAAATTACACTGTCAAATGGCACAATGTCTACTGGAACTACTGCGATAACTTCACAGACAACAGTTGCGACAGTCGGTGGGCATAAAGCCCAGTCTGCTGCTGCAAATGGTACTGTTGCGAATGGTTTTGTAGGTGCGGATAAGGTTTCTGTCAAGGCTAATAAATATGGTTCAGATATGAATGGCATTAAAATCAGCTTTGCATTTGACCGCGTAGCAGGAAAAGAAGAAGTTGAGACTACAAAAGAACAGTCATATTCAGCAGCAGGTGTGGCAACAGCAGGAGAATACACCATTCATCTGGCAGCAGGAAAAGAATACACGGAGTCAGATCTGGAAGACTTATTAAAGAATGCAGGACTGGATCTGGATGTTACATTATCCGGCGCTGATCCAGATACACCAAATACGTTATATGCAACAAGTGCAGCTACTACAGTAGGTGCTTTAACACTTGCCGATGGTAAAGGTCTTGGAAGCGAGAAAGCCCAGTTTGGTCAGGAGGGATATGGTACTGCAAGTGCAGGAACTGGTATCACTTTACAGATTGGTGCAAATGAAGGACAGACTATGAGTTTCTCTATTGATGACATGAGTGCGGTAGCACTTGGCGTAGATGGAAACAAGGTAGATTTAAGCACACAGGCAGGTGCTCAGAAGGCAACTGATACCATTGATGCAGCAATCAAAAAAGTATCTGCACAGCGTGGTAAAATGGGTGCGATCCAGAACCGTCTGGAGCATACCATCAGCAACCTTGACACTGCAGCAGAGAATACTCAGACTGCAGAGTCCCGTATCCGTGATACAGATATGGCTGAAGAGATGGTTGAGTATTCCAAGAATAACATTCTTGCACAGGCAGGTCAGTCTATGCTTGCACAGGCTAATCAGTCTACACAGGGAGTACTTTCCTTATTACAGTAATTTAAATCTAAAATATTATAAAAGAGGACACGCGTCGTTTCGTGCGGTGCGTGTCCTTTATTCATGACAACAGGTTACTCTTTTTTATAAAGGACAAGGTAAAAGAAGATGGATGAACAGGAAATGAGGATGCAGATGTGGCTGACAAAAGGAGATTTTAAGACGGCAGAACAATTGCTGGCACAAGAAGATGCAGCCAGCCAGGATGCAGTTATTTTAAAGTGCCTGTTTCAGATTTATGATTCGGAGTCAAAAAATAAGGTGCCGACCGTATTTGACCGCACAACAGATTTACATGCACTTTCCAAACACTACAAAAAAACGAAATTGCTGATAAGACGGCTGGAGTTTGACATTGAGGGCGAAGCGGAATTTTATGATTATTGTGAGAAAAACCAGGTGTCAGAGTTTTTTATTGCAAGAATCTTGCAGAACAATGTGTTTGAGGCAGAAAAAGTCTGTAAAAAGCTGATCCATGCATATGAAGCAGAAGGAAAAACAAAAGAGACTGCCTATTTCCGGTCATTATTAAAACAGTTGGAGGATCATGCGGATGAATGACAGAAAGTTTTGTTTCATTATATGTTCAAACCATCATTTTCTTGTAGAAGAGTGCCAGAAATATATACGGCAGCTTGAGGTGCCGGAGGGATATGAGACGGAGATCATTGTCATTTACGATGCAAAAAGTATGACTTCCGGTTATAACCGTGCAATGAAGAAGAGCAGCGCCAAATATAAGATTTATCTGCATCAGGATGTACTGCTTATAAATCGCAGAATGTTGTATGAAATATTGGATATTTTTCAGGCAAATTCCCATGTCGGCATGATTGGAATGGTTGGAAATCCGGTGTTAGCGGAGGATGGCTGTCCGTGGTCGGGGGAGAAAGAGCAGAGGATCGGAGAAATTTATGCAGATCTCATAGATCATAAAGTTTATTCATTGTTTCGAAAAGTAAAAGCACCATATCAGAAGGTTTTGACGATTGATGGGTTACTCATGGCAACACAGTATGACATTCCATGGAGGGATGATATCTTCGAGGGCTGGGATTTTTATGACGGATCACAGTCCATGGAATTCTGGAAAGCAGGATACAGTGTTGTGGTTCCATATATGGAGCGCCCATGGTGCCTGCATGATAATGACATTTTACATTTGCAGGACTATGAAACATGGCGCCGGGTATTTGAAACTGAATACCGGAGATATTACCAGGGACGGCATGCTGATGAGCTTGTGGAGGGAGAAAAGCTGCAGAAAAGTACCCCTGTGATCTATCAGATCTTTGATCCGCAGAAGACGAGATTTTCATATCCTTATCCACCGGTATACAGGGACTCTGAAGCACAGTATCTCTGCTTTACAGATCAGAAAAATGTAAAGTCCGGGTTTTGGAAGATCCGGTACTGTGAAGAACTGTCGGAAGATGTTGTCTGCAAAGAATTGTCGGGATTTTCAATGAAGAGGGAGATAAAGACGGATGAAATTCAGACTGCGCCCGCATTTTGCACGAATCCGTTTTTGGATACGGTTGTGCAGATTCCGCCGTTAGAGAGCCTGCCGGATATTTCTGTTAATCTGGAAAAATTTGTCCCGACAAGAGATGAAAACGGCAGATATATCTATCAGAAGAACCCGGTATTCCATGGCGGGAAATACGATGGGCGTGAACTGCTCTTAACGATCGGGATGCCTGTAAGCAACCAGATCGGGACAATCGAACGGTGTCTGTCGCATATCAGACCGCTTTTAGAGGGGCTGGATGCAGAATTATTGGTTGTAGATACCGGAAGTACAGACGGAACACTGGATGTGTGCAGGAAATATGGCGCAAGAGTCATAAAATTTCCATGGTGTAATGACATGTCAGCTGCCAGAAATCAGGGGATATACCATGCGAAGGGTGAATGGTATATGTCGATTGATGATGATGAATGGTTTGAGGACGTTAGTGAAATCCTTTGTTTTTTCCAGTCTGGTGAATATAAAAAATACAATATTGCTGCATATATACAGAGAAATTATTTTTACTGCGATGAGCAGGTGTATGCCGACAGTTTTGCCCTGCGCATGGCAAAGATTACACCGGAACTTCACTTTGAGGGAAGGATACATGATGCACTGGATTTTCCGGACCGGAGCACAGGATACCAGTTCCACGCATATGTGCACCATTATGGGTTTGTGACGGATAATGAGGCGCGGAGAAAAGAAAAATATGTGAGAAATGTTTCTGGTCTGCTGTACGATCTCTGGGAGATGCCACAGGATCTTAGATTTGTACAACAGCTTTGTAAGGAGTTTTTGGCAGTTGGCTATTACGGGTATGCATATGCCTATGGATTTCTTGGAATATCGGTAGAGCAGGAGATTGGGAGTCAGTTTTATGGGCATATGATTGCTTCGAGTCTGATGTCAGCATTTTATTATGCAGAGGATGAGCGGGTTTTTGAAGTGAAGAAACTGATAGAAGGACGCTATTCCTACACTGATGCGGAAAATGCATATTTTTCCTATATACTGGCAGACATCGGGACAAGAAAGCAGTATGACCCAGAAGAAATATTGAAGAATGTTCGGGATTACAGAAAATACAGGGCGGCATATCTGCAGAACAAAGACGAGAATCAGAGGTTTGCAGATGTGGGAATTAATATCTGCAGCAATCCACAGTATGAGACAGATGCACAGTTCATGGAATTTTATGCATATCAGCGCATGGGAAACCTTACGCGGGCACTAAAGGTACTAGATGGAATTGACCCGGAATACATCTGGTATAAAAAATTGCCGTATCTTGAGTGTATGCTTACCGGGGAAGAAGCAGTGTATCAGGCAATCTTAAACAAGATGCCGGCTGTGCAGATGGAACTATGGATTGCTGATATCATGGATATATTCCAAAGGATGCGGAATCTGAAAGCAGCAGTGACGGCGGTCAGACGTATTTTTGAAATTGTGGATCATGTCAGTATCCAGGCGCTTCAGGTGTACCTGAATACCAAAAAAATTGCGGTACTGCCGGAACTGGAAAAAATGCTGGTCGATCATCTGGCAGATGAAGGGGAAGATAATCTGTCGGTACAGCAGTGTTACATTTACGCAATGTTTGTGAAATATCAGATGATCGAAACACAGGACGAGAGGGAACATATGCAGTTGTTTGCATATTACCGGAAGATGATGTGCAGTTTCGCAAAGAAATACTACCATCCAGACTTATTAAGTGTTTCAGACAGTCCTGTCATTTCGCCGGAAGTGCGTGCATTGTGTGAGATCGGAAATGCAGTTTGTGAACAAAATGATCGGGAAACGGTAAGGCATCTGAAAAAGGCGCTGGAAATATTCCCTGGGTTCAAAAAGGAAATCCGGTTTTTGCTGAATAATCTGCAGCAGGAGAAGAAAACGCATTCAGTACAAAAAGAAATGGAACTTTTAAGGCAGCAGCTAGAGAATCAGATACAGATTTTAATGGAGCAGGGAAGAATCAAAGAAGCGGAGCAGATACTACGGGAATTGGAACAGATATTTCCGGGGAGGGATATGTGAAAGATGAAAGGCATATGTATCTTAAAATCTAAAGATATTCAATTTGAAATTGATTCAGATATTTATAGTGATTGTTATGTCTATGAAATACCAAATAATATAAGTCAGGATAAAGATTATCTGGACTTAATAAAAACTTTATTAGATATACGGAAAAGTGATGTTTCTGATATTTTGTTTGTTGTAAATAACGATTTATATTTTAATATGGCATACATAATGAAAGATGTATTTACAGAAAAGCAGGCAAAGATGTTTATTATTCCTGAATATAAAATAACATGGCTGAACAAGGGTTATTTGATTGAGGATTTATATGTGGAAGTTGATTATCATAAACCAAGACTACCACAGTATCAGGTTCATCTGACAGATGTATGCAACTTAAATTGTAAAGGGTGTGGTCATTATTGCAATCTGATAGATACACCAAATTTTCTGGATATAAATAAATATAAGTGTGATATAGAAAAGATAAAGGAAAAATTTTGGGGGTGTCGTTGGATTTATCTGCTGGGAGGGGAACCTTTGTTACATAAAGAAGCATATAAGTTTATTGATGTGACAAGAGCGATTTTTCCAGATGCGGATATCAGATTTACAACGAATGGATTATTATTACCGGATATGCCGGATGAATTCTGGCAGTCAGTCCGCAAAAATCACATACATATAGAAATATCACAATATAGGAAAACGAGAGAAAACTGGAAATCAATTCAACAAGCTATCATAGAAAATGATGTTCAGGATAGCACATTAGTACAGACACATAAGGGACAATTTTTTAAACAAAGGGTGTTAGTACCCCAGAATGATTTTGCATTAAGTTATGAGAAATGTATATCACAGGAATGTCATTATCTGAGAGACGGTAAGTTATATGTATGTCCGAGTGTGGCTTTAAATGAATTTTTTTATAATTATTATGGAATGGAAATGCCATATGAATCAGAAGGCATAGATTTATATAATACTGACTTAGATGGATGGGAGCTTCTGAAAGAACTTGAACAGCCAAATGAAGCCTGCAGATATTGTACAGATAAAATAGAATGGTTTGAGTGGGAGGTGCGGTCAAAGCAAAATGTTCCTATGTCAGACTGGATAGTAGAAGGAGAAATGCATTTATGCAGGGAAAAAACGATATAGAACGGATTACAGTGACGAAAACATCTCTGCCTCCTTATGAAGAATTTGCACAAGCAATCAGACCATTGTGGGAGAGCCGCTGGGTGACAAATATGGGTGTCTATCATCAGAAACTGGAACAGGAACTGAGAGAGTTTCTGCAGGTTCCATTTGTTTCATTAATGGTAAACGGTCATATGTCTCTGGAAATGGCGATCCAGGCATTTCATTTTCCGCCTGGAAGCGAGATCATCACTACGCCGTATACATTTATTTCTACTACACATGCAATCGTGCGCAATGGGTTAAAGCCGGTATTCTGTGACATTAAAATGTCAGATTATACGATTGATGAGGAGAAGATAAAAAGTCTCATTACAGAACGGACTGTTGCAATTCTGCCGGTACATGTATACGGGAATATCTGCAATGTAGAAAAGATTGAACAGATCGCGTATGAGTATGGGTTAAAAGTGATCTACGATGCGGCGCATGCATTTGGAGAAAACTGTAATGGAACGAGTGTGGGAAATTTTGGAGATGCTTCGGTGTTCAGTTTTCATGCCACAAAGGTTTTTAACACGATCGAGGGTGGAGCGGTTGTGATGAAAGATCAGAACCTGTATGAGAAGTTATACAACCTAAAGAACTTTGGCATACGGGGAGAGGAACTTGTGGTTAAGGTTGGGGCAAACGCTAAAATGAATGAGTTTTGTGCAATTATGGGGTTGTGCAACCTGCATTATGTAAAAGAGCACATCCAGGCAAGAAAAGAGAGGGTGGAATATTATCTTGCAGCGTTTCAAGAAGAAAAGGGAGTGCGCTGTCTGGAGTATAAGGAAAATATTACCTATAGTTATGGATATTTTCCTGTGCTTTTTTTACCGGAAATATGTGGTGTGGGTTTCAGGAATCAGATATATGAGGCATTAAAACAGAAAAATATATACAGCAGGAAATATTTTTATCCGTTAACATCGGATGAAGCGTGCTTTAAAAACAAATACATCCATGTGGATCTGAAAAATGCGCGGTATGTATCAGATAACATATTGGTTCTTCCATTATATGAAGATTTAAGTTTTTCCAAGATGGATGAGATTATTGGGGTTATCCGGGAAAATATCAAGAAAACGTCTTTTTAAAAAGAAAGGATTCGGGTGTCAAAAGGTGGTTCATAACTTAGCGGCTGTCAAATTGCACGAAGCCGGGACTCGTTTTGTGACTTGGGGAGAAAATTAGAAAATCTTAGTATGCCTGTCTATTCACAGTGATGTTCTGCCATGGATGGCAGAACAAGGCTTCACGAGCCATGGAAGGCTCGTTGAACGCCGTTCATGTCACTTCGAGAAAATCTAACTCAGGCATACTTAGTTTTTCTTATTTTCGGACAACGGAACAAAACAGACACGGCTTTGGGCAATTTGACAGTCATAAAATTAAAAACCACCTTTTGACACCCGAATCAAGAATGGAAAATAAAGCAGGCAGGAGTGTCAGACAATGTGGGAAAATGCAGGAACAATACAAAAAAATGCAATTCATATATGCAGGAATATTAATCCAGTGATAAAAAAAATCTGTGGTTTAGATGAACATACAAAACATAATTTTATAAAACAGAACAGGGGACTTCTATTAGATTATGGGGAGACGATATGTTGTGTGCCCCAGGCATTTCAACTGGAAAAATACCAGAAAAAGACAGGATATATTGCAGATTTTTGCCAGGAGTGGAGAGCGGGGAACAAAAAGCCGGATGAATTTGAGCTGAAAAATTATGACCGGATGATCGATGACATTGCAGAGATTACCGATTACATAATTTCTACATATAACACAGAACCAAAAACATGTGCCTGCTGTGGGAAGGGAGTATATTACCTGCCACTATCTTCTTTTTACGATGAACAGGCAGAAAAATATCATGTTAAGCCACATGTTCTGGAAACATTAAACAGGCTGGAGTATACATGTCCATGCTGTGGGGCGAGTGACCGTGACCGGCTTATGGTATCTATGTTAAAAAAATTGGGGCTGGAAGAAAATCAGGCAAAAGAATCTTTATTACAGATTGCACCAGCAAAGACAATTGAACACTGGATCAATGGAAACTGCTTTACATTGCAGTATGATTCGACAGATTTATATATGGATCAGGTATCTTTTGTATCAGATATTTCAGATATGAACATGGTAGAAGAGGAAGTCTACGATTACATTATCTGTTCACATGTATTAGAACATGTAAAAGATGATAAAAAGGCAATGCAGGAATTATACCGCATATTAAAAAAAGATGGAATGGGACTTCTACTGGTTCCCATTGCGCTTGATGTTGATGTGATCGACGAGGAATGGGGATTGTCTGAAGCAGAAAACTGGAGACGTTTTGGACAGGATGATCATTGTAGACAGTATAGTAAAAAAGGGTTTGTAGAAAGACTGGAAGAAAGCGGATTTTATGTACATCAGCTTGGGAGGGAGTATTTTGGAGAGAAACTTTACCATGAGAATGGTATCACAGATACTTCTATACTGTATGTAGTGACGAAAGAAGCTGGGACTATAGATGAAATCGTACAAAAAAGGCGAGGACAAAGAGGAAAACATAAAATTGGCGAACCGTTAGTCAGTGTGTTAATGTCATCGTATAATCATGAAGCATATGTGGGGAAAGCGATTGAAAGTGTATTAAACCAGACCTATCAGAATGTAGAATTTTTAATTGCGGATGACTGCTCTACAGACCATACCGTAGATGAAATTATGAGGTATGAGGATCAGATAGATGAGATACATTTGTTTGATCAGAATGTATATGGCAGAATGCCATTTTTAAATACCAAAGCAAAAGGAAAATATATTGCGGTAATCAATTCGGATGATATGTGGGAGGCAGATAAACTGCAGAAACAGGTTTTATATATGGAGACACACCCACAGACAGCAGCCTGTTTCACGGGTGGTCAGTGTGTAGATGAAAATGAAAACGGTATGGAGCTGGAACTTTTTCTACAGGAAAATATGAAAAAAGAAGCATGGATGCATCATTTTTTTACTTATGGGAATTGTCTTGCTCATCCATCCATTTTGATTCGGACAGAAGTATATCAGAAGCTGTTAAGTGACGAGATACCTGCGTTTAGACAGCTTCCGGATTTTTGGATGTGGGTAAAACTCATACAAGATTATGACATACATGTGATTGAGAAGGTGTTGATTCAGTTTCGTTTTCATGAGAGTGCAGATAATGCAAATACGAGTGCGCGCACAGAAGAGAATGGTATCAGGCATTGTTATGAAGAATGTTATTTATGGTATGACACAATGAAAAAGATGGAAGCAGCATATTTTAAAAGTGCTTTTTCAAAAGAGCTGATTTATAAAGATGCAGAAGCAGAGGAAGATATATGGTGTGAAAAGTTTTTTATATTAAAAAATGCAAATAAAGCATATTTGCGGCAGTCGGCATTGTTCTTTTTGTTTGATATCTGTCAAAAAGAGGGAGTAGTGGCGGTGTTAAAGGAAAAATATCATTTTCAGTACAAAGATATTTATGAATTATCAGGGAAATAGAGGGAGCAGAGATAGCAGATATGAAAGTAGCGGTAATGCAGCCATATTTATTTCCGTATATAGGATACTGGCAGTTGATGAATGCTGTGGATCAGTTTGTAATCTTAGATGATGTGAATTATATTGTTCGTGGATACATAAACAGGAACCGTATTCTGTTTCACGGACAGCCTTATATGTTTACAATCCCGATAAAGAAAGCATCACAAAACAGATTGATCATGGATACGGAACTACGTTTTGAGACAGAGGATAAAAGAAAAATTCTGTTAACAATTAGAAATGCATATAAAAAAGCGCCTTACTTTGAGACTGTTATGCCCATAATTGAGGATATCATATTAAATCCGGAAAAGGATCTGACCAGTTATATTCGGTTTAGTATGGAAAATATAATCCGGTATCTGGATGCCGATATAGAAATTTTGCAGTCATCTGAAATTGAAAAAAAGCAGAATTTAAAAGCTGGGGAAAAAATTATTGAAATATGTAAAGTATTAGGGGCAGATACTTATATCAATCCGTGTGGTGGCAGAGCTCTTTATGATCATTCGGATTTTGAGAAGGAGGGCATCAAACTTTTCTTTTTAGATACAAAGGAGGAATGCATCTCTTACGACCAAAGGCAGGATAAGTTTGTCCCTAATTTGTCTATTATAGATATTTTAATGTTTAATGATGTTCGAACGATACAAAAATTTCTAAAGGAGTATGAGTTGAATTATTGATAGTTTCTATACACAGAATGGAGGAATGAGATGTCTTATCTGGATATTGTGGATCATTATGAGCAATGTTATAAAATTTATGGCGATAATCATAAAGGAGTAGACTGGCCAAATTGGGAGGATACACAGAAACGGTATCAGGTAATGCTGGATATTTTTCAATTTGACAGAGAAAAAATAAATACAAAAAACAACTCTATATTGGATTTGGGATGCGGACTGGGGCATTTATATGAATATATTCTTATGAAAAAAATTCCATATGAGTACGAAGGGATGGATATATCTGAACTTTTTATAAAAGAGTGTAAGAGTAAGTATCCAGAGATTGTTTTTACGAAGCAGGATATCCTAAGTGACCAGTTTATTAAATATAAGACATGGGACTATGTTTGTATGAATGGAGTTTTTACAGAAAAAAGAGAAATGACATATGATGAAATGTTTGCGTATTTTAGACAAATGATAAAAAAGGCATATAGTCTGTGCAACCGGGGGATAGCTTTTAATGTGATGTCTAAAGATGTAGACTGGGAAAGAGATGATTTGTTTCATTTGCCGTTGAGTGAACTTAGCCATTTTCTGACAGGAGAAATCAGTAGAAATTTTATTATCAGAAATGACTATGGACTATATGAATATACGACCTATTTGTACAGATGAGGGAAACATGAAAAATGAATATTGGTTTTTATGTGTCGGGAAGAGCGACCAGATTAAAGAATATTATACAGAATGATTATTCAGATATTAATCATTCTGTCAGATTGGTTGTGTCGGATGAAAAGAACGACACGTTGGAAGAATTACTGAAAGAGAATCACATTAATTACAGGTATTTTGGGGAAGATGCAATACAGGATAATGTTCTGTTTTCGGATAAGCTGCTGAATGAAATGAAAAAAAATAAGATTGATTATCTTTTTGTCTTTGGAAAGAAACTGTTAAAGGGAAAAATTTTGACGGAATATCGAAACAGAATGATTAATTTTCATCCGTCAATTCTGCCCTTGTTTCCGGGATATCATGCGATTGATAAGGCAGTAGAGGCTCATATGACAGTATTGGGTAATACTGCACATTTTATAGATGAAAGTGTTGATCAGGGGCCAATTATTTTACAAACTATCATTTCAATAGATGTTTTCCGAGAGGAAGGATATGAAGGAATATTAAAATATCAGGAAAAAATGTTTTTTATTATTTTTGATTTGTTAAAGCAGGATCGGATAGTAGTCGAAAAAAACAATAGTGTTACTATAAAACAAAGCAGAAAAAAGAATTTCCTTTTTATTCCAACCATTGATTTTTAATAAAAAATTTAACGGTTCAGAGAAGTTTAAGTACAGATAATGGTTATGAGAAATATGTGGGCAAGTATACATATATCATAGAATTAATATGATTTCTGGAGTAGACAGTCTTTCATAAAAGTGATCAATGCATATAATTTGTGTAACTTATATAAGTATCAGTATAAGATTTTTGTGCAAAAATATGAAAATATTTGACGGAGATAGGGCTGTGCTAAACTGCACTTACATTTTTCGGAAGATGTATTTACAAGGCAGATGAAAAACGATCTGGCATTTCGTGTCAGAAAAAAGCGTGTAATTGTTTTGACGGAACATCAGTCGACACTGAATGAGAATATGCCGCTACGTTTTCTAATGTATTTGGGCAGGACGTACAATCAGATGATGACAACAAATGCAGTATATAAGGAACGCCGGATAGAACTCGACGCGCCGGAGTTTGTGGTATTTTACAATGGAGACCGCAATCAAAAAGAATATTGGGAAATGCACTTGTCGGATGCGTTCCCGGAGGGAGTGAAAGTTAATATTGATCTGAGGGTAAGAGTATATAACATTAACTACGGAAAGAACTCTAAATTATTGCAGCAGACAAAATTATTAAGTGGTTACAGTTATTTTGTTGATAAAATCAAACACTTATGTAAAAATGGAAGTGAATTAAAAGAAGCGATAGACACCGCGGTGCGTGAATGTATCAAGGATGGAGTTCTTACAGATCAGTTAACTTATTTAGGATCGGAGGTAATGGGTATGTTTGCAACAGAATTTGATATGGATGAAGCTGTAAAGGTCTGGAAGGAAGAGGCGAGAGAACTTTTGAAAGCTACAGAGGAAGAAATACAAAAAGTCACAAAGGAGATGTAATCTGACAATCTGCATAAGTGGCAAAATAAGGGAAAATGATAGCGGGCGAGATGCACAAAGAAAGGTGTGTCTTGCCCGGTTTTATTTATGATGGAACATGGAACCGCTTTGTGGTAAAATTGATGCCATAAGATCGTTGCTGGACTAACTGACAGGGAGTGAACAGTGACATGCAGACAGGGAGGATCAGACAATGTATTATGTACCGGATGGCACAGAGATGTGTGGATATTATGAATGTAAAGAATGTGGAAACCGGTTTTTGTCGTTACAGACAGGACCGCAGCTCGTATGTCCGTATTGCGGGGAAGAGCCGGATATGGAAGTCGGACCGGACGAGGAGATGCCGGTGGCAGCAGAAAGTGCGAAGCTGATTCAGGTGGTAAAAGGAGCAGAAGAGGTTGAACGGATGGATACACTGCTTTCACTTGCAGTGACCGGCGGTGATTATGCGTGGATATAGAAAAAAGGAGTCAGTGTGAAAAATAAGATTTTTCACCCGCAGGAATGGAGAATAAAATGGGACAGGTTTATTTTGTCCGTCATGGACAGACAATTTGGAATGTGGAAAATAAGATCTGCGGTGCAACGGATATTGCACTCACGGAACTTGGACATAAACAGGCGGTCGAGACAGGAAAAAAGATCTTAGAACAGGGAATCAAAGCCGATGAGATTCTTTATTCCCCATTGATCCGGGCAAAGGACACGGCACTCCATATCGCAGAGATTACCGGGATCCCGGCAAGGGAGGAAGCACGTTTAAAAGAACAGAACTTTGGAAAATATGAGTCTACACCGAGAGACGGAGCAGAGTTCAGGGAAGCCAAAAAACAGTTTGTAAATTGTTATGAAGGCGGGGAGTCGATGCTTCATCTGGCACAGCGCATTTATAACCTGTTAGATGAGGTGACTGCTTCAGATAAAACTTATATTCTCGTGGCGCACAATGGAATCGCGCGTGTGGTGCAGTCCTATTTTTATGAGATGACCAATGAGGAATACGCCGCATTTGGTGTGGCAAATTGCGCAGTGGTCAGATATGAATTTTAAAAGATGGGACAGCCGTAAAGCGTGTCACCGGAATGGAGGACTTTCATGTTAGGAAAGAGAAAAGGAAAACAGCGGAGAGAATATGTCCGGGATTATGTGCTTTATGATCTTGAAACCACGGGGATATCAAGTCTGTATGATGAAGTGATAGAAATCTCGGCGGTAAAAGTAAGAAACGGAAAGATCGTGGACGAGTTCAGTGAGCTTGTAAATCCGGGCAGACCAATTCCATATGCGGCAAGCAGAGTGAATAATATATCAGATAAAATGGTGGAAAATGCACGCTCCTTTGAAAAAGTCTTACCGGAATTTCTTGCATTTGCCGGGGATGATGTGTTGGCAGGGCACAATATCGCAGGTTTTGATATGAAGTTTTTGTACAGGGACTGCGAAAAATATTTTGGGCAGACACTGACAAACGACTATATAGATACACTTGCGATCGCAAAACTGTGTTTCCCGGAATGGAAACACAGACGACTCTCTGATCTGGCGGAACACTATGGTATCTCAACAAAAGGAGCACACCGCGCGCTGACGGACTGCCGTATGAACCAGCAGGTGTTTGAGTTGATGGCGAAAGAATCAGGCGGAACATCTGTAAAACAGACAGAGGAGAAAATCTGTCCGCGATGCGGGCTTGCCTTAAAAAAGAGAAACGGAAGATTTGGCGGGTTCTGGGGATGCACCGGTTTCCCGGATTGCAGATATACGGAAAATGTATAAAAAAGAAAGAATTGTGCAGTGTAAAAAATAAAATTATTACACGCAGAAATGGAGATGAAATGGAAGATTACAGTATTGCAAATACGACCAAAGAACAGCGCATTGCGCTGATCAGGCAGTGGATCCCGGATGAGGACGGGCTTGGTGACAGTGGTGATATGGATCTGTGGGATATCTACGCAGATTATATCAACGGAAAAAGAGAAATTGCTGAGATCAATGCAGAGATGTCAGGCACTTATTATACAGAGGAGGACTTAAAGTAATGGAGACATGGTTTTATGAAGTGGTTTCGATCGACGGGGATTATGCGAACCTGCGCAGAACCGACATCGAATCGGATGATCTGAAACTTGTGGCACGCGCCCTGCTTCCGGCGGAGATCCTGGAGGGCAGCAAGTTAAAATATGAATTGATGCAGTATGAACTGATCGGTTAAAAAGGATGTCAACATGATGGACAACGAAAAAATAATCAGAAAAAAGGTATCTGTCTATGGTGCAGTTCAGGGCGTTGGTTTCCGTTACCGGGCGGAACACGCCGCAAACCTGCTTGGTGTGACCGGCTGGGTAAGAAATGAGCCGGACGGATCCGTATTGTTGGAGATGCAGGGGACGGACGGGCAGATCGACAAAGTGCTTGCGATGGTAAACCAGGGCACCTATGTAAATATTGACCGTATCACGGCAAATCAGATACCGATCGAAGAGAGAGAGTATGGATTCCACATAAGATAAACGCAGTCTTTCTAATTGAGAAAGTGGTTCCATATTCGAATAAGGTCATGCCGGTATATTTTTTAGTAATCCGGTTCAGATAGTCACCGCTGTAACTGAGCAGACCAGCCTGGATGGAAACAATAACGGTAACAATGACGGATAGTGCAAAAAATGCATTATCCGTTTTTTTTGTCAAAAAAAGTTGAAGAGCGTCGTTAAAACACTAAAAATATACATTTGTAATTGACTTGTATTTTACAAAACACTAAAATAAAAATGGTGAATCATGAAAATATAAACGAAAAAGCAATCTGGTGATATGTCAAGCTAATTTTTTAAATGATTTTGATATGTATTTCAGAAAAAAGGGTAACTTTA
>CAKREH010000038.1 GCA_934317215.1 uncultured Roseburia sp.
CCTTCGGCTATATCCTTCCCACTACCGGGTGGATTCGGGACTTTAACCCGTTAGAAACGTGCGCCGCTAGGCGCACCACACAAAAAAGCCAGCCCAGTCTGCATCATCTGCAGCCTGAACTGACTTTCTTCACGTTCTCATATTTTGGATAGTGATTAAACTAACTCAAGTAATACCTCTAAAGCGCCATCACCTTTACGCTGACCAATCTTTACGATTCTTGTGTAACCACCGTTACGATCTGCATATTTCGGAGCGATCTCATCGAATAATTTAGCAACAAGATCAACTTCTTTGGTGTTTTTCTTTCTTCCGGCAGCTTCAGTCGGAACTTCTTTTACGGTGTAGAGAACTTTTAACATCTCTCTACGAGCATGAAGACGGGATGGCTTATCTTTCTTGATAGTCTTCTCAACTTCATCGTATACAGTAACTTTCTTACCGTCTACAACTTCTTTTACTCTCTTACCGTCTTGATCTTTGCGGGCAACTTTTGCTTTTACAGTAACTTCTTCGTAGTTGTCTTTCTCTTTTACTGCTAAAGCGATGATTCCCTCAGCGATTTTGCGAACCTCTTTTGCTTTTGCTTCTGTGGTAACGATCTTACCATTGTTTAATAATGCTGTTACCTGACCTCTTAATAAAGCTTTTCTCTGGCTAGAGGTTCTGCTTAATTTACGATACTTTGCCATTTTTAATATCCTCCATTTTGTGGAACATCCGGCCACGCGCTTTGGACTTACTTACCGGACGCCATATTCTTGTTTCGGAGTGGCTCTGTGATACCGCACAGTGCCATTCCAAGTGCCACTCATGATCCGTGTGTCAGAATCTCGTCTGCCTCATCCCTCTGACTGTCTCTGACGCATTTCCTCGTCAGGCATATCAGAGCAACGAATGCATACACTCTGCACACCAAACATACTCCATGCCACATGGTCTTACTGTTTCTGCCTGTATCGGGGAATGTAAAGCGCTCGCTTTACTCCTCTCCCTGGTTTAACTGAAGTCCTAACTCTTTTAATTTTGCAAGAACTTCCTCTAATGATTTACGTCCTAAGTTACGAACCTTCATCATATCTTCCGGTGTTCTGTTTGTCAGTTCTTCGACTGTGTTAATGCCGGCTCGCTTCAAACAGTTATAAGAACGAACGGAAAGCTCAAGTTCATCGATATTCATCTCAAGAACTTTCTCTTTTGCATTGTCCTCTTTCTCGATCATGACATCAGCCTGCTGAGCAGCTTCAGAAAGATCGATGAAAAGGCTTAAATGTTCACTTAAAACCTTAGCAGCTAAGCTGACTGCCTCGTCCGGCTCTAAGGTACCGTTTGTGTAAACGTCCAAAGTAAGCTTGTCATAGTCTGTAATCTGACCAACACGGGTATTTTCAATCAAAAGATTTACTCTTTCTACCGGTGTATAGATAGAGTCGATGGCGATAACGCCGATCGGGATATCCTCTGTCTTATTTTTGTCTGCACTTACATAGCCTCTGCCATTGGTAATGGTAAGCTCCATGTAAAGCTTGCAGTCAGGTCCGCCATTTAAATTGGCAATTACCAGATCCGGATTTAAAATCTGAATATCAGAATCAACCTGGATATCTGCTGCTGTGACTACACCTTCGCCCTCGAATTCAATGTAAGCAACTTTAGGTTCATTTGTAGAGCTGTTATTTCTGATGGCAAGATTTTTGATATTCATAATAATCTCAGTCACATCTTCCTTAACGCCAGGAATGGAACTGAATTCATGTAAAACACCGTCGATCTTAACCTGGCTGACAGCAGCACCCGGTAAAGAAGAAAGCATGATTCTTCTTAAAGAATTACCAAGTGTCGTACCATAGCCTCTTTCCAAAGGTTCTACAACAAACTTTCCGTACTTCTTGTCTTCTGAAATTTCTGCGATTTCAATTTTTGGTTTTTGAAAATCGAACACTACAAAGTCCCTCCTTCTCGGGTAATTTGCTTAACTATTACTTAGAATATAACTCGACGATAAGCATCTCATCAACAGGAACGTCGATCTGCTCTCTGGAAGGTAATTCTTTTACAGTTCCCTGTAATTTCTCAGCGTCAACATCTAACCACTCCGGAACTAATCTTCCGCCGGTAACTTCAACGATGTCTTTCATTCTCTGAAGACCTTTGTTTTTCTCTTTGATCTCGATAACATCTCCAGCTTTTACTAAGTAAGAAGGAATGTTAACCTGTTTGCCATTTACTAAGATGAACTTGTGGTCAACGATCTGTCTTGCTTCTTTTCTTGTTCTAGCGAATCCCATACGGAATACTACGTTATCTAATCTGGACTCTAACATGGTCATTAAGTTTGTACCAGTCATGCCCTTCATCTGATCAGCTTTCTCATAGTAGTTGTGGAAAGGTTTTTCCAGAACACCATAGATGAATTTAGCTTTCTGTTTTTCTCTTAACTGAAGTCCGTACTCGGAAACTTTCTTATTTGCTCTCTTTAACTCTCTGTTGGATTTTTTATCATATCCAAGGTAACTTGGCTCTAAACCAAGTGATCTACATCTTTTCAGAACAGGAACTTTATTTACTGCCATCTTCGTCTTTCCCTCCTAATTAAACTCTTCTGCGTTTTGGTGGACGACATCCATTGTGAGGTACTGGAGTTACGTCTTTGATGCTGGTAACCTCAAGACCACATGCAGAAAGTGCACGGATCGCTGCTTCTCTTCCTGAACCCGGTCCTTTAACCATAACATCTACGGTCTTTAATCCGTGGATCAAAGCTGCTTTTGTAGCTGTCTCAGCTGCCATCTGTGCAGCATATGGAGTAGATTTCTTTGAACCTCTAAATCCAAGACCACCGGCACTTGCCCATGATAAAGCATTACCTTCAGCATCTGTGATAGTTACGATTGTATTGTTAAAAGATGACTGAATATGTGCCTGTCCGCGTTCAACGTTTTTCTTTACACGCTTTTTTGTCACTTTTTTTGTAACTTTAGCCATATCTAAACTAACCTACTTTCTCTAAAATATAAAATATCGACTGATACGAATGATTTCTTTTTATTAGCAACAGTTCTCTAAAGTGTACCTCAGGAAACTTTATTTTTTCTTATTTGCAACGGTACGCTTTGGACCCTTACGGGTTCTGGCGTTTGTCTTTGTCTTCTGTCCACGAACCGGAAGACCTTTTCTGTGACGGATTCCACGATAGCATCCGATCTCCTGAAGTCTCTTAATGTTGAAAGCGATCTCTCTTCTTAAATCACCTTCTACTAACTGAGTCTCATCGATCACTGCGCTGATTCTCTTTACTTCATCGTCTGTTAAATCTCTGACACGAGTATCAGGATTTACGTTTGCTGCTGCAAGGATACGGCTGGAACTTGTTCTACCAATTCCGTAGATGTATGTCAAACCGATCTCGATGCGTTTTTCTCTTGGTAAATCTACACCTGCAATACGAGCCATGTGCTTTTTAACCTCCATTAATTCATCCGATGCATTTTGCACCTGTTATATTGTTTCATTTTTCAAATCACCTGACACTGTGACTTTATTTCAGAAATCATCTGAGACAGCTCCGTTGTCAGCGGCCTGAAATGTGTGTCCCATCCGTCTTTCTTCTTATTTGGATATGTCCTTCTATGTCCTCGGTATGTAGACATAAAAAAGCAGCTATCCCGGCTGTTTGATTATGATAACAGTGTGAACAACCCTACCTGGTGTTCCACTGCAGCCGCACATAATTCGGCGGGTCTTAGCTCATTAAAATGCGCATATTACCCCATTTACACAAATAAGACAAGAACCAAATCAGCCCTGTCTCTGTTTGTGTTTCGGATTCTCACAGATAATTCTGATGCTTCCTTTTCTCTTGATGACTTTGCATTTTTCGCAAATAGGTTTAACTGATGATCTTACCTTCACAGCAAATCCTCCTTTCTTAACAAGGCTCTTTTCTGTGCTGTTGCAGCAAAATGTGCACGCACAAAAAGGCACTATCCAAAAGTGTCCGTTTAGCATTATAGCACGGACACTGTTTAGAAGTCAACTATTTTTTTGAATAAGATCTTTTACAAAAATCTTATTTGTCTCTCCAGATGATTCTTCCCTTGGTCAGGTCATATGGAGACATCTCGATGGTAACTTTGTCACCCGGTAAAATACGAATAAAGTTCATACGAAGTTTTCCGCTGATGGTTGCTAAAATCTGATGTCCATTCTCTAACTCCACCTTGAAAAATGCGTTCGGGAGTTTCTCAACAACGGTTCCTTCTACTTCAATTACGTCTGCTTTTGACATTGAATAAATCCTCCTGTTTTATGATTCCTGTCTGCCATCATTCATTTGGCAGTACTGTTTGATTGCTCTTTTTACTGTAAGATCTGATAAGTTTTCTTCCAAAATCTCCGTAACTTCTATCGGTAGATTTTTGATAATCTGAATATGCTTTGCATTTTTTTTCTTTGGCATATCCATGATACGGGTCGTTCCGTTTACCAGATATACAAATTTTTCATCTTTTTCTTTGATAAGATAAATCTGATTTTTGTCGTGTCCCGACTTGGATCTTGCAAATTCCATTTCTGAAATATCCTCCGGTTCTTTTCTATATGCTTTACAGAATTGGATCATTACTCCAGATTCCTTCGGCGATCTCAGAATCCGTAAGTGATAATATCTCCGGTTTTCCTTCCCGGATCAGGATGGTATTTTCATAATGAGCCGACAGATCCATATCCTGTGTGACGACCGTCCAGTCATCATCCATCCATACGACTCTTTCTGTTCCCAGATTTATCATCGGTTCCACCGCTAATGTCATTCCGGCTCTCAGCTTAATGCCCCTGCGGAATTTGCGGTAATTCGGGATCTCCGGATCCTCATGCATATGTGTACCGATTCCGTGTCCACATAAATCCCGTACCACACCATAGCCAAAACTCTCGGCATAATCACCGATCGCACCGGAAATATCATGCAGATGATTTCCTGCCACCGCATATTTCATTCCTTCAAAAAAGCTCTGTCTGGTACGTTCGATCAGAAGTCTTGCATCCTCAGTGATCTCGCCTACACCATGTGTCCTTGCGGCATCTGACTGATACCCCTTATAAATCACACCGGTATCAAGACTCACAATATCTCCCTCTTCAATGATTCTGTCTTTGCGCGGAATCCCGTGTACAACTTCTTCATTGATGGAGACACAGACGGATGCCGGATATCCCTGATAATTCTTAAAAGATGGTTCGCATCCAAAACTCCGAATCATTTCCTCCCCGATCCTGTCAATATCAAGTGTTGACATTCCGGGTTTTAATTCTTTTTTTAATCCCTCATGCACCTTTGCAAGGATTTTTCCTGCCTGGCGCATCAGTTCTATTTCCTGGGAAGATTTTATTGTTACAGCCATTACTCCGGTTCCTCTACTCGCCTAAAATCGCAACGATATCTGCAAATACCTTTTCCATCGGCTGCGTACCGTCAACTGTTTTTAAGATACTCTGTTTTTTGTAATAATCGATCAATGGCTGGGTCTGCTCATGATATACAGTAAGTCTCTTCTGAACGGTCTCCGGTTTGTCATCATCTCTTAAGACAACCGGCTGTCCGCATCTGTCACAGATTCCCTCTACCTTTGTTGGAATGGAAACAATGTGGTATGTCGCACCACAGTTTAAACATGCACGTCTTCCGCTCATACGGTTTACGATGTTCTCATCCGGTACATCTACATCAATCGCATAGTCCATTTTTTCATTGATCTTCTCAAGTGCAGCTGTAAGTGCTTCTGCCTGTGGAATAGTTCTTGGAAAACCATCGAGTACAAATCCATTCTCACAGTCATCCTGTTTAATTCTATCCATAACAAGATCGCAGGTCAGCTCATCCGGCACTAATAAACCCTGATCCATATACTGTTTTGCTTTGTTTCCAAGTTCGGTTCCGTTTTTGATGTTTGCACGAAAAATATCTCCTGTTGAGATATGCGGAATATGATATTTATCTGCAATCTGTTTTGCCTGTGTTCCTTTTCCTGCTCCCGGAGCTCCTAACATGATAATCTTCATAAAATTCTTCCTTCCTGCGTTGTTTTTTACGCATCTCAAGATTTGTGCGTAAGCACTAATCTTGCGTGTGAAAAATCTTATTTTTCACACTAATACCTCCATTGTCCAAAATACCTTCATCATACAAATATTGCTTATATAGGAAAGTAACGCTGAACTTAAAAAGCCCAGCGTTGCTCCTTTGCCAATCTGACAGTCCGCTGCCAGATTAATCATTTAAAAATCCCTTATAGTAACGAACACGCATCTGTGATTCGATCTGTTTTAATGTCTCAATGACAACACCTACAATAATGATGATAGATGTTCCACCGAATGATACATCTGCACCGAACACTCCGTTAAAGAAGATCGGAACAAATGCGATAAATGCAAGTGCTACTGCTCCTATAAATACGATGTAATTTAACATCCGGTTCAGATAATCACTGGTTGGTTTACCAGGTCTGATACCCGGAATAAATCCGCCGGCTTTCTTCATATTATTGGCAATCTCTAATGGATTGAATGTAATTGAAGTATAGAAGTAAGCGAAAGCAATGATGAGTACGATATATACCACCAGTCCGATGGAGTAAACCGGTTCTTTCGGATTGCACCAGTTTGACTGGGACATTCCTTTTAAGATCTTGCTTCCGATACCGGTTCCGTTTCCTTTTCCAAGAAGACTTGCAATGATAACCGGTGTCTGCAGCAGAGACTGTGCAAAGATGACCGGGATAACACCGCCGGTATTAACCTTTAACGGGATATATGTTGACTGACCGCCAACCTGTTTTCTTCCCTGAATCTTTTTGGAATACTGAACCGGAATTCTTCTCTCGCCGCCCTGTAAAAATACGACAAATACAACCATTGCAACAATAATTGCAATAATGATCACTGCCGCAAGAATTCCCTTAGGTATGGATTTACCTGTGATGAACTGCTGATACAGAGTTCCCATATCATTCGGGATACGGGAGATGATGTTAATGGTAAGTACGATAGAGATACCATTTCCAACACCCTTTTCTGTAATACGTTCACCGATCCACATTAATACTGCAGATCCTGCAGTCAATGTGAAGATAACCATAATAATTGTAAGAATACCATCACTCTGCAGCATCTGACCTCTCTTAAAGCTGATTGCCATTGCAATCGCCTCGATCAAGGCAAGAGCTACGGTAAGATATCTGGTAATCTCTGCAATCTTTTTACGTCCTTCTTCTCCGTCACGCTGCATCTCTTCCAATTTTGGAATTGCGATAGTGAGAAGCTGCATAATAATGGATGAAGTAATATACGGTGTAATGTTCAATGCAAAGATTGACATGTTATAGAATGATCCACCGGTAATTGCATCAAAAAATCCCATTCCATCTGCGGTCTGACTTGCAAACCAGTTTGAAAACAGTTCATTGTTAACACCAGGAATCGGAAGCTGGCTTCCGATCCTGATTACAACTAACATGAGAAATGTAAAAATAATTCTGTTTCGAATATCTTTAATCTTGAATGCATTACGGAGTGTTTCCAGCATTAGATCACCTCTGCTTTTCCACCAAGAGCCTCAATTTTTTCTTTTGCAGCTGCGCTGAATGCATTTGCCTGAACGGTGAGTTTCTTAGTAAGTTCGCCATTACCCAGAATCTTAACTCCATCTCTAGGATTCTTAACGATACCAGCCTCGATCAATGTTTCTACTGAAACAACGGAATCGTTCTCAAATGCCTCAAGAGCGGAAAGGTTGATTCCGATGATTGTCTTAGAGTTTCTGCATTTAAAACCTCTCTTTGGCAATCTTCTGTATAACGGCATCTGACCACCTTCAAAACCTGGTCTCGGAGCTCCGGAACGAGCTTTCTGTCCCTTGTGTCCCTTACCAGCAGTCTTACCGTTTCCTGAACCGTGTCCACGTCCTCTTCTGAAATTATCGCTATGTGCAGAACCTGCTGCTGCCTGTAAATTGGATAAGTCCATTACTGACACCTCCTTATCTTATTATTAGATCTCTTCTACCTTTACATAAGGTGCTACTTTACGAAGTGCACCTGCTGTTGCTGCGTTATCCGGCAGCTCAACAGTTTTGTATAACTTATTCAGTCCAAGTGCTTCGATTGTTTTTTTGTTCTTTGGAACAGCACCGATTGTAGATTTTACAAGTGTTACTTTTAATTTCTTATCTGCCATCTTAAAACTCCTCCTTAACCTACAATCTCTTCAACTGATTTTCCACGAAGTTTTGCAACTTCTTCCGGGGATTTTAACTGACTTAAAGCATTGATTGTTGCAAGAACAACGTTCTGCTTGTTGTTAGATCCCAGAGATTTTGTACGGATATTTTTAATACCAGCCAGCTCACATACGTTACGAGCAGGACCACCGGCGATGATACCAGTACCTTCTGGAGATTTCTTTAATAATACAGATGCACCTGTATGTTTTCCGGTAACATCATGTGTAACACTGCCAACCTCATCTAATTTTACAGTGATGAGTTTTTTCATAGCATCTTCTTTTCCTTTGCGGATTGCTTCCGGAATCTCGGATGCTTTTCCTAAGCCAGCACCAACATGGCCATTGCCGTCGCCGACAACAACTAAAGCTGTAAAACGGAAGTTACGTCCACCTTTAACAACTTTTGTTACACGTTTAATTGATACCACTTTTTCGTTTAATTCTAATTGACTAGCATCAATGATTTCACGTTTCATGTTTTGCGTTTCCTCCTATTAAAAGTCTAAACCAGCTTCTCTTGCTGCTTCGGCTAATGCCTTTACCTTACCTGCATATATAAAGCCGCCTCTATCAAAGACAACCGTTGAAATACCCTTGTCTAAAGCTTTCTTTGCAATAACAGTACCAAGCTTAGCTGCTGCTTCGACGTTATTGGTCTTCTCTAACTCTGCTTTTACATCCTTATCAAGTGTAGATGCAGAAACAAGTGTATTTCCAACTGTATCGTCAATAATCTGAGCGTACATATGATTATTACTTCTGAAAACAGCCAGACGTGGTCTCATCGCTGTACCTGCAAGATGATGACGCATTCTTCTATGTTTGTTTTCGCGAACTGCTGTTCTTGATTTCTTACTAACCATTTTTCGTCACTCCTTTAATTATTTCTTACCAGTCTTACCAACTTTACGTCTAATAACTTCATCAGCATATTTGATACCTTTTCCTTTGTAAGGCTCAGGTCTTCTCTTATCTCTGATTTCAGCTGCGTATTGGCCAACTTTTTCTTTATCGATACCAGATACAATGATTTTATTTCCATCAACTTTGGACTCAAGTCCTTCCGGATCTTCCATCTCAACCGGATGAGAATATCCTAAGTTCAGTGTGAGCACTTTACCAGCTTTAGAAGCTCTGTAACCAACACCGTTAACCTCGAGTTCTTTGGTATATCCATTGGTAACACCAACAACCATGTTGTTGATCAGTGTTCTTGTTAATCCGTGTAAGGATTTCATTTTTTTCAAATCGTTAGGTCTTGTAACGATGATCTCGTCACCCTCTAATTTGATGTCCATCTCAGATGGAAGGGTTCTTTCCAGAGTTCCCTTAGGACCTTTTACAGTCACATGATTATTTTCTGCAATATCCACTGTAACACCAGCCGGAACTGCGATTGGCATTCTTCCTATACGTGACATGCCCGTACCTCCTAAAATTTTTTTTCGACCACAGATCTTATAACCTGCCATCGTGAATGTATAATTGCGGTCTACACCGTAGTTACCTGATTCTTTAAGAACCTTCTCTCCCAGGTTGCGATAACCCGGAAGCACCGGAAATTTAAATACTTCCGAAAGAACCGAAGGTTCTTTCAATTTTGTCCGTCCAATGGCGGGCAAAATTTACCATACGAATGCTAATACTTCGCCGCCAACCTGAAGCTTTCTAGCCTCTTTATCAGTTACGATACCCTGGTTGGTAGAAAGGATTGCGATTCCTAAACCACCAAGTACTCTTGGAAGCTCATCCTTGCCTGCGTATACACGGAGACCCGGTTTGGAGATTCTCTTAAGTCCTGTGATGATCTTCTCATTCTTATCTGCGCCATATTTTAATGTGATGCGGATTGTTTTGAAGTTACCATCTTCAACGATATCATATTTTGCGATATATCCTTCATCTACAAGAATATCTGCGATTGCGATTTTCATTTTAGATGCCGGAACATCAACTGTATCATGTTTAGCAGTATTTGCATTACGGATTCTTGTAAGCATATCTGCGATTGGATCACTTGTTGTCATGATGTATATTTCCTCCTTTATTAAGTTACTGTGCCGCACATGGCGGACACAGCCGTCTGATTACCAGCTTGCTTTCTTAACGCCTGGTATCTGGCCTTTGTATGCTAATTCACGGAAACATACTCTGCAGATTCCGTATTTTCTTAAAACAGAATGTGGACGTCCACAAATTTTGCAACGTGTGTAAGCTCTGGTAGAGAACTTTGGTTTACGCTGCTGTTTTATTTTCATAGATGTTTTAGCCATTAAAATTCCCTCCTATTATTTGGCGAACGGCATATTGAACATTGTCAATAACTCACGAGCTTCTTCGTCTGTTTTTGCTGTGGTAACGAAAATGATATCCATACCACGAACTTTATCAACTTTGTCATACTCGATCTCCGGGAAGATTAACTGCTCTTTGATACCAAGGGCATAGTTTCCACGACCGTCAAATGCATTCGGGTTAACACCTCTGAAGTCACGTACACGCGGTAATGCAAGGTTGATTAAACGATCCATAAACTCGTACATCTTCTCGCCACGCAGTGTTGTCTTACAACCGATTGCCATTCCTTCTCTGATTTTGAAGTTTGCAATCGCGTTTTTAGCTTTTGTAGAAACTGCTTTCTGACCTGTGATGGTCTCCATATCTTTAATTGCAGCTTCTAATAATTTTGCGTTCTCTTTTGCTTCGCCAACGCCCATGTTTACAACGATCTTATCGAGCTTCGGCACTTCCATGATATTTTTATATCCAAATTTTTTGATCATAGCATCTACGATCTCATTCTGGTACTGTTCTTTAAGTCTGCTCAACTGTTTTGCCTCCTCTCTTCAATTAATCGATCACTTCGCCTGTTTTCTTTGCGAAACGTACTTTTTTATCTCCATCCATCTTGAAACCTACGCGGGTAGCTGTTCCTTTGTGAAGATACATTACGTTGGAAATATCAACAGGTCCCTCCTGATGGATGATACCACCCTGCTGATTAGCCATGCTTGGTTTCGCATGTTTTGTCACCATGTTGATACCTTCTACCAGAACGGTATTGTTCTTTGTATTTACAGCAATAACTTTGCCTTCTTTGTCTTTATCTTTACCAGCGATCACTTTGACCATATCGCCTTTTTTAATTTTCATGGTTGCCATATCCTGGTCCTCCTACAATACTTCCGGAGCTAAGGAAACAATTTTCATGAACTGTTTCTCAC
The DNA here is from genome assembly GCA_934317215.1 of uncultured Roseburia sp. Lineage (GTDB taxonomy): Bacteria > Bacillota > Clostridia > Lachnospirales > Lachnospiraceae > Roseburia. Next base: position 11,508 of record CAKREH010000038.1, read on the forward strand.
GAAGCTCTCTTGCTACTGGTCCAAAAATACGTGTTCCTCTTGGAGTTTTGTCATCTTTAATAATAACTGCTGCATTTTCATCAAATTTGATATAAGAACCGTCTTTACGACGTGCGCCTTTTACTGAACGAACAACTACAGCTTTTACGACATCACCTTTTTTAACAACACCGCCTGGTGTTGCCTCTTTGACCGTAGCAACTACTACATCACCAATATTCGCATATCTTCTAGTAGATCCACCCATAACACGAATAACGAGTAACTCTCTTGCTCCTGTGTTATCGGCTACCTTAAGTCTACTTTCCTGTTGTACCATGCTTGTAGCCTCCTTTAATTATTTTGCTCTTTCCATGATTTCTACAAGTCTCCATCTCTTATCTTTCGATAATGGTCTTGTCTCCATAACTTTTACTTTATCACCGATCTTACATTCGTTATTCTCGTCATGAGCTTTTAATTTGTATGTTTTCTTAACGATCTTGTTGTAAAGAGGATGTCTTACGTTATCCTGGATTGCAACAGTGATTGTTTTATCCATCTTGTCGCTTACAACAATACCAACACGTGTTTTTCTAAGATTTCTTTCTTCCACGACCGATTAATCTCCTTTCTGGAATCCTACTGCGCAACTTTTTCTTTCTCAGTAATGATTGTCTGAATTCTTGCAATATTCTTTCTTACTTCTTTGATTCTGCTTGTGTTGTCCAGCTGATTCGTTGCGTTCTGGAATCTCAAATTGAAAAGTTCTTTTTTAGCTTCTACTAACTGCGCATTTAAGTCTGTTACAGACTGGCCTTTTAATTCTTCTAAATATTTACTAGTTTTCATTTGATACACCGCCTTCTAAATCTGCACGTGAAACTACTTTACATTTGCAAGGTAATTTGTGTGTAGCAAGACGTAACGCTTCTTTCGCAACGTCTTCCGGAACACCGGAGATTTCAAATAATACACGACCTGGTTTCACAACGGCTACCCAGTACTCTGGAGCACCCTTTCCTTTACCCATACGAACACCCATAGGTTTATGAGTAATTGGTTTTTCTGGGAAAATTTTGATCCAAACTTTACCACCACGTTTGATATATCTTGTCATCGCAACACGGGCTGCCTCGATCTGATTTGCTTTGATCCAGCATGGCTCAGTTGAAATAATACCGTACTCACCATAAGTGATCGTATTACCTCTTGTTGCCTTTCCGCTCATAGAACCACGGAACTGTTTACGATGTTTTACTCTCTTTGGCATTAACATTACTGTACTCCTCCTTCCTTATTAGCTCTTGTCGGAAGTACCTCGCCTTTGTAGATCCAAACCTTAACACCAACTTTACCGTAGGTTGTATCTGCTTCAGCGAATCCATAATCAATATCAGCTCTTAATGTCTGAAGCGGAATAGTTCCCTCTGAATAGAACTCTGTACGAGCCATATCAGCACCGCCAAGACGTCCGGAACAGGATGTTTTGATTCCCTTTGCTCCTGATTTCATTGTTCTTCCCATGCAGGATTTCATTGCTCTACGGAAAGAAACACGGTTCTCTAACTGTAATGCAATGTTCTCAGCTACTAACTGAGCATCACGATCCGGTCTTTTAACTTCTTTGATATCAACAACTAATTTCTTATCTGTGAATTTCTGAACTTCGCCTTTGATCTTCTCGATCTCAGCTCCGCCTTTTCCGATTACTACACCCGGTTTAGCTGTGTAGATGATAACTTTCACACGGTCAGATGCTCTCTCGATCTCGATCTTAGAAACACCTGCTGCATATAATTTCTTTTTCAGATATGTTCTGATATTGTAATCTTCTACTAAGAAATCTGCAAAATCTGCTTCCGCATACCATTTAGAGTCCCAGTCTTTGATAACGCCGACTCTTAAGCCATGTGGATTAACTTTCTGTCCCATATTTGACCTCCTTATTTCTCGTCAAGCACGATTGTGATGTGGCTCATTCTCTTCTCGATTCTGTAAGCTCTACCCTGTGCTCTCGGTCTGATTCTCTTCATTGTCGGTCCTTTATTTGCGTAGCACTCTGCAACATAAAGGTTTTCTGCTTTCATTCCATTGTTGTTCTCAGCGTTTGCGATTGCTGACTCTAATAATTTCTTTACTAAGCTTGAAGCATATCTCGGATTGTATGTTACGATAGCTAATGCTGTCTGAACATCCTTTCCACGGATTGCATCTAATACGAAACAAGCTTTCTGAACAGACACTCTTGCGTAAGATAACTTAGCGGAAGGTCTGGTATCTTTTACTTCATTTCTCTCTCTTTTAATCTGACTTCTATGTCCCTTAGCCATGGATGAAACCTCCTTTCAAAATATCTTATCTAACGCCTGATTTCTTTTCGTCTTTTCCATGTCCTCTGTAAGTTCTTGTTGCAACGAACTCACCAAGTTTATGTCCAACCATATCCTCTGTTACATATACAGGTACATGTTTTCTTCCGTCATGAACAGCGATGGTATGACCAACGAACTGAGGGAAGATTGTAGAACGACGTGACCATGTCTTAATAACAGATTTGTCACCGGATGCATTCATAGCGTCTACTTTTTTCAGCAGGCTTGCATCAGCGAATGGTCCTTTTTTTAATGAACGAGCCATAATTTACCTCCTATTTTGTCAGTCCCCTTTACACACTGCCGTGTGTTTCCTCGGACTCCGAACATCTTGTTTATTATATCAGAGATTACCGGAAGAAGCAAGTAAAACTTCTCCCGGTTTTCCAATTTTTTTATTATTTTTTTCAAAGACCGGAAGAAGCCGTCTCTGCTTCTCATCCGGTCACCGTCGCAAATTGAAAGAAAATATTTTTCTCCCAGTCATTGCCACAAACCGGAAGAAGCTGTCTTTGCTTCTTCCAAGCTTTAAAATAAGCCACAGCTTATTTTAAAGCTTTTCCGTCTCTACGTCTTACGATCAGCTTGTTAGAAGATTTATTCTTCTTTCTGGTCTTAAGACCAAGAGCAGGTTTACCCCAAGGAGTACATGGGCCTGGACGTCCGATCGGAGCACGTCCTTCACCACCTCCGTGTGGATGGTCATTCGGGTTCATAACAGAACCGCGGACTGTTGGGCGAACGCCCATATGACGTTTACGTCCTGCTTTACCGATGTTAACCAGGTTGTGGTCACCGTTTCCGATAACACCGATGGTTGCACGGCATTTTAAAGGTACCATACGCATCTCACCTGAAGGAAGACGAAGTGTTGCATATTTTCCTTCTTTTGCCATTAACTGGGCGCTCATACCAGCAGAACGAACTAACTGTCCGCCCTTGCCTGGATATAACTCAACGTTGTGTACCTGAGTACCGACTGGGATATTCTCAAGCGGTAAGCAGTTACCAACACGAACTTCTGCTGTTGCACCGCTCATAACAGTCATTCCGTCTGTTAATCCCTGTGGAGCAAGGATATAAGCTTTCTCACCATCTACGTAGCAGATTAAAGCGATGTTAGCTGTTCTGTTCGGATCATACTCGATTCCGACTACTTTAGCCGGGATTCCGTCTTTACCGTTTCTCTTGAAATCGATAACTCTGTATTTTCTTCTGTTTCCACCGCCATGGTGTCTTACAGTGATTTTACCCTGATTGTTACGACCAGCATTCTTCTTTAAAGAAGTTACCAGAGATTTTTCCGGAGTTGTTTTTGTGATCTCGGAGAAATCAGAGCCAGTCATATTTCTTCTGGAAGGTGTATATGGGTTATATGTCTTAATTCCCATTGTTGTTCTCCTTTCGATGTTTGTTATCGCGCATCGCTGCGCTTAGGTTGCAATCGGACGAAGTTTCTTCTTACAGACCAGCGAAGATCTCGATGTCTTTGCTGTCTTCTGTTAACTGTACGATAGCTTTCTTTGTCTTAGCAGTTTTTCCGTAAACCATTCCACGTCTTTTATTTTTTCCATCCATGTTCATGGTATTAACGCTGGCAACTTTTGTGCCCTCGAACATTTTCTCAACTGCTTCTTTGATCATGGTTTTGTTTGCTTCCGGATGAACTAAGAAAGTATATTTCTTCTCAGCCATAGCTGCCATGGATTTCTCGGTGATAACCGGTTTGAGGATTACATCATAATACTGTACGTTTGCCATTATGCATACACCTCCTCGATAGTCTTAACAGCGTCTTTTGTTACAACAACTGTATCATATTTTAATACATCAAATACGTTTAACTCGTTTGTCTGAGCAGTTTTAACAGTCGGAACGTTGCTTGCAGATTTGATCACGTTTGTATCCATATCGTTTAATACAACTAATGCTTTCTCAACTTTTAAGTTGTTCAGAACCTGAACGAAGTTCTTTGTTTTGATAGAGTCAAGTTTCAACTCGTCAACAACGATGAACTTGCTCTCATTTACTCTGGATGTGAGTGCAGATTTTAATGCTGCTCTCTTCTCTTTTTTGTTTAATTTGAAAGAGTAGTCTCTTGGTACCGGAGCAAATACAACTCCACCATGAGTCCACTGTGGAGCTCTTGTTGAACCCTGTCTTGCATGACCGGTTCCTTTCTGTCTCCATGGTTTTCTACCACCACCACGAACTTCAGAACGTGTTTTTGCTTTCTGAGTTCCCTGACGGTTATTTGCCAGCTGCTGAAGTACTGCCATGTGTACAAGATGCTCGTTAACTTCTACTCCGAAAACAGCATCGTTTAACTCCAGGCTTCCTACTTCTTTGCCTTCCATATTATAAACAGCTACGTTAGCCATTGTTGTTTCCTCCTTTCCTATCTAGCACTATTTACCTGCTTTTACAGTTTCTTTGATTGTTACCATGCATTTCTTAGCGCCTGGTACAGCACCTTTTACTAAGAGCAGGTTGTTCTCAGCGTCAACTCTTACAACTTCAAGATTCTGTGTTGTAACTTTTACGCTTCCCATATGTCCAGGCATTCCTTTTCCCTTAAATACACGGCTCGGTGAAGAACATGCACCGTTGGAACCCTGATGACGATGGAATTTAGAACCATGAGCCATAGGACCTCTATGCTGTCCTAATCTCTTGATAGCGCCCTGGAAACCTTTACCTTTGGAAATTGCAGTAGCGTCGATCTTGTCGCCCTCTGCAAAGATATCAGCTTTGATCACATCTCCAAGTTTATACTCGTCTGCGTTCTCAAATTTGAACTCTCTGACATATCTCTTTCCGGATACACCAGCTTTTGCAAAGTGTCCCATCTGAGCTTTGTTTACGCCATGTCTGTTTCTGATTTCTTTCTTACCATTTGCATCTTTGCTGACAACTTTTTCTTTCTTGTCTGCATATGCAACCTGAACTGCGCTGTATCCGTCGTTCTCCACAGTCTTGATCTGTGTTACGGAGCAAGGACCAGCTTCCAATACAGTAACCGGCACTAATACGCCGTCTGCGTTGAAGATTTGAGTCATTCCGACTTTTGTTGCTAAAATCGCTTTCTTCATTCTTTTACCTCCTGTTTACTCTACAGCGGAACGCTTCATGCCCATCGATGTGGGGTAGCGGAACCGTTCATCCTAGAAAGTCCATATAAGTGGATGTGGAAAACCACATAGAATGGAGGCTGATGCCGAACATTCTTTGCTTCTATATAAAACCCTTCAGGATATTAACAAATTTGTTTGAAGAATTATTTGTTCTTCATTTTGATATCGATATATACACCAGCCGGCATCTCTAAACGAGATAAAGCATCAACTGTTTTCTGAGTTGGTGTTACGATATCAATCAGTCTTTTATGAGTTCTCTGCTCGAACTGCTCGCGGGAATCTTTATATTTGTGAGTAGCTCTTAAGATAGTAACTACTTCCTTCTTAGTAGGAAGAGGTACCGGTCCGCTCACCTGTGATCCGTTCTTCTTTACAGTCTCGATGATTTTTTTTGCTGATGAATCTACTAATTCGTGATCATAAGCTTTTAATGTGATTCTCATTACTTGACTTGCCATAAAAAAAGTCGCCTCCTTTTCGCACTTTTGCAAGCGATAAACTCGCTTTGGTACGACAAGCGGTGACTGCACACATTCCCGTGCGTATCATGAGCTTTTACCCATAAAAAGAAACTTCTTCGCACCATCGAATGCTTAAAGTTCTTCTGACAGCCTTCCGGTCTGCCCGCACGTTGTTTCTACTTTGTAGATGTTACTCGTATACAGTGACTTGTCGCCAGTTTCCTAACTTGACATTCGCTCCACGGAAAACCTGCCATATCAGCAGCAACCTCACGCTTCTACGCTATCAATGTCACAGCAATGCTTAGTATACACGATAATTTTGTGAAATGCAAGTATTTTTTTATTTTTTGTGGCTTTTCTGCGTGCATATGTTATAATGAACGCAAGTGAGTCAGCATGCCTGCATGATTGACAAACGGCGAATTGGAGCATGTGCTGTTTTTGCACATGTTATAATGTGCGTAAGTAATGAGCAGTGCCAAATGAGTGAAAAACAAAAAATGACTGCTTGCAGGTACTTTTTTGTTTTTTGCTCATTTGATAGGGCGGTGCTAGGTGCCGGTGGCACCTGTTTAGCACGGACCGAAGTGGAACGTAGATGCCCGTCAGACCAGGAAATCTCTGATTTTCTGGTCTGGCACTGCGTATCGAAAAACATTCAAATCAGAATATTATCATTAGAGGAGTTACCATATCATGAAGATCATTATCGTAGGCTGTGGCAAGGTGGGCTACACTCTCGTAGAGCAGCTTGGCAGCGAAGACCACGATATCGTAGTCATTGACGAGAAACCGGAAAAGGTTTCTGCCATCACAAATAATCTCGATGCGATGGGCATCGTAGGAAACGGAATCAACCACCAGACTTTAATCGACGCCGGCATCACAACCGCCGACCTTCTGATTGCTGTGACCGGTGACGATGAGAAGAATCTGCTCTGCTGCGTTATCGCAAGAAAAACAGGCCACTGTCAGACGATTGCGCGTGTACGAAATCCTGTATATAATAAGGAAATAGAATTTTTAAAGAAAGAATTCGGGCTGGCAATGATCATCAACCCGGAACTTGCCGCTGCAAACGAGATCGCACGCATTTTCCAGTTTCCATCTGCGATCCGTGTGGATACCTTTGCCAAGGGTCATGTAGAGCTTCTTCATTTTAAAGTAACCAAAGGCTCTCCGCTGATCGCCGTAAAACTGTTTAACCTGCATCAGACATTGCACAGCAACGTTCTGGTCTGCACCGTCATCCGTGGGGATAAAGTCATCATTCCAAACGGTGATTTTGAATTTCAGGAGAACGACGTGGTTGCGATCGCATCCGAGCGCCGCAATGCGATCGACTTTTTCCGCAAGATCGGCATCGTGAAAAACCGTGTCGGAAACGCCATTCTCGCCGGTGGCGGCAAAGTGTCATATTATCTGGCAAAAAGTCTGCTCGCTTCCGGCATCCGTGTGACGATCATTGAGGTGGACCGCGAACGCTGTGACGTATTAAGTGAACTGCTGCCGCATGCCACCGTGATCTGTGGGGACGCAACGGATCAGAATCTTCTTTTGCAGGAAGGTCTTGAACATGCACAGGGTTTTGCAGCCCTGACCGGATTAGATGAAGAGAATATCCTTCTCTCCCTCTATGCAAATGATGTCTCCAATGCAAAGACCGTGACAAAGATCAACCGGATTAATTTCCATTCGGTCATCAACGAGCTGAATCTAGGAAGTATTATTTATCCGCGTATCATTACGTCGGATTACATTTTAAAATATGTACGTTCCACTTATAATTCCAAAGACAGCAATGTAGAGACGCTCTATAAACTTGCAAACGGGAAAGCCGAGGCTCTTGAATTTATCATCAAAGCCGACTCCACCGTCGCCGGAATCCCACTCGCTGATCTGCATTTCCGCAAAAATACGCTGATCTGCTGTATTTACCGCAACGGCAAAGTTATCATACCAAATGGTCAGGATATCATGATGGCCGGTGACTCTGTTTTAGTCGTGCTCTCCGGTTACCGCATTTCCGATATCAAAGAAATTCTGGAGGACTAGGCGGCAATGAATTATTCGATCGTTTTATATATTTTAGGCTGTGTTTTAAAATTTGAAAGCGCTTTTCTGGTGCTTCCCGCACTGGTCGGAGTGATCTACCGGGAACATGCTTCTGTCTCCTATCTGGCAGTTGCAGTTTTATGTCTGATACTCGGTGTCCTTCTGACCCACAAAAAACCGCGCTCCACAAACCTCTACACCAGAGAAGGGTTTGTAGCTGTCGCACTCAGCTGGATCATCATGAGTATTTTCGGTGCCATCCCTTTCGTGCTGACCGGAGATATTCCGTTTTATGTGGATGCACTGTTTGAGACGATCTCCGGTTTTACCACAACGGGGTCGAGTATCCTGACCGATGTGGAGAGTATCTCAAAAGCCAGCCTGTTCTGGCGCAGTTTCTCCCACTGGATCGGTGGTATGGGTGTATTCGTTTTCATTATGGCAATCCTCCCTATGATGGGCGGCTCCACGATGAACCTGATGAAAGCAGAGAGCCCTGGGCCTTCCGTGAGCAAGCTGGTTCCGCATGTGAAAGATACCGCAAAAATTCTTTACGGCATTTATATTGCAATCACGATCTGTGAAGCGACGATTTTGCGTGCACTCGGCATGCCGTTATTTGATTCTCTGACGACTACCTTTGGTACTGTCGGCACCGGTGGATTCGGCATCAGAAATGACAGTATTGCCGGTTATTCCCCTGCGATCCAGATTACGATCACAGTTTTCATGATCTTAAGCGGTATCAATTATACTGCCTATTTTTATATACTGACAGGCAAAATAAAAGAGCTCTTTAAAATCGAAGAAGTCCGCTGGTATCTTGCGATCATCTTCGGATCGGTGGCTGTCATCACATGGAATGTCCGGTCATTGTATCCGACGTTCAGCGAGACTCTGCGCCATGCATTTTTTCAGGTTGGCTCCATTATCACAACGACCGGATATGCGACCACAGACTTTGATCTCTGGCCGGCTTTATCTAAAACTCTGCTGGTAACACTGATGTTTATCGGTGCCTGTGCCGGAAGCACAAGCGGTGGTATGAAAGTTTCCCGTATCCTGATCTTACTGAAAACGATCCGTAAGGAACTTTCACTGATCATCCATCCGCGTCAGGTAAAAAAGATCCGTATGGACGGACATCCGGTCGATCACGAAACCTTACGTTCCGCGAATGTTTTTCTGGTCGTTTATTTTGTACTGCTGCTGACTTCTATGCTCCTGATCAGTGTGGATGAGTTTGATTTTACAACGAATTTTACTTCCGTTGTCACGATGTTAAATAATATCGGCCCCGGGTTAAATCTCGTCGGTCCGACGCAGAATTTTTCAATTTTTTCTCCGTTTTCCAAATTTATTCTGATGTTTGACATGCTTGCCGGAAGACTCGAACTGTTTCCGATGATGATTCTTTTAATGCCATCAACCTGGAAACGCAAATAATCGGATATGTGATACAGACATTCGATTTTCATGGATAACAGAATCACAAAATGACTATGAAAGGATTTATTTATGTGGATTGCAAATAACTGGAAAGATTATGAAGTAATAGACTGCTCCTGCGGCGAAAAGTTAGAACGCTGGGGTAATTATACGCTTGTGCGCCCGGACCCACAGGTCATCTGGGACACGCCCAAAAAAGAAAAAGGCTGGAAACACATGAACGCACATTACCACCGCAGCAAAAAAGGCGGCGGTGAGTGGGAGTTTTTCGATCTGCCGGAGCAGTGGAGTATCCATTACGGTTCCCTGACATTCCAGCTGAAACCATTCAGCTTTAAACACACCGGTCTTTTCCCGGAGCAGGCGGTAAACTGGGACTGGTTTTCCGATAAGATCCGTTTGGCCAAACGCCCGGTCAAAGTCTTAAATCTGTTCGCCTACACGGGCGGTGCAACACTTGCCGCTGCCGCTGCCGGAGCTTCGGTCACACATGTGGATGCCTCAAAAGGTATGGTCACCTGGGCAAAAGAAAACGCTGCATCCTCCGGTCTCTCAGATGCGCCGATCCGCTGGATCGTAGATGACTGTGTCAAATTCGTGGAGCGTGAGATACGCCGCGGCAATCACTATGACGCGATCATCATGGACCCTCCTTCCTACGGAAGAGGCCCTAAAGGTGAGATCTGGAAAATCGAGGAATCCGTTTATCCGCTGATCAAACTCTGTGCCCAGCTGCTGACAGACAAGCCTCTGTTTTTCCTTGTAAATTCTTACACGACCGGACTTCAGCCTGCAGTGCTGCACTATATGATCGCCACTGCGTTAGAAAAATATGACGGAACCGTCACCGCCGATGAGATCGGACTGCCGGTGTCCTCCAATGGACTGGTGCTGCCTTGTGGGGCAAGCGGACGGTTTGATGGGAAATAAAGACTCCCCGGATTTTTTATATAACGTTCTCCAAAAAAGGAGTTCTGCATCAACAGAAATTGTTGATGCAGAACTCCTTAACTTTTTACAACATCTTCTTCTTCCGAAGCACCAGCATCGTCACAATGCAGATCAACAATGTCAGAACGCAGATGATCAGAAATCCGTGCGGTGTATTTGCAAACGGCATCCATTTCTCATTGACGTTCATTCCATAGATACCGGAAATAACAGTCGGGATTGCCATGACGATCGTGATGGATGTCAGGTATTTCATGACATTGTTCAGACGGTTATCTATCACAGATGACATCAACTCTCTGGTACCATTGATGATATCACGGTAAATGGATGTCATCTCAATCGCCTGCCGGTTCTCGACAATGACATCACCGAGCAGTTCCTTGTCCTCCGGGTACTGCTCTAATCGCTTATACCTGGTCAGCCGGTCTAAGACAACGCCATTTGCACGCAGGGATGTAGCAAAGTATACCAATGTGGATTCTAATTCATGAAGGTCGATCAGATCGATATCCTCTGTATGTTTGCCGATCCGCTCCTCGATCTCCGTTCTTTTCTTATCGATGACACGCAGATTCATCTGGTAGTTTGTCGCCGTGCGGAACAAAATCTGATATACAAAACGCATTTTTTTCTTCGTGCTGAACTCTTTCACACGATTGTTGACAAAGTTCTGCAATACCGGTGTATCATCGGTACAGACTGTCACGATCACATCCTGCGTTAAAATGATACCAAGCGGAATTGTCGTGTAACTCTGTTTTTCATGACGTATCTCAACCGTTGGAATATCGACTAAAATCAAAGTATAACCATCCTGAAGCTCGATACGGGAGCTCTCCTCCTCATCGAGTGCGGCCTGGATATCTTCGATATCTACATTCAATACTTCTGCAATCTCGGCACATTCCTGATGCGTCGGCTGGAGCATCTGCACCCATACGCCGTCCCCGATCTTTTCCTCTTCCTGGATCCGCTGATTATCCGTCTTAAAATATCTTATCATGGCATTTTCCTCAATTTCCCGGGATACTGCCATGTATCATGCCAGGTTTTTGCACATTACATTTTTCCGGGAATCTTTCTATTCAATTTCTCTGTCATAAATGATCTGATATGCGTTTAAGTCTAGTTTCCTGCCAAACTTAACGCCTGCCTGTCTGATCTGACCACAGTAAGAAAAACCAAAGCGTTCATGCAGACGGATACTGACTTCATTTTCACTGGTGATCAGTGAAACAACTGTTCCGATCTGCGGGCACTCTTTGGCATATTGCAATGTTTTCTCCATGAGACTGCGGCCAATGCCACGCCCTCGATAACCCGCATGAATATAAATAGAGACCTCAACTGCAGGGTCAAAAGCCTTTCTTTCCCTGTAACGTGAAAGAGAGGCATAACCCGCGACTGTTCCTGCCTCTTCATATACAAAGATCACATACTGGCCTGTGTGTGCCTGAAGCCACGCCAGACGATCCTCGTAATCCTTGATTTCCGTATCAAATGTTGCTGTTGTATGTAAAATGGCATCGTTGTAAATGTCCATCAATGCCGGAATGTCTTTTAACTCTGCTTTACGAATCATAATATAATCATACCTCAATATTATTTATCATAGCACAGATTTTTATACCACGCCATGAAAAGTTTGTAAATTCCATGTAAATAAGATTTTTGGTTATCATTTATTTTTCATATTCTCCCCACAGCTTCCGCAAACGTTTCCAGATAAATATCTGCCAGTTCCCTGATCTTGTCCTGTTCCTTTTCACTTGCCGCATCATAAACCCCAACCGTCACAAACCCGGCTTTTTTCGCTGTCCCGATCGCATAAAGTGCATCCTCAAACACCAGCGTGTGTTCCGGTTTTGTTCCAAGGAAATCAGAAGCCGCATGATAAATGTCCGGCTCCACTTTTCCTTTGCCGATTTCCGTGCAGGTAAATATCCGTTCAAAATAAGAAAGCAGGCCTGTGCGCTTTAATGCTGCCTCCACCATAGGGCGGTCTGTCGAGGTTGCCACGACCATTTTTATTCCTTCTGCCTGCAGTTTATCCAAAAACTCCCTCACGCCCTCTTTGGGCTGTACCTCTTTTTCATACGCAGTATAAACGATATTATTTACACCGGTCACGATCTCATCCGTCGATTCAGTGAGGTGGTAATTTTCTTTCACGTATTCCGCACCCTTTTGCATGCTCATGGAAAACAAAATCTCCGAAAGTTTTTCCCGCACCTCAATTCCTTTATTCTGCAGATACCGCTCGCTGGCGTGTTCCCAGACCGGCATGGAATCAAGCAGTGTTCCGTCCATATCAAAAATTGCGCTCTGTATCAGCTCTGTTTTCATCTACATCTACATCCCCATTCATGCATTTTGACTTACCTGCACACTTCCTCGGACAACTTCCTCAGTTCCTGTGCAGCCGCCCGGATATCTTTCTGCGCAAAGATAGCACTGATCACAGCCACACCGTCGATCCCCGTTCCCTTTAACTGTAAAATGTTGTCCCGGCTGATCCCGCCGATTGCAGCCACAGGGATCTGTACTGCTGCACAGATTTCTTTTAACACCTCATGATCTAAGGTTCCCACATCTTTTTTCGTGCCGCTTCCAAACACAGCACCGGAGCCAAGGTAAGTCGCCCCGCATTTTTCCGCACGCAGCGCTTCCTCCACCGAGTGTGCCGAGACTCCGATGATCTTATCCTCTCCAATTCTTTTTCGCACTTCTCCTGCCTCCATATCATCCTGTCCGACATGCACACCGTCCGCATCAATCTCCAATGCAAGATCCACGTTATCATTGATGATAAACGGTACCTTGTACTCCCTGCACAATTTTTGTATCTCTTTTGCCTCCTCTAAAAATGCCTGCTCCGAAAGATTTTTCTCGCGAAGCTGTAAAAAGGACACACCGCCCTCCAACGCCTGTCTGACCTGCTCATATAATGTCTGACCGTTTAACCAGCTTCTGTCTGTTACCCCATATAATAATAACTGTTTTCTATCGAATCTCATAACGTGCTCCTCTCTCTAACGTATCTCCATCCATACACGACACTGCGTCCATCAGGCTCACACGGTAAGTTCCGCTGCCCGCCTGTCCGCTTTTCTCCGCCGCAAGCTCCCCGGCATATCCCATCATGCAGACTGCCGCCGCTGCCGCCTGTAACTTATTTTCCGGATTTGCAGCAAGAAATGCGGTTAAAATACCGGACAGCTGACATCCTGCACCGGTCACATGCCCCATCTGCGGATTGCCATTTCGAATCACATAACAACTGCTGCCATCCGTGACCAGATCTATGGCTCCGGTAATGGCAACGATCGTCTGCAGTTTCTTTGACAGCATTTTTGCATTACTAATATGCTGTGCTAAATTTTCCTCTGTCACTGTATCTGCATTATCTGCGTCCACGCCTCTTCCAGAACCATCTGCACTTGTAATTTCTCCACAATAATCTGATCGAACCGTAACTTTTTCCACATCCATTGTATCTGACGCTGCCAAATTTCCACTATTCTTTTCCTGTGTTTCACACAGAGATGCCAGGGTTTTGATCTCAGAAATATTTCCACGGACCGCATCAAATCTGACTTCCTTTAAAAGCTGCTCCGCTGTCTGTTTCCGGAAACTGCTTGCACCGACTCCCACCGGATCTAACACTACGACATGTCCAAGTTTATTTGCCATTTTTCCCGCTTTTATCATTGCCAGGATTTTCTTTTTGTTTGGCGTTCCAAGATTCAGATTTAACCCCATGCAGTGTGCCGTGATTTCTTCTACCTCTGCCTCCTCATCTGCCATGATCGGACTTGCCCCACATGCTAAAAGGACATTTGCAACATCATTTGCCGTCACATAATTTGTTATGTTATGGATCAACGGCGCCACGCACCGCACATTTTCCAGATACTCTTTCATAAATTTTCTCCATTATAAAAATCCACAGTAGATTTCACTTGCAAAATTTTCCCGCCCTGTGCCATCCACTTTTACGCACATTATACCGCATTTCCCTCTTCCCGCCTACGCAACTTTATGAATTTCTTATCTGTTTTTAAGATTTCCTTCATTTTCCAGTCAAGAAATGGTCACAATTATTTCGTATCATTAATAACATCAAAAGGAGCTGTTGAGTTTCGACTCGGTGGTTGGGGTTCTGTCAGTTCCGTCAAAAAACAATCCTGTCCGACTTTCCGGCAGGTTTACATATAAAAAGGACTTTAGAAAACATCTCCTCCGTTTTCTAAAGTCCTTTTCCATATGCCGTTCCAATGAACATTCACTATATTGCAGACACCGCTCCATACCCCATTTTATATACGATCAGATACAGAATCAGCAGATGCACCGGATAAAATGCGTAAAAGAAATATTTCATTCCAAAACCGCGTTTTCCATTGTAATAAAAGATTGGAACAAATGCGAATACTGCTGCCCATTCCCACCATACAAATGCCAGACATCCAAACACGACCTGCTGCATCCTGCTTCTCCGGAACAGGTAAAATACCATAATGCAGAGCACTCCGAGTGCGCCGTAATCCGTTGATAAAAACTCTGCCGCAAACATTCCGGCAAGAATTGCAAGCGTAGACAGTCCCGTTCTCTTCCAGACATTCCAGCGGCTCTGATTCATCACTGCATCATACGCCATCATGGTAAGCAGGCCAAGCAGCAGCGTAAAAAACACATTCTGATATCCGACTTCCAAAACTTTTCCGTTGAATGCCAGATCAAACGGGATCTCAGATACTGCCGCAAAACATCCCAGACGCAGTGCATATTTTTCCCGGTCTCTCGTATGCATAAATCCTTCTACCAGAAGAAAACAGAATATCGGAAACGCAATCCTTCCGATATTCCGCATAACACGATACAGCTGATAAAGACCGTCATTATAGCCTCCGAATTTTAATATACGAATGATCACGGTTGCCGCAATATGATCGATCAGCATTGTTACGATTGCGATCATTTTTAATGTACTTCCACTGAGTCCTTTTCTTTCCATGAAATCCCCTATCTGTTTCAACTTTCTCTTTTAACTGAAAAAAGAGAAAGACACGTTCATCTTTCTCTTTTTCCTGTTTTTATCTAGCCTGCAAATTCCTCTACACATCTGCGATATGCCGCTACCGGATCATCTGCCTGTGTGATCGGTCTTCCGACTACGATATAGTCAGAACCGAGTTCTTTTGCCTTTGCCGGTGTTGTCACACGTTTCTGATCGCCAACATCGCCGTCTGCAAAACGGACACCCGGTGTGATAGTTAAGAATTTGTCTCCACATACCTCGTGTACTTTTCCTGCTTCAAGCGGAGAACATACAACGCCGTCTAATCCGGCTTCCATTGTATTCTTAGCATAATGCATAACAGTCTGATCGATCGGTTTGTCGATCCACAGTTCCTGCTGCATTACCTCTTCGCTGGTAGAAGTAAGCTGTGTGACTGCGATCAGAAGCGGTCTTGTTCCGTCCTCTCTCGTCAGTCCCTCGATGGCAGCCTGCATCATTGCTTTGGTTCCCGCCGCATGTACGTTACACATATCCACATCCAGTCCTGATAAAACGGACATTGCTTTTTTAACGGTATTTGGAATGTCATGTAATTTTAAATCAAGGAAAATCTTGTGTCCCATCTGTTTGATCGTACGGACAATTTCCGGTCCCTCTGCATAAAACAGCTCCATGCCGATCTTTACAAAAGGTTTTTCCTCTTTGAATTTTCCAAGAAAATTAATCACTTCTTCTTTGCTGTTAAAATCACATGCAATAATAACGTCTCTTCCCATATCTTCCTCCTGCTTTACCCTATCCGGTTTATTTTCCCATTGTCAAATGCACTCTATCGTCAAAAATTATACCCGTATAGCAGGCGTTTTGCAAGTCATTTTCCATGACTTAAGCAAGCTTAAAACGATTGATCGTCTCCATCAGGTCTTTTGCGATTGCCTGCAGCGTCTCGGTATGTTCGCTGATTTCTGCCATTGTGACATTTACCTGCTCGGTGGAAGCATTGACTTCCTCGGTTGCCGCTGCGGACTGCTCAGACACCGATGCAATCGTTCCCATCTTATCCACAACAAGATCTTTGTTGGCAGACATATTGTCATTCAGGGCATTGATGCGTTCCATACCAGAGCCTAACATTTCGATCTGTTTCATGATCTCGCCAAAGATCTCTTCCGTGCGGTTGATCGCCTCCTGCTGCTCAGTCTGCAGTACTTCATTTTCCTGCATCGTGGACTCAACCAGTTTTGATTTTTCTGTGATTTCCGTGATGATCTTCTTGATCTCATCCGTTGACTCTTTCGACTCATCCGCCAGTTTACGGATCTCATCTGCAACAACTGCGAAACCTTTTCCCATCTCTCCGGCTCTTGCTGCCTCAATACTTGCATTTAAGGACAACAGGTTCGTCTGTGATGTGATGTCTGCGATCGTATCTGATATATAGAAAATCTTATCAATGCTCTCGACCATCTCATTCATAACTTCTAACGAAACTTTTGATTTCTCAGCTGTTTTTCCTGATTTTTTGATCAGGTCTTTTACGCTCTCAATTCCCTCGGTGCTGACTTCATTTGCCTTCTCCGTCATGCCGTTCATACCGGAAACATATTCTTTTGTTTCATCTAAGCTGTTCTTTAAATGCTCTACTTCCGTGTTGGCTTCCTGTGTACTTTCCGCCTGTTTTACCGCACCCTGCGCCACACTATCGATTGCCTGTGTTACCTGCTCGATCGTTGTTTTTGTATTTCCAGCGACTTCTGAGATGCCTCCTGCAACTTCAAGAATATGGTTTGATTTATCCTCAACTGCATGGATCAGTCCGGACACATCATCCATCATACCGTTAAAATTTGTTTCAAGCACGCCAAACTCATCGCTTCTGGTAACTTTAATCTTCTCGGAAAAATCACCACCCGCCACACGATGTGTCGCGTTCTGGAGTTTTTTGATCTCACGGTTAAAACTGAGTGCTGTCATGACCGCGATCACACATCCAAAGATCAGTCCGATCACACCGGCGATCAGTGTTCCAATGTTAATATTAATCAGATTCTTCTGGTTTTCCTGATCACTGATACAGCCGAGCAGTCTCCATCCGGTAATGCGGTCTGTCATCGCCGTAATGGCACAGTTCCTTCCCTCTGCACGCATGGTATAAGATGCCTGCAATACAATATCATCCGCTGCCGGATCTTCATTTTCCTCCAGCTTTGCTTTCTGTTCTTCGAGTTTATCTAATTCTTCTGTTAAAGGAGCAAAAAATTCAAGGTCAGCAACCGTACCATCCGCAAAAGTGTTACTTTCACTGTCTACCATGATATTTCCCTGCTCGTCTACCAGCATAACAAATCCTGTATTTAAAAGTCTGATATTTTCCACATAGTCTGCCAGTGCAGATGCCTCAATATCCATCGCAACAACGCCCTGGACAACATCCTTATATTTTACTTCCTGACATACCGTAATAATCTGCTCCCCGGTTTCTTCATCCGCATACGGTGCAGTGATATAGCTGAAAATAGAATTTACTTTTGCTTTTCTTCCCTGACATGCGGTATACCATTCCTTTCCGGAAAGGTCTTTATTTTCCACTGTGTTCACCGCTGTCTTTGAACCGTCAGCTTCGTATTTTACCCACCCGGTGATCGTTCTGCCATCATTTAAAGCATAATAGGCACGCACCGAACCATTTACGACTTTACAGGCTGCAACCAGTTCGTCGTTTACATTGTCAATATATTTATCATAATTTCCCGGCTCAAGCAAAAGCTGTTTGATACTGTCTTTTCTTGTCAAAAGATCCACCGGTATACTGATCGTTTTCTCATATGTCTGCAGACTTGTCATCGCACTGCTTAGTGTCTGCTCACTCGTAAGCTGCATATTACTGTTTAATACGCTCTTTACTTTACTGTATGTCAAAAGTGCACAGATCAAAACACTTCCAAGAATCGCAGCCATAAACGCTGCGATCAGCTTCGCACTAAGACTTGTTTTTTTCTTCATTTGTGAAATCCCCCTTCTTTTCTCGTTATGTAAGCGGTTACATTTTTTATTATAACATAGATATGACAAATAGGGAATATATTTTAAATAAGAAAAACCGCCAACCCCTGATCTCTCAAGGATTGACGGTTTCCCATCTCATAGTCGGCGCGACAGGATTTGAACCTGCGACCTCTGCGTCCCGAACGCAGCGCTCTACCAAGCTGAGCCACGCGCCGTAATCAAGTTGTCTTGAATCGTGCTTGATTATATTATCACATCTCTACGGAAATGTCCATACCTAATTTTATATTTTTTCAATTTTTTCCACCAACCTTACTTGCAAAGTTAAATTCTACCCTTCTGTGGGATTTAATTCTGGTAAAAACATGCGGTTTCTTTTTACATTTTACTATACATAGCAGTTTATACTAAATACCATGATGGGCTACACTTTTATTAAGTTAAGCAGATCCACCCGTTTTCTTTATCCAACTATCTGCAGCCGTCTTATATGTTATGGACTATTTTTTCAGCGTTCATGTATTTCGCCCGTTCTTTCACTCCATTGCTTATGTTTTGGGCTATTTTTTCCCACGTTCATATATTCCGCCCGTTTTTTCATGTATCCCCCTGCTTTTATTTTCAAAATGGGCGAATTTCTTCATTTAATATCAAAATAGCCCTCGTTTTTTCATTTTCATGGACTATTTAAAGTTTTTCCAACTGATTTTCGCCCATTTTGATTGAAAAATACTATAATTCAATAAAATTTCGGACTATTTGCTTCTGATATATATACCTTTCGCCCATTCGAATACCTATATGTTGTTCATGTAAAATAATATTGAATCAGTAGTTCTACATATTCATAATCTAAAGGATTCTGCCTGGTTTCAAAAGTTGTGAGTAACTGCATCGAGGGAATAATTCCCGCCGACTGATACAACTGTAACTTTGAATATACATTATGAGCATAATTTTCATTATCCATCATTCCAAAATGTTCCCAATAATACACTTCACCGGTAACGGGATGACGGATAGTAAAATCCGGATATATACTAACATTTTGGACCTGTAATAAACATTCATAACGAAATGGGATTTTGTGTTCGAATAACGCATTTATGATTAAAGCTTCAGATTTTGACCGGACCAGAATTCCGGGAATAGTTTTATGTATCAATTTTTCTGGATCTTTCGGATTGTTTGTGTAAGAAGTATTTACCCACTCATCCAGTTCTTGTTTTAACGGTGTATATACCCCTGATAAAAGCTTCTGCAGCTCTGGATGTTCCTCTACATGATATGAAGAAAATTCATCTAAATTATATTTCTTCAGATAAATATCTATCCTTTTCTCTTCCTGCTTAAGTTTATGCAGCCTGCTCTCTAAATATTTTCGTTTTGCCAGTTGTTCTGCAAGTTGCCGTTCACTTTTGGGAATATATTTTGTTTTCCCCTTATCCGTATAATACCACTTATAGTATTTATTATTTCTTGTACAGAAAAATGTACCTGATGGAAGTTCGGCAATCTGGCTTTGTAAGTCATTGATCCAATTCTCCACTTTTTGTTTTTCCTTCATCATTCGTTGATATAGCACAAAATAAATCCTCCAATACTATTATTTTTATGCAACAATTCTAACACAGTGCTGTTCTCCTGTAAATCTACAATTTTAATTCCATTTAGATTTTCATTGAAATTGTTTCATTAATTTATTCATGATATAATAAGACTGCCGAGCGAAGCGAGTGTAGATCACGATCATGAAGCATTGCTTCATGATATAATGAGCGCAAGTGAGGCAACATGCTCGTATGATTGACGAACGGTGAATTGGATCATGTGCTGTTTTTGCACATGATATAATG
>CAKREH010000039.1 GCA_934317215.1 uncultured Roseburia sp.
GTCCATTATACACTATTTCTGACTGTTTGAGAAATTTCCTATAAAGGAACAAAGAGTCGCTTGCGACTCTTTCGCGCTCGAGCGGTGCTGTTTACAGCTAACTTCAATTCCGCGAGATGCGCATCCCGCCCGAAGGGCTTTTTCATTCATAGGACGTAATTTCCTATGAATTGAAAAAATTGCACAAAGCCGCTCATATTTTCCAGCTTTGTGCAATCCCCTAAAAAAATGACAGACTGCCTGCTCCGCTAACCTGCTATTGTCACAGAACGCAACTTTCCTGCTCTGCTAATCTGCTATTGTCACAGAACGCAACTTTCCTGCTCCGCTGTCATTCCATCACCATGAACCATAGCCTGCCGACTCTGCAAAATTCCCGCATCACAAATCCCTTACTGTGGAAACGGCAAAAAGGACCTGCACAGCAATATAACCACAAAATACCCGATCACGAGCACATATGCCTTATGATCCACGCTTGCGTAACGCAGCGGTTTCATCTTGGTTCTGCCCTCGCCTCCATTGTAGCAGCGCGCCTCCATCGCCATCGCGAGGTCGTCCGCACGGCGGAACGCAGAGACGAATAGCGGTACCAAAAGAGGGATCATATTTTTCACTCTCTGCAACAGATTTCCGCTCTCAAAGTCAGCACCTCGCGCCATCTGAGCTTTCATGATCTTGTCCGTCTCCTCAATGAGGATCGGGATAAAACGGAGTGCGATCGACATCATCATCGCGATCGCGTGTACCGGAACACCGATCTTTGATAACGGCATCAGAGATTTTTCCAGACCATCCGTAAGCTGGTTTGGCGTCGTCGTAAGTGTCATGATCGAGGTTCCAAGGATCAGGTAGGTCAGGCGGATCGCCATCAGGATCGCATTCTGTGCACCCTCCGCCGTGATCTTAAAGATCCAGAACTTCACGATCGGCGTACCCGGTGTCAGGAAAAGGTTGAATGCCGCTGTGATCAGCATAAGCACCACGATCGCTTTCAAGCCCTTGACCATAAACATAAATGGAACTTTGGACGTTCTGATGCAGAAGATCAAAAATACGGTCGCAACCAGAAGTGCCGCAATCCCTTTAAAACAAAACAACGATATAATATAAATAAATGTAGCAAACAGTTTTACGCGCGGATCCAGTTTATGGATGACGGAATCCGCCGGATAATACTGGCCCAGTGTAATATCTCTTAACATCTTCTTCCTCCGGACTGTTACATATGAAAGTCTGTTTTTCCAGAATCAATTCCGGTCAGCGCCTCAAGCAGACATGCTCTTGCCTCCGCCACCGTGGTTGCATCTGTATCAACATTCAGACCTTTTTCTTTCAGTTCATGCATCAGGTAAGTCACCTGTGGTGCTGCAAGTCCAACCGCCTCAAGCTCTTTATAGTGGCGGAACACTTCTTTTGGTGCACCGTCTAACATCACTCTGCCGTGATTCATCACGATAATACGCTCCACATATTTCGCGACATCCTCCATACTGTGTGATACTAAAATAACCGTAATACCGCGTTCCCTGTGCATCTGCTCCACAAGATCTAAGATCTCATCACGTCCCGCCGGATCAAGACCTGCCGTCGGCTCATCTAAGATCAATACCTCCGGCTTCATTGCAAGTACGCCTGCAATCGCAACACGGCGTTTCTGTCCACCGGAAAGATCAAACGGAGACTGGTAATAAAGCTCCTCCGGCAATCCGACACTCCGCAGTGCCTCAAATGCCCGAAGACCTGCTTCCTCTTTCGATAATCCCTGATTTTTCGGTCCAAAACACACGTCATCAAAAATCGTTGTCTCAAATAACTGGTGCTCCGGATACTGGAACACCAGCCCGACGCGATTTCTCAATTCACGCAGGTCAAACCCCTCTTCATAAATATCCTGACCGTGAAAATAAATCGTCCCGGATGTTGCCTTCATCAAACCGTTTAAGTGCTGGATCAGGGTGGACTTTCCGGAACCGGTATGTCCGATCACGCCGATAAACTGTCCATCCTCGATCGTTAAGTTTACATCCTTTAGCGCCTGGATCTGATACGCAGTCCCTTCGCTGTATACATAATTCACTTTATCTAAAATAATTGACATGTTCATCCTCATTTCTGGGGCACCCACTGCTGAGCAGTACCCCAAAAGCCTTCCATTTTACTCAAAATCAGATGATCTTTTAAAAACATATAACCATAAAATGCCTGCTCTACTGATATTCCATCTCTGCGCTACGCATCATACACGTTCCACAGACATTCTATCATCGTGCACCATATCATACACGTTCCACAGACATTCTATCATCGTGCACCATATCATACACGTTCCACAGACATTCTATCATCGTGCACCATATCATACACATTCCACGATCATGAATCAATCTGTGCGATCCGCAGAATATGTCCCACAAGTTCTTCCCTCGTCAGCACACCAAGCGGAATATCAAGTCCTGACTGTCTGAGCAGGTCAGCAAGGATCGTAACCTGCGGCACGTCCAGCCGGTATTCTTTTAGCTTTCCGACTTTGGAAAAGATTTCACGCGGTGTTCCCTGCATCACTACTTTTCCCTTGTCCATCACGATCACCTTATCCGCATCGACGACTTCTTCCATATAATGTGTGATCAGAATGATCGTGACACCTTTTTTCTGATTGAGTTCATGCGCAGTACGGATGACCTCCGCTCTTCCGTTCGGGTCAAGCATTGCGGTCGGCTCGTCTAACACGATGCACTTCGGCTCCATCGCTACGACACCCGCGATCGCAACACGCTGTTTCTGACCTCCGGAAAGCTTGTTTGGCGAATGATGACGGTATTTTAACATACCGACTGCCTTTAGGCTCTCCTCCACACGCTGCCAGATCTCATCCGTCGGCACACCGATATTTTCCGGTCCGAATCCGACATCCTCCTCCACCACACTGGCAATGATCTGATTGTCCGGATTCTGGAAAACCATTCCGGCGGTCTTTCGCACCGGAATGACATTCTCCTCTTTTGAAACATCCATGCCGTCCACAAAAAGACTTCCCTCGGACGGGGCTAACAGTGCATTGATATGCTTTGCAAGCGTAGATTTACCGGAACCGTTATGTCCTAAGATTGCGATAAAATCTCCCTGCTTCACATCGAGATCCACATGATCTAAGGCAGTCTGGATCGACTCTACGTTTCCCTCTTCATCACGTCTGATATATTCATGCACAAGCTGTTTTGCCTTAATAATTCCCATCTGTTTTTATTCCTTCCCGTATCAGTCATCCCAGCGCAGTCTGTGCAGTTCTCCCTGCAGCTTCATATGGTCAAACTGATTCTGTCTGAGTGCCTCATAGAGCACGATCGCAACGGAATTTGACAGGTTCAGTGAACGTGTCTCCCCGATCATCGGGATCCGCACACAGGTATCCGGATGATCTTTTAAGATCTCCTCCGGGATTCCTGCACTCTCTTTTCCAAACATAATATAGCAGTCCGGCTCGTAGGAAACCTCTGTGTATACATGGCGTCCCTTTGTCGTTGCCATATAGATCTTTGCACCCGGATTTTTCTCACAGAAATCATCCCAGTTTACATAAGTTGTCACGTCAAGTTCACTCCAGTAATCC
The DNA here is from genome assembly GCA_934317215.1 of uncultured Roseburia sp. GTDB lineage: Bacteria > Bacillota > Clostridia > Lachnospirales > Lachnospiraceae > Roseburia. The sequence goes on from CAKREH010000039.1 coordinate 3,614, forward strand.
ATCCCGGCACGCTTGATCGACTTTTCATCCAGATGAAATCCAAGCGGTTCGATCAGATGGAGCCTTGTCCCTGTTGCGACACAGGTTCTTCCGATATTTCCGGTATTTGCCGGAATCTCCGGCTCATACAAAACAATATTTAACTTTGCCATAATAATCCTCATTCTTGCGCCGCCTTTTGCGCACCTCAAGTTTGTGCGCAAGCACAAATCTTATGTGTGAAAAATCTTATTTTTCACACTATCCTCATTTCCAGGCAGTCTGCCAAGCAGACCACATTATGAAAAATAAACTGTCATGCCTGTTTTTCACCCTGTTTTCTCAGCCCTGTAATAAATGCCTCCATGCGGTCCATCGCCTCTTTTAAGTTTTCCAGCGAATACGCATAGGAAATACGGACAAATCCTTCCCCACAGTCTCCGAATGCCGTTCCCGGAACGACTGCAAGTTTCTCTGTATTTAAAAGCTCCGTGGCAAACTGCTCGGATGTCATACCGAATTCGCGGATACACGGGAACACATAAAATGCTCCAAACGGCTCGAAACAGGTAAGTCCCATCTCCTTAAAGCGGTGCAGCAGATAGCGTCGTCTGCCATTGTATTCCTCACGCATCTGTGCCACATCCTCATCACCGTTTTTTAATGCCTCCACACCTGCGTACTGGCTGGTAGACGGCGCACACATGATGGCAAACTGATGGATTTTTAACATCTGTTCAATGATCACACGCGGTCCGCAGGCATAGCCGAGACGCCATCCTGTCATGGCATGTGATTTGGAAAAACCATTGATCACGATCGTTCTCTCCCACATTCCAGGCAGGGACGCGATCGTCACATGTTTCTCAAGGTAGGTAAGCTCCGAATAGATCTCGTCACTCAATACAAAAATATCGTGTTTTCTGATCACTTCCGCGATCTTTTCAAGGTCTGATTTTTCCATGACCGCGCCGGTCGGGTTATTCGGGAACGGAAGTACCAAAAGTTTTGTCTTTGGTGTGATCGCAGCCTCTAACTCTTCTGCAGTCAGACGAAATTCGTTTTCTGCCTTTAACTCGATCACAACCGGAACCCCGCCTGCTAAAACGGCACATGGCACATAGGACACATAACTTGGCTGCGGGATTAAAACCTCATCCCCCGGATCTAACATGGCACGCATTGCCGCATCGATCGCCTCGCTGCCTCCGATCGTCACCATGATCTCATGGTCAACGTCATAAGATATCCCGTAATGACGGTTCAGATAACGGTCGATCTCTGTCTTTAACTCTTTTAAACCTGCATTTGAGGTATAATGTGTTTTTCCTTTTTCCAGTGAATAAATGCCCTCGTCGCGGATATGCCACGGCGTATCAAAATCCGGCTCGCCGACACCAAGGGAGATCGCATCCTTCATCTCATGTACCACATCAAAGAACTTACGGATTCCGGACGGCTGGATCGTTGTAATTGTTTTATTTAATGGATCTCTCATATTACATCTCTATCCTTTCATCTTTTGCCGGTTCTGCCATAACGGTTCCGTGATCTTTGTATTTTTTCAGAATAAAATTAGTCTTTGTACTTAACACAGAATCCAGTGGTGAAAGTTTATCGGAAACAAACTGGGAAACCTCGCGCAGTGTTTTTCCCTCGATCGTTACCATAAAATCAAATCCGCCTGAGATCAGATAAACGGAATTTACTTCCGGATAGTTGTAAATACGCTCTGCCACCTTGTCAAATCCCATTCCGCGCTGCGGTGTTACACGCACCTCGATTAAAGCAGTTACTTTTTCAATTCCTGCCTTATCCCAGTCGATCAGGGTATGATATCCGCAGATAATGTGCTCCTCTTCCATTTTCTGAAGCTCATTTACCACTGCTGCCTCATCTACACCTAAAATGATAGCCAGTTCCTTTAAATCAATTCTGCTGTTCTTCTCTATAAAAGTTAAAATCTTTTCACGCATGATAATCCTCCATAATTTATGCCCTTTAGGACATTATCTCAATTCATAGCAGCAGATCTGCCTCCAAACACGCAGTCTGTTTTTGTGTAAAAATTATATCTTTCACACCCTATACTACTTTATATAATTCGTCCGTCTTCGGCGGCTCTAAAAACCGTCTCTCATCCTCGTTTAATAAAACTCTGTCATTTCCGGCTGTCGCTTTTCCGATGACCGCCGCTGGTATTCCTGCCTTTTTCAGCTCATTGACCAGCAGATTGCCATCGTCTGCTGCCATCAGCATAGAACCGCTTGAGATCAGTTCATATGGATTGATCCCGAAAAATTCACAGATTTCTATCGTTTCCTGACGAACGGGAATCTTTTTTAAATCGATTTCAAGTCCGACGCCAGATGCTTCTGCCATTTCCCAGAGTGCACCAAAAATACCTCCCTCTGTGACGTCATGCATAGCACTAACGCCAGACCGAACGGCGACTGCGGCCTCTGAAAGCACGGATAAATATACATCCAGTTTTTTCGCATTTTCAATAAATGGTGCAGAAAATCTCGTTAAAAGATCTTTTTCTTTTTCCTTTGCAATGATGGAGGTTCCCTCGATCCCGATCCACTTTGTCACAAGAATATCCATGCCCGGTTTTGCCCCTCCGGTGGAGATCAGGCATCCGTCTTTTACTTTACCGACACCACATACGGAAATAACCGGCTGGCTGACAACCGCTGTGATCTCCGTATGACCGCCCATGACCTGCACGCCTGCCTTTGCACATGCTGCTTCTACCTGCTGCATCATCTCTCTTAAATCCGGTTCTTCGATCTCCGGCGGAAGCAGGACCGTAAGGAGCACACCGACCGGTTCTGCCCCTGCACTGGCAAGATCATTTGCTGTGATCTGGATCGCAAGTGTACCGATGTCCTGTGCCGTACCCGTAATCGGATCGGTGGACATCACAAGCGTCTCATCCTCCGCAAGTTTGACTGCAGCACAGTCCTCTCCCACTCCGGCGCCTAAAATGACCTCCGGCCTTTTGGTATGTATCTGTTTAAATACGGAGCGTTTCAACACATTCTCCGGTACTTTTCCAATCTTCATCACAATCTCCATCCCTGTTTACAGTTATAGGCTGTCTCTTATGAGGCAGCCTCTTTTTGTTTCCTATAATTACTGTCCATCTTCACCGGTACTTCCACTCGAATCTCCACTGACATCGACCTGTCCGTCTCCGACAATTGCCTGTTCCTCTGCAGACTGATTTTCTGCCGGCTGCTCCGGTGTTGCTGCCGCTGCCGCGGTGTACTGCGCAACGGTAGAATAGATCGTTCCCTCATCGCCGGCTGCTACAGCGGCATTGACTGCAGCTGATACATTTGGATCCGCAGATGCGATTCCCACATTGACGATCTTCGGTGATGCTTTATAGGTACTCTTGTTAAATACTTCCCTGCTCTGCTCCACGCCGTCAACTGTGACGATTTTCCACAGCTGTGCCACATATCCGATATGTTTTCCCTGTGACACACTCATGACACCAACCGGATCTCCGGTTGCCACAAACTGTGTTCCAGGATCCTGTTCCGATACAACTTCACTCTCATAGGACACTTTACGGTTTGCAGGTCTTGTCTCCTCCCCGTAAATATTAAAATATATATTTTTCCCGGACGTGTATCCCTCAATATAAATCGGGTTTTCCTGGTTGTTTACAAACTTCAGATCCTTATAATCACCTGCGATTGCAGCATCCATCGACGGTTTTACATAAGTAACGATCATAGAATGGTTTGAACGCTCCGTCACCTCAAGTTCCGCTAAGATCACTGCATTATATAAGGTTGTCGAAACCTGGCAGACACCGCCGCCGTAGGACTGGACTGTCTGTCCATTCTCATAAGCTCCCGCAAGTTCGTAACCGTTTGACGCATCTAACGGTCCGATTGACTCATATACGGAGAACTCATCTCCCGGATATAAAACGGTTCCATTGATCTTAGCAGCCGCCGTTGCAATGTTATCACACCGGTTCTGTGTGGAAGAACTGTAGTTGGTATTATAACCGCCGAGCAGATCCTTTACCTTCGAAAGCTCTTCTTCGCTTCCTTTTGGCTCTACGACCTCTGCCACAAGTTCAATATTTCCACCCTGTCCGTCCCAGCCATTGCTGACATAATCTTCAATCGCTGCTATCGACTTTTCTACATTGACCTCGACGCCCTGTGATCCTTTGATGATCTTAAATGTGCCATTTTCACGTACCAGACCATTATCGACCGCCTTTTTATCAAGTTCATCCGCCTTATCTGCAAGGAGTTCTGAAACCACATCATGATCAACATTTAACTCCATATCAATGACAACGCTGCCATTTTCAAGGTCTTTTTTATCTTTATACCGTTTAATCAGATTACCGCTTTTCCCGACATCCATTGCCTCTGAGACAACATTCATATCGGTAAACTCCAGTGCAAGATCTGATGCCTTCACCTGTGAGCTGTGATCTCCCGCAGTCAGTGTAAATACCGCTTCCCCTGCATTGTTTACATAATCGTTCACTGCACTTAAGGCTTCCTGCTCAGTCATGCCGCCGACATCAATATTGCCAATATAAACTCCCTGGGCAATTTGATCTGTATCTTCTGCTTTTGCCTGCGCCGGATTAGAAATAATGCCAAATACCGCGGCTAACCCCAGAGCTGTTAATATTTTTCCTGTTTTTTTCATCTTATCCCTCTGAAACTATTACTTTTGCTGAATCTTTGCTGTTCATTTTATCACAACTGCCCTCTTTTTCAAGGTGCATTACCACGAATATATTTGACTGTTTGTCTCGTTTTTAGTATATTTTACATGAACAGATTTATTACAACAGTGCCGCAAGTACGGTAGTAAGCAACATCGTTCCAACCAGAACGATCACGACTGCTGCAAGTACTTTTTTATTTTTCTTTTTACTGAAATCATACATACAAATGTACCTCCATCTCAAAGCCCGGCACGGAAAGGATTTCACATGCCATTTTTAGGTTTATTCATTGCAGTTGTCTGCCTGTTCACATTTTTCCGCAAACGTTCAAACCGCTCCCAGGAGAACGTAACTGACCGCTTCTGGAAAAGGGAATCCATCGCAAACAATACCCGCTTAAAAGATTTAAGCGGACTTCCCTATATTACCATACCTTTGGACAAATTTCCAATAGGTATGTACGAAAATGATTTATTAAAAAAATATGAAGCCGCCTTACAGGATCTTTCTGACCGGAAGATCGTCAATCTCGGCACACAGACCAATACCGACTTAAAGATCTCTTACGGTACTGCCAGCCTCCCTGTCCTGACGGAATACGATCAGAATTTCACCACACTCTGTCAGACTCTGACCGCCTATGCAGCGCAGCTTTTCGAACTCGGTCATGCCGATGATGCCCGCACAATTTTAGAATACGGCATCAGCATCGGTTCCGACTTAAGCCGGAATTATCTGCTTTTGGCAGACATCTACCAGTCTTCCGGCGAAACCGGACGTATCGCAGAGCTCCTTGCATCCGCAGAACAGCTCGATTCACTGATGAAACGTTCGATCGTAGAAAAACTAAGTGCCATGCTTTCCGGAGAAAACACCGGTTCTCCCGTGTAATACTTTTCACAGGCAGTGCATTTTATGGCATTTTCCCATAGGCTGCGATCAGCCGGTCTGTCAGTCTTGATGCCTCGCTTCTTGTCATCTCCGAAAGATCATCCGGCAGCGGGATCTTATAATGCGCCGCATATTCTTTTAAATACCTGATCTGTCCTGCCGTCGCCGGTGTCTGCTTTTTTGCTTTATATAAAAGCGGCTTCGGCACAAATTCTTCTGCGTATTCTTCCCCGTACCGCTCTCTGAGTGCCTCATAAACCTGCCAGGTTTCATATGCATCGTCAAATGCACGATGGGCATTTTCTCTTTTTACTCCAAAGTAGGCACACAGGCTTTCCAGATCCTTTTTCTGCTCTTTCGGCAGAAATTTCCGTGCAAGTTTTAAGGTATCAACCGCATTCCGTTCCAATGGCATATTATGATTTACCGCCCACTGCTTTAAAAATCCATAATCAAAAATCACATTCTGCCCGACGATGATATCCTCTCCGATAAATTCAAAGAACTGCCGCATTGCCTCTTCTTTTTCCATGCCGCCCTGCACCATTGCCTCCGTGATCCCGGTAAGTTCAGTCACTTTTTCCGGTATTTTTACGTTCTGGCATAAAATAACGCCAAATTGATCGACCACCTGATGGTTTCTGACTCTGACAGCCCCTACTTCTAAAATATGATCGGTCTTTGCATTCAGACCTGTCATTTCAAGATCAATGACTACATAATCCTGCATCCTCATCCTCCATGATCCATGTCACCTTCGCCTGATGATCCAACGGATCCCTGTCCGTATAATCAAACAGTGCATACAGCGGTTTTTCTGCCCGTTCAGGCATTTCTTTTAACACACGTTCTCCCTTGTCCGGGAAACAATAGGAAAAACTCTCTACATGCGACTGCTTTCCATTCTTACAGTATGCCCGCGTCACCTGTTTCCATGTGCTTAAATCTTTTGCCCATGCCGGTCTGCTCTTACAGTTTTCCCGGTAATAGAGGTCGAATATCAGACTTTCTTTTATGATATCAAGGATCTCCCTGTTATCAGCGCTTCTTCCGGCTTTAGAAATATTCCGGTACGCTCCGCCAGTCATATCACCGGCAAATGTTTCTTCTGCAAACTCAAGCAAAATTTCCGATCGCCGGATCCTTGCGTGGCTCATGCCAAAATAGCCATTTCTCTCATAATATTTCCCAAGCTCCTGGAGCATGAAAAATGCACTTTCAAACAAAACTCCCAGCACCTTCATCGTAATTTCAAACTGTCCGCTGTTATAGTACACTTCAAGCATCTCTTCCACCTGACGTATCTTTAACACATCCTCATAGGGAAGCCACTTTGTTTTCAGCATTTCATAAGGTGGTCTGCTGTGGTATTCGATTTCATATTCTTTCGCGTGCTCATACATATAGGAGCCCTTTAACACCTTTAGGAATCCAAGCTGGAGCTGGTTTGGACGGAGCTCATAGATCTCATCAAAAGATTTTGCAAACGTGTCATAATCTTCAAACGGAAGACCCGCGATCAGGTCTAAATGCTCATGGATGTTCCCGTGCTTCTGAACTTCCCGTACGACTTCCTTTAACCGCTCTAACTGCATGGTACGGTGTATCTCTTTGATCGTTGCCCCGTTCGTCGACTGCACGCCGATCTCTAACTGGATCAGTCCCGCACGCATCGTACCGATCAGTGCAAGTTCTTCTTCCCTTAAAAGATCTGCCGAAATCTCAAAATGGAAGTTCGTGATCCCGTTATCATGTTCTTTGATATAAGACCAGATCTCCATCGCATGCGCGTGGTTACAGTTGAATGTCCTGTCCACAAATTTTACCTGTGGCACTTTCCGGTCAATAAAAAACTGCAATTCTTTTTTCACAAGTTCCGTGTCGCGGAAGCGAAGCTGCTTTTCCACAGAGGAAAGACAGTAACTGCAGGAAAACGGGCAGCCGCGGCTCGACTCATAATAAATGATACGGTTCTTAAAATCGCCCGCCTTGTCATAACAGAACGGAATTTCGCTCAGACTAAGCATCTCGCGCGGTGCGGTAAAGATGATCTCATTCCCGTTCCGGTATGCAATCCCTGTGATTTCTCCGAGTTTCGATTTTTCCTCTGTACTTTTACTCTCTCCTGTCCCCTGTGTCGCCTGTGTTCTCTGCTTTTCTTCTGTTTCTTTGTCGCTCCTGCTTTTTCCGGCATAATACTCTGCGAGTTCACAGAATGTCTTTTCCCCTTCCCCGATCATCACACCGGTGATCTGCGGATGTTCTCTCAAAAAGCTCTCCGTCTCATACGAAACCTCAGGGCCTCCTACCCAGATCGGCACTTCCGGGCGCAGCTTGTGAAATTCTTCTGCCAGTTCCTCCACAAATGCGATATTCCAGATATAACAGGAAAACATTAAAACATCGGGTTTCGCTTTATAGATTCCCTCTAAAATATCCTCCATCTGATTGTTGATCGTATATTCGCCGATCTCAACTGTATCGGCATCTGCCATGCCTTTTGCATAATGCGTGGCATATGCACGCAGATTATACACGGCAAGGTTGGAATGTATATATTTGGCATTGATCGCCGTAAGTAAAATTTTCATCTGTTTTCTGCCTCCATTTTCCTTAATTATAACGGAGAAAAAAAATTGTTGCAACGTGCTGAAAAATCCGGTTTCCAGCCGCCAGATTTTACCCGACAGCCGGAAACCGGATCTTTTATCCGTAACAATATGTCTGCCCCAATGGGCAATCTATTGTCCTACCTCAAAATATGTTTTACGATAACGTCTATTCCTGCGATCCACAGAAGAACTGCTCCTGCAATATATGCTTTTGTCTTGTGTTCAAATCCAAGGTGATAGCCGGTATAGATACCCGCCACAACGACCGCGATCGTAAGTCCTGCGATCATTAAAAGCATCACCTGAAGATTGGTTCCTAGGAATCCAAACGCAATACCGGTCAGCAGGGTATAAATGCTGGTAACTGCTGCAAGCGCCAGTAAATGCTTCCAGCCGAACTTCTGTTCACAGTGCTCTACGATGCGCTCATTTTTTATGGCTTTTGCAATCAGACGTACACCCAGACAGAAAAAGATAGCTGCTGCAATGACAAATCCAGTCACTTTTTCATTGTGTGTTATGGTGTTGCGATACAAAAGTCCTGACAGGCAGCTTCCGACAAACAGCGCTGCCATCTGCCATGCAGCAATCAGTGCACACAGTTTGCCAAGCTGTTTTTTATCTATCTTTGCTACCAGCGCCCCCTGACACTCCATGGCTGCAAATATATCCAGCGATATGCCTGCTATGATCAGCAGATTCTCCAACGCATTCATCTTACTCCTCCTAAAAACGGTTCTTTAGTCCTCAGCTTTTACCGCATCTGTTTTGATAATAAATTTAACACTTCCGTTCACGCCATCTGCAATGTCCGTGTAGGTCTGATAATCAGCACCGGCATCTAATACAGCCTGGATACGGTCGATCAGCGGTTCGATATCGCCATTGTAAGAATTGATGATCTCATCGATTCCATCCTCGCTGAACTCAGTAATTCCATCTGCAAGTTTATGTGCTCCGTCAGAAAGTTCTCCCACACCGTCAATGATCGCATCGGTACCATCACTTAAAGTACCTGCACCATCGTTTAATTTATCATTGTTGGAAACAAGTGTGGATGCCCCGCTTGCAAGCTGGTCTGTACCGCTCTTTAACTGGTCAGCTCCTGTTGCAAGTGCCCCTGATTTCTCTTTTAGCTGTCCGATACCGCCATCTAAGGTATTTAAACCATCGGAAAGATCAGATGCTCCTTTGTGGAGTGTGGTTGCTCCGTCTGCCACCTGTCCTGCTCCGCTTGCAAGGTCTGCTGCTCCTTTTTTCAGTGTTCCTGCTCCCGTTGCAAGATCTCCGGCACCTTTCTTTAACTTGGTTGCTCCACTTGCAAGATCACTTGCTCCTTTTTTCAGTGTTCCTGCTCCTGTTGCAAGATTTGCTGCTCCTGTCTTTAAGGTTCCTGCTCCCGTTGCAAGATCTGCTGCTCCCGTCTTTAAGGTTCCTGCTCCCGTTGCAAGATCTGCTGCTCCTGTCTTTAAGGTTCCTGCTCCTGTTGCAAGATTTGCTGCTCCTGTCTTTAAGTCTCCTGCTCCTGTTGCAAGATTTGCTGCTCCCTCTGCTACCTGGGCTGAACCGGCTGCTGCTGCATCTGCTCCGGCAGAAAGCTGGCTTGCTCCATTATATACATTCTGGGCACCTGCCACAAGCTGACTGGCTCCTGTTGTTAAAGCAGTCATCTGATCCTGTGTTTCCTGACCAGCAAGCATTCCTGCCACTGTGTCAATGACACCTGCTGCTCCATCCACCTGTGATTTTGCTGCCTGAAGTGTAGCAATCTGAGTCGTAAGATCAGAAATCTGTTTTGCAGCTTCTGCTGCCTGATCTGCCGAATAACCTCCCGTGACAGATGCCTGTGCCAGTGTCTGTACAGCTGCGCTTAACTGAGCACCTAATGCCTGAATTGCAGCATCTGCATCTGTATATGCAACTTTTGTTTCTTCCTGAAACTTCGTATAGAAGCCCTCTTTATTTGCTGCAAGATCAGTTCCCATCTGATTCAACTTTCCGATCAGAGTTCCCACACCTGCATTTAACTGCGCTGCTCCATCGGATACCTGCTGTGTTCCACTCACCAGATTTTTCATCTCTGCAGCCAGTGTCTGCACACCATCATTCACCTGAGCTGCCCCGCCAGACAAGGTATTTGCTCCATCCGAAAGGTTCGCTGCCCCTGTCGATAAAGTATTTGCTCCATCCGAAAGATTCGTTGCTCCGGCTGATAAAGTATCTGCTCCGGTAGAAAGATCATTTACTCCGCTTGATAACGTATTTGCTCCGGTGGAAAGATCACTTGCTCCGCTTGATAACGTATTTGCTCCATCGGAAAGATCGCTTGCTCCGCCCTTTAAAGTATCCGCTCCGTCGGAAAGTGAGTTCACACCTGTAGATAATGTATCTGCTCCGGTGGAGAGATCACTTGCTCCCTTAGACAGTGTATTTGCTCCGGTGGAAACATCTTTTGCACCATTCTTTAAGGTTCCTGCGCCATCCTTTAAGGAAGCTGCTCCCTGAGCTGCACTTGCTGAACCATCTTTTAAGGTTCCGATTCCGCTGATCAGTGTCGGTACACTTCCTGCTAAAGAATCAACACCATCCTTTAAAGTTCCGATTCCGTTGGATAATGTGCTTGCACCGTCTGTGTAGTCCTTAATACCGGTCTGTAAAGTTCCAACTCCGTCTTTAAATTCACCCATCTTGGATTTTAAAGTGTCTACACCGTCTGCAAGATCACTGGAACCATCCTTTAACTGGTCAGCTGCATCGGTCAATGTATCTAATATATCATCGATCTCGGAAAAATCTGCATCTCCATCCTGGCTGATAAAGTTTGTCGCGTTCACTACGGCAGTCATCACTGTATCTAAGGAGAAGTTTTCCACATCGGCTGTAACTTCCACATAATCCGGAATTGATACATCTCCGTCAAAATCAGAATCATCCACGTCTAAGCTCTCTTTTAAGCCCGGAAGTGCATATCCGACTACGATATTATTTTTGCCATCGGAGATCACTTTACCATTGGTAACTTTTACATTGGAAAAGCTGTCGTCTAATACCATTCCGCTGATTGCTGCAAAAGGAACATAGATCTCTTCCTCTTTCCCTGCAATCTTAGCCTTTACTTTCTCATTGTTTGTATAATCAAAACGTATCGTCACTTTACCGGATTTTCCTGCAAGATCCTCCGGCTTTACTTTCTTGCCATCTAAAGAATAAGTAATGGTCTGGGATACCGGAGCTTCTTTTGTGGAAGTTCCCTGATAGTAGATATCATTGCCGTCTGCCTGCCAGGTCAGTTTATTTCCGCTCTGTTTGAATGTCTCATCACCCTTTACATTTTCAATGTCTTTTAAGTCTGAGGCATCCTCGATCGTTTTCTTATTTTCATCATTGATCAGATGATCAGAGACGATCACCTTGCGCTCTTTTCCGGTGCTGTCAGCAAGTACATATACGGTTTCTTCCTTGCCGATCTCTTTCTCACTGAATTTGATGCTGTCATCTAATGCATCTTTTAACTTGCTCTCTGCATCTGATTTTTTGCTGTCTTTTTCAGTACTCTCTGTACTTTCCGTGCTCGCCTGTGCTGTCTTTGCAGCAAATACGTCTGCTGAGGAAACGCCTGTTCCAACCATTCCGACTACCAGCACACCTGCAATGATACGAATCACATATTTCTTTGTAAATCTTTTCTTTAATTCCGGTAATTTCATCTTTTTTCCCTCCTGCTGTTTTACTGAACTGAAACATGATCCTGAGTATTTACACCTGACGGATCTCCTTTATAACGAAAACCTGCACTTGTTGCACAGATTAATTTATCAAATACCATAAACATTGCCGGCAGAATAAATGCTACGACGACAAGACTGATCAGGGCACCTCTTGCAAGAAGCATACATAAGGAACTGATCATATCGATACTGGAGTATAATCCAACACCAAATGTTGCTGCGAAGAAACTTAATGCACTGACGATGACTGACTGTAAGGAACTGTCTAATGCTGTTCTTACTGCTTCACGTTTTTCTGCTCCGTGGTTTCTTGCTCTCTTATATTTGTTTGTCATAAGAATTGCATAGTCAACGGTTGCACCGAGCTGGATCGTTCCGATTACGATAGAAGCGATAAATGGAAGAACCGTTCCGGTATAATGTGGGATACCCATGTTGATGAAGATTGCAAACTCAATGACCATAACAAGGATGACCGGCAGTGAAACTGATTTCAGTACAAATGCGATGATAATGAAGATCAGAATAATGGAAACCGCATTTACTGTGTTGAAGTCAGTGTTGGTAATGGTGATCAGATCCTCCGTACATGGAGCCTCACCGATTAACATTGCAGTGTCATCATACTTTTTAATGATATCACGGATCGCATCACACTGTGCATTTACCTCATCAGATCCGGTTTTATACTCAGACATAACATAGATCATCTGATATTTTCCGTTATCAAGCATTTCTTTGATATCATCCGGGATCATATCCTTCGGTACAGTCGGTCCCATCACGGAATCAAGTCCCAGTGCCAGTTTGACGCCATCCACATCAGAAATCTCATTTTCCATATTTCTTGCATCTTTGGAGTTTAGACCGCTGCTTGCAAGGATCACATGGGTTGCACCCATATCAAAATCATTTTCCAGCGTGTTTCCTGCTTTTACACTCTCCAAATTATCCGGAAGTGTCCCCACCAGATCGTAATATACCTGATTGTGGTTCTGTCCGTAAAAGGCAGGTCCAATGATCACTAAGAATAAAATAATAAAAATCCAGTAATGTTTTGTCACAAATCCACCGATACGTCCAAGATCCGGTATGATGGCTTTGTGTCTTGTCTTTTCGATCCATTTATCCATTGCAAGGATCATGGAAGGAAGAATTGTAACACAGCCGATAACACCAAATACAACACCTTTTGCCATAACAATACCAAGGTCCATACCAAGTGTAAATGTCATGAAACACATTGCAAGGAATCCGGCAATCGTCGTGATGGAACTTCCGACTACAGAAGTTAACGTCTGTGAGATCGCATGGGACATTGCACGTTTTCTGTCATCCGGGTAACGCTCCTGGTTCTCTAAGTAGCTGTGCCACAGGAAAATGGAGTAGTCCATCGTAACTGCGAGCTGTAATACCGCTGCAAGAGCCTGTGTAACGAAGGAGATCTCCCCGGCAATAAAGTTTGTTCCAAGGTTGTATACGATCGCCATACCGATACTCAAAAGAAAGATAAACGGTAAAAGGAACGAATCCATTGTAAGTGCAAGCACCAGTGCAGATAATCCGGCTGCGATCACAACATACATGATCACCTCACTGTTACAGATCTTTTTGATATCCGTAACAACTGCGGACATACCGCTTAACAGACACTGTTCATTGGTCAGCCCGCGGATCTCCTCGATGGCATCGAGCGTTTCATCTGCTGACATGGATGTGTCAAACGTAATGATCATCAGCTGGCTTCCTGTATCTGCATTCTGCAGGGAATCTCTCAGATCATCCGGCAGCAGATCCATCGGAATCGAGATATCAGCAAGTGCGCCGTACCATAAAACATCTTTGACATGGTCGATATCTTTTAATTTATCCTCTAACTGCGATATCTCCTTGTCCTGCATCCCGTCTATGACTGCAACGGAAAAAGCACCTGTTCCAAACTCATCTAACAGGATATCCTGTCCTTTCATCGTCTCAATATCTCCCGGGAGATATGAGAGGATATCGTAATTGATTCGCGTATTCATGTAGATGATCCCGGTCGGTATCAATAACAGAAAACTCAGGATCAGAATCGGAATACGGAATTTTACTACCCATTTTCCAAACTTAATCATCTTTTTCACTCTTTTCTTTCTTATTATTTTCCTGTGACATACATTTCCCCCAGCCACAATTTCTTTTAGTGTAAAAAAAAAGACTGAATCTGAAAAGATTCAATCTAATTTCTCTGTAGTATCTAATTATACAAATTGCCCAAAATGTATATTAAAGTTAACATTTGATTCCGATTGTATATATGGATTACTGATTAAATTTCCGCTAAAATATCTTCCATGGATCTCTTTATGATGTAATCATAGATCTCTGCTAACTCCCTCGCTGAGATCGTCATCCCGGACTGGATCCAGTTCATGACAATATAGCACATGGACTGTGCATAATACGCAGCAATACGTTCCGGTGTCAGCCAGACATACTTTGGTTTCTTCGTGGCTGCCGAACGTTCAAACACCCGCAGGAACACTTTCATGATACAGGATTGTGCAATGCTCTCAAACGAGTTCTGTCCCTCTAAGCGGCTCGCCTTCTGATAAAACTCCTTTTCTTTTTCAATGTTGGAAAACAAAAGTACCAGTGCCTCATTTACCATTCCATTTTGTATCAGCGGCTCTGACGGAGCGATCAGCTGTGTATCTATGATCCACTCCAAAAGTTCATATTTGTCCTGAAAATGGTTATAAAATGTCGGCCGTATCACGCCTGCTTTATCTGTAATCTCTTTGATCGTAATCTTCTCGATCGGCTGTTTTAATGCAAGCTCTTTAAAACTTTCTGCCAAAAGCGTATCTATCGCGCTCTTTCCCTGTCCAGTCATATCTCCCTCAAAGTCTTCTTACATAATCATTCTTCCAATGGTAATGCTAAGTCCTTCCGGATCATCCCGCAGATTGAGCATCCCGCCTGTCTCCACGATCCGTACCAGCGGTCTTAACGAAAAGTCCCTGAAATTCTTCGCCACAATACCATGCTGCCCGTTCGACAGCAGTACTTCGCATCCAATCGGATATACCGCCATTCTGCGTAAAAATATATTGACTAACTTCGGGTCAAATTCTGCTCCCGCCATCGCCATCATATATTCGATTGCATCCGCCGGCGAGAGTTGTTCTCTGCCGGGACGTTTTGAGATCATCGCATCATAGCTGTCCGTGACTTTAATGATCCTCGCATATAACGGGATATCATCTCCGGATTTGCCGATCGGATATCCCTCACCGTTGTACCATTCATGGTGCATCAGCACTCCGGTATAAACGAGTGACGGAAACTGATAAGATGCTTTTAAAAACTCAGTTCCAAGCTTTGTATGGCTCTTCCACGCTTCTCTGTCTGCCCCGGTGAGCGGCCATCTTCCATTTGAGATCTCCTCCGGCAGAAACTTCTTTCCTATATCATGCAGCATCGCAGCGGTTCCAAGATCATATAATTTGCTCCGCTCGAGTCCGTATCTTGCCCCCACCATGATTGAAAGCACACCGACATTGACGGAATGGTAATAGATGTATTCATCATAGTTGCGAATGTCCATCATATTGAACATTACATCACCGTTTTTTAAGATATCCTCCACAACATTTTTGACTGTCATACGCAGCTTTACTTCATCCACCGGCAGTTCACTCTCATCCGTATCAAAATCAAACAGATCATGAATCAGCTTCAATGCATGGCAACGCACCTGCGGAGTCAGCACCTGCTGTATTTCGATTCCACTGGTAAATTCATCATCTATGTATATTCCAGGATATCCGAGAAACTCCAGGTTGGATATATATTCTGATGTCAAAAGCAGGTGCTTCGCCAGAAGGAGTCTTCCCTCTCCATCATAAATATCCTGTCCAAGAGCCATTCCCGGCTTCAGCCTGCTCGTCGGTATATAGCGCATGTACTCGTCCTTTCAATTAACAGTATCTATATTTTATAACATTTATTCGTCAAATTCAACTGTCACAAAGTACCCTTTTGGAGTTTCTTTGACATCTGCGACCCTTCCCTCTCTTGATCTGATCCGCTCGCTTACCGCATAATTGGCAGACATCGCATATGCCTTCCCCAGTGTATAATAATAGGAACTCGGAAGTTTTCCCTCCGTGACTGGCAGTACATCTCCAATCTCAAGTAATCCCGTGCGCTCCATTTTAAACTCTTCGCGTCTCATTTTCTTTCCCCGTCTTTCTTATGGCTATATCTAAAGCACCATTGTCACACCAAAAGCATTATAGTATAATGTTACTACATTCTCAAGAAAAATCACTTCCGGAGGCTCCTTAACCTATGTCAGAACAAAAAGATATGATCCTGGAAAATTTCCTTTCGTCAGCAATCCGCACTTTAAATACCGATGAAATTTATAATATCCTGATGGATTCACTCATTTTACTGCTGCATCCACAGGGACTTTTACTGACCCAGAACTTAAACACCGGCCGTTCCTTCTTCACGGTGCGCAGATGGGGAGATGTCTTCTTTGAAAAAGATTACTCTGTTCCTTCCGATGCATTTCTTGAAGAGATCATGCATCAGAAAGGCTTTCTTGTTACAGGACCAGATTTTCCTATGGATGATTCTCTGCTGACTCCCCGCCAGAGCCGCTGGCTCGCGCAGCAGAATATTCATGCGGTCAAGTCGATCCGGTATCAGCAGGCTGTAATCGGTCTTTTATATATCGCTGATGCCCCGGACCGCATTTACACGGAAGATGAACTGACTTGTCTTGACCGCATCTGTTACTATGCAGCGTATCTTCTGCGCAATGCAAACCTGTATCACAATGCGTACCATGCTTCGATCACGGACAGTCTTACCTCCTTATATAATAGAAAACATGCTTTCGAATGTATTAACGTTGCCTGTTCATCGGACACCCCGGTCAGCCTGATTCTGCTCGATATCGATGACTTTAAACTTTACAATGAGCTTTACGGTGCCGCAGAAGGTGACAGCATGGTCACCCTGTGCGCACAGGCGATCCTCTCAAAGATCGGTGCCGCCGATCTTGCATTCCGCTACGGTGCAGATGTTTTTATGATTCTGAAACAGGGAGACGATGCCACCGCAGCTGCCGCCCTCGCCAATGAAATCATACATGATATCATTGACCTGCGCAACGATACCGACACTGTCTGGGACACCAGCATCACCTGCGGTATATCCACTTTTCCAACGATTTCTCCGGATGAAAAAACACTGCTCCATAATGCAGAGCAGGCGATCTATTACGGAAAACTCGGCGGCAAAGGCCATCTTACCGTTTACCGGACCGGTCTCGAAACACGTTCCACAAATCCAAATTTAAGAGCCGCATACGAACGTGTCGCACCTACTATTTACGCGCTGACCGCCGCAATCGATGCCAAGGACAGCTATACATTTATCCATTCCATGAATGTCTCGAAATACGCCGTCATCTTAGCGCAGGCTCTCGGTATGGATGAAAATGACATTGAACTTGTGCGCGATGCCGGTATGCTCCATGACATTGGAAAGATCAGTATTCCGGAACGCATTTTACAAAAAACTTCAAAGCTGACACCGGAAGAATATGAGATCATGAAGACCCATGTGGAGAATTCCACAAAGATGATCCGCTATCTGCCTAACATGGACTATGTGATTCCTGCAGTGCTCGGACATCACGAACGCTACGATGGAAAAGGATATCCCCGCGGTCTCGCCGGTAAGGATATTCCTTATATGGCACGCATTCTTACAATCGCCGACTGTTTCGACGCCATGACCGCAAGACGTCCTTACAAAAAACCGCTGTCTGTCTCCTATGCAGTCAGTGAACTGAAGAAAAACAGTGGAACCCAGTTTGACCCGGAACTGGTTAATGTTTTTATCGGTCTTATCAACGAGGGGAAGATTACCGTATAGATCAGTTCTTCACACAAAAACAAACATGAAGTCCCCTCACAAAAGTCATATACAAAACTTTGTGAGGGGACTTCGCCACTTCATTCTGTCACAGGTTTCACCCGGCATTCTTATTATATTGTTTAATCAATCTCTTTGTAATCTACATCCACTGCCTTTGCTTCCCGTTCCATTTCTTTTACAGTACGCACCGTCTTTGTCACAACCCACAGATCACTGATTCCATCATAGATCAGCGCAGCTCCGACAAACTGCATTGCAAGTTTTACCATACCAAATGCATTGACGATACATAACACACCAAACGCAATGCTGATAACGGCAATGATCAGCATGATCCACCATCTGTCATATCCGCCGTTCTTTGACTCGAGTGCCATTTTCACATCCTGCACACCGTGAACCGCCAGGATCACACCGATCACGATCGGAACCAGACTTACAATGCTGCCCGGTTTCAAAAAGATCCATACGCCGACGATCAGCACGATCAGACCAAGAGCCCCGGTAAACATATAACCGCCTTTATTTGTAATATAAGAAAAAATCTCCACTCCGCCAAGAATGATCAGACCAACTGCAAGTACCTTGCAGACAATGTTGATCGTCTCTCCCGGCCAGGCAATCAGAACTACACCCAGTGCGATGCATAAGATTGCTGACAGGATTGCATCCATCTTTACTCTCTTTAAAAAATCTTTCATACTCTGCCTCATTTCCCGCCACCATGTTTTTATCTGTGACGCATTTTATTTTATCCTATCTGTTCCCTTAAACTGCTCTTTTAGAATAACATTTTTTTGTTTTTTCGTAAACATACATTCTGTTTCAGTTGTCTATTTTTTAAAGTGGTGTTACAATGGGCGCAGTCAATGTGATGCTCAAAAAACAGACAGGAATAAAATCATGTGAAAGGAGTTTTTCTCTATGGGAAAAGAAGTAAAAACAAATGCCATGCGCATTTTAGACCGAAATAAAATACCTTATGAGATCATCAATTATGAATGCGACGAATTTATAGACGGACTGCACACCGCAGAAAAGACCGGTGCCCCGGTCGAACAGTCGTTTAAAACGCTCGTCATGCAGGCAGGCAAACCTGCATCGGGAGGTAACAGACAGTATTATGTTTTCGTAGTGCCGATCGCAGAGGAAGTTGATCTGAAAGCAGCAGCAAAATGTGTCGGTGAAAAATCACTTGAAATGCTTCATGTAAAGGATCTGACACCGCTTACCGGCTATGTGCGCGGTGGATGTTCTCCGCTTGGCATGAAAAAACAGTTTCCGACGGTCGTACATGAAAGTGCTGCCTCTTTTGAAAAAATTTATATCAGCGGCGGACGCGTCGGCACTTCCATCACGGTAAACCCGGATGCACTCTTAAAAGTGACTCGCGGGCGGTATGCGGATATTATCCAGCACAACTAAAGACAATGATCGTTGAGGTCAAATAGTGATTTTCAGTTTCCTGATTGACAAATTGCACAAATCCGTGATTATTTTGTTCCGTTGTCCGAAAATAAGAAAATCTAAGATTTACTAATTTTCTTCCAAAGTCACAAAAACATTCCCGGTTTTGTGCAATTTGTCAGTCGATATGTTGTGTATCACTATTTGACCTCAACCTCAAAATAATTCAAGTATCAAAAGCCACTTTCTAGCTTGTCATCTCTGCACCCTCGCCTCTGGCAAGATCCATGATCTTCTGAAGTTCAGCACCCTCTACCGGTGCAGCACCGTGATCGATATGTTTTCCATCCTCTAAAAATTCTCCCAGCATACGGACATCTTTTTCTTTGGACATTTCAATCGTATAATAACCTGCTTTTCCGGTTTTTGGATTGATCGTCATGTAAATACGATAGCAAAGCGGCGGAACTAAGCCTTTCTCCGGGAGATCCACACGGACTAAGGTGAGATCCTCTGCAATGTCAAGTGCCATGACGGAATAATCATTTTCAGTATATGGATTTAACTTCGGCTCCTTGAACACGCCAGCAAAGATTTCGTTGATAAAAGCTTCTTTCTCATCACACAGCTTATTGACAAACTCCTGTTTCTCGGTAAACAGGCGCTTCGGCAATACGCCAAACTCTACCTGACGCTTTACAAATACCTGAAACTGTGCCGGTGTCATCTTTACCTGTTTCATCTGTGCAGCACGTTTTGAGGCCTCCTCATCAGCCTCATGCAACTTCTGTACAAGTTCTGTCTTTAACACAAGATTATCAGAAAACGGATTGATCACCATTCCCGCGAGTTTTAACTCCGGTTTTACAACGATATTGTTGCACGCCGGAAATGGCATGTTAAGCATCGCCTGGCTCTTTGGCTCCTCCGGGATCTGTTCTTTTGACGTATATACAGCTAAAAACTGTTCTTCATTACTATTCTTTAAAAAACATGGAATCGGACGATCCGGTGCCTGCAACATTGCCGGAACAAACAGCTTTGTCGGACGGAGCAGATTAAGAACTGTGGTAAGACGCTCTTTGGTGCGGTCTGCGGCGTATTCCTTAATAGCCTCCTCAAGTCTGTCGTTCGTGATTTCCATTGTCATTTTCTCTTCCATAATTTCCCAATATCCTTTCCTGCAAAAACCTGCCCAAAACTTACGGACACCTCATTATACCACACCCCCTTCAAAAAATGAATGTTTTTTTTAGCTCCACCGCCCACCATACGATACAGCATCCTCTGACCCGGCTTTTAAATTTTTCTTATCCGCTTTTTCTCCCAGACAGCTTCCTAATACCAGAAATTCATGGGCAAACAAAGGCATAGATGCAAGCACTGAGAGTTTTACCCATTCAAGCAGTGTCAGTTTACAGGTTCCAAACAGACCGACAAAATATGGCACCTCTGTCACAAGAAGCTGCAGTCCCATTCCGGTTGCAAATGCAGCGATCATTAATCTGTTTTCCAGATGGTTGATCCGAAACAGCGATGTCTCAACATCACGCATTCCGATCGCATGGAACAGCTGCGACATGCCAAGCACCGTAAATGCATAGGTCTGACAGCGGCTTAAAAGTTCCGTATCCATAAGCAGTGTCCGGATCGCCGCCGGCGTGATCTGCGCTCCCGATCGAAGCAGGATTCCCACCGGAAGCTGTAAAAATGCCGCCATGCTGATAAATGCGATCAATGCCCCGTAAAAACAGGTGCAGATTAATCCGCCGCCTGCAAACAGGCTCTCATCCTTTCCGCGCGGCGGTCTGTCCATATAGCTTTTATTTTCCTCCTCGTCCACACCAAGTGCAAGCGCCGGGAGGGAATCGGTGATCAGGTTGATCCATAAAATATGACTCGACTTTAACGGTGCCGCAAATCCGCACGCCACAGCCGCAAGCATCGTTATGATCTCCCCGAAATTAGAGGACAGCAGAAATATCACGGACTTACGGATATTTTCATAAATACATCTTCCCTGCGCAATGGCTTTTGCGATCGTTGCAAAATTATCATCCGTCAGCACAATATCCGCTGCATTTTTCGCCACATCCGTTCCTGCCTTTCCCATAGCGATCCCGACATCCGCCGCCTTTAAGGACGGTGCATCATTGACCCCGTCCCCTGTCATTGCGGTAATTTCCCCGTTTTTTTTGCATGCCGCCACAATACGGACCTTGTGTTCCGGTGAGACATGTGCAAACACGCGCACTTTTTTTATCTTCTCCGCAAGCATCTCATCCGTCAGTTCCATTAACTCCTCCCCGGAAATGCATTCGCTTTCTTCCGACGCAATGTGCAGTTCTTTCGCAATCGCAAATGCCGTGTCGATCCGATCCCCCGTGATCATGACCGTCTTTACACCTGCACGGTAAAATTCCTGCACAGCATCCTCTGCCTCCGGGCGTATGGGATCTGCCATTCCAACAAGACCTATAAACGTTAACCCGTTTTCCTTTAAACCGGAAGCCGGATTTCTCATTCCAAGTGCCAGTACCCGGAGTGCCTCCCCGGTAAACGCATGGATCACCTGATCGATCTCTCTGCGTTTCTCCGGTGTCATTGGAATTCGCTCGCCGCCTTCCAGCAGAAATGCAGAGCGCTCTAAAATTTCATCCGGTGAACCTTTTGTGTAAGAAATACTTTCATTCTCCCCGCGATGCAGTGTTGTCATCATTTTCCGCTCAGAGTCAAATGCAATCTCCTGCGTTCTCGGAAAACTTTCTTCTAAACGCTCTCTTTGTATCTCAAACCCTGCCGCCATATCGAGCAGTGCAAGTTCTGTCGGATCGCCGATCCGCTCTCCACGGATGGACGCATCGTTACAAAGTGCATATCCCTCCAGAAAATACCGGTCTTTTCTGCGGTTTAACCGCTTTGGCTCACAGATTTTCCCATCCGTATAACATTTCGTCACCGTCATACGGTTCTGCGTCAGCGTTCCCGTCTTATCAGAACATACCACACTCACACACCCTAAGGTTTCCACACTCGGCAGTCTTTTCACGATCGTATTGACCTTTACCATGCGTGATACTGAAAGTGCCAGTACCATCGTAACGATCGCCGGCAGTCCTTCCGGGACTGCTGCAACCGCCAGTGATATCGCAGTGATCAGCATTTCTGCGACATTGCGTCTCTGCAAAACCGCCATCACAAACAGCAGGATACACAAAAAAACGGAAACTGTACCAAGAATTTTTCCAAGATCCGCAAGTCTTTTCTGCAGCGGTGTCAGTTCCGTTTTAGTCCCGGAAAGCAATTTTGCAATACTTCCTATTTTCGTATCCATCCCGATTGCTGTAACGATCCCCTCCCCACGGCCGTATGTGACATTTGTGGTCATATATGCCTCGTTCTGATCGGTCGTATTTTTTGAGACCGGGACAGATTCCCCCGTCAGCGCCGACTCCTCGATTTTTAAATTAACCGCTGATATGATCCGGATATCTGCCGGCACCTGCCGCCCTGCCTCAAGACAGACAATATCCCCGGGAATCAGATCAGCTGCAGGAATCTCCCTGATTCCATCCTTATCATGGATCAGGGCATGCGGGCTTGTCATTTTTTCCAGTGCCTCTAACGCCCGTTTCGCCTTTCCCTCCTGGATCACTCCGACCACGGCATTTAACAGTACAACTGCAAGTATAATACACATATCTCCATATTCCCGCAGCAACAGGGATATTGCCGCCGCCGCAAACAAAATAAAAATAAGCGGATCGCAAAGCTGTTCCACAAAACACGACAGCATCGATTTCTGTTCTTCCTTATCCAACAGGTTGTATCCCCGCTTCTGCCCATTTCCCTGTTCCTTTGACTTCTCCTGCATCATAGCCTCCCTACCGCATACTTTCACACAGATATCAGGACGTAGGGCTTTTTGATTCATAGGACATAATTTCCTATGAATTGAAAAAAGCCCGCCCTCATAATCTGTGATTACCACATCTTATGAGGACAGGCCATAATTCATGACAATAGATTTACTTTAATACAAACTTACCAACGATCTCACGGAGCTCGTCTGCACAGGAGTAACACTCAGATACCATTTCATGTGTAGCACCTGTTTTCTCCACCATACCGCTTGTCTTTGACGCAATATCGGATACACCAACCGCTGCCTCGCCAACAGTATCATTGATGCCGCTTAATGCCTGTGCGATCGACTCGATCAGATCAGAAAGCTGGAGCATGGAATCCTTTACCTGGTTCATATTGGACTTGAATACGTCTGCATCCTCCTGATACTGGGCACCCACCTGCTCAAATTCTTTATAATCTTCAAGTACGGCGGTCTCCAGAAATCCGGTCGTTTCACTTAAGCACTCTGTCATATTGCCAACCGCTTCATTTACCGCTTTTACAATATTACCGATATCTGCGATCGCTTTTGATGTCTGGTCTGCAAGGCTTCCGATCTCAGTCGCAACAACCGCAAATCCACGGCCCGCTTCTCCGGCTCTCGCAGCCTCAATACTTGCATTCAATGCCAGAAGTCCGGTCTGGGATGAGATCTCCATAATGGTATTGGTCAGCTCATTGATCTTTTCCACTGCCTTTGATCCCTCAATCGCCTTTTCGGATTTTTCTTTCACATTCGTATACATTTCCAAGGTGCGGGTGCTTGCAGTAACAGTCTTATCACGCAGGCTCTTTGCTCTGTCCATAACTTCATTGGAAACATCCGCACCTTTTTCTGCCATCTCTGTAAGTCTGTCAGCTTCCTCTTTCATGGTGCCGACGTTCTCATTGATATTTACGGTAGTTGCTGCCGTCTCCTGCATGCCTGCTGCAAGCTGCTGGCTGGTTGCGGAGTTATCTGAACACATATGATCTACCGTCTCGGTTACCTGTTTTAATCCATCTACATTTCCTGTGATCTGCTGGCTCGCCGTGTCAATATTTGCGACCATCTCCCGCAGGTTCCTTCTCATAATACGAAGTTCGCGCGCCATAAAACCGGTTTCATCTGTTCTCTTACACAGGCTGTCACTCTTTGCATTATGCGTAAAATTGAGATCTGCCGTATTCTTTATGATCTCAGTCAGATATCCAAGCGGTGTACAGATCAAACGGCTTAACAGATACCCAATAGCTGCAAAGACAACCATTACGATCAAAGCTACACCGATCATGGAATGTATCATTTTGTCGATCGGTGCTACAATCTCATCTTTGTCAGCAGTTATGACCACGATCATATGGTCTGGTGTCAGCGCATATCCTGCATATTTGATTGCACCGTTAAAATCATATTCCACAACAGCATCCTCCGGAACAGTTCCGGACGCAAGCTGTGATACCACTTCTTTAACCACAGAGTTTTCAACGGGCTGCCCGATCTTATCTGCGGTCGGATGATAGATCATCGTACCATCTTCTGATACCAGATATGCATATGCACTCTCTACTCCTGTCATGTTGATCTCACTTATGATCTTCGAATACTCTTCATCTGTTGCAATATCTGCCGGAATATTCCCGATCGTCTGTGCTCCCATCTCTGCAAGACTCAGAATATAATTTGAATTTACGTTTTCAACAACTTTCCTCGATTTTGAACTGGCATTGATCACACTCCCTACAAGAGACACAACAACAATAAAAACCGCCAGTAAAGTAATTTTCGCTGAAATTGAATGAATGAATGTTACTTTTTCCTGTTTCATCGTACCTTTCTTCCGTATCAAATTTAAACACGGTTTCTCCTTCTTAGTGTTTTTAGAATTATAGCACAATTTTATTTGAAATACATTTTGTTTTTATTAAAATTTCAAAATTACTTATTATAATTTTTAATGAATTAAAATAAGACCCTGTTAACAGGATCTCTCTTCTGAAGAATCTCTATAATGCCGGCGACCGGAATCGAACCGGTACTGTATTTCTACAACAGGATTTTAAGTCCTGCGCGTCTGCCAGTTCCGCCACGCCGGCATTTTCCATATGTACTGCCTCCTATGTTCGAAAGCTTTCACTCACGAGCTACTTAAAAATGCTTTCCTACCGGACAATACACAATGGGCAGAGGTGGATTCGAACCACCGAAGCAAATTGCAGCAGATTTACAGTCTGTCCCCTTTGGCCACTCGGGAATCTGCCCATTCATCAGATACATAAAATGCGCTCTGACAAGAAAAGATTATAGCATAGCGGATTCTATTATGCAAGTATTTTTTATCCGAAAACCAGTCCTAAAAAAAACTAATTTTCTGATCTGTCATGCATCAAAATAACGGCGGAATATTTCTGCAGGCTTATTTTGAGCACCCCGTCTGTTACCTGATACTTTTTCGACATCAGCGAATAGCCCGTCTCATTCGAAATGATCACGCGCTCTAACACTGCATTTTTCGGTATTCCGCACTGCCATACTTCAAGTTCCACATCACGTTCCTGCTCCTTATTATTCACAAGGACAACGAACTGCTGCTTACGGTTAAACCTTGCGTAGCAAAGGAGGTTATCATTTTCATTTAAGAACATAAGGGAACCGGTACGAAGTGCTTCATTTTCTTTATGAATGCGGATAATATCACGGTGGAAATCAATCAGGACAACGTCCTCTTTCCCCCATGGATAGGTGCGTCTGTTATCCGGATCCGTAAATCCGCAGAGTCCTGCCTCGTCACCATAATAAACTGTCGGTGCTCCCGGCCATGTCATCTGGACAGCCACTGCCTCACGGAATACTGCCGGTTTGATGCCTTCTTCCGCTGCCGCTGTACCAAGTGCCGATGCGCGTCCCACTTTTTCGTTGGTTCTTGTCATGAATCTGGAATGATCATGATTGGAAAGCTCATTCATGGCAGACAAAAGCTGCGATGTCTGGAAACTTGCCATATAATGACGCATGGAACCTTCAAAATCTTTTACGTTTCCTTTCAATTCCGGCTTTGACTCATCACTGTGCTTTTCCATACCGGTCAAAAACCATGTCAGCGGTTCCATGAAGGCATCATAGTTCATAACGGTATCCCACTGGTCACCTCTCTGCAGCCATTCTTTCGGATCGCCGTAATGCTCTGCTAAAATAATCGCATCCGGATTTGCAGTTTTCACTGATTTACGAAAATCTCTCCAGAACTTATGGTTCATCTCCGGAGAATGTCCCAGATCGGCTGCAACATCAAGTCTCCATCCATCCACATTGTATGGCGGAGATACCCATTTTGCTGCGACACGCATAATATCATCATACAGTTCTTCAGAACCTTCGTAGTTGAGTTTTGGCAGCGTATCATGTCCCCACCAGCCCTCATAGGTTGTGTTGTACGGCCATGCGAACTGATCCTGGAAACCAAAGAAATTGCGGTACGGACTGTCTTTAGAGATAAATGCGCCGTCCTCATAATCCCCGCTCACCTGATAAATTTCCTCGCGGTCAAGCCATTTATTAAATGATCCGCAGTGGTTGAACACACCGTCTAAAATTACTTTCATGCCACGCGAATGGATCTCTTCAACCAGTTCTGCAAAAAACTGATTGCTCGCCTCAAGATTTTTCTTATTGGTCACACGGTTGATATAACGCGTGGCCTTTCTGTTATCGCTCACACCGTCTTTTAACAGTTCGCCGCCATCCTCGACGATTTTTCCATAATGCGGATCGATATGGTCATAATCCTGGATATCGTATTTGTGATTGGATGGAGACACAAATAATGGGTTAAAATAAATTACTTCCACACCCAGGTTCTGCAGATAATTCAGTTTCTGTCTGACACCCTCTAAGTCCCCGCCGTAAAACTCTGCCACGGAAAAATCAGACGGACACTGATCCCAGCTGTCCATCTTTCTGCTGGTAGAACGGATATAATAATACTCATCTGTCAGCACATCATTTGATGTATCGCCGTTGTAAAAACGGTCGACTAAGATCTGGTACATAACTGCACCCTTTGACCACTCCGGTGTCGAAAATCCCGGAATGATGCAGAAACGATATGCATCCCGTTGTTCCTTGCTGACACCATAGCGGTCATAATATACATTCAGCATACCGCTTGCCACTTTAAAATAGTAGTAAAATGGCTCCTCTCCGAGCGTAAACTTCACCTCATAATAGTCAAAAGCTCCCTCGGTCTCTGCCTTTTTCATTTTGTATTTTTCATCTCCGGTACACAGCCATACGATATCGACATTATCACGCGCCGTACGGAAACGTACCGTCACTTCATCCCCGGCATCCGGTTCCACCGGCTGTCTGTAATCTGCAGTTCCATCCGAAAAAAGTGCACTCTTTTTTAACAGCGGACGCATCTGCATAATATATCTCTGGATACGGTTTAACTCATAAACTGATTCTTCCTGGTTCATTAAATCCTCCTTGTTTTCCTCCCTTGTTTTCCGAAGGAAAATGCGACTGCCTTTGCAGGAGCAGAGGATTTTCCTCCCTTGTTTTACTTTATTTGCGAAAATTCACGAAATTTTTATTCTATTATACCATGGAATGATGTGAATGGTCAAATCGTGCTTTCACATCATCCTGGAATATAAAAAAGTGTCTTCGACACTCTCAACTCCCCTAGCCCCTCATTCATGAGGGGAAGGGGTTTTCTTATGTCCTTCT
>CAKREH010000040.1 GCA_934317215.1 uncultured Roseburia sp.
CTCTGCTTTGTGCAATTTGCCAGCCACCAGATTAAAATCCACCTTTTGACACCCTAATCTTCATAGGAAATTACGTCTTATGAATGAAAAAGCCCTCCGGGCGGGATGCGCATCTCGCGGAATAGAAGTTAGCTGTAAACAGCACCGCTCGAGCGTGAAAGAGTCGCAAGCGACTCTTTGTTCCTGGAAAGTTACATTTTATGGTAAAAGGTAAGGACAATTCATAATTATAACAAGCTGGGCGAAATATGTGGTTAATGTAAATAATTCGCCCATTTTTTCTGCATATTTGTTCAATTGTGAAAGAGAATGGGCGAAATAACAATAAACGTTATTAAATAGACCACAAAAATGAAAAAGTCAGGGCGAAATCATTGAAAGAAAAAATGATTTCACCCAAAATAGTTATAAATGATGAGATAGTAAACAAAAAATGGGTGAAATCATATCAGAGAAAAAAGACTACGCCCAAATGACGCATGGAAAAGAAATTTTCATAGATTATAGAAGAATTATATGGGTGAGCAGGTTATAAAATCCTGTCAATAAACCGATGTTAATCATATATGAACGGATTCATTTTTTTTTGATAGCAGATATGTTTGCAGAGAGTTGTGCAATTGTTTCTGATAGCAGATATGTTTGCAGAGAGTTGTGCAATTGTTTCTGATAGCAGATATGTTTGCAGAGAGTTGTGCTATTGTTTCTGATAATAGAATGTTTGCGGGGCGTGCAATCTGTTGTTTCAGGGAGGAATATGAGCTATGGGAATTTCAGTAAACGGTGGGGGAAGCACCACGGGGGCAGCGGCAATAGCGGGAACGCTGACCATCAAAAATGCAAATAAGGATGTGCGGGCGCGTATTGCGTATGTCTGTGGGAAGAGCAAAAGCAGCGGTACAAAGAAAAAACTGAACTATAATTATAAGGAAGTATCCAATCAGCTTTTGCGTGCAAAGAAACCGCAGGGCGCGTCAAATGCACTGACGAAGGCAAAAAGCAGGCTTGCCACTTTGCAGCGGTATGCAGCCAGCGGGGAATATGACAGCAAGGAAGTATCTGCGGCAGTTGCACATGCGAGACGGATGGTAGAGTGTGCGCAGCTTAAAGTGCGTCATTTGAAACAGGAAGAGATAGAAAATAGAAAATATAAAAGCGAAACTAAGTCTGAGGCGACGCAGAAAAAAGGTGAGATCAAGCGCCGTGCAGCAAATAAAAAGCGTGAGTTAAAGGAAAAAATTGCGATCGAAGAGCTTCAGAACGTACAGAAAGAAAAGGCAAAACGGACCGAGATACGGCAGAAGCGCAACAGTCACAGGCGTCAGGAACAGAGCAAGATCAGTGAAGCAGATATGAAATATATCAAAGACCAGATGGGAAACCGCAATACGTCTGATATATCGCCGGATTCCGGAGTGATCGTGAGTCTGTCTGCTGAGTCCACAAATTTACAGCTGACGGAGGCACAGATTAAGATGCAGGCGCAGCAGGATGCGGAGTTAGAGACTGATCAGACAATGAGCGGTGACAGCAGTGCATTGTCGCAGAGTACGCCAATGTCGTCCGCGGCAGCTGCATCGGGCACAGCGTCTGCACCAGAATCAAGCATGACGGAAAATATTAATATTTCCATTTAAGAAAACAACACAGTATTAAATTAGAAAGAGAGAGGGGTTTCTGTAAAACCACATGTAGTAGTTTAACAGAAACCCCTCTCGTTATACATGATAACAGCTTGTCTGCGCAGAGGACTGTCTGATGTTACTGATAGGAATAAAATGTTTTCTGTCCACTGTAAGAAACACCGGCGATTTCGCGGGATTCCGCAGTGGTTGTCTTGTAAAGTTTCTTGTTTACTTTAACATTGTTAGCGACAACATAATAGTAATAGTTTTTGTTTTTGCTTAAACCTTTGTTGGTAAGGTTTGTGGATTTGACGGTCTTTATTTTCTTAAAGCCGGTTTCAGGGCTTGTGCTGCGGTATACGGTGTAACTGGAAGCACCCTTGATTTTTGCCCAGGAAACTTTGATGGTTTTTCCACTGCGTTTTAAGGTGACCTTCGGCTGGGCAATGACAGTTTTATTGCCGGACCATGAACCGTAAATGGAAGTACCGTCAATATCTTTGTAGGCACGGACCTTAAAGATAAAGCCCTGGTTTTTGATGGAAGATAACTTAAAGGAAGCGGAAGTTTCTGTTGTCTTAAAATTCTTTACTTTTTTTCCGGCAAGGTTTGTGATGTAGACTTCGTAACCGGAATTGTCGTAGGAAGCGGAATCCCATTTGATGGTCACGCGGTTTTTGACAGAATCCCATTTCTCCAACACGTTATCTTTGATCTTTCCGGCAGCCGTATAACAGTCATGTCCGTAGGTTGTATAAGATCCGGTTTCATAGCCGGAGCCGGACTCGCGCATTGCGGCAATGCTGACTTCGTAGTGTGTGTCAGGGTCAAGTCCCTTGATCGTGTAGCTGGTTTTGTCGGTACTTCCGCTTAAAAACCAGCTTCCGCCCATTTCATAATATACTTTGTAAACAGTGGTGCCCTCGGCAGCTTCCCAGGAAACGGAGATGGAGCTGCTGCTTCCACCGGTCTGTTTTACGTCATCAGAGGAAATTGTAGCGGGAGCAGTGACAACTTCGACAGGAGTACACCAGTCAGAAAAAGTGGAATCTGTGGTTGGATCCCCCCAATCTCCATTATCAAAACTTCTGACGCGGACATAATAGGAACGACCACTGTTTAATGTACCAAAATAGAGAGACAAATATGTAGTATAGTTACTGGATGACCAGTTTACTCCGTCTATGGAATATTGAACATCATATCCATAGGCATTGATATCTTTATCCCATGTTACCTCAAAAGAGCTGCTGTTTGCATCAGTCTGATGCAGGTTCAGCACACCGGTCAGTGTTCCAGCCCACACGGTGGCAGGGCTGCCGGAGAGCTGCGGTACGAACAGGCACGCGAGAATGAGCAGACAGCCGGCAAATAACCTTGAACACAGACTGTATGCAGTTTGTTTTTTTGAGTGTTGATTTTCTTTCATAACATTGATTCCTCCTTGGAACATTATTTTTTATCAATCGTATATACATAATGGATATTTGTATATTTCTTGATCAGTGAACGGCTGAGATCGATACATTCGCCATTTCGGATACCGGAGTCGTTGACTTTGATCACGCCGTCTTTTAAGTAAGCCACTTCCGTGTGATAACCATCCTGTCTTATGAGCACGCCCTGTGGACGGCTTGCAAGATAGTTGTATAATTCCTGTTTTCTTGCAGCTTCGGATTTGCCGGTCAGGGTGTATCTGGTAACTTTGACGCCGTATTTTTTCTCTATTTTTGCACTGTTAAATGCGACACCTCCCATGACGTCATAGAGCTTGTTCGGGTCACAGTCGTATCCCATTGCGTGAAGTACCATGGCAGGGGCACAGCAGAAACAGGAAACAAGACGTTCATTATAGGAAAACTTCCAGCCATCCAGCTGATAATAATAAGGCATACCGGAGGAAACGTTTGCGGCATTTCCCTGCGGTGTTTTGGATGGGGAAGAGTTACTGCCGGATGACGTTTTGGTGCAATATGCACTGACTAAGGGGCTCGCCTCGGTTGTGACAATTTTTCCGGATACCTTGTACACGGCTGAAATGCGGAAATAATAATTCTTCTTGTAGGCAAGATTTGGAATCGTTGCCTTTGTGCCGGTTACAGTCGCGCAGGCGCGGAACTTTCCATTTGGTGAGGTGGACTGATAAATTTTGTATTTCAGTGCTCCGTCGCATTTTACCCAGGTCAAAAGAACCTTGTTTTTGGAGCTGGAAGCCTTGCTGATGCGTGGGTTATCCAGCCATTTGGCGTAGAGAGTGATATTTTTGGTGGTTCCTTTTTTTATGGATGTGACCGGTTTGGTATATTTTTTGTCCGTAAACCATCCTCCAAAAGTGAAATCCGTCCGTGAAGGATCTTTGAGCGTAATGGTTTTACTTTTTTTCTTAAATTCATCCGGGTTTGCTGAGTTGTTAACGCCCCCGTCTAAAATATAAGTGATCGTATAGCCGCCGGTCGATTTCCAGTGGGCATGCAGGGTCGCATCATCTGTGAGGGTACAGATGGTTTCTGCCGTGATTTTCGTGCCGCCCTTTTCTTTGGTATACCAGCCCTGAAATGAGAAACCGCTCCTGGATACTGTGGGAAGTTCACCGTAAGATGCGCCAGTGGTAACCTGAATCGTATTGAAGGAACTGGTGATATCGCCACCGTTCTCATTGAAATAAACGGTGAACCCTTCGTCCTCATCGTCCTCGTCATTGGCAATGTTCTCATCGTCTTCGTCATTGGCAATGCTCTCGGTGTCATCTTCCGTGTCATCCTCGTCGTCTGCTTCTGTTCCGTCTGTATTTTCATCTTCATCGTAGTAGGAGTATGCAAAAGTGGGAACAGGTGAAAAAGAGACGAAAAAGATGGTGGTAAAAAGTAAAAGCAGACAACATAAAACATGTCTTTTCATAACCTCATCTCCTTTCTTTGAGTCAATTATAACAATACTAAAGTATTTTGTAAATGGCTATTGTGCGCATAATACTTACCTAATATGAAAAAAATACAAAACGAAAAAAAGTCTGGGAGTGGGGAGACAGGCGCAAAGGAAACTTATAGGGGGAAATGCAGAAAGCGTATGCTGGGAGAAGTGATCCATAATTTAAGAAAATCAAGAAATTTAAGCCAGGTTGATGTTGCGAGGGAACTTGGTGTATCGAAACAGAGTGTTTCAAACTGGGAAAATGATAATATACTTCCGTCCATCGATATGTTAATTAAGATTGCATGCTTTTTTTCCGTCAGCACAGATTATCTCTTAGAACTGGATGGGCGAAGCTATCTTGAGGTCAGCGGGCTGACTTTAGAACAGCTCTCACACATCCAGGTGATCATCAATGATCTGAGAAAGAATAATGACCGCAAATAAAAAGTGATATGTTAAAATAGAGACTAAAGGAGTGAAGAAGATTATGATATTTGAAACACATGCACACTATGATGATGAGCGGTTTGAGGAGGACAGGGATGCGCTGATCACTTCTATGCCGGAGCGCGGTGTGGGCACGATCATCAATGTCGGTGCCTCGATCGAATCTACCAAAACAACGCTTGCGCTGTCTGAAAAGTATCCGTTTGTCTATGCAGCAGTCGGGGTACATCCGAGCGATATCAGTGGCTTAAATGAGGAAACATTTGCATGGTTAAGGGAGCAGACCCAAAAGGAAAAAGTCGTTGCGGTCGGAGAGATCGGTCTGGATTATTACTGGGATAAAGAGCCGGAAGTACAAAAACAGCAGAGGTACTGGTTTGCGGAGCAGATGAA
This sequence comes from uncultured Roseburia sp., assembly GCA_934317215.1. Classification (GTDB taxonomy): domain Bacteria; phylum Bacillota; class Clostridia; order Lachnospirales; family Lachnospiraceae; genus Roseburia. The sequence continues at coordinate 5,379 of CAKREH010000040.1, forward strand.
ACTGGCAAGGGAAGCAGCGCTTCCGGTGATCATCCATTCCAGGGATGCGGCAGCAGATACCATGGAAGTCATGAAATCAGTACATGCGGAGGAAATACCGGGAGTGATCCACTGTTATTCCTATTCGAAAGAGATGGCACAGGAATTTATAAAAATGGGATACTATATTGGTGTCGGCGGTGTTGTGACCTTTAAAAATGCGAAGAAATTAAAGGAGACCGTGCAGGAGATCCCGCTTGATAGGATCCTCCTTGAGACAGACTGTCCGTATATGGCGCCAGAGCCGCACCGCGGGGAGCGGAACGATTCTTCCTATATCCCGTTTGTGCTCGCAAAGATCGCGGAATTAAGAGGAATCACGCCAGAGGAAGTGGAACAGGCGACGAGGGAAAATGCGGAGAAATTGTTTCGTATCATGTAATTTATTTTCTGCCAAGTTCCGGCGTATCTCCCCAGAAGCGCTTCGGAATGTTCTGCACCTGAAGCTTTGGATTGACCCGCGCCTGGATCGCAATCTGGTCAAAAAAGGTCAGCCACAGTTTCTGATACGCAGCCTCTTTTTCAGAGGTGCGTTTAAAAAGGTCCTGATCTATGCCGGAGGCATCCACCAGCATGAAGTTCTTGCCGGCGGCATGGACTGCGGCAAGCTGCCGGTTCTCATCATATATCATAAAATTCTCCTGTGGGAGACGATCGGTGAAGTGCTCTGCTAATATCGGCAGGGCATTATTTTTTGGATGGATCGTGGAGAATAAAACACCATTTTCCAGTTCCGAAAAACGAAGAAAGCCGAGCAGGTGATGAGCATCATTTGCGGTAGCGCGCGACAGTGTAAACAGGCGGTGGACATAAGGATTGGAGAGATCATGGATGGCGCGTGCTCCGGCGGCTGTATTCAGACCAAGTACAAGAGTGTGGTAAATGGCATCGGCTTTGTCTAAGTCATTCTCTTTTGCAGGAACAATGGAGAGGATTGCATTTAAAATGATATCGTAAAATTCACTGCCAAGCCTGCGCTGTATGGTGCGGGCAACTTTATCTGCTTTCTCTGCAGAAGTTTCCACACGGATATACTCATAAAACAGTTGATAATTGTCCGGTTCATGGCAGACAATGTGGATATCTTCGTGCGAGCAGGTGTGTGTGGAATCAGTGGGATGCTGCAGGGCGGATGTGTTATCTTTGCAGGAAATATTATTTTGTTTTATTTTAAAATCCCATGCATCATAAATGCCGGAAAAAATCCCGTTGGGAGAATCTTCGCAGATAAATGTGTACATATTAATCTCCATTCAGCATCATCAGGAAAACAAACTGAGCTGCTGATACCCTGCCTCCCGTATTTCGCGTGGAATCTGGGTACGGTCAGCAATCAGATTGCGGCAGATATAGTCTTCGTCCAGTTTGGTGGGATACATCATGTGACCGGAACAGGTGATGAAGTACAGGGCACGTTTTAGTACGACACCGATCTTTTTCAGGTCGGAAAAATCGAGTTTATTCATACGTCTTGCCTTTACGATGCGTGAGGCAGATTTTGCACCGATGCCGGGAACCCGCAAAAGGGTGTGATAATCGGCGCGGTTGATCTCAACCGGAAAATACTCCAGGTGACGGAGTGCCCAGTCACATTTTGGATCCAGATAGATATTGAAATCCGGGCGCTCTTTGGTCAGTAATTCATCCACTTTAAAATCATAATAGCGCAGCAGCCAGTCTGCCTGATAGAGGCGGTGCTCACGTAAAAGAGGCGGACCACCCGGCAGAACCGGCAGGTTTGAGTCGTGGTTTACATTGACAAAAGCCGAGTAAAAAACTCTCTTTAAGTCAAACTTCTGATAAAGTGTCTCAGCAACGCGCATGATTTCATAATCGTGTTCCGGAGTGGCACCAATGATCATCTGTGTGCTCTGACCGGCGGGGACAAAACGCGGTGCTTTGCGGTAAATGGCAAGTTCATCCTTATTTTCCGTAATGCGGTTCTGGATCTGGCGCATTGGTTTTAAAATAGTAGTTCTGGACTTATAGGGAGCCAGTTTCTTTAAGCTGTCGGCGGTCGGAAGTTCTAAATTGACACTCATGCGGTCGGCAAGAAATCCTGCTTTTTCCACGAGGACGGGATCCGCGCCGGGGATCGCCTTGACATGGATATAGCCGTTAAAATGATAGACATTGCGCAGCCGATAGAGCGTCTGATAGATCAGATCCATCGTATAATTGGGATTGATCATGATGCCGGAACTCAGGAAAAGTCCTTCGATATAGTTACGCCGGTAAAATTCCATCGTCAGTTCACAGACTTCATCGGGGGTAAAAGAAGCACGTTTCACATCGGAGTTACAGTTGTTCTGGCAGTAGGTGCAGTTAAAAATACATTCATTGGTAAAGAGGATCTTGAGCAGGGAAATACAGCGCCCGTCCGCAGAGAACGAGTGACAGATCCCACAGGCGAGGGAGTTCCCCATACCGGTGCCATTGCCGCGGCGGTCCACACCGCTGGAAGTACAGGCAACATCGTATTTTGCGGCGGCGGTAAGTATAGAAAGTTTTTCCATCAGGGACATGTTTTGCTGAATGTTCATACTAAGCTCCATTTCTCATGGTCTTTTCATATTTTCATGGTTACATATAAACGGGTTTGGATTATCGGTCGCATATCACTAAAAACAGAACGAATGTTCGATAAAATCAATATAACACAAAATCAAAACACATGCAATAGAAAAACGAAAATATGTTCGATAAAATGAGTAAAAAAACAGCATATAATTTTTACAATCTACGAAAACATAACGAAACAGTTTGTATTTTATTGAAAATATAGTCGGATATGGTAAAATTGAGTCAACAGCAGGAATCTGTGCAGAGGGGGAAATTGGTATGAAATCAATAAAAACTAAAATTATTGTAACCGTAATACTTTGTTCGCTGGTATCTACATTTATCTGTGGGGCGATCAGTATTGTAAACTCAGTCAGCACTTCTTATGAAGATTCACAGCAGGAAATGCAGCTTAAGTGTGTGAGTCAGAGCGATGAACTTGATACCATGATGCAGAATGTTTCACAGTCAGTGGAAATGGTATACAGCATTGCAGTTGCCAAACTGGAACATGCAGCATCTTTTCGGACAAGCAGGGATTATGTGGATACTTATACAAAGCAGATGCTTCCTATCCTGATGCAGTCTGCACAGAACACAAAGGGAGCACTCACAGCGTATATCCGTTATAACCCTGAATTTACGGAACCGACAAGCGGGCTTTTCCTTACAAGGAACAACAGTGACAGTGAATTTGAGAGTGTGACGCCAACGGACTTTTCCATGTATGATCCGAGTGATGTGGAGCATGTCGGATGGTATTATATTCCGGTACAGAACGGAAAAGAAACCTGGATGGAACCATATCTGAATTCTAACATCGGTGTGTACATGATTTCTTATGTTATTCCGATTGAGGTGGATGGAGAGTCCATTGGTATCATTGGAATGGATATTGATTTCAGTGAATTTACAAATACGATTGATTCTTTAAGTATATTTGACAGTGGTTATGGTTTCCTTGCCAATGATTCCGGTGAGGTAATGTATCACAAAGATCTTGAGATTGGAAGTAACCTTGCAGATGCAGACAGTGGTTTGCAGGCTGTAGTGGATGCGCTGGGAAATGGGCAGACGGAAGAGACTGCCGTTTCTTATACATATCAGGGCAAGGATAAGGTCATGTATTACCGGACGTTGGAAAATGGCATGAAATTTGTTCTTACTGCTCCAAAGACTGAGCTGCAGGCAAAATCGAAACAGCTTGCAGGGCAGATATTTGGAGGAGCAGCTTTTGCAATGATACTTACCATAATTATCGGTACAGTACTCGGATTTACAATCACAAAGCCGATCACCCAGATTGACGGAATTGTAAAACAGACAGCAGACTTTGAATTTGCAAGCAATCCGGCGAACCAGCACCTTTATAAAAGAAAAGATGAAACCGGAAGAATGGCGATATCACTTCATAACATGCGCAAGAATCTCCGTGAAATGGTAGGAAATATCCGCCATGTATACACAGATCTTAGAAATACCACAGAACAGCTTTCTGACACGACGAAGCGTGTGCGTGAAATGAGCAGCGTCAACACAGACACGACGCAGGAACTTGCAGCAGCAATGGAAGAGACAGCGGCGACGATGGAGACGGTAAACACCACGGTCAGTGATATCAAAGAGCGTGCGACAGATATTGAGCGGTATTCAAAGGAGGGACGGGAGTCCTCTGTTGAGGTAAAGGAACGCGCAGGTCAGCTTAAGTTAAAGACGCAGGCTGCAAGCGAAAAAACGGTTCAGATGTACGAAAATGTACAGCAGAAAACAGAAGCTGCCATGGAGCAGGCAAAAGCAGTAGAAAAGATCAACCAGTTTACACAGGCAATCCTTGAAATTTCAAGCCAGACGAATCTGCTGGCATTAAATGCCTCGATCGAGGCGGCAAGAGCCGGAGAGGCAGGAAAGGGATTCGCAGTCGTTGCCGGAGAGATCGGTACGCTGGCAGCCCAGACATCCACGACGGTCGGCAGTATCAATGAGATCATTGCCGAGGTAAACCAGGCTGTGGCAAATATGACAGGATGCTTAAAGGAAAGTACGGATTTCTTAGAGCAGACAGTACTAAAAGATTATGAGGACTTTATGGGGGTTGCAGACCAGTATACGAAAGATGCAACCGTATTTGATGATGATATGTCTGCCATCAGCGGACAGATCAATACACTGTTAAGTTCCATCGTTGAGATTGCAGATGCCATGCAGGGTGTCAGTTCGACGGTTTCCGAGGCGGCTGATGGTGTGACGGATATTGCACAGAAAACACTTGAGGTTTCCGGAATTGTCCAGGGAAATGAAACGCTTGTGGACAATAACCGTGAAAATATTGTGCGGCTGAACAGTGTCATCGAAATGTTCCACGATGAAAAATAAATCTTTGCCTTATATATGATTTTTGTATATAATGAGAGACAGGGTGTCAGAGACGGACAGACCGTGATGGCATCCTGTTTGTATATTTATGGCGACAGGTCTGCCCATGGAATGCGCAGTCTGTTTATTGTATACAATATTTTATACACAGAAATGGAGAATAGTGTGAAACATAAGAATTTTCACACGCAGAAATGGAGAATAACATGGATAACAATATTTTTTCACACTTTCCGGACAGGGAAACATTTGACAGATACTGGAATGAGAATTATGTTCCTGTTACATACGAGGATGTGGCAACGGTATTTCGCGATTTTGTAAAATCTGCAGAGGGACATATTTATCTTTCTGATTATGAGGAGAAAGGCTGTATTTCCAAGGAAGATTTCAAAGACAATCTTTCCCAGGAGGCGCAGTTTGCTTTTCAGGATGGACTGACGGAAGTATTTTATGATAAAAATCCGGAGCTTTATGAAACGGCATTTGCACTTTTTGAGGAGGCACAGATGACGGGTCAGGGAGATGCAAGTGTGGCACAGACTTTTCATGAGACATTTAACGGGTTGTATACAGAGTTTTTAGATACGCTGTTTGAGGAAATGTTAAGTAACCGGGAGGATTGAGAGGAGTTTTATGGCTACATTAGGGATTCCGCAGAATACGATTGCGGTTTTGCAGAAATATCATTTTAATTTTCAGAAAAAATTCGGGCAGAATTTTTTGATCGACCCGCATGTTCTTGAGAAGATTGTCGAGGCTGCGGGAGTGACAAAGGATGATTTTGTTCTTGAGATCGGTCCGGGTATCGGTACGATGACACAGTATCTGTGCGAAAATGCCAGGGAAGTGACTGCGGTAGAGATTGATACCAATCTGATCCCGATCTTAGAGGATACATTGAGCGCTTATGATAATGTGACTGTGATCAACCAGGATATTTTAAAACTGGATATCGCAAAACTTGCAATGGAAAGAAACGGAGGAAAGCCGATCAAGGTCGTTGCAAATCTTCCTTATTATATTACCACTCCGATCATCATGGGACTTTTTGAGAGCCATGTTCCGATCGACAGCATTACAGTCATGGTGCAGAAGGAAGTTGCAGACCGTATGCAGGTAGGGCCGGGAACAAAAGATTACGGTGCGCTGTCGTTAGCAGTACAGTTTTATGCAAAACCCCAGATCGTTGCCAATGTTCCGCCAAACTGCTTTATGCCGCGCCCGAATGTCGGCAGTGCGGTGATCCGGCTGACCAGACACGAGGAGGTGCCGGTGCAGGTGGATGATGAAAAACTGATGTTTCACATTATCCGGGCATCATTTAACCAGAGAAGAAAAACACTGGCGAACGGATTGTCGAATGCGCCGCAGGTACATCTTTCCAAGGAAGAGATACAGGAGTGTATCGCAGAGCTTGGGGAGCCGCTTACCATCCGGGGGGAGGCGCTCACGTTAGAGCAGTTTGCAGCTCTTTCCAATATCATCGGCAGCAGACAGAAAAAATAAAGCAAAATCAAAAAGGAGAAGGCTATGGACGAAAATCAGAACATGAACAACGGACAGCAGACTTACGGGGATCAGCAGTATAATGGAGGTCAGCAGACCTATGGCAATCCGCAGTATAACAACGGACAGCAGACTTACGGCAATCAGCAGTACAACGGGGAAAAGCAGATGTATGGCAATCCGCAGTACGGCCAGAATACATGGACACCGCAGGAGCATGGCCCGGTTTCTGATATTTTCTGCTATCTGTTACTGATCGTAATGCCGCTGCGTGAGATCATCAGCATGGTTGCGACATCATCTGTATTTCAGGCAATGACTTATGACAGCATTATGGATGGCAGCTATATGAATGTGATGTACAGTGGAAGTTATGTGATATTTTCTCTGCTTAATTATGCATTGCTTGCGGCATACATTATTTTTGTTGTCATCGACATTGTAAAGATCAACAAGCAGAATTATAAAATACTTGGGCTGATCCTGTTTGCAATCTTTTTAAAGCCTGGTTATTATGTATGGCGGGCACATCTTTTAAAACGCAAAATGGCGTTTCCAATCGTGTATACCGTACTTTATGCACTGCTGATCATGGCAGAGATCGGATTTGTAATGATGCAGGCATTTAGTCTGGTAATGAATGTGATGTAAAAAATCTGAATGAGAAGTCTCTCTGTTTCATATATTAAATGGACAGGGAGATTTTTTTATGGGAAAAAGACGAAGAAAACGTGCAGGTTTCTGGCTGAAAGGAATATGTCTGATATTACTGGTGCCGGTTTTTATCACAACACTGATGCAGCGAATGCGTCTGGAAAACCTTATTTATGGAAAGGAAGGGGCGCAGGAAGTATGGAATACCATAGATAGTGTAGAGGGTATGGAGCGGGAAGTCCGGGAGCATCAGGAAAATAAAAAAGATACCTTGTCAGGACAGGCAGAGACACAAAGTGGAGACAGTAAGGATGAGGATGAAGAAACTGAGATGAAAGTCCTGCAGATCGTGGCGCAGGAGATCGGGATTGATAAATCAGCGGAAACGATCAAAGCACAATGTGTGATTGCCAGAACGAATCTGTATGATGCCATGCAGGCAGGGACGAAGGAACCGGAGAGAATGTCTCCGGATCAGCAGCAGGAGCTTTGGGGAGAAAATTTTGATAAAAATTATCAGAAACTGAAATCGTGTGTGGAAGCGACGGCGGGGGAGACACTCTTATATAACGGAACTTACATATATGCGGCATATCATGCGATCAGCAGCGGGCGGACACGCAGCATGTCAGAATTATATGAGGATGCAGACATGCCATATCTTGTCATGGCAGAATGCCATGGGGATACAACGGCGGAAGGCTATCTTTCCGTATATTATTATGAAAAAGAGGAGTTCCTGGAAAAATGCCGTGCGGCATATCCTGATGCTGTGCTGACGGAACTGACACAGATTGAGATCGTAAGCCGTGATGCGGCAGAGTATGTGACAAAAATTAAAGTTGCGGGGGAAACATACGATGGAGAGCAGTTCCGCCATGCATTAGAGCTTCCATCTGCCTGTTTTACGATCACGGAAATGGACGATCATGTGCGCATCGTGGCAAGGGGCATGGGACATGGTTTTGGATTGAGCCAGAATACAGCAGAGAAACTTGCAAAAGAGGGATACGGTTATCAGGAGATCCTTGCTTATTTTTATAAGGGAGCAGTGATCGGGCAGGCGGAAAATTTATAGAAAAGAAATAAAAAACAATCGTATAAACCATCCGGGATGTGGAAACACTATGGTTAAAAATAAATAATGGATGGTGAGAAATAATGAAAAAGAAAGGTTTTTTGGGGTACAGACAATATGTGATTGCGGGGCTGCTGATCGCTTTAGCGGCAGTTGGAACGACTGCGTTATACAGCAGCAAACAGGAAAAGGAACGGGAGCAGATGGAAGCCGAACTTGCAGAAGAAATGCAGAAACAGGCAGATGATATTGCAGCAGAGGAGAATTCGGAGCAGTCTGCCGAGGCATCTGCGCTGGTTCCTCCAAAACAGTCTTTAAATGAAATGGAGAATGAACTGGATGATCCTGCCGTGACGGCGGAACTTGCAGAAGAAAATAATGCAGCGGAAACGGAAGAGACAGAAGCAGCACAGAGCATTCAGACGACAGGCAAAGCACAGACACTTCATTTTTCGGAGGAGCTGCTCTGGCCGATGGAGGGAAACGTGATCATCAATTACAGCATGGATTCCACGGTTTATTTCCCGACGCTTGACCAGTATAAATATAATCCGGCAGTGATCATTGCAGGTGAGGTCAATGATAAAGTCTATGCAGTTGCCAAAGGCCAGATTAAGAGTATTGAAAATGATGAGGTGACAGGCTGTACGGTTACGGTCGATCTGGGTGATGGCTATGAGGCAGTTTACGGACAGTTAAAGGAACTGAATTTTGCAAAGGGAGATTATGTGGAGGCAGGACATGTATTAGGATATGTTGGAGAGCCGACGAAATACTTCACGGTAGAGGGAAGCAATCTGTATTTTGAACTTGATAAAGATGGCACACCCGTGGATCCGGTAGCATATTTCGAATAAAAGAAAAAGCATTCTTCCTTGAATAAGACACAGTCCTATTTTATAATAGAATGGCATTCTTTTTAGAGAGAAAAAGTGAAAAGAAATGTCTGTTGTGGAATGAGAGGAGGCAGTGCACATGGAATACGACGGATATGATGAAGTTGTCCGCGCATGGATACAGGGAGTGTACGACAGCCGGGGAAACGATGCAAAACGGACATTGAAGTTTTGTTATGATATTGAACAGTATGCAATGAAAAAAAACGATCCAAAACTGCTTGGATTTGCATACTATTACAGCGCAGAGACTTATTATCTGTTAAATGAAAGTGAAAAGTTTTTTTTCTGCATCAGCAAAGGCGTATCTTATCTGAATGAATCAAATCAGTGGGAGCTTGTGGCGCGTGCATATAATCTGATGGCAATTACGGCGATCAATCGGGGAAATGAGCCGATCGCACTTGATTATTATCTGACCGGACTGAATTTCTGTACAAAATACCAGTTAAAAGAAGAAGAAACCATGATAGATATAAATCTTGGAAATTTATATTTATCCTGTGGGCAATATTTAGAGGCACAGAGATATTTTGAAAATTGTGGCCAGCATGTAAAAGATTTTGCGAAAGATGATAAAAATTACCGCCTGATCACCTGTGTTTATATAGGAATGGGAACCGGTTTTTTGTATCGGGGTATGCCGGAGCGTGCAGCACATTATGCAGAGCTCATTTCTGATGAGTGCGCAGATCATATTGATGGGATTGAACTGCTCAGTTTTCGCTGTTTTAAGGCACAGGTGTGTCATGTAACGGGAAAGACGGAGGCACGTGATGAATGCATCCGGCTGATCTGTGAGGAGATCAATGCGGATATTCCGATTATGGATATTTTCATTGATCTTTATGCGTTCAGCCAGCTTTTGCTTGAAATAGGAAATGATGATGCATTATTGCGTGTTATAGGGATCTTAGAGCCATTAACGTGGCAGGCAAAGATCGTCAATCTTCAGAGACAGGTCATTTCCCTGAAAATTAAGTTTTACCGTATGCATAAGGATAATGATGCATATTTAGAGGCTGCGGGGCAGTACTACGAGTTGTCCGAGATCATGCAAAAAGAAAAACAGGCGATGATCGCTAATATGCTTGATGTGCGGGAGTCTTTAGAGCGGGCGAACAAAAAAAGACTTGAGATGGAAGAAACAAATATCCGGCTTCTGGAAAAGTCAGAGACGGATGCACTGACGCGCCTGGCAAACCGGTTCCGCCTTAATGATTATCTGGATCAGGTATTTGAGAAAGCATTATCAGAGCAGACGCCGCTTGCCATGGAGATTCTGGATATCGATTATTTTAAGCAGTATAATGATAACTATGGACATCAGGCAGGGGATGAGTGCATTAAGCGGATCGCAAAGCAGCTTGAGCTGATGCAGAATGATACGATATTCTGTGCGAGATATGGAGGGGATGAGTTTATCATTCTCTATCAGAATATGACGGAGGAAGCGGTCAGACATACGGCGGAGAGATTGCGGCAGCGGATCATTGATCTTGGAATCCAACATGCATATTCTAAGGCAATGCCTATCGTGACAATCTCACAGGGAATCTGTTATGATATTCCGAAAGATGATACAAAGAGCTGGGATTTTCTGCATGCGGCAGATGCGATGCTTTATCAGGTTAAGAAAAAATCCAGAAATGATCTTACACTGGGACACTTAGCTGATGTGAGTGACAAATAAAACAGGAAACATTTTATGAATGTGGCATAGAATATAACAGATAGAAATAAAAATATGCAATCGAGTTTTTCACACGGAAAACCGGAAGTAAAAAATAATGCAGTAGAATGGATAATATACATGATTGTCGATTGCTTTTAAATAAGAAGTAACACCCAGACCAAAAATCGATGACGATTTTTGTCGAAAGATGAGGTTTGGGGTACATAATTCCCGAAAATCCGCATTTGATGTGATCTGTTGCGCAGGGGAATTTCTTGACAAAAGTACGGGCATCGTGTTATCATTCAGACTGTTGCGCTTATGGGGGCTGTTGATCAGCCCCTTGTTTTACGCGCGCCAATGGCGCACGTTTCTATAGAAAGGAAATATATGGAAACAGTTAGATTCGATCAGTTAGATTTATATCCGCAGGTATTGCGTGCAATAGCAGAAATGGGATTTGAAGAGGCAACACCAATCCAGAGTCAGGCAATTCCGGTTGTGATGTCCGGTGTGGATGTCATTGGACAGGCACAGACAGGAACCGGAAAGACGGCATCATTTGGAATCCCGGTACTGCATAAAGTAGATCCGAATAATAAAAAGACGCAGGTTATCATCTTATCACCGACAAGAGAGCTTGCCATCCAGGTGGCGGATGAGATCCGTAAACTTGCAAAATATATGCATGGTGTAAAGATCCTTCCGGTGTACGGCGGACAGGAGATCAGCCGTCAGATCAAGGCATTGAAGGGTGGGGCACAGATCATTATCGGCACACCGGGACGTGTTATGGATCATCTGCGCAGAAAGACGATCCGCTGTGAGGCAGTGAACACGATCGTACTTGATGAGGCAGACGAGATGTTAAACATGGGATTCCGTGAGGATATTGAGACGATTTTAGAATATATCCCGGAGGAAGGACGCCAGACGGTGTTATTTTCTGCGACCATGCCAAAGCCGATCTTAGATATCACCAGGAAATACCAGCACGATGCCGTGACGATCAAAGTGGTAAAAAAAGAGCTGACCGTTCCGAACATTGAGCAGTATTACTATGATGTAAAGAGAAAAGACAAGATCGAAGTTTTGACCAGACTCCTTGATTATTATAATCCGAAACTCTCCCTGGTGTTCTGTAACACAAAACGTATGGTGGACGAACTGACTGAGGAACTGCAGGGACGCGGCTATTTTGCAGAGGGACTGCACGGAGATATGAAGCAGACACAGCGTGACCGTGTGATGCGCGGTTTCCGTACCGGAAAAACAGAGATCCTGATCGCGACCGATGTTGCAGCGAGAGGTATCGATGTGGATGACGTGGAAGCGGTATTCAATTATGATATTCCACAGGATGACGAATATTATGTTCATCGTATCGGAAGAACCGGACGTGCCGGAAGAACCGGTCGTGCGTTTACTTTCGTCAAAGGCAAAGAAGTATACAAATTAAAAGATATCATGCGTTACTGCAAGACCAAGATCGTTGCAATGCCGATCCCGTCCACGGATGATGTGGCACAGATCAAGGCTGAGAAGGTCATGGAAGAAATCGGAAGAATTATCGACGAGGAAAATTTAAAAGATACGATCGATATCATCGAAAAGCAGATCAACGAATCTGATTATACTGCAATGGACATTGCAGCAGCATTCTTAAAACAGGCGTTAGGACAGATCAATCTTGACAATGACAGAGAGGATTCTTTTGATTTTGACAATACCGGAGCTGAAGAGGGCATGGTGCGTCTGTTTATCAACATCGGTAAAAAAGACCGCGTGAAACCGGGCGATATCTTAGGTGCAGTCGCAGGCGAATCCGGCATGCCGGGTAAACTTGTCGGAGCCATTGATATGTATGATAAATACACATTCGTGGAAGTGCCGAGAGAATACGGAAAAGAAGTTTTAGATGCCATGAAAAATGCAAAGATCAAAGGCCGCTCCGTCAATATGGAACCGGCAAACCAGAAATAAAAGAGCAGTAAAAAATCCCGTGTGAGGATGATTTTTAAAATCAGTCTCATACGGGATTTTTTTGTAATGTTACTGTCCGATGTTACTGCCCGATCTTGCTCACGATACTCCGGTTGATCTTCATTAAGAAAAATGCAGTTGCACACACAGATACCAGTTCTGCGATCGGGAATGCCCACCATACCAGATTGACATTGCCGGACTGTGCTAACAGGTATGCTGCCGGAAGCAGGATCACCAACTGCCTTGCAATGGAAATGCACATACTGTAGACTGCTTTTCCAAGTGCCTGGAAAATACTACTGCAGGAGATTCCAAAGCCGGCAAGCAGGAAACTTAAACTGATGATACGCAGCGCAGGGACACCGATGGAGAGCATTGTGTCGGAAGCCTGAAACATGGAGAGAAGCTGCTTTGGAAAGAGCTGGAATAAAAGCAGGCCGACTGCCATGATACCGACTGCGTAGGCAACACAGTGTTTTAAAGTTTTTGTGACACGCTCTTTATTTCCGGCACCGTAGTTGTATGCCATAACCGGGATGACACCGTTGTTTAAACCAAAAGCCGGCATAAATACGAAACTCTGCAGTTTAAAGTAAACGCCGAACACCGCGGTTGCAGTGGAGGAAAACGCGATCAGGATACGGTTCATACCGTAGTTCATCACGGAACCGATCGCCTGCATTACAATAGAAGGAACACCGATCACATAAATCTGTCCGATAATATTTTTGTCCGGGCGGAAATGGTGCAGGTCAATCTGTACTTCCTTATTTTTTGTATGGTTTAAAACAACTGCCAGAATACCGGCGATCATCTGTCCGATGACGGTTGCAGCGGCAGCACCGGAAATGCCCATTTTCGGCAGACCGAACAGACCAAAGATGAGAACCGGATCGAGAGCGATATTGATGATCGCACCGACACCCTGTGTATACATGGTATAAATGGTTTTTCCGGTTGCCTGCAGCATACGCTCAAACATAAGCTGCGTAAAAATACCGAAAGAAAGACAGCAGCAGATCGTCAGATACTGTTTTCCATAAACGATGATTTCTTCAATATCTGTCTGGCTGCGGAAAAACGGTTCTGCAAAAAACAGACCGATGATCAGAAAGAGCAGATAGCTGACAAGAATTAAAAATACAGCATTTTCTGCGACTTTATTTACTTTTTCGGTATCCTTTTCTCCCAGGGAGCGGGCTAAAAGCGCATTTACGCCGACGGCAGTTCCGACACCGACAGCAATCATAAGATTCTGGATCGGGAAAGCCATAGACACAGCAGTCAGGGCATTTTCACTGATCATGGCAACAAAAATACTGTCGACAATATTGTAGAGAGCCTGAACGAGCATGGAGATCATGATCGGCAGGGACATTGAGATAATGAGTTTGTCAATCGGCATGACGCCCATTTTATTTTCTTCCATAAATCCTCCTTTGTTTAACCTTTGTGTAAAAAATTCCATAATTTACTCCCGGAAAATAAAAACTTCCGGGAGCACTACCTTCCTATATTAGCATTCCTTTTATTCGAATACAAGGTACAACTTCATCAAATCTTAATGTTTTGACTGATTGGAAATTCATAATTATTCCGTTACAATAAAAGCATGATCATAAAGAGACAGGTTTATGTAAAAATCTATCAAAAACCTGCGGAAAAGGGGAAAACATGTACAGTATACTGGTGTGCGATGATGAGAAAGACATTGTTTCAGCATTAAAAATCTATCTGATGGCGGACGGTTATCAGGTATTTGAAGCATATAACGGAAAAGAGGCACTTGAGGTGTTAAAGGAACAGGACATCCATCTGGTACTGATGGATATCATGATGCCGGAGATGGATGGGATTGCAGCGATGGTGAAAATCCGTGAGACGAGCAATGTTCCGGTTATTTTACTGACAGCAAAAAGTGAGGATACAGATAAAGTGTTAGGACTGACTGTCGGGGCGGACGATTATATCACCAAACCGTTTAATCCGATTGAAGTGCAGGCGCGCGTCAAATCACAGCTCAGACGCTATATGCAGCTCGGAGGCGGAGCCATCAGAAAAGATGTTCTCTCGATCGGCGGGATCGAACTTGACGACCGCAGCAAAGAGGTGTCGCTTGACGGCGAAAAGATTTCTCTGACACGCACGGAATACGATATTTTAAAACTTCTGATGGAGCATCCCGGAGAGGTGTTTTCCCCGAACCAGATTTACGAACAGGTATGGCAGGATAATCCCTACGGAACGGAGAATACGGTGGCGGTACATATCAGGCATCTGCGGGAAAAAGTGGAGTATAACCCTGCAGAACCGCGGTATTTGAAAGTTGTGTGGGGACGTGGTTATAAAATGGAAGGACAGGTGTGAGAAAAGTGAAAAATTTGAGAGGATCGACAGCGGCAAAGATCATTGCCTGGATCGTGCTCAGTGCCAGTGCACTGTGTTTTGTGTTCAGCGCGGTGGGTGTGATCTTTATGTTTGATGAGGGAATCTATAGAAATTCAAAGGATGAAACAAGAAAGCAGTGGTTTGAAAATGTTTCCTATGAATATGGTCTGTCCGCGGTGGATGATGTAAGGCGGGAACAGCCGGCAGGTTCTGTAGAAAGCAAATATTTTAAATATGGTATTATCAAAGCAGACAGCCTCGAGGGGATTGACCTGAATGATGAAAAATCATATGCGGAACGCAACTTTTCGGATAAGATCAGTCTGGAAGACGTGTATACAAACAGTGTGGAATTATCGGACGAAGATCAGATTGTATACACAAATGGAAATTTCCTGACCGGCGGCGGTGTGCAGCTCATGTATTCCGGGGATGATTCGTGGATGAGCGTCTATGCGGACCGGATCTGCTATGATGAGGCAAAAGGTGTTTTTGTTTATCTGGCGGGAAATGAGTATTATCCGGTGCAGAAGGTTGAGACGGACATAGGCAGATATGGAAGCACAGCTTTTACTTATGATACCGAGAAAAAAATGTATCTGTTTGAACACACAGACGGGACAGAAGATGCTGCTTCTGCGGAAGGAACAGTTACAGATGAGACATTGACCGATGCTGCTTCTGCGGAAGGAACGGCTGCAGATGTGGCATTGAGTGATACTGCGGACGGGGATACAGTAGCAGAATCGACGGAAGAACCACTGACGGATGCTGCGGACGGGGATACAGTAGCAGAATCAACCGAAGAGCGGATGAAGAGTGAACGTTTCAAGACAGAACTGAACACGAACGTGTCCCATGACATTAAGACTCCACTGACATCGATCATCAACTATGTGGATCTGACGGAAGCGCCACTGACGGATGTCACAGACAGCGGCATGGATGATATTGCAAATGGAGAATACGTCACGCTTGACATGTTTGATGGCACGCGCATGGATGTAAATCACTGGGGAAATGTGTTATTAGACGGAGTCCGGGAGATATCCATGGATGAGGTCGACCGGGTGGACTCATCTGAAAAAAACAAAGAAGATGCCAGCGTTTCGTATACAACACACGAGGATTATTATCTTGACAGCAACTATACACTCTGGGTAAACATGGGGAACACATCACCGAAAACCACTTATCAGATGGTTGTGATCCTGCCGCAGAATGTTGGGACAGACTGGAACAGTACGGACTGGTACGTACAGGCAAATACCCTGCTGGATTTTGTATACAGCATGCGTTACACGGCGTTAGTCACAATGTTTGTAAGTTTTATCATCGGAGCAGCAGCCTTTGTATTTCTGATGTGTGCGGCGGGGCACCGGAATGGAACGGATGAGATCGTTACGACTGTCTGGGATCATCTGTGGCTGGATGTTTTTGCAGTGGGGGCTGTGCTGGCAGAGGTATTTATTTTCTATGTGGCAGCGATATTCCTGATAAATGTCGATATTGCGTATCTGCCGTTTATCTTATTTGTTACTGCAGTTGCAACCCTTTGCATGGGATGGCTGTTGTTACTGTTTTTATTAAGTTTTTCTGTGCGGGTAAAATTGGGAAAATGGTGGAGACATACCCTGTGTTACCAGCTTTTCCGTAAAATCGGACAGTTCGCCCGGATGATCTGGGAAAATATCAGATTTCTCTGGAAAGTGATCCTGGTCATGCTGGTACTTGCATTTTTTGAGGGCATAGGGGTATTGATGTTTTTTAATTCAGACATAGCCCTTTTACTCTGGCTGTTAGAAAAACTGGTTTTATATCCGCTGGTCCTGTGGTACTGTGTGCAGTTAAACCAGTTAAAGAACGGAACGGAAAAAATTGCAGGTGGTGAGCCGGGCTATCAGATCCGTACAAAGCGTATGACCGGTATATTTAAGGAACAGGGAGAGCAGATCAACCATATCAGCGACGGCATGACACATGCGATCGAGGAGCGGATGAAGAGTGAACGTTTCAAGACAGAGCTGATCACGAACGTGTCCCATGACATTAAGACTCCACTGACATCGATCATCAACTATGTGGATCTGCTGGAAAAAGAAGAACTGCACAACGAGACAGCGCAGGAGTATTTAGAGGTGTTAGAGCGCCAGTCAAGCCGATTGAAAAAGCTGATCGAAGATCTGATCGAGGCGTCCAAAGCATCCACCGGAAATCTTCCGGTACATTTAGAGCGGTTAGAAGCCGGGATATTCATGACGCAGACGGTCGGGGAATTTGAGGAAAAGACAAAAGCGGCAGGACTTGATCTTGTGATCGAGAAGCCGGAGACGCCGGTCTATATCATGGCGGACAGCAGACATTTCTGGCGTGTGATCGATAATCTGATGAATAACATCTGCAAATATGCCCAGAGCGGGACGCGTGTCTACATCAATCTTGAAGTAAAAGAGGCACAGGTGTCTATCACCTTCCGCAATACGTCAAAATACCCGCTCAATATCAGCAGTGACGAACTGATGGAACGTTTTGTGCGGGGCGACGTATCCAGAAATACGGAAGGAAGCGGACTCGGACTTTCAATCGCAAACAGCCTGATGGATCTTATGGGTGGTACATTCCGTCTGTATGTGGACGGAGATCTGTTTAAGGTCGTACTTGGATTTGCCGAGGCAGCAGAGAAAGAAACAAAAGAAAAAATCGAAGGACTGTAATCTTGCAACAATATACACTACGGCGCATAGCTTGACGGCAAAGTGTCAAGCCTGCGTCTGAACAGCAGCCCGCAAGCGGCTCTTTGTTCCTGTGCGGCGAAAAGCAGATTGTGAAAAGGAAAATTAGAGGGTATAATATGTAGGGAAACGGAGAGCAGCTTATGAAAAAACCGTGCAAGAATGGAGCTTTTATGGATAACAATAAAATCGATGAGGGATTACAGGGAAATGAAAAAATAGAAACCGCAATCGCGGCACTGCAGCAGGAGGCAAGCGAAGAGATGTTAGCGCATACCCTGACAGTGATACGCAGACGCATGAAAGAGGGCGGTCAGTTTATCGTAGCGGTGGAACCGCCGACGGGCGGGAACCAGATGCAGATACAGGCAGTGCAGACACCGGACGGCAATAGCTGGTGGGCGGCATTTACCAGTTTTGAGGAAGAATTAAAGGGAAGCGGGAGTGTAATGTCTACATTTTTAACAGGAATTGAGCAGGCATTCCGCGCGGTACTTGCCGCAGAAGAGGCAAAGGGAATTATCGTGAACCCGTGGAACCGGACGATCATGCTGGATAAAAACCTGATACGGATCATACTTGGGGAACCGGCATAAAGTATATATTGATTTTCAAACGAAAAGGATAGACAGCTGACAACTGTCTATCCTTTGAATTGCTTATTGTCTATGCGGTTTAAAGATTAACCGAAGTATCTGTTCAACAGTCCTTCAAATGCTTTTCCGTGTCTTGCCTCATCGCGTGCCATCTCATGAACGGTATCATGGATTGCATCAAGGTTTGCAGCTTTTGCACGTTTTGCAAGATCAGTTTTTCCTGCTGTTGCACCGTTCTCAGCGTCAACTCTCATCTGAAGGTTCTTTTTGGTGCTGTCTGTTACAACTTCACCGAGCAGCTCTGCAAATTTCGCAGCGTGTTCTGCCTCTTCCCATGCAGCTTTCTCATAGTAGGAACCAACTTCCGGGTAACCTTCACGGTAAGCAACACGAGCCATTGCAAGATACATACCAACCTCAGAGCACTCACCTTCGAAGTTTGCTCTTAAATCGGATACGATGTCTTCGCTGACACCTTTTGCAACACCTACAACGTGCTCAGCAGCCCATACTTTCTCACCTTCCTGCAATTTGAACTTTTCAGCCGGAGCTTTACATACCGGGCAGATCTCCGGAGCTGCATCGCCTTCATAAACATAACCACATACTGTACATACATACTTTGCCATAATTTTAATCTCCTTTTCTTTGAAAAATGTTATTTGTCTGCTGTAATAGATTTCCCCGCTTATTTGAAATCTATTACTGTGTGCTTTAAATTGATATCAGTAACTATTACTGATTTTAAATGAAAAACTTCTTTTTGTCAACATTATTTTATGTTATTTTAGAAGTTTTTTGGGGAAAAATGATCAGGAAGTCTGTCTTTTGGCTTTACAGGAAGGGCATTTCCCGTAAAAATAAGTCACATGTCCTTCAATCTCACCGTCAAAGTCCTGTGCGGCAAGAACATTGATATGATCCAGTCCCGTTACATTTAAATCCAGAACGCTCCCGCATTCCTTACAGATAAAATGGTAATGCGGCTTTGGATTACCGTCAAAACGATCAGGTCCAATTCCGGTGGACAGTTTCTGGATCTCACCGATATCTGCCAGTAATGACAGATTGCGGTATACCGTACCGAGACTGATATTCGGAAATTCTTCCTTGATATTCATATAGACGGTCTCTGCGGTAGGGTGGTCATAACGCGAGATGAGAAACTTCTTGATGGACTCCCGCTGCTTACTTCGTTTCAGCATATTACCATCCTTTCTTAATAATAGTAATTGTTACTAAAATTATTATATAATCACAGAGAAAAAATGTCAAGATGAAGATGGTTTGATTTTTCAGTTTAATCTTTGATAAACTAATGTTTTGTGATATATTGAAATATAGCTTTGACAATAAATGGCAGTGCAAGGGGGATGCAGTTTGAAAGTAAAGACAATTCTGAGCAGGATATTTTATATCATAGTGGCAGTGTTTGTCATTCTGCATGTTGTTATTTTATCATTGAGTTTTTTTGACAACAATCATCAGGAAAAATATTGCCGCAGCATTATTCCGGACAGGGAATACCAGACAGATGAGGATAACCGCAGGTTTGTATTTTCTGCACAGGAGATAAAGGATGGAGAGGACTGTCTGCGTTTTTATACGGCGCATATGGAAGTCAGTGTGTACGCTGATGACACGCTGATCTATCATGTTGGACAGCAGGCAATGCCAAAGGTGTCACCCGGAGTTATGTGGAATTATGTCGGGATACCATCCGGGGCGGAACAGATCCAGGTTATGATCCGTGCGGTCTATCCGGAGGTCAGACAAAAGCAAATTGATTTTTCAATCGGCGGGTATACCCAGATGTATAACGGAATGTTGTACAGATCCATGCCGGTAACATTTATCTTTCTACTGGAGATATTATTGGGTTTCTTCATGGTACTGTGGTGGCTGATCGCACGGACCAGAATGAAAATGAAGCAGACTCTGCTGCATTTTGGCGCTTTTGCATTTCTGACCGGAACCTGGGCACTGAACGAGACAGATGCTGCACTTCTGATCCTGTTTCCTGTCAGAGTTGAGAGTGTATTCGTATCAGCGGTAGCCCTGATACTCATGGTGCCGTCCTTTGTGTGGTTTACCAAGGGATTCTTTGATGTTGAGGACAAGTGGGGATCAGATATTATCTGTATGCTGGCGTATCTGAATCTGGCGGTACAGCTTATATTGCAGCTTACAGGGATCCGTGGCTTCCGGCAGATGTACACGGTCACACATGTCCTGTTGGGGATAGCGCTGCTTTATACGATAGTCATGCTGATTTCTGCGTACAGAAAAACGAAGGTGCACCGCCATCTGCCGTTTGTTGTGGTTGGCGGGTTTATTCTTCTGGGAACGCTTGCGGCAGATCTGCTGCACTTTTATTACGGATCATTTCAGACAAGTATATATGGCATGTATGGTGTTTTTATCTATATCATTATTTTTGCGGTCGAAGTATGCAGACAGGTGGCAGAGCAGGTGGATGCAGGGCGGAAGCTGCAGATCTATGAAGAACTTGCAACCAAAGATATGCTGACGAAGCTCTATAACCGGAATGCATATGATGAATGGCTCAAGGTAAACAGGCGGCCGAAGAAGGCGAAGATCGTTGTTTTTGACCTTAACAATTTAAAACAGTGCAATGATACGATGGGGCACGCAGCCGGAGACGCATATATCAAAAATGCTGCGGAGATCATATTGCATGTGTTTGGAAATTGTGGAAATTGTTACCGGATCGGTGGGGATGAATTCTGCGTTGTGATCTATGGGAATGATCCTTCAGATATGGAAGAGCTATTCCGGCAGATGAAGCAGGAACAGGATGAGTTTAATGCGAAAAATGCAATACCACAGATACAGATTGCCTATGGCTATGCGGAGTTTGACCCGGAAACAGACCGGGATATCGAGGATACCAGATCCCGTGCAGATGACAAAATGTATCAAAAGAAGAGAGAAATAAAAGAGGGATACCAATGAAAATGAAAGGACAGAGTAAGTAGTTATATTTAGACCGTCAGGCAATGGATGTTATCGTTTATGTTCTAATTTATAAAAATACGGAATACAAATAGAAGAAAACAAAAACAGAGATGAGAGATTGCCTATGGCAGGAATGAAACGGTTTATTACATATATATATGGATATGAAAATGCAAAAAAGGCAGGTAATACGGGATTTGCCAGGATTGAGCTGCGGGGAGAAGAGTGCAGGCTTGAAATCCATCTGCGTAGTGTCTATGCTGCGCAGACGCACTGCAGGGTTTATCTGTTTCGCAAACAGGGTAATCGGATGGAGGGTAGTCTGATCGGAGAAATGGATGTCCGCAATGGTGCTGGAGATTTTGCCACAGCAATGAAAACAATGCATATACCGACATCATCACTCAGTTTTTTCGAGATGGACGGGATTTTTTTGCGCAGCGAAGATGGACGTATTTTCATGAGCCGCTGGACGGAGGGTGAGCCGCTTACCGTGGATATGGAGCATTTTGGGGAGTGGAGAGAAAGCCAGCCAGAGAAAACGCCGGTGGAGGAAGAGGTGTATACAAAAGAAAACCTGCATAAAAGAGAAGATATGCATGCAGGAAAAAATATGCATGCAGGAAAAAATATGCATGCAGGAGAAGATATGCATGCAGGAAAAAATATGCATGCAGGAGAAGATATGCATGCAGGAGAAGATATGCATGCAAAAGAAACTTTGCACGAAACAGAAAAAATTATATCAGAAACAGAAAACAAGCCGGCAGCAGGGAAAATGTCCGTGCAGGACAGCATGAAAAAGCAGCAGGAAAACAGAACCCAGATCACCCGGTCTGCACAGGAATATGAAAGTGAACTCGCCGCGACAGAACTTCCCGCGCGCAATTTTTTCCCACAGTACCAGTGGAAGGATATCTGGGAACAGTTTTTAAAAAGCCATCCGGCAAACACGCCGTTCTCAGAAAAAAATATTACCTGTATCAAAATCGAACTAAAAGATATTCGTGAACTCCCGAAAAAATACTGGTATCTCGGAAATAACAGTTTTCTGTTACATGGATTTTTTAATTACCGGTATCTGGTATTGGGAAAAATAGAAGAAGATGCGCAAAGCAGATGGTTTTTAGGGGTGCCCGGCATTTATCAGAATCAGGAGCGTGTCATGGCGATCATCTTTGGATTCCCGGAATTTATGCCGGAGCAGGTTGAAAACCGGTTTGGCTGCTGGTATCGTTTTTTAGAAGAATAACTGTCTGACAAAATGGAGACGTTTTTGACAGGGGCTGTGTGTAAACAATGCAGCTGTCAATTGTCGGTGGAAGGGTTGAGATACGCGTAGCGCAGATGATCTGCCCATCGGTTCTGGATAAAAAAACAGCCGCGTTCTACACCTTCATACTGAAAACCCAGAGATTCCAAAAGGTAGATGGAAGGTTTATTTTCCGGCATAACACGTGCGAATACACGATGAAGATGAAGGTCATAAAAGGCAAGTGACATAACTTTTTTTATCGCTTCTGAGGCATAGCCCATGTGGCGGAATGCTGCGTCAAATTTATAGCCGATCTCTGTGCAGGAATATGCTGCAAAGCGGATGTCGTGCAGGCATACGGTTCCGATGATCATTTGTGGATCATCCTTCCGGAAAACATAGAAACGGATACACTGCTGTTTTAATGCGAGATCCCATTCACACTTTAAAACTGCCTGCTGGTAGGATGCGGTATAAAAGTTAGCAGGTCTTGTCGGTTCGTAGGCTTCAAAACTTTCACGGTTGCGGTTCTGGAAGTTTAAGACTGCGTTTGCGGAGCCCGGAGTTAAGACTTTTAAAATCAGGCGTTCCGTCTGAAATTCATATTTTAAAGAAGTGTTTTTCCACTGCATCGGGCAAATTGCCTCCTTCTCGACAAAAATGAAAAAATGCGATAAAATATTGCATATTATATAGTATAACATTTCGGGGAAACTGTCCATGAATCAGGATGAGAAATACATGAAAGCAGCGATACGGCAGGCAAAAAAAGCGTATGCATTGGATGAGGTGCCGATCGGCTGCGTGATCGTGCAGAATGATAAGATCATTGCGCGCGGATATAATAGAAGAAATACAGAAGGTAACACGTTGGCACATGCGGAACTGACCGCAATCCGCAAAGCGAGTAAGAAAACAGGAGACTGGCGGTTAGAGGACTGCACGATGTATGTGACGTTAGAGCCATGCCAGATGTGTGCAGGCGCAATTGTTCAGAGCCGGATGAAAAAAGTGGTGATCGGAAGCATGAATCCCAAAGCCGGATGCGCCGGCTCGGTATTAAATCTGCTCCAGATGCAGCAGTTTAACCACCAGGTCGAAATCGAAAAGGGTGTGCTTGGGGAAGAATGTTCGGCAATGCTTTCTGCTTTTTTTAGAGAACTTCGCCAGAAAAAGAAGTCTTAGTCGCAGAGATTTCGCTTTAAAAAATAAAAGCCCTTGTTCTGCCTGTGAATTCCAGGCAAAGCAGGGGATATCAATTTTGG
>CAKREH010000041.1 GCA_934317215.1 uncultured Roseburia sp.
AAAAAGATTTATGCAGATAGTGAATTAGAAGAGTCTGCAACTATTCGGAATTTCCGAATAGTTCAAACCGAAGGTTCGCGTCAGGTGACTCGTGATACAAAGCATTATAATCTTCAAATGATTATTGCGGTTGGATTCAAGGTGAACAATGAACGAGCAGTGCAGTTTCGCAAGTGGGCCAATGGCATAGTGAAGGATTACACCATCAAAGGCTGGGTCATGGATGATGAACGCCTGAAAAATGGTGGATCTGTGCTTACAGTAGAATACTTCGACCGTTTGCTTGAGCAGATTCGTGAGATTCGTTTGTCTGAGCGTAGATTTTATCAGAAGATAACAGACATCTATGCTACAGCTCTCGATTATGATCGAACAGCAAAAACAACAAAACAGTTCTTTGCAAAGGTCCAAAACAAGATGCATTATGCGGTTCATGGGTATACAGCAGCGGAGTTGATTTACGAGCGAGTCGATGCTGATAAGCCACATATGGGATTAACCACTTGGGCAGCAGCACCGGAAGGTAAGATTGTAAAAAGCGATGTGAGCATTGCGAAGAATTATCTTTCAGAGAAAGAAATGCGTTCACTGGAGCGTATTGTATCTGCTTATCTGGACTTAGCAGAGGACCGTGCGGAACGTCATATTCCGATGACGATGGAAGATTGGTCAAAGCGACTGGATCTATTCCTGATGGCTGATGACAGAGAGGTTCTTCAGGATGCAGGCAAAATCACTGCTGAGATTGCAAAGGCAAAAGCTGAAACCGAATTTGAAAAATATCGTGTCATTCAGGACAGATTATTTATGTCTGATTTTGATAAGTACATGCTGGAACTGGAAGAGAATGCGAAGAAGTAGCAGCATCGCCATTAAAATTTTCAGCTTGCCAAGGTCGAGTGCATGGGAGTTGGGTCATCAGTCGGGGCGAAAAAAAGCTGTTGACCTGTTCTCTGTACAAAGAACGGACAAGGTGGAAACGATGGCAGTTTTTCGTCAAATTTGACTTTTCTATTGGACTCACTATAATAGTAGAAACAAATAAAAAAGTTGAACTTTTTCCGTGGACGGGCGAGGTTCAGACTGTGATATGGATAGCGAAATGTATCAATACTTTTTTGTTACAGAATTTGTTGATATGTTTCCGCAAACAAACGGAGATATTTTGGAACATTCTATATTAGTCTGGATTGGTTCCCGAAAACTGACATCAATCAGGACGTATCGTGCCATTGTGAGGCAATCGTTCACTTGCAGAGAAATAGATGAAATTAGAACCATTACCATTTTATTTCAAATGTAAAGCACCTGTTAGGACAAAAAAGTATATTGGCACATATATTGGTAAAAACGGTTGATGAGTTTAAGGGAATGAATCCCAAGGATGTCATTAATTGTATTGAGGGAAATCCATATATCAGCACAGTGCCTGTAGAACCTGGGCTTGCCAATAAAGTTATTGAAAAGAATAGCCGGCGTCTTGTTGGGATCAATGCAGAAAATGGAGAAATTAATGAGGGACTGGTAAGGTTTGATATTGTTTTTTATGTACGTGTGCCGTTATCTATGGATGGAAGAAAAAATGAACTGTCACAGATTATTATAAATGTGGAAGCTCAAAAAGATGAGCCGAATGAATATAAAATCCTAAATAGGGCAATTTTCTATGTAAGCAGGTTAATCTCATCACAGAAGGAAAGGGATTTTGAAAATTCCAGCTATGATGATATTAAACGTGTATATTCCATTTGGGTTTGCATGAATATGGATAAGGATACAATGAGTCATGTTCATCTTATAAAAGAGGATGTGATAGGTACTTATGAATGGAAGGGAAAACTGGATTTAATTAACATTATTATGGTGGGGCTAGCAAAGAAACTTCCGGGACATAGTGAAACAGATTATTGATGGAAAGAAAAATGATCCAAAGAAAAATTAGTTTGTTAAAATAGTTTTATTCAAAACTCCAGATCTATCACAGGTTTGGAGTTTTTTCCTGCTTATTAATAAGAAAAAAATATCAAAACAATAGCTATACTTTTCCTTGCGCAGTAACTATAATAACAATAATCAGAATGTATCAAAACAGGGAGGAACTATGATAACAGAACTGAATCCTGACTTAAAAAACTACATCGCAGGCGGCACCGTATTTCGCAGAAAAGCAGTCCGCGGTATTATAAAACATGGGGATCTCTATCTTATTATCCACGGAAAATATGGCGATTATAAATTCCCTGGCGGAGGGATGAAACAGGGAGAAACTCTGACGGATACGCTTGTGCGTGAGGTGCAGGAGGAAACAGGATATCAGATATGCTCCGAAAGCATTGGGGATTATATACTTGTGCATGAAAAAAGAAAGGGTGATCCTGATGATCTGATGGAGATGGATTCCTGGTATTATTTCTGTGATGTGACGGAGATTGCAGGTGAGAGGGATCTGGATGACTATGAAAAAGAATACGACTATCAGGTACAATGGATGAGATTGGATGATATCATAAAGAAGAATGAGGAGGTAGCTGATGTGGAACATATTCCGTGGGTGGAGCGGGAGCCGGATTACTATTATTAAAAAGCGGATTTATTGGACTACCTATGGCAGGACATTTTTTAGAACGTATTTTGAGTACAATTATCCGTAAAATCCGAAGATAAAAGAAAGGAAGAAAGTCCATGACAACCAGACAGGAAGTATTATCTTTTGGCATGACATTTAAAGATGTCTATCAGGATACACCGTTCCACGATCCAAACTGGATTCTGGTGCGGTATAAAAAGAACAAAAAGGCATTTCTCTGGACTTATGAGTACGAAGGACAGATGCGCATAAATATAAAAGTTGATCCGCAGTGGCGCGATTTCTGGCGGGAGGCATATGCAGCGGTGATTCCGGGATATCATCAGAACAAGGAACACTGGAATACCGTTATTCTGGATGGAAGCATACCGGATGAGGAAATCAGACGGATGATCGCAGAGAGTTATGATCTGATCTGCGGAAAAAAATAAATTCATTTGTAAAGAACGATCAAGAAGTGAGGCAATAGTGTGAAAAATAAGATTTTTCACACGCAAGATTTGTGCTTGCGCACAAACTTGAGATGCGCAGAAAGCTGCGCAAGAATGGAGATTTTTATGTCAGCAAAAGATACAATGGAAAATAAAATCACAGAGGGAGTCATCTGGAAACAGCTTTTATTATTCTTTTTCCCGATACTGGTTGGAACATTTTTCCAGCAGCTTTATAATACGGTGGATGCAGTGATCGTCGGGCGGTTTGTCGGAAAAGAGGCACTATCCTGCGTCAGCGGTTCGTCCGGTCAGATCATCAATCTGGTGGTCGGATTCTTTACCGGATTATCTGCCGGCGCAACGGTCATGATCTCCCAGCATTTTGGGGCAAAAAATGAGGAACAGCTGCATAAGGCACTGCACACGGCATATGCATTTGCAATCACAGGCGGTATCATTGCCGGAGTGATCGGTGTTGTTATGACACGTATGGTTTTAAAATGGATGAATACGCCGGAAAATCTGCTGCCTGACTCGACACTTTATGTGCGGATTTATTTTGCAGGACTCTTATTTATTTTTGTTTACAATATGGGAGCGGCGATTTTACGTGCAATCGGCGATTCGAAACGTCCGCTTTATTTTCTGATCGTCTGCTGCATTGTCAATATTATTCTGGATCTGGTGCTGGTGCTTGGATTTAAAATGGGAGTTCTCGGCGTGGCGGTGGCAACATTGGTTGCGCAGGGAATCAGTGCAGTGCTCGTCAGTGTGGCGCTGATGTATCATACGGCAGGCTTAAAGTTAATACCACGCGAAATCAGGATTCATAAAAGTGTGCTGAAAAATATGTTGACGATCGGACTGCCGACCGGTATCGAGTCAAGCATGTACAGCATCTCAAACGTGATCGTGCAGGCTGCGTTAAACGGATTTGGTGTTGACACAATGGCGGCATGGGCTGCATTTGGCAAAATAGACAGCCTTTTCTGGATGATCAACAGTGCGTTTGGAATCGCTGCGACCACATTCGTTGGTCAGAATTTTGGTGCCGGAAAAATGGACCGTGTCCTTAAAGGAACAAAGGAGTGCCTTGGCATGGCACTTGCGACGGCAATCTTTCTGAGTGTGATCTTAATGTCGGCGGGAAGATTTTTATTTGGCATATTTACCACAGATGCGAATGTGGTGGAAATTGGTCTTAGCATGATGCAGATCATATCGCCGACCTATTTTCTGTTTGTGTTTATCGAAGTATATTCCGGCGCACTGCGCGCGCAGGGGCATGTGATCGTGACGACGGCAATGACGATGATCGGTATCTGTGTGCTGCGTGTCGTATGGGTCACCTGGATCGTACCGGATGGCACACTCTCACAGATCGTGGCATGTTACCCAATTACATGGCTGGTCAGCGCGGTGGGGATGATCATTTATTATCATTATAAGCAGAAAAAGATTCTGGAAAAATTTGCTGCAACACATGATTTATAAACAGAGAAACTGGAAGCAGTTTTTTATAGCCACATGGTTAAAAATAAGTTCAGGAAAAGAGGATACAAATGAAACAGTCAAAAAATGAAATTAATCTTGGCGAGGGGAGCGTCGGCAGACTTCTGCTGACATTGGCGGTACCATCTGTGATCGCACAGCTCGTCAACCTTCTTTATAATCTGGTGGACAGGATCTATATCGGTCATATCCCGGAAAACGGGGGCGTGGCACTGACCGGTCTTGGACTCTGCTTCCCGATTCTGATGATTGTCACGGCATTTTCCGGTCTGATCGGATATGGCGGGGCGCCGCGTGTTGCCATTTTCATGGGAAAAGGCAAAAATGATGAGGCGGAGGAGATCCTGGGCAACTGTACCATGGCATTGATCGTGATCGCATTGATTTTAGTTGTGGTACTGCAGTTTGCAGCGGAGCCGCTTCTGATGCTGTTTGGTGCAAGTGAAAATACGCTGCCGTATGCGCTTTCTTATCTGAACATTTACGGAAAAGGGACTTTGTTTGTCATGCTTACGATGGGGTTAAACTCTTTCATTAACACACAGGGATTTTCCAAAGTCGGTATGAAAACGGTTCTGATCGGGGCAGTCTGCAATATTATTTTAGATCCGGTCTTTATTTTCGCATTTGACATGGGCGTGCAGGGAGCAGCACTTGCAACGGTGATCTCACAGGCAGTTTCAGCGGTATGGGTTATTCTTTTTCTGACGGGAAAACAGACAAAGCTGAAAATAAAGACAAAATATTTTAAGCCGAAAGCCTCCGTACTTTTGCCGGTATGTGCACTTGGTGTATCACCTTTTATCATGAATGCGACGGAGAGCGCGATCAATATTGCATTTAACGCATCTTTATCACGCTACGGCGGTGATGTGGCGGTCGGAGCCATGACGATCTTAAGCAGTATTATGCAGCTTCAGTTTATGCCGGTACAGGGAATTGCACAGGGAGCGCAGCCGATCATGAGTTTTAATTATGGAGCAAAAAAGATGGATCGTGTGAAAAAGGCATATCGTCTGCTTATGATCTGCAGTTTTACATACACGATGATCTTCTGTCTGGCGGTGGAAATCGCACCTGGATTTTTTGTGCATCTGTTCAACAGCAGTTCACAGGAATTATTTGAAATGACAAAATGGGCACTGCGCATCTATATGGCAGCGACCGGAGTATTCGGGATCCAGATTGCGGTGCAGCAGGTATTCATGGCGCTCGGACAGGCAAAAATCTCATTGTTTATTGCGTGTCTGCGAAAGATTGTCCTGCTGATTCCGCTGATTTATATCCTGCCGCATTTCTTTGCAGATAAAGTATTTGCTGTTTTTCTGGCAGAGCCGGTTTCGGATTTTATTTCGGTGACAGTTGCAGCGACATTATTTTTCCTCAACATTAAAAAGATATTGAAAGAGGGAGAAGTGTGAGCGTATAAAAAAATCTGAAACTGAAAAAAGGTTTCAAATACTGTCTGATGGATTCGAAATATTATCCGACGGAGCGTGATACATGGGTAACAAGGTCGAAAGTATACAAGTTTACAGCAAAATAAAATAACGTATAGGAAAAGAGAACTGTGAGAAAATAATCTCACGGTTCTTTTTTTTACTTGACAAGTGATGGTATCTTCCTGTAAGATAAAAAACGTAAAGATTGCACACAATTAAATTTAAAACAATGATTTTGAGATGGAGAGAAAAATGGAGAGAGCAGACATAGCGATTATCGGAACCGGACCTGGCGGCGTTTCTGCTGCGTTGACGGCAAAGGTAAGAAATAAAAATATTTTGCTGATCGGGAAAAAGCAGATGAGCGACAAGGTCAGCAAGGCGCATCAGATCATGAACTATCCAGGACTTCCGGCGGTGACTGGAGCGGATATGGCGAAGACATTTGAAAAGCAGCTTGCCATGATGGAGATCGAGGTGACAGACAGCCGGATCGGTACAGTCTATGCGATGGGCGACTATTTTGCAATCCAGGCAGGCGGGGAAGTGCTTGAGGCAAAGAGTGTGATCTTAGCGTGCGGCGTTGTCTCCGGCAAGACACTTCCGGGCGAGGAAGAGATGTTAGGACGGGGTGTCAGCTACTGTGCGACCTGTGATGCATGCTTTTATAAAGGAAAGAAGGTTGCAGTCATCGGTTACGGAAAAGACGCGGAACACGAAGCGGACTTTCTTGCGGAAGTGGCAGCAGAGGTACTTTATTTTCCAATGTATCAGGATGTACCTGGCGTATCAGAGCAGGTAACGGTCATAAAAGAACGTCCGAAGGAGATCTTTGGTGAAAAGAAAGTTGAGGGACTTCGCACAGAGCAGGGGGAGTACCTTGTGGATGGCGTTTTTGTACTGCGGGATGCCGTATCCCCGAAACAGCTTGTTCCGGGACTCGAATTAGACGGAAATCATGTAAAGGTCAATCTGTCGATGGAGACAAATATTCCGGGACTTTTCGCCTGTGGAGATATCACGGGAACACCGTATCAGTATATCAAAGCAGCCGGACAGGGCAATGTTGCGGCATTATCCGCGGTGGCTTATCTGGATGCGAAAAAACGCGAGGCAGGGAAGCAGTAAAGAGGCAGCTTGCATGAACAGAAATGTGTGGGACTAAAACCGGAATGTATTTTACAACAAATATATCACAAAAAACAGTGTGTCATGCGCAAAGAACTGCGCAGGAAAGGAAATTATTATGGTAAAGAAAATTACAAATAACGATTTAAATGAAGCAAAAAAAGGTGCAGCAGTTGTTGATTTTTCCGCAGTATGGTGCGGACCGTGCCAGATGTTAGCGCCGGTGATGGAAGAGTTATCCGAGGAACTCTCCGGCAAGGCAGAGTTTTACAACGCAGATTCCGATGAGAACATGGGACTTGCACAGGAGTACCGCATTGTCAGCATCCCTGCCGTCATCGTGTTAAAAGATGGCGTGGAAGTGGCAAGAACGGTTGGATTCCAGCCGAAAGACGCAATGCGCAGCTTTATCGAGGAACATCTGAATTAGAAAGAACTGACTGTGAACTGGTACATCGTCTGGGAACAATCTGGATTGCAGAATGGTGTGCCGGTAGAAATGAGGATTATCATGCCAGATAAATACGATGCATTAAAACTGGAAAACCAGTTGTGTTTTCCACTTTACGCCTGTTCCAAAGAGATCGTGCGCAAGTACAAGCCTTTTTTAGATGAGCTGGATCTGACATACACGCAGTATATCGCGATGATGGTGCTCTGGGAACACAGACAGATCAGCGTGAAAGATATGGGAGCACTTTTATATCTGGATTCCGGCACGCTCACACCTGTCCTGAAAAAGCTTGAGCAGAAAGGCTATCTTGTACGTGCAAGGGATAGTGAGGATGAGCGTGTGTTAAATGTGACAATCACAGAGCTCGGCGAAAAGCTGAAAGAGGATGCCGTTCTGGTGCCAAAAAAAATGGGATGCTGCGTGTGTCTGGAGAAAGAAGATGCTGATGAGTTGTACCGGCTGCTGCACAAAGTGCTGGGAGTGCTTGGGAAAGAGTGCTGCTGATAGACGGTTAGTCCGATATAAAGTCAAACAGAAAGTTAAAATGATTTCTCCCTCTAATCCAGTTGCACCCCAACAAACCCCTATGGTAAAATTACCCTTATAAGACTGCCGGAAAACAGGCAGTCATTTATGAAGAGTAGAAACCACTGGGGGTTTTTGTTATGGAACAGACAATGTTGATCGCTGTACTGATCGCAGCACTTGTGGGACTGTTTTTATTTGACACGGTGCGTCTGCGGCATATGCAGGCGCAGAGGGATGCGGCGAAAGAGGAAGTTGCAGAAATAAAAACAGAGTTTTTGTCTCGCATCAGCCACGAGATCAAGACACCGATGAACGTGATCGTGGGGGCGACAGCGTTAGGACTTGAAGAGACGGAACATCCGGAGCGGATGGAAGAGTGCTTAAACCGGATACGCGGCGCGAGTGAATTTCTGATGGGGCTTTTGAATGATTTAGTGGACATGTCTAAGATTGAAAACGGAAAGTTTCATCTTCATCCAAAGCCGTATGCGTTTACAGAATTTTTAAATGAAGTGGAAAATATGATGGAGCCGATGTGTGAGCGCAAATGGATTCGTTTTCACATGCCGCACGAGGAGATCAACATTAATATGATGGTTGATCCAGTGCGGTTTTTCCAGATATTTTTTAATCTGCTCTCCAACGCGGTGAAGTTTACACCGGAGGGCGGGGAGGTCACATTCCGCATCTGTAATTATGCCACGCACAACAATCAATTTTGTGCCGACTATGTGGTGTCCGACAACGGAATGGGAATGAGCGAAGAGTTTCAGCAGATTCTCTTCCAGCCATTTACGCAGGAGAGCGTGAATCAGGGGGAACGGGGAAACGGAGCAGGACTTGGACTTGCGATCGTGAGAAGCATCGTTGATCTGATGGGTGGAACGATCACGGTAAAAAGCGAGCCGCAGAAAGGTACGGAGATAAAAGTCCATCTTGAGATTGAGATTGCGGAGATACAGCCGGAGATCGAAGTGGCACACCGTTCCGCGGAGGAGATACAGAACATCCTGCGGGGAAAGAGGGTTCTGCTTGTGGAGGATCATCCACTTGATGTTGAGATCAGCAGGCGTATCTTAGAGCATGTGGCGGTAAATGTGATCAGTGCGCAGGATGGAAAAGCGGCATTAGAGCAGTTTAAAGCGGAAGAACCCTATCATTTTGATGCGATACTGATGGATATCCAGATGCCGAACATGAACGGTTTTGTCGCGGCGAGAGCAATCAGGAAGGTTGCAAAGCCGGATGCGCAGATTATTCCGATCATAGCATTAAGTGCGGATGATACGCCGGAAGATGTGAGAAAATGCAAGGAAGCTGGCATGAATGCACATATTGCAAAACCGGTGAAACCGCAAAAATTATATCAGATTTTGTGTGAGTACCTGCTTGCGCCGATTTAAGAGGCAATTTTATCATAGGATTCGAGTGCCAAAAGGTGCTTTTCAATTTGACAGCCACTAAGTTGTGAGCCACCTTTTGACACCCGAATCATAACAGAAAAATCCAATGGGCTTTATAAAGATGATAGATAGTTCGCAGAGACAAAAATTTGGAAAATAAGCATGAATAGAAAAGAAAAAAATCCGGCAGGGATGATTTTGCGCGCGGAGCGGATCAGACAGGGAAAGGGGCAGAAAGAAGTCTGCTATGGCATCTGTGTGGTTTCGTATTTAAGTAAAATCGAGCGTGGATCGGCGGAGCCGGATATGGCAATTTTAAAACAGCTTTTTGCAAGACTTGGAATCAATTATGAGACAGATTCTGCGTTTCTTACTGAGAGCAGAAAACAGATGGATGAATTTTTTTACAATCTGCAATACGGGCTGGAAAATGAAACGGTATGGAAAAAACTTGCCGGAAAATGGGACGGGCTTTTGATGTCACCGCTTACAATCGATATCAGACTGGTGTCCGCAATTTATTACAGTGAGAGCGCGTGGAAAGAAGTAGATAAAAGTTTTATCGAAAGTTTGATGAAAAAAGAAGCAGATGGAAATGACATACAGAATTTTTTGAATGAGAATGTCAGCACTTTAGCGCAGTTAGAAGACTGTATGAATGAAAAACAGTATGCCTATTACAGTCTGGTCTGTTCAAGATTCACAAAAGATCCGGCAGAGAAAATGGAGTGGTATCAGAAAGTACAGCACGGACTGCAGAACACGCTTGGCATGCGCTGTCTGATTTCCGGTTATTATGAACAGGCAGAATATGACGCGATTCACCGGATGGAGAACCGTTTTGTGACGGCGGCGTTGGAAGAGGGAAATGTATATGCACTGGCGGATTATTATTTTATGAATGGAAGCGCATATGCATGTGTCGATATGGATGAAATGATGACCGTCTATTATGAGCGCACCAGAAGAATATTGCAGAATACCGGCTGGTGGAAAGAATATGAGCAGGGATTATATTATAATATGGGGGCGACCTATCTGGCAGTCGGAAGATATGAGGAAGCACTCGATTGTTTAAATCGTGTCCGGTCAGAAGATTTCCTGCTCTGTCATAAAAAGGCGTGGTTACATCTTCTCCTTGGAAATACCAGGGAGGCAGATTGTTATCTTGCAATAATGAAGCAGTTACTTTCCCGCAAAGAAATGGAGGGTAAGATGGCAGAGCATCTGATATATGAGGAACTTTGCATGGAACAAAAGCCAGACTTTACAGCAGATCCGGCATATTTAGATCTGATCGAACGACTGATCAGGGCGCTCACAAAAGAAAAGTCGTTTGGTTTCCTCTATCAGTATAAAAATGTGATCTTAGAAGCCTATACGAGGCAGCGAAAATATAAAAAGGCATTGGAGTTTAGTGAACAAATTTCCGCAAAAACAAGAAAAAGTACGCTTTAGCGTGCTTTTTTTGTGCTGATTTTCCCAAATCAATCTGCTTTATCTGTTTTAAAGCAGAATATATAATAGCTGTAGCAATCGATATAGGATGCCTGGAATCCACTATTTGCTCCGGACATCATAAGCATTACGCTATACTACAAAACATGAAATGAGGGAAAAACATGTCACACAGGAAAAAAACACTCTGGACAAAAGATTTTACCAGTATCACGACTGCAACCATTTTAACTGCCGTGGGCGGCGAAGCCATGAACCTGCCGATCAGCCTTTTGGTATTTGATGAGACCGGATCTACCTTCCTGTCCGCACTGGTGCTGATCTGCGGCGTTTTGCCGGACATTGTTCTTTCTATTTTAGCAGCACCTTTGATCGATAAGGGCGGAAAGAAAAAATGGATTGTCGGACTCGATATCCTGACAGCGGTATTGTATGCAGTGATGGGAATCTATATCAGTGGTCATGCGTTCAACTATCTGCTGTATCTGATATTTGTTCTTGCGGTAGGAACGATCTCGGTGTTTTACCGTCTTGCATATGATGCATGGTATCCAAATCTGATCCCGAACGGGATGGAGCAGAATGGGTACGCGGTCAGTAATACGATCTATCCGCTTGTCATTATTGCAATGTCCCCGGCGGCAACCTTTTTGTATGAAAAAATACCCATGGCACATATTTTTTATCTGGTTTCTGGTATCACGATGGTATCTGTTGTCATAGAGAGCCGTATTCATGAGGAAAAAGAGGAGACACAGGACGACTATACCTGGAAGCAGTATTGCCTGGATATCAGGGAAGGATTTCATTATCTGAAAAAAGAAAAGGGCATTCGTAACATCTATACTTATATGAGTATCACAAGCGGCGTTTCAGATGGAAATACGGTACTGGTACAGGCATTTTATCAGACAGTGCCGTGGCTTACGGTCACAATGCTTGGATTTTTAAAAAGTGCGGAAATGATCGGGAGGGGACTTGGCGGCATTTTTCAGTATAAAAAAGAAATACCGGTAAAAAAACGTTATGCGTTTACCAAATTTGTCTATACAGTCTATGGACTGATGGATATTTTACTTTTATATCTGCCGTATCCGCTGATGCTGTGTAACCGTTTCCTGTGCGGAGCACTTGGCATTTCAAGTGCGACCATCCGTGAGACGGCAGTGCAGAGCTATCTGCCCGAAAATATGCGGGCGCGCATCAATGCATTTTTTAATATGGTATTTGCGATCGGAAGTGTGGCATTCCAGATGGCAGCGGGAGCACTGGGACAGATCATATCTTACCGGTTGGCAATTCTGCTGCTCGCGGTGATAGAACTTACTGCCATGTTTTTGCTGATCTGTCTGCCGGCAAAAGAAAACCGCCCCGTATACGAGGCGGTCCGAAAAACAGAGTAGTGTTGATAAATCTATTGGCAGTTTTAAGCCAGCGGTTTGATCTCCGGTGCCGCCGGACAGCGTGCCGTCGACTCTCTCTCGATGAGTCTTGCACGGATCTGCGTCCGGCAGAACGGGATGTGGTGCACCAGAGAATTTAAAACGACGTAAGCGCATTTTCCAAGTTCATTGCGCTCCTGACGAACCGTGGTAAGCGGCGGCTCTAAGGAGGCAGAGAGTGGAAGATCATCAAAACCGACAACGCTGATATCTTCCGGAACACGGAAACCGCGCAGCTTACACTCAGCGATCACACCGGAAGCAATCAGATCGTTGCCGCAGATGATCGCAGTCGCACCTGCTCCGAGAAACGTCGGGACGTGATATTTTGCGCTGTCTGCCACATAATAGCCGTAGGCGGTCAGCTTCTCATCGACAGTCAGTCCGTGAGCTTTCATGCTGTTATAAAATGCTTCCTGGCGCTGCTCGGATACCATGGAGTGCAGGGAACCGTTTAAGAAAGCAATTTTTTTGTGGCCGAGCGTATAAAGATGATCTACGGCTGCGTCGATGCCTTCGTAATTATCGGTGCCGACGTAGCAGACGTTCGGATTTTTTTCAATATAGTTATCGAAAAGAAC
This sequence comes from uncultured Roseburia sp., assembly GCA_934317215.1. Classification (GTDB taxonomy): domain Bacteria; phylum Bacillota; class Clostridia; order Lachnospirales; family Lachnospiraceae; genus Roseburia. Next base: position 12,970 of record CAKREH010000041.1, read on the forward strand.
GGTCGGCATTGTAGTGTGGGAAAGCTGCTGCATCCATTCGTCGTGCAGGGCAAATCCGACTAAAAAAGCACCGCAGAAACCATTTTTTAACATGTAAGTATCATATTTTTCCGTGAGCTGAAATGCCGGTTTGACCGGAATGACAGTGACATCCCATTTATAGCGGAAGGCATTTTGTTTGAAGCCAAGTACGATGTCGTAGCCAAACTGGTCTTCCGTTTCATATTCCATATTTTCGATAAAGACCGCAAGCTTGCGGTTTTCTTTTTTCTTTGATTTTTTTGTTGCGTATCCCATTTCAACTGCAGTGTCAAGCACCATCTGACGTAATTCTTCGCTGATGTCACTCGCGCCATTTAAACCTTTTGATACGGTACTGACGGAAACACCGAGTCTTGTTGCAATATCTTTGATTGTTGCCATGGGTAAGATCCTCTCCTTAGTAAAAATAGTTGATTTTTTTATATTATATAAAGAAAAGAAAAAGTTGACAAGCAGACATACTAAAATTTTCGAAACTTTCGAGTGTTTTCATTGTTAAAATAAACAAAAACGATATAGCAAAAACGGCAAATATGGCAAAAACGTTGTTAAAAGTTGCAAATTCGTTGACAAAAAACGTTTTCAGTAATAAAATTATCACAGATACGAAAAAAAGCGAAACAAAATGAGAGGAAGGACCGGGGAGATCATTGGATGCAAAAAGAATGGTAAGGGGAGCAGGAATCCTCTTAGCGATCACAAGTTTACCATCTTCATACGGAATTGGTACATTAGGAGATGCGGCATTCCAGTTTATAGATCTGCTGGTGGATTTAAAACAGCGCTATTGGCAGGTGCTGCCGATCGGACCGACCAGTTTTGGAGACAGTCCGTATCAGTCATATTCCGCATTTGCCGGAAATCCATATCTGATCGATCTGGATGATCTGGTGAAGGAGAATCTGCTTGGTGTGGAGGAAATCCGAAGTTTCCATTGGGGAAATGATGAAGCGGACATTGATTATGCGATGATCTACGAAAACCGCTTTAAAGTTTTGAAAATGGCGTTCGCACGATTCGATATCGAAAATGAAGCTTTTGTAAGGTTCTGTGAAGAAAATGCCGGATGGCTTTCGGATTATGCACTTTATACTGCATTGAAGAAACACTTTGGCGATAAGGAATGGCAGAAATGGGATGACCCGCTTCGCGACCGGGATCCGGAAGCATTAAAAGAATATGAAGCGGACTTACATACAGACATATTGTTCTACGAATTTTGCCAGTTCGAATTTTTCAGGCAGTGGAAGAAATTAAAGGAATATGCAAACAGCAGAGGTGTTCAGCTGATTGGCGATCTTCCGTTTTATGTGGCATTAGACAGTGTGGATGTATGGGCGAACCGGGAACTTTTCTTATTGGAAGAGGATGGAACACCGAAAGGAGTTGCAGGTGCTCCGCCGGATGCATTTTCAGAGAATGGACAGAAGTGGGGAAGTCCGGTATACGACTGGAGCCGGATGGAAGAAGATGGATTTGCCTGGTGGCAGGCGCGCATGTTAGAACATGCAGAGCTGTTTGATGCGATACGGCTTGACCACTTTGCGGCGATCGTAAAGTATTATGTCGTACCGAACAAAGCAGAAGATGGAAGAAGTGGAAAGTGGAGCAGGGGACCTGGAAAGAAACTTACGGATGCAATTGAGAAGGTGATCGGAGATACACACATCATCGTCGAGGACATTGCAGGAAAGAGTCCGATACCGGGTGTGAAGAAGCTGATGGCAAGAACCGGATGGCCGGGCATCAAAATTCTGATGTTTGCATTTGGGGATGACACGGCAAACGAACATCTGCCACACAATTACACGGACTGCAATCTTGTTGTTTATGCGGGAACGCATGACAATGAAACAATCGTTGGTTATTTCAGGGATAAAACAGATTATGAACTTGCGTATCTGTATGAATACCTGAATATCAAATATAAAGAAGAAATACCGGATGCGCTGATAAGAACGGCTTATGCAAGTATTGCGGATGTAGTGGTCATACAGATGCAGGATCTGATGAAGCTGGGAAATGAAGCGCGGATGAATGCACCGTCCACCGTCGGCAGAAACTGGAGATGGAGGATCGGGACGGATGAACTGAGTGAGGAGCGGCGGGCATGGATCCGGACGCTTGCGTCGGTTTATCACAGATAATTATGTTATAAAGTGCAGATTGCATTTTATATAAAAACAAAGTTCATGAAAACTTTTTGGGAAAAAGAAAAGGAGAGGAAAAAATGAAAAAGAAAGCAGTGTCATTATTAATGGTAGCAGCTATGATGACAACCATGGCAGCAGGATGCGGAAACAAAGCCGCAAACAATGCTGGAAGCGATGCAGCAGCAGACAACAGCACAACAAGTGATGCAGCAGCAGAGGAGACAGCAGGTACTGAGGCAGCAGCCGCAGATACCGCAGATTCTGACGAGGAGGCATGGTCCGGTACACTTACTGTATGGAGCCCACAGGAAGATCAGGATACAGGCTGGCTTGCAAAAGAGTGTGACGCATTCAACGCAGCTCATCCAAACTGGGATATCACTTTCAATTATGGTGTATGTGCAGAGGGTGATGCAAAATCAACTGTTACACAGGACGTTGAAAATTCTGCAGACGTATACATGTTAGCAAACGATAACATCCCGGATCTGGTATCTGCAAACGCATTAGCAGAGCTTGGCGGAAGCTATCTTGACTATGTAACTACAACAAACTCTGATTCTATTACAGCATCTGTTACTTACAATGATGCAGTAGTGGCATTCCCGTTTACATCAAATACATGGTTTATGTACTATGATAAGAGCGTATTCTCAGATGATGATATCAAGAGTTTTGATACCATGTTAGAGAAAGGAAAAGTTTCTTTCCCATTATCTAACTCCTGGTATATTCAGGCTTTCTATGTAGCAAACGGATGTACATTATTTGGTGATGGTACTGATGCAGCAGCAGGTGTCGATTTTAGTGGTGACAAGGCAGCAGCAGTTACTGAGTATCTTGTAGACCTTTGCAAGAATCCAAACTTCATTAATGATGCAGACGGAGCAGGTATTGCCGGTTTACGTGATGGCAGCGTTAATGCCATTTTCTCAGGTACATGGGATGCAGAATCTGTAAAAGAAGCTCTTGGCGATAACATGGGTGTTGCAGCTCTTCCTACTGTAAATATCGGAGGAACAGAGGGTCAGATGAAATCTTTCATAGGATCTAAAGCAATCGGCGTTAATCCAAATACAGAGAATATGCAGGTTTCCATGGCTTTAGCAGCTTACCTTGCAGGTGAAGATGCCCAGAAAGATCATTATGATATGAGAAATATCCTTCCTACAAATACAAACATTGCAATCTCAGATGATGAAATTGCTACGGCAGTTACAAAAGTTATGACAGATACATCTATCATGCAGCCATTAGTAAGCGAAATGAGCAACTACTGGTCACCGGCTGAGAACATGGGTAAAGCACTGGTCGCTGGTGAGATCACAGCTGATAACGCAGCAGAGAAAACAGAAGATATGAATACAACAATGAACACAGACATTGCACAGTAAAAAGATTTCTTCTGATAGAAATCCCAGGGTGCCCGGACGGGCATCCTGGATGTTTCTACATTGAGATTTAAAGGAGGCCCATAACGTGAAAAAGGCTGGAACGAAAAAAGGAAAAAATAAAGAATTTTCAACACCGTACACGGTTACAAATGCGGTGACAAAAGGAAATATAATCACAAAACTTTCCCTGTTAATTATGGGCTTAGGAAATATTGCACATAAACAGATTGGAAAGGGAATCATGTTTCTTGCAGTAGAAGCTGCATATATCTGGTACATGATCCAGTCAGGAATTTATAATTTATCTATGCTGCCATCTCTTGGATGGAGAGAGCAGGAAAAAGTATGGAACGAAAAAAAGAGTATTTATGAATATACAGCAGGTGACCAGTCATCACTGATTCTGTTGTATGGAGTGGCAACAGTTTATATTACAGCAATGTTTATCATTGTCTGGAGAGAGTCCGTAAAGAGCTCTTATAAATCGGAAGTGCTGGCAAAATCAGGAAAGCACTTAAACAACTTTAAAGAAGACTGCAAGAGTTTGTTAGATCAAAATTTATATAAATTACTGTTGGCAGCGCCGATTATGGGAATTTTAATTTTTACGATCTTACCACTGATCTATAACATTACCATGGCGTTCACGAACTACAGTAAAGTCAACGATCATCTGGTATTATTTGACTGGGTGGGACTGGCAAATTTCAGGAAGATTTTAAACTTCGGTGACAGCATCGGCAAGCAGTTCTATTCCGTATTAGGATGGACACTGATCTGGGCCATTGTAGCAACCGCATTAAACTATATCCTCGGTATGATCTTAGCAATTATCATCAACCGTAAGGAGACAAAAGGAAAGGCATTTTGGAGATTCTGTTTTGTACTTTCCATCGCAGTACCGCAGTTCGTATCACTGCTGATCATGCGTACTATGTTACAGCCGACCGGTATCGTAAATACATTGTTGTTAAAATATGGTCTGATCGATACCGCATTACCGTTTTTCTCAAACGCAACATGGGCAAGAGTAACGGTTATTGTTATTAATCTCTGGGTAGGTATTCCGTATACGTTACTTCAGGTAACCGGTATTTTACAGAATATTCCGGGTGAACTTTATGAGGCAGCAAAGATCGACGGAGCGAATGCTGTACAGACTTTCTTCAAGATCACATTGCCTTACATGTTATTCGTTATGACACCGTACCTGATCACACAGTTTACGGGAAATATCAATAACTTCAACGTTATCTTCCTTCTGTCTGGCGGAAATCCTACTCCGGTGGATGCAACAGCAGGAAAGACGGATCTTCTTGTTACCTGGCTGTATAAGCTGACAGTTGATAAGAACTACTATAACTTAGGTGCCGTTATCGGTATTATGACATTTATTGTACTTGCGATCGTAGCATTGGTAACATATCGCAATACCGCATCCTATAAAGATGAGGAGGGATTCATGTAATGAACACGACACATACGAGTACAGCAGCAGTGGCTGCGAAAAAAAGTGGTGCATCCAATACGGCGAAAATCCGTAAAACAGTGATAAATGTGATTGTTCACATTTTCCTGGCAATACTGGCATTTATCTGGGTTCTCCCGATTTTCTGGGTAATCCTTACAAGTTTCCGTGGAGAGAAAGGTTCTTATGTAAGTACATTTTTCCCGAAAACATATACATTTAATAATTACATCAAATTATTTACAGACACCAGTATTTTAAACTTTCCGAAGATGTTTATGAATACCTTTGTGATCGCAATTTTTACCTGCATCATTTCTACCATCTTTGTACTTTCAGTGGCATACAGTATGTCAAGAATGCGATTTAAGATGAGGAAACCGTTTATGAATATTGCGATGATCATTGGTCTGTTTCCATCTTTCATGTCCATGATCGCTGTGTACTATATTTTAAGAGCACTTAATTTAGCAGATGGTGCAATGATCCGTGTAGCACTTATCATCGTGTTCTCCGCCGGTTCCGGTGCAGGATTTTATGTTGCGAAGGGATTTTTTGATACAATCTCAAAATCCTTAGATGAGGCAGCGATTATCGATGGAGCGACAAGATGGAATGTATTTACAAAGATTACTGTACCGCTCAGTAAGCCGATCATCGTATATACGATTTTAACATCCTTTATGGGACCGTGGGTTGATTTTATTTTCGGTAAAGTTATCTGCCGTGCAGATGCACAGTATTACACCGTATCCATCGGTCTTTGGAAGATGCTTGAGAAAGAGTATATCGATAGCTGGTATACCTGTTTCGCAGCAGGTGCAGTTGTGGTATCGATCCCGATTGCAATTCTGTTCTTAATGACACAGAAGTTCTATGTGGAAGGTATGAGCGGAGCTGTCAAGGGCTGATCCACAGGATACAAATGGAATATGAGGGCACATTTTGGTGTGTCATTGGGCAGATGGGGAGTCTGCCGGGAGAGCAGGGACGGTTTGTTTCTGCTCTCTTTTTAAATTCATAGGATTCGGGTGTCAAAAGGTGGTTTTCAATTTTGGGTCTGTCAAATTGCACAAAACCGAACTTGTTTTGTTCCGTTGTCCGAAAATAAGAAAAACTAAGTATGCCTGAATCAGTTTTTCACAGAGTGACGTAAACGGCATTCAACGAGCCTTCCATGGCTCGTGAAGCCTTGTTCTGCCGTCCGTGGCAGAACATTACTGTAAATAGACAGGCATACTAAGATTTTCTAATTTTCTCCCAAAGTCACAAAAACAGTCTCGGCTTTGTGCAATTTGACAATCGCTAAGTTATGAACCACCTTTTGACACCCGAATCTTCATAGGAAATTGCGTCCTATGAATTTAAAAGCCCTCCGGGCGGGATGCGCATCTTGCGGAATAGAAGTTAGCTGTAAACAGCACCGCTCGGGCGCGAAAGAGTCGCAAGCGACTCTTTAGTTAATAGAGTAGTTGAAGGATGCTGAGGTCAAATAGTGCAATCAGGAAGTCTGGGTGTACTATTGTGACTTTAAAATAATTGAAAAAGCGCAGGCATATATGCGCAGAAATGAGGACTGAGATGAAAAAGAGAATCATTGCGGCTGTTTTAGCCGGTATGTTGATAGTTTCCGCAGGGGGATGTGGAAATGGGACAGCTTCATCAGGGAATGCTGTGGATAATTCGAATGGAATGGCGACGGAAAGTTCTGTGGATCAAGCCATAGCTCCTGCCGGGCAGGATGAAAATGCAGATGCTGACACGAAGGAGGGGGGAGTGACCGCACTTTCGCTGATGCAGGAGGTCAATACCGGGGACGAACAGATCATTGATGATAATTACCGTACCTGGTATGAGGTATTTGTTTACAGCTTTTTTGACAGCGACGGGGACGGCATCGGGGATCTGAATGGTCTGACAGAAAAGTTAGATTATATCAATGACGGTGATCCGGCGACAGATACGGATCTTGGATGTAACGGAATCTGGCTGATGCCGGTCATGCCATCGACAACCTACCATAAATATGATGTGACGGATTACTGTGATATTGACCCGGAATACGGTACGATGGACGATTTTAAAAATCTGATCGCGGCATGCCACGAGAGGGGAATCAATGTCATTATCGATTTTGTCATGAACCATACATCCTCCCAGCATGAATGGTTTAAAACGGCAGCAGATTACCTGAAAAACCTGCCGGAGGGAGCAGAGCCGGATGCGTCGGAGTGTCCATATGTGGATTACTATAATTTTTCTAAGGAAATGCAGGGCGGTTACAGTAAACTCGATGGTACAGACTGGTATTATGAGGCGCAGTTCTGGAGCGAAATGCCGGATTTAAACCTTGGTAGTCAGGCAGTCCGTGATGAATTTGACAAGATCGTGGACTTTTGGCTTGATCTGGGTGTGGACGGATTCCGCCTGGATGCAGCAAAAGAGTATTATAGCGGAAGTGTGGATAAAAATGTGGAAGTGTTGTCGTGGTTTAATTCCGTGGTAAAAGAGAAAAAAGAGGATGCCTATATCGTGGCGGAGGTCTGGACGGATCAAAATACCTACGCAAAATACTATGAGAGTGGTATTGACAGCTGTTTTGACTTTTCTTTTGCGGACAGCACCGGAACAATCACTTCCGTGCTTAAAAATGGTTCGGCATCTTCCTATGGAAAGGCGTTGGTAAATCTGCAGGATAATCTTTCCAAGTACAGTGACAGCTATATCGATGCACCATTTTACACAAATCATGATATGGCACGAGGTGCAGGTTATTATTCTGGGGATGACAGTGAAAAACAGACAAAGATCGCGCAGGCAATGAATCTGTTGATGTCTGGAAGTTCTTTTCTTTATTATGGAGAGGAACTGGGCATGAAGGGTTCCGGTAAGGATGAAAATAAGCGTGCACCGATGTATTGGAGCGAAGATAGCGCGGACGATGGAATGTGCAAGGGACCTGCCGATATGGATGCCATAAAAATGAAATACGGCGCACTTGAGACACAGGAAGATAATGGAAACTCTATTTACCAGTTTGTAAAACAGACGATAAAACTCCGCAATGAGTACCCGGAAATAGCCCGTGGAACTGTGACTTTTGAGGAGAGCGTTTCGGATGATAAAATCTGCGTGATAAAGAAAGCGTATGGCGATTCCGAACTGCTTTTGATTTATAACCTTGCGCCGGAGAGTGCGGAAGTGGATTTATCCGGTGTCACAGCCGGGGAAAAGAGTGGAAGTGATCTTGAAGTTGGCGGTGTACTGCTGACGGGCACAGAAGAGGCAGTGCTCCAGGATGGAACACTGACAATGCCGGGATATTCGGTGGTGATAGTGAAATAATATGTCAGGCTGTGCCGGGCAGATTTAAGAAATTACGGACAGAGCAGGCAGTAATGTGCCTGCCAATCCAATTAGTAGTTCAGCAGGAAATCCGCAAATTTCGTATAGTAATCTTTCTGCTCGGAGCGGCTGAAAACACCAAAGTAGCAGCTGTCATAAATGCCATATTTCTGGATCCACTGATTATCGGTCAGTTCGATCGCACATGGATAGGACTCTGACTCGCCATCATCGGTGGAGTAGATCAGATGATCTTTATATTTTTCCAGCACATCATCCGAAACATAGGTGCGCAGATCCATCAGCGCACCTTCTTCGGCATAATCGGTGTAAACACTTCCTGTGCCGAAAAACAGATCCTGACCGCCGGCACCGATCATCGTGGAGAGTACCATGTAGTCGTTGTAGTCCACGGTGGCATTTGGATCATCGGAAAACTGCAGATTTGCGGAGACGTCGATTGGCTGCTGTTTTGGGTCATAACCGGCAGCATCAGAAAATTCGTCGAAAGCAGTCTCGGCATTCTCGCTGACTGTCTGGATATTGATCATGATGACGCTGAGTACCGGCTTGCGGTAAGTGATAAAATGATATCCAAGACCAATCACGATCGCAGCAATGACACCTCCAAATAAAATATGCAGTTTGTAATAGTCCCAGATATACTGAACTTTTGCCTTGTTCGAAAGTGCCTTAAAATCTGTCTTTTTTTCCATGGTAATCCTCATTTCTGAGCAGCTTATTGCGAAGAGGCGACGAGAATCTCAAATTCTCGTCTGTCGTAAAAGCTATTTGTTTTTGCTCAGAAACAAATAGCCGTGCGAAAAATAATCTATCGAGCTTATTTTCACACTATTCTCCAATTCTAAATGTTTGTCATGTATTTTTGCCATTTACTCTACCAGTATCATTCTACTAGCATAACATACTTAAAAAAATGAAAAAAGTGCCAATTCATGAAGTTTTTCTAAAAATTGTTATTGTTTATACTGCATGCGAAAATGGTAACTAAAAATTTTCTTTACTCTGGTCGGATCCAGAAAGAGAAAGTAAGAGAAGCAGAAAACATTCTGGGAAAAACTGATTGGACTGTTCCGGTAAAAACTGAAAAATTAAATTTATCATTAAAGAAGGTCTATGATTTTCAGGACCTTCTTTTTTTTGTCGATATTACAGTATTTTAATTTATTCATGATTTCTTCATCCAGGGATTTTTCTTTTTCAGGATCATGTTTGTAGGTATATTCTGCAGAAATGAAATAATCGACACTGCATTGCAGGAGATTGGCGATTTTGATCAGTGTAGTGAGTGAAGGATTTGCTCTGCCGCATTCGATATTCGAGATATGGCTTGGATTTACGTCGAGAGCATTCGCAATAGATTCCTGGGTAATCCCCAGTGATTTTCGTCGTTCTTTAATTTTCAGTCCGATTGCTTTGAAATCGAGATCATTCATCGAAATATTACCTCTTATATAATATGTGTTAATTTTAATGTACTATTCATGGTAGATTAATGAGGTAAAACAAAATAACATTAGCTATGACTAAAGTATTAGATGAAAAGTGACGATATAAGAAATAAAATAAGGTACGGGTGAAGGAGTGTGAGCAAGAAAATCTCAATGAGATGAAATGATAGTTCGGGAATGAAACGGTGGAGGTATAGAGAGAAAAATGAAGGGAGAGATGAGTGTGAAAAAAAGGAAAAAACAGCTGCTTAGTATCTGTATGATTATTATGCTGTGTTTAGGAATAGGAAATGTAAAAGTAAATGCACAGAATGGAAATATTCATATAGCAGGGGTTGATATTGGTTATGCAGCAGGGACATATTTTTCAACAACAGGGAAAGCATGTACCTGTCATGGAAGAGGGACTTGTGGTGATGTATCAAGTTGTACATGTAAAAAGTGGGGAGGAGGAATTCAGTGTTATGGATTTGCCATGTGGTGTGAATCAAAGCTATTTGGCTCTAATGAAGGAAAAAATTCTAGTGCTTTTTACAGTATAGGAAGTATTTCCTCTGGCAATATGAGTGCAAATGCAGTAAAAAATCTGATTTATAATAAGGCAAAACCGGGAGCGCATATTAGAACCGGAGGAAGTGCACATTCTCTGATTATTACAGATATAACAGAATCAGGATTTTCTATTGTTCAGGCAAATGGACAGAATAATAAAGAATATTCATCATGGACACCATGTAGAATAGGTACATATACTTATACATGGCAGTCGTATGCACAGTCAACATATGGAAAACGTGGGATAGCATATGTAAAAATGCCTTGTAATTATCCGTATTCAAATGTTAATAATTCCGTAAAACCATTTCATATAACTATTGATGCCCCGAAAGAAAGCACAAGTACAACAACAGGAATTACGGCAGAAGGATGGGCAATTTATGGAAATGGAGTAACAAATGTAACTTGTAATATTAATGGAAACACATATAACTGTTCCAGAAAATCGCGTCCGGATGTTGCGAATGCTTATCCGGGATACCCGACCGGAAATGAAGGATTTTCCTATTATATTCCTGAATATCTGATGCATCCTGGATCGAACTGGATGATATTTACTGCATATAACGGGAATACCGTGTTGGGATCGGCAACGTGCACATTTGAATACAAGATGACCGCATCCAAAACTCTGTCAGATGGCTTATATACCATCGTGTCAGCAGTGAACAATAATAGTGTTTTTGATATTGAATGGGCATCTCAGGACGATGGAGGCAATCTGGTTATTTCAAACCGCAATGGTGGAAACAACCAGAAGTTTGATGTTACTTATCTTGGAAGCGGATATTACAAAATAGAGGCGCATCATTCCCAAAAAGCATTGGATGTTTATGATGCAAGCACGGAGCGGCTGGCAAATGTGCAGCAGTGGAGTTACCATGGCGGAATGAACCAGAAATGGATACTGCGAAGTGCGGGTGACGGCTATTATTATATTATTTCTGCAAATAATGGAATGTATATGGATCTTCCAAATGCAGATATATCGCCTGGAAACAGTATATGGATGAACTGGGGAAATGGTTCACCGGCAGAAAAATGGAAATTTGAATCGACCACAGAGAAAAGAGAGGAATATAACTTTACATATATTGACTGTGATGGATCAAGAACTTATTTATGTGGTCCTGGATCGACCATTAGAATCAGGGCAGACCAGATAAAAAATGGAAAACGGTTTAAAAAGTTCCAGGTAAAATCTGGAAATGTAAAAATTGATAATGAATATAGCACATCAATTACGGTTACCATGCCGGAATCAGATCTGATTATTGAGGCTGTATATGAAACGATTCCGACATATAAAGTGACATTTAATTCCAACGGGGGAACTGTATCAGGAACCGGTACAAAAACAGTGACATCCGGGGAAAAATATGGAACTCTGCCGACAGCTGCAAAGAGCGGTTATACATTTGATGGCTGGTACACATCAGGAAGCGGAGGGACAAAGATAACAGAAAATACAACGGTTTCACTGACAGGAAATCAGACCTTATATGCGCACTGGACAGCAAAAACATATACAGTAACATTTAATGCCAATGGAGGAAATCTATCAGGAAACAGTTATATAACAGTAAAAACGGGAAGCAGATATGGAACTCTGCCGACAGCTGCAAAGAACGGTTATACATTTGATGGCTGGTACACATCAGGAAGCGGAGGAACAAAGATAACAGAAAATACAACGGTTTCACTGACAGGAAATCAGACCTTATATGCGCACTGGACAGCAGTAAAGAAATACGGTGTGACAATTTACAATGGAACCGGAAATAAAACGGAAATGTATCCCGCTGGAACAGCTGTCAGAGTGAGAGCTGACAGCCTGGGAAATGGAATGGAGTTTTCAAAGTGGGTCATTTTATCAGAAAATATAAAACTGGAAAATGAGTCTGATATGGAAGCAATGTTCACGATGCCGGAAGGAAATGTGGTAATTCAGGCAGTTTATGAGAAGGCACAGGCAGATACAGGAACGGATACAGATACAGGAACGGATACAGATACGGGAACGGATACAGATACAGGAACGGATACAGATACAGATACAGGAACAGATACAGATACAGATACAGGAACGGATACAGATACGGGAACGGACACAGATACGGGAACAGATACAGATACGGGAACGGACACAGATACGGGAGCGGATATAAATACAGGAACAGATGCAGATACAGGGAAGACGGATACACCTGAAGCTGATACAGAACAGGACGATGAAGATGATCAGAAAGATGAATCAGATCTTGGAGCAAAATTTGTTTCCGGTAAAATCCGTTATGAGGTAACGGATGAAAAAGAAGCTGCTGTGGTCGGTCTGAAAACAAAGCAGGTAAAGAAAGTAAAGATTCCGTCTGCCGTTTTATACCATGGCAGAAAATATAAGGTAACAGAAATATCTGATTATGCATTTAAGAAAAGCAGTGTCACGGAAGTGGTGATCGCTGACTCCGTAAAAGAGATTGGCACATCTGCATTTCTTGGATGTAAAAAGCTTGTAAAAGTTACGATCGGAGCAAACACAACAAAAATCGGTACGAAAGCATTCAAGGACTGCGGCAAATTGAAAACCATTATTGTCAGGTCTAAAAAGTTAAAGAGGATCGGCAAAAATGCATTTTCCGGAATCAGAAAAAATGCACAGATCAAAGTGCCGGCAGCACAGTATAAGAAGTACAAAAAGCTCTTTAAGGGAAAAGGGCAGGGAAAGAAAGTTGTACTGAAAAAATATAGTGGAAAGTAAAACTGTAGTACAGGAAGTCCTGCCGGTCTGTGAAAAATGATTTGCAGACCGACAGGGAAAAGTTTGAAAAAAGCAATCTGGTGATATGTCAAGCTAATTTTTTAAATGATTTTGATATGTATTTCAGAAAAAAGGGTAACTT
>CAKREH010000042.1 GCA_934317215.1 uncultured Roseburia sp.
CATTATTTTTTATTTGCTGATTTTAACTTTTTTCACGGATGAATATTTCCCATACACCTTTTTGCCTGTGGAATCCACTTTGTAAGCACGGATACGCACATAGTAAGTCTTTCCCTTTTTCAGTTTGCTTATGGTATAAGAAGTTTTCGTCGTGTTTTTCTTTGTCACCGCTTTTTTAAATTTTTTATCCGTGCTGTAAGAAATCTCATAGCCTTTTGCACCGGATACTTTCTTAGATTTCAGCACAATCTTTTTGCCCTTGCTGTTTTTCGCAGACGTGAGAGAAACCTTTTCCACTTTTACCTTCGTCCACTTTGCATACAATGTATAATCACATCGAGCATTGCTGCTGATTGTTTTGATCTTCTTTTTAAACTCTGCATCCTTATACCAGCCCGCAAATGCATAATCTTTCCTGGTCGGATTTTTCAGTGTTATTTTCTTTGCATAATACGTGGACGGGTTAGACGCATTATTTTTTCCTTTGTTTAGTTTATAGGTGATCTTATACGGTACCGTGATCGTACAGGATGCCTGATAACTGCTGTCCTCAGACGAGGTAACGGTGATCTTCGTTTTCCCCGGAGCCTTTGCAGTTACCTTTCCACTGTTGTCCACTGTGGCAACTTTTGTGTTTCCGGATTTAAACAAAACTTTTTTATTGGCTGCTTCCGATGGAGAAACAGCAGCCTTCAGTGTAAATTTCTTTCCCCTGTTAACCGTGGCAGATGTTTTATTCAGGGTGATTCCTTTCACTTTTACTTTTTCTTCATTTTCGCTGCTGTTATTGTTCTTGTTGCTGCCGTTTCCTGTGTTGTCTTTATTGCTGCCGCTTCCCGTATTGTCCTTGTTGCTGCTTCCTGTGTTGTCCTTGTTGCTGCCGCTTCCCGTATTGTCCTTGTTGCTGCCGCTTCCTGTGTTGTCCTTGTTACTGCTGCCTCCTGTATTGTCTCCGTTGCTGTCGTTACTGCCTCCTGTGTTGTCCCCATTATTGTTATTGCTGTTTCCACTTACCGTCACATAGCAGATCGCATATTCCCCACTGCCATCTGTCGCAGATGCCTTTATTTGTGCACTGCCTGCTGATTTTGCAGTGACAAGTCCAGTTGCTGAAACTTCTGCCACTTCTGTATTAGAAGAAGTATATTCCAGTTTCTTATTTGTGGCATCCGAAGGGGAAATATCCATCTTTAGCTGATATGTCTTTCCGATCTTTAACTCTATTTCATCTTCGTCAAATTCGATCCAGCTTATGAGCTGAGGCACGTTTACCGTACAGGATGCATTTACATTTCCTGCTGTCACTGTGATCACCGCTGTTCCCACGCCACAAATCTCTACATATCCGGTATCGGAAACCGTTGCTACATCTTCGTTCGAGCTTGTCCATGTCACGGCGTCCGTAAAATTCTGCGGTGCGATCGTCGCTGTAAGCTGGAACTCATCATAACGCTCCGCCGTCTTTGTGGTGATATCCAGACTGATCGATGTTGCATGAATGTCCTGCGCAACATATTTCATGCCTTTTCCATTTGCGTAGGTCTGCGCATAACAACCGGAAGGACCGTACATCGTCATTTTCTTTGGATAAGAAAATGCGTTTGAGGCAATTGAAGTCGTATTGCGCGGAACTGTGATCTGTGTCAGCTTCGTACAGTTGACAAACGCACTGTCGCCGATCGCAGTCACGCTGTAAGGGAGCACGATGGATGGCAGTGCTGCGCAGCCATAAAAGGTCTGGCTGTCAATTTTCTTTAATTTGCTGCCTAATGTAATATCCGTCAAGGCTTCGCAGCCGTAAAATGCAGAACTTCCGATGGATGATACGGTATCCGGCACCACTGCCTTTTTCAGGGATTTGCAGTTTTTGAATGCATTGCTTTCTATTTTTTCCACCCCGGATGGAAGGATAGCTTCCGGCAGGGATTCACAGCCGGAAAAGGCAGAATCTCCGATCGTGGTCAGGGTGGACGGGAAGTTGATGGTGGTCAGCTTCTTGCAGCCGGAAAATGTGCTTGCTGGTATTTCTTTTAAGATATCTGAAAGGTGCACTTCTGTCAGGCTGGTGCAATTATTAAACGAGTACATGCCAATACTCTTTAAATTTTCCGATAATTTTGCCGCTTTTAACGAACTACAATATTCAAATGCGGATCGTTGAATTTCTGTTACGCTATTTGGAACATCAATCTCTTTCAAATTGATACATCCGCCAAATGCCCAACTCTCGATCACTGTTACTGTATCTGGAATTTTTATCTGTTCAATTCCCGTACACCCTGCAAATAATGCTTTGGCTATCTCTGTCGTCCCTTCTTCAAACGTTACTGTTTTTAAATTTGCACAGTTTTGAAATGCACCCCCAACAATCCCTGTTGGCTGTCCGTATCCATACCCATTTGAGCATTCTTCCAGACTTTTTGGTATCTCTATTTCTGTCAATTTATTATCATTTTCAAATGCCCTGCCACCTATCGTCTTTAAATTTTTTGATAATATTACATTTGACAATTCTGTGCAGTTTTCAAATGCCTCTAGCTCAATATTTGTAACGCTATCCGGTATTACGATATTTTTTAACACATTACAATTTTGAAATGCATATGCCCCCATACTCTCCAGATTTTCCGATAATTCTATTTCTTTTAACGAACTACAATATCCAAACGCAGCCCTTTCTATTTTTGTCACGCTATCTGGAATTTCTATTTCTGTCAGATTGATACATCCACCAAATGCCCAACTCTCAATCACTGTTACCGTATCTGGAATTTTTATCTGCTTGATTCCTGTACAGCCTGCAAATAATGCTTCGGCTATCTCTGTCGTTCCTTCTTCAAATGTTACTGTTTTTAAATTTGCACAGTTTTGAAATGCACCCCCAACAATTCCCGTTGGCTGTCCATATCCATACCCATTTGAACATTCTTCCAGACTTTTTGGTATCTCTATTTCTGTCAATTTATTATCATTTTCAAATGCCCTGCCACCTATCGTCTTTAAATTTTTTGATAATATTACATTTGACAATTCTGTGCAGTTTTCAAATGCCTCTAGCTCAATATTTGTAACGCTATCCGGTATTACGATATTTTTTAACACATTACAATTTTGAAATGCATATGCCCCCATACTCTCCAGATTTTCCGATAATTCTATTTCTTTTAACGAACTACAATATCCAAACGCAGCCCTTTCTATTTTTGTCACGCTATCTGGAATTTCTATTTCTGTCAGATTGATACATCCACCAAATGCCCAACTCTCAATCACTGTTACCGTATCTGGAATTTTTATCTGCTTGATTCCTGTACAGCCTGCAAATAATGCTTCGGCTATCTCTGTCGTTCCTTCTTCAAATGTTACTGTTTTTAAATTTGCACAGTTTTGAAATGCACCTCCAACTATCCCCGTCGGTTGTCCATATCCATATCCGTTCGAACATTTTTCCAAACTTTTTGGTATCTCTATTTCTGTTAACTTATTATCATTTCTGAATGCATAGCCACCTATTGTCCTTAAATTTTTTGATAGTATTACGCTTGACAATTCTGTACAATTTTCAAACTCATCTGGTCCAATATTTGTAACATTATCCGGTATCTCTATCTTCTTCAATGACTTACACGACTCAAACATATATGCACTCATAAACGTAAACTTCTCATTCACCGGCAAATACGCACTCGCCAGCTTGCTGCACTTCTGAAACGCACACCTGCCAACTTTCTCCACACTGTCCGGTATCACAACACCAAGCAGTGACGTACATCCATAAAACGCACTGTCTCCAATACTTTTTACGCTATCCGGTATGCTGACCGATACCATACTTGTATTATTTTTAAACGCCTCATCCCCGATTGCCGTTACTGTATCCGGTATTTCCACGAAAGTCTGCCATCCGTTATATTTTTTCAGTACACCATTTTCAATGACAAAATTAACGGAATCATCATAAAACATTCCATCCCCGTCACCATAAATCTGGGCATAGTTCGATGCACGATACAGGGAAATTCCATTTTCACTGGAACTATCGCCGCTGCCATAATATGATGCCCATGTGCTCCACTTTATCGTCCACTGATGGATCACACATGCCGGTTCTGAGGCACTTAACCTTGCATTACAGTCATATACCGTGACACCGTTATCATCCGCACTGACAAACACCATCGTATGCTGTCCGCCGTTACCACTGCCACATGCCTGTATGATATCGCCAAGTTTTCCCTGCTGCAACAGATTTTTTGCACTGTCTGTAGTCACACTGCTTCCCGAAATCTGTCCCACCAGATCTACATTTTCTTCACTCTGGTATTTATACTTTGCGTTTCCATAATAACGGTTTGGCATATTGCAGCCGAACAACTGATAAAATACCATTCTTGCAAATCCAAAACACTGGATTGCTCCACCCCAGTCGCCGTTCCAGGTCTGACCTGCATTCGGTTTGTACTGGCTCTGAATGGCTGCAAATTTTGCTTTGATACTGGCTGTACTGTCATAATTTTCGTCAATGACATTTCCATTATTATCCCTGATCGTTGCAGAATCGTCCTTGATCGTTAATGTGCCATCATTCACTGCCTTTGTTGCATTGGAAAGACAGCTGTTAATGTAAAGTTCATAATTTACTTCCGAACCCATGCTGCTTTCCCAGCAATCCATCTTCGAATATAATCTTTTATCCCTGCTTTTTACCAGATTTTTCGATTTTGAAAGCAGCATTTTCGTGCATGCCGCATTAAAATTAACTGCTGCCTCAAGATATCGCATATCATCTGTTGTTCCTTTTCCAGTGTAAAACAAATGCTGGTAATGTGCGACTGCCCGGTTTGAATCCATCCAGTACTGATATAACAATGATGAATAGACGATATCCGAAACAGATGGGTTGTAACGTTCATACACAGATGCAATCATCCCTGCTGCTTTATTCACGATTCCCCACGGCAGGCTGCTGTAATCAAACATGCCTGAAACAATACTTCCGGCTGCTTTTTTTGCCTCTTTCTGCAGGGCACTGAGTACTTTATCTGACAGATAATGATCTACAATATACTGCGCCGGATTTTCCACAATCTCATTGCGCAATGCGATCAGTTCATTATAAATAGACGGATCTTTGACATGTTCATGAATAATCATGAGATCGTCGATAGCCTGAACTTCGATCTCCTGTATTTCGATCATACCGCTGACCATCAGGAAAATTTCATTTGTATCATTTGTGAATTTCATGAACAGATCCATATTTTCATATAGACCGTCCACCATTTCCCCGATTTTTTCATCTGACATTAATTTGTTTTTATTATTCTCTACCAGAGTTTTCCGGTATGCCTCTTTATCCTTATCTTTCAAAAAATCGTATACTTTATTGACAACCTTTAAGTTTTCCTCTACCTTTCCCGCTGTTTTGGTAAGGTTTTGATTTGCCTGCAAATACTCATATACAACCTCTCTTGCCGCCTGTTTTTCAAAACTTTCATAGGTATTATCGCCAAGATTGCATTTTGACCAGAATTCATTCCACAAAACACTGCTTCCGGTCTTTATGCTGTACATAAAGGACGCAACCGCCTCATCTGTTGCCGAGACACTGTTGATCGCGTCTAAAGACATATCTCCGCATTTGGCAATGATATCATCATACGCTTTATTGTTCAGATAAGACGGCGCCAACATATAAAGCTGTTCTTCTGTAAGACTATAAGAACCTGCTGCAGAAAAAAGTGAAATTTCATCACTGATCTCCTGCTCAATCTCTTCCTGTTCTTCTGCGGTCAGTTCAATGCTTTCCGTCTCTTCCGTAACTTCCTCGATCATCTCGGTCTCTTCTGTCAACTCCGTTTCAACGGACTCTGTCTCCTCGGTTTGCTCCGATTCAGTGATTTCCGTCTCTTCCGTGATTTCTGTCTGCTCCTGATTTTCCCGTTCCTCTTTTTCTTCTGTCAGCCTCTCAGAATTCTGCGTTTCTTCCTCTGACCTGTCTGTTTCCGTCTCAGTTTGTTCTGTCCCAGCTGATTTTTCATCTTCCTGGTCACTCTCATTCTCCTGCTCTCTGGTCTGGATTTTGGCAGAATTGTTTTCACTCTGGCTGTTTTCTTCCTGTGTCTGCTGACCTTTTGTCGCTACATCTGCAAGCAGCATTTCCGGCACCGCTGTAAATGTCATACAGGCACAAAGCAGCCACGCTATCATTCGTTTTTTCATAACTTTCTCCTTTCGCAGGTATCCGTTTCACTTAATACGACCAAACAGTCTTATTATGAATCAAATTATAGCATTTTGATTATAATTTGTCTATTAGGTTAGAGGAGACATTTGCGTGAAGTTTCAAAGAATTCAGGACTTAAGAATAGACAACGATCTTACTATAAAAGAAATCTCTGCCATGCTTGGTCTGCACCGGGATGTTTATTCCCGTTACGAAAAAGGTATTCGTGATTTTCCGATTGACATTCTCATAAAATTGGCAGATATTTATCACTGTTCGATTGATTATCTGGTTGGACGCGTTGATACCAAATAGCAATGATATAATTATAAAATGCACATTCTGCAAACATTTACCACCATAAAGAAAAAGACGATTCCTTTGGTCAGAATCGTCTTTTTCTTTATACATATATGATGTTTATTGTTTGTTTGACTGTAAATATTGTTCTATTTCTGAAACCGGTTTTCCGGTTGCCTCTATGATTTGTTCTATTGGGAAGCCGGACTTAATCATATTACAAATAATTTCTGTCATGGTTTTATCTCTGCCGATCTCGATACCTTCACTTTTACCGATTTCAATTCCTTCGCTTTTGCCATCTTCTTTACCAGCCTCGTATTCTGCCTTTCGGAGTTTTTTCTCTTCCCACTCTTTATCATACTCTAATATACTGACCATTTTTACCTCCGAACGATTCTTCCAAAGAAATTCCACTAAAATTCCTTCTTTGATACATTCATCGATTGCCCGTGCAACTGCATCGTTTCATTGGATTTATCTTAGCATACGTCATTCTTCGTATGCAACAGATTTGAAATTTCTTGTGCAGACTGCACAAAAAAGAAGTCCGATTTTTAAAGAAAGGCAGTGTCTAACTTGGACACCGCCTCTTTTTTACACTGCTTTCCACACCTGTTGTGTTACCGGCAACATTACACCATGCACGCCCGTGCATTATAATTTCCCGATATTTCCGGCAGCTCCGACATCACAGACAGTTCTAAAATATCTCCCGACGCCCACACAAGGATTGTTTCCCCAGGAGTCGGAGCTATCCCGGTTTTTGAAACATTCATGGAAGATTCCATGGAACACTCCATGGAACATTCCATAGAATGTCGATTTCCACCCGGACTGCTGCCAGCACTTCGACTATCATGCGATATTTTAGTATTTATCCCATGTCCTGGGTTCGAACCCTGCAGCTGCCCTGCCGGTTCATTCGACAGTTTTATTTCCGGTACGATCTGCATATCCTGTATGGACTGCATAGACCGCCCCCCGGATGCAGCCGGTTCCTTGGACTTATGCTCATCACAGGTTTTTGCGACAAGCTCATTTTGCTTTTCCACCACGTTGCGATTTTGGGGATTCAGCTCTTTTTTTCTCCGCTTCACCCGTACAACCCGCGGCGCCCTGACTGACTCAATGTAGAGGACATCCTCTTTCCGCTGCATTTTGTCTAAGAGGATTTCAAGGAAGATCGTTCCATAATAATTTCTGCGGTACTTCTCCTGCTCCCTGAATTCCGACCGCACCCAGCCTGTCTTTGCCGTCTGCTTTATTTTGATCGATTCTTCACCGTAAAACTGATCTGTCATTATGCCTTACTGTTATAATAGCCATTGTTATAATAACTGCTGTTATAACTCTGTGAATTATTTGCGTAGCGTGCATAACGGTTATAGTTGCTGCTCGCCTGCGCACTTGATTTTTCGAGTTCCGTCACCTTTTCTTTTGCATATTTGCCGATCTGGCCTGACAGATCCGACACCTTTTTGGCAAATCCATCTTCACCGGTGAACAGTTTCTTTACCTCGCTGATATCGGCCGTCTTTAATTTCTGTTCGTCCAGTTCTAGTGTTCCGTCACCTTTTATCGTAATTCCAATCTCACGAAGCCCTTTACTCTCTGCATTTGTATAATTTTTCAATTTTTTGGCATAATTCGAGTCAAAAATATCGCCGGACTGTGCGAGACGCTTCATCAGATAATTATAGTCATTCACAAACGACTCTATATTATCCGCCACATTTTCCTTCAGCTTTGTCTCATCTTCCTCGTCAAATACGGACGTGCCGTCTGTTTTCAAAAACTTCTCCATCCGTTTTTCCACACGTTCTGCAGCCGTTTCCATTCCACTGTATAAAAGCGTCTGCGTCCGGTTTGCAAGCAGCTGCTCTGCGGAGGATGTCTTTCCACTGTTTGCATTTAATTTTGAAAGCAGCTGGCTGATTGACTGACTTGAACTTCCGGAAGTGCTCTTTCGTGTTCTCTGTTGTTTTGTCGAAAATGTTTTCGACTTTGCAATACGTTTCATCCGCGCACGCACAATGGTGCTGTTTAATCTGTTTCCAACTCTCATACTCATTTTCCCCATTTCACAACTCATTTTATAACAGGTAATCCGCTCCCCCGTTATACAGCCGATTTTTCATTCCATATAACAAAATGACGCCTGTTTTTCCGGGTATTTCAATCCTTGAAAATCAGACGCCATCCTTAGCTTTCTCCTGTTATGTAATTTATATCGTCAAAGTTCAAAAAAACTTTACAAAAAAAACACTTGACACTTTCTTTGTATCATTGTATTATTTCACTAGTACAAAGAAACGAGGTGATACAATGGCATGGAACCTTAATTCCGACCGTCCTATTTTTATACAGATCGTAGAACGGATCGAAATGGATATCATTTCGGGCAAATATAAACCCGGAGACAAACTGCCTTCTGTCCGTGACCTTGCCGCCGAGGCAGCGGTAAATCCAAACACGATGCAGAAAGCTTTCACAGAACTTGAACGAACCGGTCTTGTTTTCTCACAGCGGACGACCGGACGATTTATTACGGAGGACACTTCCATGATTGATGAATTAAAATCAACACTTGCAAAAGATAAAATTACAGAACTGCTCTCATTTATGCAGCAGCTCGGTTTTCAGGAAAATGAAATTCTGACATTGATCGGTCAGACCATGAAAGGAGAAAAATGATGGGCACATTACTTGAATGTAAGGATCTTACCAAAAGTTTCAGTGGAAAAACAGCAATCGACCACATTGATCTTTCGATCGAGAGCGGACATATCATCGGCCTGCTCGGTCCAAACGGCAGCGGAAAAACAACACTGATCAAAATGATCAACGGACTTTTAACCCCGACTTCCGGATCTCTCTATTACAAAGAAAATCCGATCGGTGTCGAGAGTAAACGCCACATTTCCTACCTGCCGGATCACACTTACCTGAACATGAACCAGCGTGTGAAAGAAGTCATCGCTTTCTTTCAGGACTTTTATGAAGATTTCGACAGGGAACGTGCCTACGATATGCTGCAAAAACTGAATATTAATCCGGATGATTCTCTAAAAAGCATGTCAAAAGGAACCAAAGAGAAGGTACAGCTTATCCTTGTCATGAGCCGGAAAGCAGAATTATATATTTTAGATGAGCCGATCGCGGGTGTCGATCCCGCTGCAAGAGATTATATTTTAGATGTGATCTTAACCAATTACGACCCGTCCGCTTCCATCCTGATCTCCACACATCTGATCGCAGATATCGAAAACATTTTAGATCAGATTATTTTTATTCAGAATGGACAGATCCGTCTTTCATCTTCGGTTGACGACATCCGCGCCGAGGAGGGAAAATCCGTCGATGCACTGTTCCGGGAGGTATTCAGATGTTAGGAAAATTATATAAATACGAATTCAAAAACACATCCAAGATCATGTTCGTTATCTATGGTGTCATGTTGTTTGTCACAATCCTCGGCTGCATTGCCATGTATGGTGACAGCAATCCGGCAGGTACAGAAAACAAACTGCAGGAAATCTTCTTTACTGCTGCCATGATATTTTATGTACTCGGCGTATTCGCACTCTTTGTAGTAAGTTATGTGTATATGTGTGTACATTTTTATAAAACCATGTATTCCGATCAGGGCTATCTGACACATACACTGCCGGTGAATCAGATGTCTGTCTTTCATGTAAAACTGTTAGTCTCCTTATGCTGGCTGCTGCTCTCCCTGATCATTTTATTTCTATCAATTTTTGCATTAGGCTGTGCCGCAAACAGAGGTTTTTCCTTTGATGCAGACTTTGACATGTTTCTGGCAGATTTTCAAAATATGTTTGGTATGTCCTTTGGCACTTTCAGTGTTTATCTTGTTTTTGCCATGATCCTTTCCTGCCTGCAGTATCTTTTGATGGTATTTGCCAGCGGTTCTATCGGCCAGCTCTTTACACAACACAAAATTGGGGCTTCCATTGGTGCCGGAATCATCTTTTATATGTCAGGTCAGATTTTATCTTCCATTATCATGGTGCTTACCGGATATTTCGGTATCATGAACAACGATAATGTTGTAACCTGTACCACCTCTGAAAACATTACATTCCATACAACATTTTCATCTATGATGTTTTCCGGACTGCTGCTTTCAGTTATCGAGTGTGTTGTTTTCTATATCGTGTGTATGGTTATCATCAAAAAACACCTTAATCTGGAATAACTGTAAAATTTCATTTTTCCAAAAATTGATTGCTAAACAGCCGCTCTGCTTTAAAAACGGAGCGGCTGTTTTTTTATCCTTACCGAATACCTGTCCTCTATCATGCTGTTGCCTGATGTATTTTCTTTTTTAACACTAAAAGACTTTCCCGCATCCACTCCACAAATTTCGACAGATACCGCAGAATGGACTCTGCTGCAACCGTAAATACCGCAGTCAGCATCATACACTGCCCTGAGATATCCCTGATTGCAAATAAGTGGCTGACAAATATCATGCAGAACAGCCAGCCGGCGACCATTCCAACCATCAATGCCCGGTGTCCGGCTGTCATCGGTTTTGCGATCTGATATAAGATCATAAATCCAACAATAGCAACAAGTATCGTACACGATGTCGAAATGTCCTCTTCGTTCACACCAAATACCTGACAAAACAATACCAGACTGCTGACAGCAAAAAAATCGGTAAGTCCAGCAGGCAATGCCTTCAATAATACATTTGTCATAAAATGTCCCTGTATGCGGTCTTTGTTTGGCTCTAATGCAAGCACAAAAGACGGAATTCCAATCGTAAACATACTGATCAGCGAAATCTGTGACGGTTCCAGTGGATAATTAATCATAGAGATCATGGAAAATACTGCAAGCAGCATGGAAAAAATATTTTTGACCAGGTATAAACTTGCCGAGCGCTGGATATTATTTACCACTCTACGCCCTTCCATCACTACAGAGGGCATCCTTGAAAAATCATTGTCCAAAAGAACAAGCTGTGCCACCTGCGATGCAGCCTCGCTTCCCGATGCCATTGCGATACTGCAGTCCGCATCTTTTAATGCCAGCACATCATTGACACCGTCACCCGTCATAGCAACCGTTCTCCCCTGTGCTTTCAGCGCTTCCACAAACTTTAACTTCTGATCAGGTGTCACCCTGCCAAAAATCTGATATTTTGCTACAGCCTGTGCGATACTCTCATCTGTTGTCAACGTGGATGCATCCACATAGTTATCTGCGCCACAGATTCCCGCTTTTTCCGCAATTTCAGCAACAGTCTTAGGGTTATCCCCGGAGATAACCTTGATCTCCACACCACGCTCTGTAAAATAGGAAAAGGTTTCCTTTGCTCCTTCCCGGATTGCATTTGTCAGCATGATAAACGCGATCGGCAATACTTTTTCCGTAAGCTGCCGTCCGTCTAAAATTCCCTCATATCTGCCATACACAAGGACACGATATCCTTTCTCACTATACGCTTCTATTCGGTCTTTGTACTCTGCATAATCCTCCCGAAGCACAAATTCAGGTGCCCCGATCACATAACTTTTTCCCTCTGAAATGATTCCACTGTACTTTGTCTTTGATGAAAATGCAAATACCTTTTCTGCTTTCTTTATCTTTGTTAAAGTATCCGGCTTAAAATATGTCTTTAACGCCTCCATTGTTGCATTATCGGCATCCATGTCTGCCGCAAACTCACCGATCATGCCCTTTATCTGCGCATGTTTTTGTTCCTGTTCCTCACCGCACTTTACATCGACATATACTTTCGTATCACCGTCTTTCTCATAAACTCTTTTCGTCAGATCTTCTGCAAGAATAAACTGATCCACTTCCATCTCCGGCACTGTAATTGTTCCTGTCTTGTCCACACAAAGTACATCTACGCGGGCTAACGTTTCAATACATTTCATATCATGGATCAAAACCTGCTGCTTTGCCAGACGCATGGCACTTACCGCCATGGCAACGCTCGCTAACAGATAAAGTCCCTCCGGTATCATTCCAATGATCGCAGCGACCATACTTGTCACACTGTCCCGCAAAGGGGTTCCCGCATATACAAACTGCTGTATAAAAAGAACTACACCAATGGGAATGATCACAATACCTACTGCCTGCACCAGCCGGTTCAAAGAGCGGATCATCTCTGACTGTTCTCCCTCTTTCGTCTGTGTTGCACGGTGGGTAAGTCTTGATATGTAAGACTCTTCCCCAACCTTTGTCAGTCGTGCCAGGCAGCTTCCGGACACCACAAAGCTGCCGGATAACAGCTCATCGCCGCTTTTCTTTACGATTTCATCCGCTTCTCCGGTAAGAAGCGATTCATTCACATTTAACTGCCCTTCTAACACAACTGCATCCGCCGGTATCTGTCCGCCCGCAGAAAGCTCCACGATATCATCCATCACCAGTTCTTCTGCCGGTATTTCTTTTTTACTGCCCTCCCGGATTACCCGTGTTTTCGGACTGTTTAAGATAGACAGATCATCCAGAACCTTTTTCGAGCGGATCTCCTGCACGATTCCGATCAATGTATTTGCAACAATAATAGGAAGAAACGTCAGATCCCGAAAGGCCCCCACACCAATCAGCAATAATGCGATTACCAAAAATATCAGGTTAAAATATGTAAATACGTTTGATTTTACGATCTCTTTCGTCGTCTTTGTCGCCGACTCTGCTTTTTTATTCCAGAGTCCCTTTTCTTTCCGCTCCTCCACCTGCTGTGCGGTCAGTCCCCGGATCTTTTCTGTCTGTTCCAAGTTTGCATTTTCTGCCACTTCTTTTCCCGTCTGATTCTGTTTTTCGTTTTCTGCCACTTCTTTTCCCGTCTGATTCTGTTTTTCGTTTTCTGCCATTTCTTTCTCTGTCTGGTTCACATTTTCCTCCATATAGCTATACCTCTTAGTATTCATCCCTGTCACTCTGACTCATTTAGAATTCATCATAACTTTGCTTACAAGTATAACCAATATTTTTCAAAAAAAGTAGATTTTGGATAAGATTTAAGGAATATTTTAGATGTGTTAAGAAACGTTTATAAAAAAACAGATTTTAAGAAAAAATGCCGGACATCAGCAGTTTCCACTGACTCCGGCATTTTTATCATCACTGGTCTATTATTTATTGCTCAGATATTCATCGATTCCCTTTGCGGCAGCTTTTCCTGCACCCATGGCAAGAATTACAGTTGCAGCTCCGGTTACGGCATCACCACCGGCAAATACACCGGCTTTTGAGGTTGCACCGTTTTCTTCCTCTGCGATGATACATTTTCTGCGGTTGATCTCAAGTCCCTTTGTAGTGGAAGAGATCAGCGGGTTCGGTGAAGTTCCGAGTGACATGATCACGGTATCTGCCTCGATCTCATACTCAGATCCAGAAATCTCTACCGGACTTCTTCTTCCGGATGCATCCGGCTCACCGAGTTCCATTTTAATGATTTTTGCACCTTTTACCCAGCCATTCTCATCTACAAGGATCTCTGTCGGGTTCTGGAGCAGATCAAAGATCACTCCCTCCTCTTTTGCATGATGGACTTCCTCCACACGCGCCGGAAGTTCTTCCTCGCCACGGCGGTATACGATATGTACCTCCGCGCCAAGTCTCTTTGCTGTTCTTGCAGCATCCATAGCAACGTTACCGCCGCCGACAACAATAACTTTTTTGCCTGCTTTGATCGGTGTATCATACTCATCCTTAAATGCTTTCATCAGGTTATTTCTGGTCAGAAACTCATTTGCAGAAAATACACCCATTGCCTGCTCGCCAGGGATACCCATAAATCTTGGAAGTCCTGCACCGGAACCGATAAATACAGCCTCAAAGCCCTCGTTTTCCATCAGTTCATCGATCGTGACAGATTTTCCGATGACAACGTTTGTCTCGATTTTAACACCAAGTGCTTTTACGTTTTCCACCTCAGCGGCAACAACCTTCTGTTTCGGAAGACGGAACTCCGGGATACCGTAGATCAACACACCGCCTGCCTCATGAAGTGCCTCAAAGATCGTCACATCATAACCAAGTTTTGCCAGATCTCCGGCACAGGTTAAACCTGCAGGACCGGAACCGATGACTGCAACCTTATGTCCGTTTAATTTCTCTGCTTTTTTCGGTTTGATACCATTTTCTCTTGCCCAGTCGGCAACAAAACGCTCTAATTTACCGATTGCAACCGGTTCACCCTTGATTCCGCGAATACATTTTCCTTCACACTGGCTCTCCTGCGGGCAGACACGTCCGCAGACTGCCGGAAGTGCAGAAGACTGGCTGATGATGTGATATGCCTCCTCAAAGTTTCCTTCTTTTACCTGTGCGATAAATGCCGGGATATTGATAGATACCGGACAGCCCTTCATACACTGCGCATTTTTACAGTTTAAGCAGCGTGCTGCCTCAGCTTTTGCCTCTTCCTCGTTATATCCTAAACATACCTCTTCAAAGTTAGCCGCACGAACCTGTGGTTCCTGCTCGCGAACCGGTACTCTATTTAATACGTCCATTCTCTCTATCTCCTTTTCAAACGCTCAATCCTACTGACAGTTGCCACAGCCGCCGTGATGTGTATCACCTTCCTGCAGCTTTAACATCGCTCTTCCCTCTTCTGTCTTGTACTGTGCCTGACGTTTCATCGCCTGATCAAAATCAACCTGATGTCCGTCAAACTCCGGTCCGTCCACGCAGGCAAATTTTACTTCCCCGCCTACCATCAGACGGCATGCACCACACATTCCGGTTCCATCTACCATGATCGGGTTCATGGAAACAACGGTCGGGATTCCAAGCTCTTTTGTCAGCTTACATACGAATTTCATCATGATCATCGGTCCGATCGCTACACAGTGATCATAGCGTTTTCCTGCATCCCAGAGTTCCTGTAACTGATTGGTTCCCATACCGTGGAATCCATAAGAACCATCATCGGTCGTCACATAGAGATTTGTCGCAACTTCTTTCATCTGGTCTACTAAGATCAACAGATCTTTTGTTTTAGATCCCATGATCACATCACAGTCCACACCGTGCTCATGCAGCCATTTTACCTGCGGATATACCGGTGCTGTACCAACACCTCCGGCAACGAAAAGGATCTTCTTTTTCTTTAATTCTTCAATATCTTCGTCAATCAGGTCAGACGCACATCCCAGCGGGCCTACAAAATCCTGGAATGCATCTCCTTCCTGTAAATATGCCATACGCTCTGTAGATGCTCCGACAGTCTGGAATACGATCGTGATCGTACCTGCCTCTCTGTCATAATCACAAATGGTAAGCGGTATACGCTCGCCCTCCTCATCAATCTTTACAATTACAAACTGCCCCGGCTCACAGTACTGTGCCACACGAGGTGCTTTGACATCCATAAGATAAATCTTATCTGCCAGTTTTTCTCTTCTCACGATTGGATACATAGTCTCCTCCTAACATTTTTATATACATCAACATGCCCGTCAAAGTACTTATTTTCATACTTTAACATAATAAAGGAAAACACGTTAAATTTCAACGGCTTTCCTCTATTTTTCTCAATTAGTTCTGTTTTTTCTCAAATTATTACTGCCAGATCCTGCAAAAAATCCAATTTTTCCCTTATTCTGCCTGCGAAAACAGGATCCTGTCATTGTCCAAACGCTTTCCGGCACAGACCGCAAACTGCTCTAACAGATCCTCCACCGTCATGCCCGCACGTTTTTCTCCGCTCACATCTAAGATGATATTTCCGGAATCCATCATCAGGGTACGGTTTCCAAGTTCTAATGCCTGGTGCATATTGTGAGTTACCATAAGGCAGGTGATCTTTCTCTCTGCAACGATCTGTCTGGTCAGGTCGAGCACTTTTTTTGCGGTTGCCGGATCCAATGCCGCCGTATGCTCATCTAACAGCAGGATCTTTGGTGTGACCATCGTCGCCATAAGAAGCGTCAGTGCCTGGCGCTGTCCTCCGGAAAGAAGTCCTACCGGCTGCTTCATACGATCCTCTAACCCCATATCAAGCAGTGCAAGGTGCTCCCTGAATTTTGCTTTATCCGCCGCATTGATACGGCTGAAATATGCATTTTTTGAGGTTTTGGCGCGAAGATAGGCAAGTGCCATATTTTCCTCGATCGTCATATGCGGTGCAGTTCCCTTTAAAGGATCCTGAAACAGATGACCGATCACTTTGCTCCGCACATGTTCTTTCTGGTAAGTGATATCCTCCCCATCTAACACAATCAGTCCCCGGTCGATAAAAAATGCTCCGGTGATCGCATTAAATAATGTAGATTTACCCGCTCCATTACTTCCGATAATTGTTGCAAAGTCGCCATCCTTCAATTCCAGATTCAGATTTTTTAATGCGCATTTTTCATTGACAGTTCCCGGATTGAAGGTCTTGCTGACATTTTTCATAATTAACATCACGATTCCTCCTTATTCTGGTTCTGTTTCTGGATCTGTTCCATATATAACTGGTTTTCTGCCTTTGCAAGGCGGCGCTGTTTCATAAACGCTGCCTGCTTTTTCAGATAAGGCAGTGCGATCGCAAATGCAACGATGAGTGATGATACCAGTTTTAAACATTCTGCCGGAACATTTAATCTTAAAGCAATCGCTACGATAAATCGGTACAGGCAGCTTCCCAATACCACACCGATCACACGTTTTAACACACCGCCTTTTCCGATGATCGACTCCCCGATGATCAGACTCGCAAGTGCGATCGTTACCATTCCGGTTCCAAGATTGATATCACAGGATTTCTGATACTGTGCGAGCAGTCCGCCGGAAAGTCCGGTCATGGCATTTGCCACACAAAGTCCGATCGTGATCATAAGTCCGGTATTGATACTTGATGCCCTTACCATATCCGGGTTATCGCCGGTTGCACGGATGGAAAGCCCCAGTCTCGTATTTAAAAACCATGCCAGTATCACACCGACGATTGCAACAAATACAGCTGCAACGATCAGTTTATACCAGGTTCCCCCGATATGATCTTTCGCCCATGAAAACACCGTGTTACAGGAAAAAAGATTGATATTGGATGCAAAACCCATTACCGCAATGTTGATCGTGTATAATCCTGTATTTACAATGATTCCGGCTAAGATGGACTGAATTCCCATTCTTGTCTGTAAAAATGCAGTAACGAATCCCGATACAACTCCTGCTGCTGCCGCCGCAAACAGTCCTAACACCGGATGTCCTGCAAGCGTCACCGTCGCACAGACTGCGCAGCCTAATGTAAAGCAGCCGTCTGTTGACAGATCCGCAATATCTAATATGGAAAATGATACAAATAATGCAAGCGCAACCAGTGCATAGATAAATCCAAGTTCTAATGCGCTCTGTACAATGGAAAGTGTAATGATCGAACCCATAATCCCCTCCGGTTCCGTTTTTCTTCTATTCCGCTTTTATTCAAATTCTTCTGCGGTTGTAACTTCTTTTAATTCTTCACACATATCTTTAAATACACTGTCATCAATGCCAACGGCTGCAGCTGTCTCCGTGTTGACAGTCACGATACCACTGTCTAATGTGCGGACTGCTGTTGCTGCAGGATCAGCACCATTTACAAGGATGTCTGCTGCCATATCTGCCGTTGCGGTTCCAAGCTCTGTATAGTTGACACCATATCCTAAGAATGCACCGTTTAACGCGAAAGAATCTGCTCCTGTATAGTGCGGGATCTTCGCATCTGCAAATTTTTCAAAGATTGCAAGCTCGGCTGTCATGATCGTGTTATCGGTCGGTGTGAATACCGCGTCTACCCCTTCTGCCACAAGCGCATCTGCTGCTGCTGAAACCTCTGCATTGGTGGTTCCTGTCTTTTCGATATATTCAATACTGTTTTCCTCACAGTAAGTGATTGCATCTGCAACCGGCACTTTTGAGGAATCCTGGCTCTTATCATACAGCAGTCCGATTTTCTTTACATCCGGGTTGGCTGCCGTGATCAGTTTCATAACAGCCATGGTGTCAAGTGCATCGGACGTACCTGTGATATTTGCACCAGGTGCATTTAAATCTGCAACAAGTCCTGCGCTGACCGGATCTGATACTGCGGAGAATACAACCGGGATCTGATTGTCCTCTGTCGCATTCTGCATGATCATAGCTGCCGGTGTTGCGATCGGGATGATCACATCCACTTTTTCTGCAACCAGATCTGTTGCGATCTGATTTAAGGTAGAGGAATCTGCCTGGCCATTATAGGTATAATCTGCATAATCGAATGTCACGCCAAGTTCTGCACCTTTTGCATCAAGCTCTGCCTCGATTGCCTTCTCGATCTGATTTAAGGAGGCATCATCTACATACTGGACAATTCCTACTTTATAAACTGCTCCATCCGCATTTGTGACCTCTGTCACATCCGCATTGGCATCCTCTTTTATTTCTGCGGTATTCGCATTATTCTGTGCATTCGTGTCTGTTTTCGCATTATTTCCCGTGCTGTTTCCGCATCCGCCAAGCACACCTGCTGTCATTGCCATCATTAATACTGCTGCCATCATTTTTCTTTTCATTTCTTTCCCCTTTCTGCGCCGTTCTCTGCGCATTACAGGTTTGTGCATAAGCACAAATCCTGTGTGCGAAAAGTTCTATTTTTCGCACTTGTTCCCTCCAGATTTTAAATTTGGAAAAAGCCGTTTCGAGCGGTGCTGTTTACAGCTAACTTCTACTCCGCGAGATGCGCATCCCGCCCGGAGGGCTTTTTCATTCATAGGACGTAATTTCCTATGAATGAAAAAAACCGCCTCAGGTTCTTGCCTGAGACGGTAATAGTATCTATTATCGCGGTACCACTCATATTGACTGAAAAGTCCACTCACTTCATGTACAACCATACATGCCGGATGGGTAACGGGTCCGGTTCCCGGCGGCGCCTACTAAATCCTGTTCAGGCCGCCCTCAAAAGTCCATTCAGCAAATCCATCCATACTGCAATCCCACCACCTGCAGCTCTCTGTGATATCAAAAAATGCTTACTACTCTTTCTCAACGGTTTTTCTTTATGGGTATACTTTAATATATTAAAGTGATTTTGTCAACACGTTTTTTATTTTCTTTTTTATTTACTTTTTTCTCACACGGATTCATGTTATAATGTCGATGTATTATCCCATATAGCTCCATAAATATAATTCTGGGCTGGGGAATCCATATTTTTATTCAAAAGAAAAGTGGTATTTACCACGGAATGGAGGATTTTATAATGTATAAATTTACAGACGACTATTTAATTGGAATTGACGAGATTGATAATGAGCATCGTCGGTTATTTCAGATGATAAATGAAGCGATTGACCTTTCAGAAGAAAGTTCAGACATCTCTGTTATCTCCAAGAGTCTGGTTTCCGGATTGAAAAATTACGCTGCAACACATTTTGCCCATGAGGAAGCTTACATGGAGCGTATTCACGATCCTGAGCTTCCAATCCAGAAAAAAGAACATAAAGATTTTACCAGAACTGTCAACAGCTTCTCTCTGGATACTTCTTCCCCGGAAGCAGCAAGGCAATCCCTAAACGACCTGCTGGCTTATCTGGCCCGCTGGTTATACCGGCATATCTTAAGCAGTGATACGATGATCGGAAAAATGTCTTCTATTTCTGCTGATGAAGAAGATCCATTTGCATTTTGTGAAAAATACAAAACCGGCGTTGAGTTAATTGACACTGAACACCGCCGTCTGTTTGAAATCATCCACGATACCAACGATCTGATCCACGCAGAACTCCTGCATGACAAATACGATGAGATCATGCGTCTGCTCGCAGAGTTAAAGGATTATACCGAAATTCATTTTCATGACGAAGAAGCTCTGATGGAGCGTATCAATTATCCGAAACTTGACGCACAGAAACGTGCACACACTGCTTTTGTGGAACGCCTTGTGGAGATCGACCTGTCTGAACTCGACGATATGGATGATAACCAGCAGGAATATCTGATCGACCTGATCCAGTTTTTAGCCGGATGGCTGATCAACCACATTTTAGGTTCCGACAAAAAGATTGGTGAGTATATGCGTGAACATGGAATCAAGGAAGAATAGGCTCAAAGAAAAACAGGAACATAAAAAATAATATCTGATTACTAAAAATTTTAAAAGGACAGAAACTGGATTCTTCGGATTTCCAACTTCTGTCCTTTTCCTATACATCTATTTGTTACTGTTCGCATCTCCAAGTGTGAACAGCAGTAATTATTCTTCCCATCTTACACATGCAGAACATATCCGGTTTACGAAAAATATACCAGCTCATCTTCCGGTTTTTCTGCCGGTTCGATGGATACCGGATAAAGTACCGGTCCTTTTCCCTTATACTCTCTCGCAAATTCCACATGCACTTCCGCAGTGATATTGATCCAGGATTTGTGCGGGATCTTGTCCTCATCCGCATATTTACACTTAAATCCGATAAATGTCACATCCTCGATGCAGCATGTCATCGCAAAACGTCCCGGTACAAACACACCTTTTTTAAGTTTTTCCGGATTGTATACCAGTGCCAGGAAAGACACTTTTTTGCCCTCATATTTTTTCGGATTATCCATACAGTCCATGTACCAGATTGCATAGTCTGCATCGGTGATCTCGATCACATCCGCAGAAAGATCAAACGGAAGTTCCTCCGGACGTTCATCCAGGCTGCCGTCCTCACGCTCGAAGACAAGCTGTGCCTTACGGTTCTGTGCCTTGACATTACGGCGGCATTTGCCTTTGTCCGTGCTGTCATCACAGCGGTTAAAGATCACGACATCCGCCTGAAATAACTGTTCCATTACCATGGTACGCATATTTGCAAGATACATGTCAAACGTTGTCGCATCCACAGTCGCTAACTGCTGTACGATCACCCAGTGTTTCGGGAGTTCCATATCCATCAGTGTTCCCATTCCCCAGGTACCGTTGTATTCGATAAACACCTGCTCCGGCAGATATTCCGCCTGCACTTTGTTTAAAAACTCTTCGGTAAAATCCTCTTCATTTTCTACCATGACAAGTCTGGCATTGATTTTTTTTAACTCCTCCTCGTCATATTCGACATCTCCATCCTCACAGCAGATCACAACACTTCTTCCACCCTCAGTGAAACCATCATCAAATAACGTCTCCTTCACCAGAGTCGTCTTGCCGCTGTCCATAAAACCGGTAAATAAATATACTGGTATTTCGTTCATATAAATCTCCATTCCAGAGTAACTTTTTCCCGCTTTTACGCGATTCCAAACAGTTCCTCTAATCTGTGTTCGTCAATATGTGTACCAATCACACAGAGTCTTCCGGTATAATCCGGCTCTCCCTCACGGATCTCGTACTCACCCGGAACCATGTCAAAGTAGATCCAGGAACCATTCACATCGGCTACCATACCTTTTGCACGAAGGATTTCGCCGTAGTCGTCTGTCTCACAGAGTGTCTTTAACACTTCCTCAATCTGCTCTTTTGTAAACTTATGAGGCGTCTCCTTGCCCCAGCTTGTAAATACCTCATCTGCATGATGATGGTGATGATGATCGTGATCATGGCAGCCGCAGGTGCAGTTCTCGTCATGGTCGTGATGATCGTGGTCGTGATCATGGTCATGGTGATGTTCATGTTCTTCGTGATCATGGTCATGGTGATGTTCATGTTCTTCGTGATCATGGTCATGGTGATGTTCATGTTCTTCGTGATCATGGTCATGATGATGTTCATGCTCTTCGTGGTCGTGGTCATGGTGATGTTCATGTTCTTCGTGATCATGGTCATGATGATGTTCATGCTCTTCGTGGTCGTGATCATGATGATGCTCATGCTCATGTTCTAAAGCTTCCTCTTTTGCATGCTGCTCTGCGAGAAGTTTTACTTCCAGAGAGTCCTGTCCCTCCACTACTTTTAAGATCTGCTCGCCTTTGATCTCATCCCATGGAGTTGTGATAACAGCAGCTTTCGGATTTAATGCCTGGATCTGCTTTACACACAGCTCTAACTGCTCCGGTGTTGCCTTCTGGCTTCTGCTTAAGACAACCGTTGTCGCATATTCGATCTGGTTGTTGAAAAATTCACCAAATGCTTTCATCTGTTTGCTTGCCTTCAATGCATTCACAACTGTGATTAGCCCGTTTAATTTGACATCCTCATCCTTTTCCACGTCGATGACAGATTTCATAACATCGGATAATTTACCAACACCGGACGGCTCAATCAAAATACGGTCCGGATGGAACTTCTCGATGACTTCATGTAAGTTTTTACCAAAATCGCCTACTAAGGAACAGCAGATGCATCCGGAATTCATCTCTGTGATCTCAATTCCTGCATCCTTTAAAAATCCTCCGTCAATGCCAACTTCACCGAATTCATTCTCGATCAGAACGATCTTCTCGCCCTTAAAAACTTCCTCGATCATTTTTTTAATAAATGTTGTTTTTCCGGCTCCAAGGAAGCCAGATATAATATCAATTTTTGTCATTGTCTTATCTCTCCCTTCACAAACACTACCATTTTACTCTAGTTTTTTCTCTTTTGCAAATTTTTGCATGGATTTCATGAAACTTTTATATTTGACGCAGTAATCTGCTTTTCTGTGCCGCATCCTTACTTATGAAACTGCATCTGATACAGTTTCTCATACACACCACCTTTTTCTAACAGTTCCTCATGCGTTCCTTCCTCCGCAATGCCCTCCTCCGTCAAAACCAGAATTCGCTGTGCATTTTTGATCGTGGAAAGCCGGTGTGCGATCACAAATGTTGTACGGTTCTTTGCCAGTTTTTCCAGAGAATCCTGCACGACTTTCTCACTTTCATTGTCAAGTGCACTCGTCGCCTCATCAAAGATCAGGATCGGTGGATTCTTTAAAAATACCCTTGCAATGGACAAACGCTGTTTCTGCCCGCCGGAAAGCTTGATTCCCC
Source organism: uncultured Roseburia sp. (assembly GCA_934317215.1). GTDB lineage: Bacteria > Bacillota > Clostridia > Lachnospirales > Lachnospiraceae > Roseburia. The sequence goes on from CAKREH010000042.1 coordinate 23,432, forward strand.
GCTGTCCGATATCTGTTTCATACCCATTTGGCAGCGACATGATAAAATCGTGTGCATTGGCATTTTTCGCCGCTTCAATCACTTCCTCACGTGTTGCATCCGGTTTTCCATAACGGATATTATCAAAAACGGTTCCGACAAACAGATACACATCCTGCTGTACGATACCGATATGGTCGCGCAGGCTCTTTAACCTGATATCCCGGACATCGCAGCCATCGATCTTAACGGCTCCTGCCGTCACATCATAAAACCTCGGAATCAGTGAACACAGTGTACTCTTTCCGGCTCCTGACGACCCCACAAGTGCCATATAAGCCCCCGCCGGAACGTTCAGGTTAATATGATTTAACACACATTCCGTATTTTCCTCATACTGGAAAGATACATCCTCAAAACTGATATCTCCTCTGACATTGACCAGCTCTTTTGCATCCTCTTTATCTGCAATATCCGGTTCGATCGCCATGATCTCCTGAAAACGTTCAAACCCGGTATATCCGTTCTGAAACTGTTCCGTAAAATCGATCAGTGTCCGCACCGGCTCTGTAAACACGCTGATATAAAGCAAAAATGTGACCAGATCACTGATATCCACACTTCCCTTTGCGATCAGAATGACACCCGCAAGTATGACATTTACCTGGATCAGGGTCGTAAAAGTACCAAGTCCTGCCGAGAAACTTCCCATATAATAATAACTGTTCTTTTTTGCGCGCAGAAAGCCTTCGTTTCCCTGACGGAATTTTTCTTTTTCGATATCCTCATTCGCAAATGACTTTACCACACGGATCCCGGACAAATTATCCTCAATCTGCGCATTGATATCGGCGATCCGCTCGCGGTTGCTGCGAAACGCACGTCGCATTTTTCCGTTCATGTAATAGGCAAACAGAAACATGAACGGCAGCACTGCAAATGCGGCGAGTGCGAGTGACGGTTTGATGCTCATTAAGATTACAAAAGCACCAATAATTTTGATCAGGGAAAGGATAATGTTTTCCGGTCCATGATGCATCAGCTCCGTGATATCAAACAGATCCGTCGTGATGCGTGACATCAGCTGTCCGACTTTCTGATCATCATAAAAGGAAAATGACAGCTTCTGAAAATGTGCAAAAATCTCCGCCCGCATGTCATACTCAATCTTCGCTCCCATCACATGACCCTGATTTGCAATAAAAAAACGGCTGTAACAGTCTACCGCCACAAGCGCGAATAACATAAGCGCAATCCAACGGATCTGTCCTAAAATCGCATGCGGTTCCATATAGATCAATGTAGATGTCACATAACGGATCACAAGCGGTATCACAAGCGCGACCGCCGCAGATACCGTTGCAAAAAACATATCTGCCCAGAACACTCCCAGATACGGCTTATAATATGAAATCATCTTTTTCAGGTTTTTACTCATAGTATTCCTTGTATGATAATTAGGAAGTTAATTATCACACGTTTCCTTTCTTTTAATATCGTGGTTCAATACAATTCAGATACTATGGACTTTTGATTTGTTTTCTGTAGCTTGACTACTCAACTGGAGTGTATTGGATTGTCAACACTTTTTCAGACAAATTTTTTTAGGTTATTTTCCCGATATTGTACAGGCGTTTGATACCCTAGGG
>CAKREH010000043.1 GCA_934317215.1 uncultured Roseburia sp.
ATCTATAAATCTATAGAAAGAATAAGTGCATAACCATCATTTCTATTGGTCATACACTTATTATACGAGGAGTATTCACATGAAAAAAATCGGTTCTTTTTTCTTTACATTTATACCGTTTTTACTTGCACTTGCGTTTCAGTACCTTGCCATGTTTTTTGTGATGGGAGTTACTCTGTTTTACGAACACATCCACTATATTTTCTCATCTGACCGTATCTACGCAGATCTTTGGAACAAAACACTGGATTTATGGTCCACGACGCAGGTAAATACCATGATCATGATCATATTTTCCCTGCTCTGTATCGGAGCATTTGGCTTCTGGTATCGTGCCGGATACGATGGTGTCTACCTGATCCATCCGCGAAAAATCTTTCATCCACTTTCCGTTATCGGAATCATCCTTTTAGTGCCCGGTACCCAGTGTCTTTCGACCTATCTGGTCTCCTTTACAGCCTCACTGTTTCCGCAGTGGATGAAGGCATATGAAAAATTAATGGAAAGTACCGGAATAAACAGTGGTCTGACCGTTTCCATGTTTTTTTATTCCATCCTGCTTGCCCCGATCGGCGAAGAACTTCTCTTTCGCGGTGTCACAATGCATCAGGCAAAAAGAGTGTTCCCATTCTGGGCAGCAAATATCATGCAGGCGCTTTTATTTGGACTTTTTCATATGAATATGATCCAGGGAATCTATGCCTTTTTCCTCGGCATGGTCTTAGGTTACATCTGTGAAAAAGGCGGCAGTATTTATCAGTCTGTCCTGTTTCATATGATGTTTAACTTCTGGGGAACCATCTTAAGCGGCATTTTACCGACCGGTAACAGCACACTCTTTTTCGTTCTTTATTTTGCCACCGGAGTGATCTGTACTTTTAGCGGTCTCATTCTCTTTTGTTTCGGCACAAACCGGCTGGCTCAAAATCAGGCGGTCCCACTGTACCTTGAAAATACCGGATACGATACTTTTTCTCCATCCAATTAGTGGTTCTGGTCACATTTCCAGTTTTTGTAACTATGACCAGTTCACTTTTTATCACTGCAGATAATTTTTCAGGAAACGGATCAGCTCTTCCATCTCTTCCTTCGTTCCAATACTGATCCTGAGATAATTGCTGATTCGTTCCTTCGAAAAATACCGCACAAAAATGTGCTCTTTTTTCAAAGCCTCAAACAGTTCTTTTGCCGGTACGCGCTCATGTGTTGCGAAGATAAAATTACTCATGGAATCGCCGAAAGAAAAACCAAGTTTTGTGAGCTCCTGCTTCGTCCATTCACGGGTTGCTATCACACGCTGTCTTGTCTCTTCAAAGTAGGCTTTATCTTTGATTGCTTCCACACCAAGTGCAAGTGCCGTCTGATTCATGGTATAGGAATTGAATGAATATTTCACATCATTGATATATTTGATCAGTTTTTCATTTCCCATCGCATAACCGATACGCATGCCTGCCATGGAGCGCGATTTTGAAAATGTCTGGACTACCAGCAGATTGTCATACTTCTCGATTAACGGAAGTGCACTCTCCCCGCCAAAATCGATATACGCCTCATCTACCACAACGATCACATCCCGGTTGTGCTGTATGATATCCTCTATCTCAGACAACGGCATTAAAATTCCCGTCGGTGCATTTGGATTTGGAAAAACCACACCGCCATTTTCGCCATAATAATCTTCTTTTACGATCTGAAAATTTTCATCTAACGGCTTTACCTCATATGGAATCCGCAGCATGTCTGCCCAGACATCATAAAAGGAATAAGTAATATCCGGAAACCAGACCGGTGTTTTGGAATTAAAGAATGTCATGAAGATCATGGCAAGCACATCATCCGATCCCACACCGACAAACACCTGACTACTATTTAAACCATAATACTCTGCGATTGCATCCACCAAAACCCTGCAGGTCGGTTCCGGATATAACCGAAGCCGGTCTGTATCAAATTCTTTCAGTGCACGGATCACTCCCGGTGCCGGTGGATATGGATTTTCATTTGTATTTAATTTGATCATGCGCTGTTCCTGTGGCTGTTCCCCCGGAACATAAGGTACTACTTTTCTTACATAAGACTCCCAGCTGCTCATTCTACTCCTCCATGCTTACGTTGATTTCTACAAGTTTTTCTTTTACGCTGTATTGCTTTATACTTTAAAGTTTTTCTTTTTATACTGCATTGCATTCATACTTTAAAGTTTTTCTTTTCATACTGTATTGCCTGCATAATAAAGTTTTTCTGTATTCATACACTGCGTTATTTCAGACCATACACTTGTGCAAGTTTTTCAAAAGCAGGCAGTGAATTTTTGATTGTCTCATGGGAAACACAATAAGCAAGACGTACAAATCCACCACATCCGAATGCACTTCCCTTTACCATCAGAAGATGCAGCTTTTTGCCCTCTTCCACAAATTCTTCCTCATTGTCGACCGGTGATTTCACCCACAGGTAAAATGCTCCTTCCGGTTTGATACAGGTAAATCCAAGTTCCGTTAAGCCATCGTACAACATTTTTCGGTTTTCATCATAGAAAGAGACATCTGTTTTCTCATCTAAACATCTTGCAACCGCTTTCTGGATCAGAGATGGTGCATTGACAAATCCAAGCGTGCGGTTTGAAATTTCAATACCGCGGATCAGATCTTCGGCATCGGATGCCTCGTTCGGAACTACCACATAACCGATACGCTCTCCAGGAAGTGACAGCGATTTACTGAACGAATATCCAACGATCGTATTTTTATAATATTTCGTCAGAAAATCCTCTTTATTTCCATCATAGACCAGCTCACGGTACGGTTCATCCGAAATCAGGTAAATGTCATGACCAAATTCTTTCTGCTTTTTTTCTAAGATAGCAGCGATTGCCTCCATCGTCTCCGGTTTATAGATGACACCGGTCGGATTGTTCGGCGTATTGACAATCAGTGCCCTGGTCTTTTCTGTAATCTTTGCCTCAAAATCATTCAGATCCGGCTGAAAAGTCTCAAGATCCGGATTTACCGTTATAATCTCTGAATCAAAATTGGCTGCATACTGACGGTACTCGCCAAAAAACGGGGCAAAGACGATTACCTCATCACCAGGATCCAGGATCGTTTTAAAAATAATATTGAGACCTCCCGCTGCACCGACTGTCATCACGATATTATGATCGTCAAATGCGGTACCAAAACGTTTATTTAAGTTTGCCGCGATTGCCTCACGCACATCTTTATAACCTGCATTTTCCATATATCCGTGCAATTCTAAAGAACCTGCCGCACCTTTCTTATCTGCCTCATCCAGCAAATCCCTGATACTGTCATTTAATGCTGCCGGAGCCGGTGTTGCAGGGTTGCCGAGTGAAAAATCATAGACATTCTCCGCACCATATTTTTCCGCCATCGCTTTTCCTTCCACAAACATTGCACGGATCGCAGAATTTCCAAGCAGTGCTTTTTGTATTCTTTTTGAAACCATAGTTCTATCTCCATTCATGTACATTTCGGATGTTACAGACCACGCCAGCCTCGCTAAAACAGTGGGTACCCTGTAACATTATCTCTAAATACTTTACCACAGCACTATAAAGAAGTAAATGCTGTTTTCCAGGAATCCGGTACAAATTTTACTGCTGACAAAGCCTATGACAAACGTGAAACAATGCCTGAGTGTAAAATCAATTTCGGTAGAGAACAAAGAGTCGCTTGCGACTCTTTCGCGCTCGAACGGTGCTGTTTACAGCTAACTTCTGCTCCGCGAGATGCGCATCCCGCCCGGAGGGCTTTTTCATTCATAGGACGTAATTTCCTATGAAGATTAGGGTGTCAAAAGGTGGATTTTAATCTGGTGGCTGGCAAATTGCACAAAGCAGAGACTGTTTTTGTGACTTTGGGAGAAAATTAGAAAATCTTAGTTTGCCTGTTGATGTACAGTGTTTTGCTGCCATGGATGGCAGCAAAAGTCTTAATGTCCCATGGATGGGACGTTTAAGACGTACACGTCACTTTGAGAGAATTTAACACAGGCAGACTTAGATTTTCTTATTTTCGGACAACGGAACAAAATAGGCACTGCTTTGTGCAATTTGCCAATCAAAAATTTAAGAGCCACCTTTTGACACCCTAATCCTATGAATTAAAAAATGCCAGCATCCTCACTGAAGATGCTGACATCTGCCTATCACATATTTATTTTCTAAATTCATATTACAGACAAGCAATTCTTCCTTAAATAATTTTACATTGCCTGTATCTTACTCATTCACCTTATCCACAAAACGCATGAACGCAACTCTGCCATCTTCGGTACATTTATAAACACCGGCGTCTTTTAATACTTCCTTAAATACCAGACCAATCTCTGTCTGTACGATCTCATGCAGCTTTTCCGGGGTTACCTCTCCCTCTAAACCGCTGCCAAATGTAAATCCGTATTTCGGAAGGAATTCTTCTACCCAGTCTGCATGTTTTGCAAGAACTTCATCCTCACGGATGGATGTACCGTCAAGCAGTGCCTGCTCTAAGTCCGCCATCTCTTTTTTCAGACGTGCCGGAAGAACTGCAAGACCCATAACCTCGATCAGGCCAATGTTTTCTTTCTTGATATGGTGCAGCTTTGCATGTGGATGATAAACGCCAAGCGGATGCTCTTCTGTCGTGATATTGTTACGGAGTACCAGATCAAGTTCATATAAATCTCCGCGTCTTCTTGCAATCGGAGTGATCGTATTATGTGGTTCCCCGTCTGTCTCAGCAAAAACAAACGCTGCCTCGTCTGTATAACCTCTCCATGCAAGTAAAATTTTATCTGCCAGCTCGATCAGACGCTCTTTTTTCTCCGCACTGATACGGATCACGGACATCGGCCATTTTACAATGCCTGCTTTTACATCCTCAAATCCCTTGAATGAAATTTCTTTTTCGACCGGTGCTTTTGCCATGGCAAATTCGTAATGACCACCCTGGAAATGATCATGGCTTAAAATAGAACCGCCGACAATTGGAAGATCTGCGTTTGATCCTACAAAATAATGCGGAAACTGTTCCACGAAATCAAGCAGTTTGCCGAACGTTGCACGCTCAATTTTCATCGGTGTGTGCTGTCCATTGAATATAATGCAGTGCTCATTGTAATAAACATATGGAGAGTACTGGAAAAACCAGTCACTGCCATTGATCGTTACCGGGATGATTCTGTGATTCTGTCTTGCCGGATGGTTCACGCGTCCTGCGTATCCCTCATTTTCCTTGCAGAGTAAGCATTTCGGGTAACCGCTCTGTTTTGCAAGTTTTGCTGCAGCGATTGCTTTCGGATCTTTTTCCGGTTTTGATAAATTGATCGTGATATCCAAGGTACCAAACTCGGTATCTGCTGTCCATTTCAGATCCTTCTTAATACGGTATCTGCGGATATAGTTCGAATCACAGCTTAATTTGTAAAAATAATCGGTTGCCGCCTGTGCGGACTGATGATTATAAAGTCCACGGAATTTTGTGATGACTTCACCTGGTCTTGGCATCAGCATGCTCATGATCTTTGTGTCAAACAGATCACGGTATGTGATCGTATCCTCCGGCATCAGTCCCTGCTCTGCCGCATAGTCAAGCATTTCTGTGAGAATTCCCTCTAAGGCATCCTCAGCAGTCTCCTGTGTCATCGGCTCTCTCTTTTCATAAGCTGCAGCAACTTCATCTTCTAACTCATCTAATTGAAAAAGTTCTAACAGACGATTGATGGTAAATCTTTTATCTTCCGGTGCAGCAAGTCCTGTCACCAGAGCATATTCTGTCAACTCTAAAATCTTTTCCTGTATCATATTCTTCCTCACTTTTACACTGTTTAACGTGTCTTTGCAATACGCTGCCAGACATATATTTTTGAGTCTCTATATTATTTTCAATGAACCTCTTCTTTTCAGAAAGGACAAAGAGTCGCCTGCGACTCTTTCGCGCCCGAGCGGTGCTGTTTACAGCTAACTTCTTTTCATCAGGCTAATTTCGCCGGACCATCACCGATCTCAACAACATAGAAATCTGCTGCATATCCGATCTTCTTCTCATAAGCTGCGCCGACTTCGTTGATAAAGGTATCCACAGCCTCATCTTTTACGATGCTGACCGTACATCCACCAAAGCCTGCACCTGTCATTCTTGAGCCGATCACACCATCAATCTTCCATGCTTCCTCAACCAAAGTATCCAGCTCGATACCGGTTACTTCATAATCATCGCGGAGAGAAACGTGGGATTCATTCATCAGTTTTCCAAATAAGGCAACATCATTATTTTTCAGTGCCTCTACTGCTTTGATTGTTCTCTGGTTCTCATAAACTGCATGTTTTGCACGTCTTACACACACTTCCTCTTTGATGGCATCTTTGTGTTCTTCAAACTGTGCCTCTGTCAGATCTCCAAGTGCGTCGATGGAGATAACTTTCTGTAACTCTGCCAGTGCTTTTTCACACTCACTGCGGCGCTCATTGTATTTAGAATCGCCCAGTCCACGTTTCTTATTGCTGCAGGAAATCACAATCTTTGCATTCTCCAGTCTGATCGGTGCATACTCATATTTTAAAGTTGCAGTGTCAAGGAAGATCGCATGGCCTGCTTTGCCCATAGCGATGGCAAACTGATCCATGATACCACAGTTTACACCGTTGAATTTATTTTCCGAATACTGGCCGATCAGTGCAAGGTCCTGATTTGTCACGTCAAATCCAAACATATCGCGTAAGATAAATCCTGTTAAAACCTCTACGGATGCGGAAGAAGAAAGTCCGGAACCGTTCGGGATATTTCCGAATAATACAAGATCCATACCCTGTTCTACCTTCATGCCTTTTTCTCCGAATGCCCACATCACACCCTTCGGATAGTTGGTCCAGTCAGCCTCTTTCTCCGGTTTCAGATTCTCTACAGATGACTCTAACACACCAAGCTGCTCAAAGTTCATCGAATAAAAACGAAGTTTTTTATCCTCTCTTTTTCTTGCCACACCATAGGTACCGATCGTCAATGCACATGGAAATACATGACCGCCGTTGTAATCGGTATGCTCTCCGATCATATTCACACGTCCCGGTGCAAAATAAACACCAATCTCACCTTCCCCACCAAATAACTCTTTAAACTTTGCCAGTACATTCTCCCAAACCATCTTAAATCCTCCTTTAATTTTGCGGAGCAAAATCCGAATCCCATTGGATGAGGGGAGGATTTTACTCCTTCAATAATACATCATTTGTTCTTATTTTGTTCCACGTCATCCCGTCTGTTTCCCTTTCCCGGAAAAGCAGGATGCATTTGTTTCGTTTTCTCTGATAATCCTATTATAACGCATCTGAATCCCTTTGCAATGGCTGAAATACAAACTGCAACAAAGTGCAAAAAAACCTGCAACATTTTTACATAAATATTGCAGGTTTTTCTATACACTCTTTTATCTCCAGACAGCAATGCTTTTTACGCCTTAAAATCACGGATCAGTTTTAACGCCGGCAGCGCATTGCCCTCATAATCAAACAATGCCTGGTTTGCCCACTCATTGCCGCACGGTCCCGGATCCTGTATGTATTCTAAGGAAGCAGGTGTTGCCCAGCCGGAACCCGGAACCGGAATCCATGCCGGCTCCCAGTAGAAGAAGCCCTTTCCTTTTCCATCATCGATATGGCTGACGCGGTTTAAGAAGTCTTCCATAAAGTCATACTGTCCCTGTACGGTCATTGGGTATTCGATTTTCTCAACCAGCGCCGGTTTCGTCGCATAACCCTTGCGCTCCTCATCGGAAAGTTTCTCATAATCCTTATAGTCTTCCATCGTATATCCCATGGAAACTTCTGCCACGATCAGATCTTTGCCGTATCGCTTAGCGATATCATTCATGTTGTCATTTAACATCTGAAGAGAACCATGCCAGAACGGATAATAAGACAGACCGATCAGTTCAAAGTCCTCGCCGCGTTTTGTAAAATTGTCAAACCATTCACGGTAAAGCGCATTGTTGCCGCCGTTGTCGAGATGGATCATGATCGGAATGTTTGACAAACCTTCCATCTGTGGGCATACGCCTTTGATGGAACCGGCAAGACGCTCTTCATCTGCTTTTCGGACAGCGCGGATACCGGCATTGACAAACGCTGCAATATTATCATAATTTGGCACTTTTCCTTCCGGCCAGAGCAGACCATTGGAAAGTTCATTTCCAACCTGCACCATTGTGATGTTGACACCATTTTCCAGATAAAGATGCATCATCTCCAGCGTAAAATCATAGACCGCCTGCTCTAACTCTTTCACTCCATAATTTTTCCACGCCTTTGGTTTGAACTGTTTTCCCGGATCTGCCCAGAAATCACTGTAATGCAGATTTAAAAGTACACCAAAACCGGCTTTCGTCACACGTTTTGCGATCTCAAGCGATGTCTTTGGATCATTTTCCCCGGCACCGTAAGATTCTCCGGTCTCTGACCACGGATCATTCCATACACGGATGCGGATCGTATCCACATCATAGGATTTCATAATCTCTAAAATATCCTTTTCCTCTCCGTTGTCATAATATTTCGCACCACACTTCTCTAACTCTGCAAGTGTGGATAAATCCATTCCTTTTACAAAATTCATCTTAACCACCATTCCTTTTCTATATTCCCTTAAACCGGAACGTAAATTCTAACGGTTTCGTCACATCAATATGATATTCCGGGTGCACCCATGAGCCCCAGCTATCGTCGCCGCCGACTCCCATCTGCGCTAATGCCACACGGACGATCGTGTGATTTACCTGCGGCAGCTCATAGGCATGGGCTGCATTTTCAAGTTCATGCGGTGTATACGGAAGTGCCGAAAAGCTTAATTCATCTCCCTCAAACATCATGCCCCTGCCTTTTGCATCCACAAGGCGCGCATACCGCACACCGACTTTGTTGCCACATTCCTGCGGAACTAAATATTTTGCCATATTGTCTGCCACTTTGTTGCTGTAAATTCCAAGTTTTGCGCCGTGTCTCCGGTCTGCATAGGTCTCCTCCGGTCCCATGCCGTACCAGGTAAGGTTGTCATAATCAGCATTGAACTGGAACATCATTCCAAACTCCGGCATATCCGGAAGTCCCTCTACCGGATCATACATCAGTTTTGTCTCGATCGTTCCATCACCGAAAACAGTGTAGGAAACCTGACATTTGCCCGCCGGTGTTGTCGGCATAAAATAGGTGTAAGTGACTGTCACGGTATTGTCTTTTTCTTCCACTTTGGTCGGAACATTGTCAAACATCCCACCGTTTCTGTGGCTGATATACATGCTCGCGATCTTCCACTGTGCATAGCGCGCCGGAGCCATGCTTCCGTTATCATTGTCCACCGGTGCCCTCCAGAAATTCGGCATCGGGATCTTCTCGATCATTTCTTTTCCGGCATAGCGGTAGGAAACAAGCCCTCCGTTCAACATAGAAAACAGGCAGTCAAAATCTTCGCCCTTTACTCCGATGTTTACCTTGCCGTGAACCACGCGGATCGGCTTTTCGGATGCATGGAAAACCGGAATCTTTTTGTAGATCTTCTGTCCAAAAGCGACCTCATATCCTGCATCTGCCCAGCCCATATCCTCCTTTAACCGGAATGAAACGGTGAGTGTGTATTCTGCATCCGGGTCTTTTTTCTGATCCTTATCATCTGCACGCAAAATGGCAAATGGGATCTCATAGTCCTTCGAACTAAGCGGCGGTACTGCTGTCTCTATCTCCTGTTTTTTCACAACAACCCCGTTTTTCTGTAAAACTGCCACACAGCAAAACCGGTCGGTATTTGCAAACAGGTTTTTATTTACAACAGTAAACTTCCCGTCCTTTTCAAACAGAATGCTGATATTCTGGTAATTGAATTTCACTTCCTGCATCTTCGGGGAAGGATCTCTATCACCGCCATAGCAGATTCCATTTCCACTGAAATTATAGTCGCTCGGACGCTCTAAGAAATCGCCGCCGTATGCCTGAAAATCTTTTCCATAACGGTCTTTTTTCAAGATGGACTGGTCGATGTAATCCCAGATAAAACCGCCCTGATACCTCGGTTCCGTATCAGTCAGATCCGTGTATTTGTGCATGGCACCACAGGAATTTCCCATCGCATGCGTATATTCACACATAATAAACGGTTTTTCCTTATGCTCGGCGAGGAATTTTTTTACATTTTCCACGCTGGTATACATCTGGCTTTCCATATCGCTGGTCGCCTCATATCTGCGGTCATTGAAAATTCCCTCATAATGGACCAGACGGTATGGATCTAAGGCACGGAATTTTTCGGACATGTCAAAAATTACTTTTCCGCCATAAGATTCATTTCCGACTGACCAGATCAGAACTGCCGGATGGTTTTTATCCCTCTGGTAACAGGAATTGACGCGGTCAAGCATCATTGACTCCCAGTCCATGTTATCCCCCGGAACGATCGTCTCTTTCGGCACAGATCCATGCATCGCAGCATCCCACGAACCGTGTGATTCGAGATTGTTTTCTGCGATCATATAGAGTCCGTACTCATCGCAGAGATCATATATGATGGAGGCATCCGGGTAATGGCAGGTGCGGATCGCATTGATGTTGTTCTGTTTCATCGTAACGATGTCTTTTAAAACCTCTTCCCCTGTCACTGCACGTCCTGTTTTGGAACTGAACTCATGACGGTTGACACCCTTAAATACAATACGCTTTCCATTTAATGTCATGATGCCGTCTTTCATCTCAAAACGGCGGAATCCGATTTTTTGGCTGACAAGCTCGCTTCTCTCCCCGTTTTGATCAAAACATTCGATCGTAAGCGTGTATAAATTCGGGATCTCCGCGCTCCACAGATCCGGTTTGTCTACCTCCTTCTCAAAATGAACTTCCCCCTCAGAGACAGGCAGCTCCTCCGAGAAAATAATCTGTTCTTCTTTTTCTTCCAAAACAGAATAATTTCTGCTGCCGGTCAGTGTCAGTCTTGCCTTTCCCTCACCGCGCATCTGCATTGTGACAAGAAGATCTGCATTTAAAACCGCCTCATCGACAACCGGCTCCACCTTTAAATCATATACATGCACCTTTGGCATGGTATACAGATAAACCGAACGGAAAATACCTGAAAACCGGTAGAAATCCTGATCCTCACACCAGCTTGAAGAGGTCCACTTAAACACCTGGACTGCCAGCTTATTTTCGCCCTCTTTTACATACGGGGACAGATCAAAATCTGACGGGGTAAAACTGTCCTCACTGTATCCGACATAATGACCGTTTAACCACAATGCAAAACCGCTCTCCACACCCTGAAAGGAAATATAAAGTCCGTTTTTTCTAAAACCTTCCGGCAATGTAAAATATTTTACATAACTTGCCACCGGATTAAATTCACTCGGCACTGTGTCGCGCCACACATCTTCCCTTCCATCCCACGGGTACTGAATGTTTACATACTGTGGGATATCATAGCCCTCCATCTGGATATGTGCCGGTACACGGATGTCCTCCCAGCATTTGCAGTCAAACGTTTCTGCCTCAAAACCGTTTACGGTCTGCGCATAATTTCTCGCATAATGGAATTTCCAGATACCATCTAATGATAACCGGAAGCTGCTCTTTTTTTCTTCTGCTTCTGTTTCGTCCGCATACGCCACATGATCGGAGTGCGCTGCCATGCAGTTTTCCTTAAAAAACTTTGGATCATGGATCTTTTTTATTTCGAATGACATGTCATGTCCTCCTTGTCTTTTTCTTATCTCCATTTTAACGAAAAAATGCGCATTTTGCATCTGTATTTCAACACAAAACACGCATTTTCGCCCATCTATTTACCAGCCCTTCAACGCGGAAATATTATAATTCAGCAGCTTTCTCTCATAATTTTCCGGACTGATCTTCCACTGATACGGAGATGTATTCAGATATTTTTTGAAGTTCCGGTTAAATGTGGATGTCGTGGTAAATCCTACTTTCTGGGCGACCACATCCATCGGGTCATTTGTCTTTTTCATGATATCACAGGCTTTCTGCACCCGCATCAGATTGATGTAATCCATCGGTGACATATTCATATAAGATTCAAAGACTCTTCTGAAATGTGTCTCACTCATATGGCTTGCCTTTGCAAGTTCCTCGACACGGATATTATTTGCATACTCTAACCTTACATAATCAAGTGCCGCCGTGATCTGGGAAACACCTGTCTTTTTCTTTACTTCATTCTCTGAGACATCGCTCTCACACATGCGGAGCAATTCAGCAAAAAAAGCAATCAAAAGACCTCTGACACAATCATTAAAATGATTTTTTTTCTGTCTCATTTCATCCATGAGCATCTTCACAAGAACGGAAATCCCGCGATTTTCCCACTCATGGAAAAATAAAGCCTTACGATTGATCATCTGCAATACTTTTTTTTGCATGACAGCATTATCCGGATACAATTCCTGGATCATGACCATCGGATCAAAAAATAAATACTCCCAATAGCTTGGTCCTTCCGCAATGTCACTGATCGTCACATGCGGGTAATTCTGCGGAATAATACTGACCATTGCCGATTCATAACGTTTTGTCTCTTCATTCAAGATCAACTCGCCGGTACCGTTTTTACAATATCCGATTTCCATGAGATTATGAAAATGAAGATTACTTTCATCATGTCCGTAATCACGAATCCAGTTGTCTCCTAAAAGTGCCAGAACATATTCACCCTGCGGAACTTCGTAAAACCTCAATTCCATTGTGTCTTTTTTCTTTTTTCCCATGGTTATTACCTCTTTTTAAAACTGCCGTACAATATTTCAGTACGGCAGTCATTTTGTTTCTGTTACCAGAATTTAGTCAAAATCAAATTTTGTAATTCTGTCATGCATTGCTTTATAGCGGAAACGGATCATTTCGTTTTTCTCTAATACATCCTCTTCCGTTCCACGATACTGGCAGCGGATGCAGCTGTAAATACCGGTTTCTTTATTGTAGAACATATCGATGTCGAGATCTCTTAAAAAACAGGATGGGCATCTATAATTTAATTTGCCTTTGCCAAGTTGAGCCATGTTGCAAATACCTCCTTATCTGAGATTGTTTTTCTGTATCCCAATGTGAACATTGGTGAGAATGCATATCCTTCTTTTACATATCCTTCTGCATCTGCATCGGATGCTGTCATGGATACTCTTGTCTCGATTTCAGGAACGACTGCGGAAACTTCTGTTGCTCCCACAACACCTTCCTCACGGCATTTGTATTCATAATTGATCGTCTTCTCTTCCGGTCCGTCGATCTTTAATGTGATATGACTCATATCTTCGGAATACTCAGTTGTACCATAGCATGCAACCATGTATTCATTTAATGTTACTTCCGCAGCCGGATCACTCATCTCTAAAATGTGACGCTCGATCCTGATGTTTGAAGAACCTTCCTCAAAGTACTCTTTTGTCTGCAGTTTTACAGTCAGATCCCTAAACTCGATCGTAACCGGATCTAATGTAAGGATTCTTGTCTTTCCTTCCTGGGAGAAGTGTGCGTGTGTCGGGCAGAGGCAAAGATCCACTTCCTCTCCTTTATAAGAAAGTTTCGCACTTCTTACAGTTCCCTCTCCTGCATAGTGGGTGAAGTAACCTGCACGGTATTTCTCCTGAATTAAGAACGGGTAGGATGCATCCTGAACATGTTTTGTTCCGATGCCGACCGGCCACTCTAATTTTGCTGCATAAGGGCGAAGATCAACGATTGCACCGCCCTGATCCATGTTGACACATGCTCTCATGTACGGATCGCAGTACCAGAATAACTGTTTGTCGGAACCATATAAGATATCTCTCCAGAGAGCACATTCCGGCTCGTTGTAATTGTTCTGGTTGACACCTTTCTTCTCACGGTAGTAATCAGCGAACTCTGACATGGTCATATCTACTAACTGACCCTCTTTTTTCAGTTTGCCGTAGTAAGCACAGCCATCGCTGTAGGATTTGTAAAGGAGTTCATATGGCTGCTCCCAGCGTCCCATCTTGTTCATCCAGCCCGGTCCAACGAACATCATATTGTAAGAATATCCGTTGTTATATTTCTCTAAGGAACGGTACTGATCGATCAGGTTATAAAGATATGGATACTCCCATGTCTTTGTATCATAAATCATACCACGGAGTACATTCTGCGGATGTGTTCCGAAGTTTGAACCATTTCCATCGTAACATGCGATCAGGTCACGGGAAAGATGCGGGATTGCTACGATACCGCTATCCTCTTCTTTATTTGCTGCCGGTGCATGTGTATTCTGTTTAGACGGAATCCATGGTGCCCATGGGCCGCCATCAAATAATGTATACCAGGAGTTGTTACAGGTATGATATGCCTTCGGGCCTTCCTCCCAGCAGGTTGCAACTGCACATTTTACAGTCGGGTAAGTTGCTTTGATATAGTTTGTCAGGTCAGCATCCATGTAATAAGAACCTGTTGACTCCGGATAAAAACCGAATCTGTCATGGAATTTTTCAAACACATCATTTACGATGGCTTTCTTATCTTCCATAGAGAACATCCAGATACAGAAATCCTTGGTCTTATATTTTTCACGGAACTCCTCACAAGGAAGTCCTAATAAAGATAATGCGATCTCGTCGCCATATACCTCATGGTCATGTTTTGCAATCTCCACTGCCTCATCATTGAACAGTGAAGCGTATGTCATCTGAATGGTTACCTTTAATCCATTCTCGTGAGCTAATCTCTGCTGTGTCTTAAAGATATCCAAAGACTCTGTTAAAAGCGCCTTATCTCCGATATCCTCTTCTTTTCCCTGTCCAGTCACTGTCGCAGAATACTCTGGAACCATCTCCGGACGATGAATAAGATTCAGTACAAATTTATCCATTTTTTTCTTTCTCCTCTAAAATATTATCTAAAAGAGTTAATACTCTTCTCAAACCTACACTTCATCAGAAGAACGCTGCCTTTGCGTTCTTCCAATGCAAAGCTAGAAATACTTAGACAGTGCAGCCTCTGCTGCAGTGTCTATTTAGTATTTCTCTTTGCTATTTAGCCTTTTACAGCTCCACCGGTAACACCCTCAACATAGAACTTCTGCATCACTACGAAGAGAATGGAAATCGGGATTGCGATCATTACACCACCGGCACAGAAGATTGCGAAGTAATCTCCGATCAATGTTTTCTGTAACAGGTTATAAAGACCGATCGCAACAGTCCAGTCTGCGGACTCTTTGGACTTGATCATGATCCGTGCCATAACGAAATCCATCCAGGGACTCAAGAAGGAGTTGATGATGGTATACACGATCATCGGTTTTGACAGCGGAATAATGATCTTGCCAAAAATAGTTGCCTCGGAAGCACCCTCTAAGCGGGCAGCCTCCCGCAGCGAAACCGGAATCGTATCAAAGAAACCTTTCAATACTAAAAATCCAAGTCCCGAACCTGCAGAATATACGATAACCAGACCTGCAAGTGAATCAGTAAGTCCGATCATTTTTAAAACAAAATAAACGGCGATCATGGAAAGTACACCTGGGAACATTCCAAGAATGATAGAAAAGCTCATCAGAGATTTTCTTGCCTTGAATCTCATACAACTGAATGCATAAGAGACCATCAGTACAAAAGCGGATGAAATGATGCAGGTAAAAAATGCTACAATAAAGGTATTTTTAAACCATGCTGGAAAGTTCGCTGCTGTATCTGTCTTGAAGAACAGTTGATGATAGTTTGCCAGTGTCCAGTGTTCCGGGAAAAAGTGCTGGTAACTTACACCCTTTGTGGTAGAAAGGGAAGTTACGACCAGCCATACGATCGGAATCAGCCAGATAATTGCCAAAAGAGCAAGTACTAAATGTCTTACAACGATTTTCCATGTTTTCTTTTTCATTATTGGTACACCTCCTCTTTATCACCACTGATCATTCTTGTATAGCTAAGCAATGTAAGAAGCGCACAGATAACGAATGAAATAATACCAATTACCGATGCCATCTTGTAGTTTGAGTTATCGTTGGTCAATGTAAACAGCCATGTAATGAGAAGGTCTGTCTCTTTTGCATTAGAGTTTGCAAATGCCATGTTTGCTGTTGCATTGGAACTTGTCAGCAGATAAATAACGTTAAAGTTATTGATGTTTGCAATGATGCTCTGGATCAGGGATGGTCCACAGATAAATAATACATACGGCATTGTGATCTTCCAGAAAATCTGCCATTTATTTGCACCATCGATACGTGCACTCTCCAACTGATCTGTCGGAATATTCATCAGAATACCGGTAGCGGAAAGCATCTGATATGGAACACCGACCCAGATATTAATAAGAATGATCATTGCATGAGACCAGCCCGGTTTAGAGAGAAACGGAATATAGTTTCCGGAAACAAGTCCGATACTTTGTAACCAGCCTGTCAGACCGATGTTGGAACATAATGTATTTACAATACCGTGGTCGCTGAACATTTTGCTTACAAGAAGCAATGTTACGAACTGTGGAATCGCGATTGTCACAACAAAAAGTGATCTCCACATTTTTTTAAAATGTGTATCTTCATGGTTGATCAGTTTTGCCAAAAGAATACCACCGATGAAAGTTGTAAATGTTGCCGATACTGCCCAGATCATTGTCCATGCAAGAATTCTTACGAATGCATAGGAGAATGTGATCGTAGTGCCGCCTGTAAACATATTCTTGAAGTTTCTAAGTCCAACCCATGTAAACAGGTAGTTTGGCGGCATATGATCCATATCATAATTGGTAAATGCCACACAGGACATAAAAATGATCGGTATAATGTTCATCATAATAACACCGATACTCGGCAGGGTAAGTAATGTGATATAAAACTTACCGTTGAAAAGAGATTTTATATCTTCTGCAAATGTATTGACATGTTCTCCCTCTTCTTTCATAAGCTGAAGCCGGTAAACAGCTTTCATATTGCTTATATATAAAAATATGAATGCTACGATTACGAGAATACCAATAATACCATATAGCAGGATCAGCAATGAGTTATCGTAATCATTAACAGTATTTTTCAAGGTCAGCGGATCAAATACGGACTCATACTGAACGGTACCAAGTGTATTTAAATCCTTAATATAATTGATAGAGAACATTCCTGTAAACAGGATCACTACCACTTCAAGGGCTGTTATTAAGACACCTTTGACGATCTGTTTCCGTCCCCAGTATCCTGCACCCATAACAAGCAGCGAAAGCTTGCACCAGATATCTCCCTTTGCCACGGCTGTTCCAAAATCGGCAAAGTATTTTTTGATTACGTTTAAAAATGTTTTCATAGATTCACTCCCTATGCGCGTGAATGAGAATTTTTGGCTGAGTCGCAAAAATTTTTCTCTTTTTAAAAATTTCCACATAGCCTGTTATAAGGAAGACATTGGTTTCCAGCAGGAAAATATCCGTCTCTGCCGGAAAGCAATATCCTGTCTGGCAGGAGATAATGCCCTCCTCATAAAAGTTGTTCCAAAGCCATGTGGAAATCTGAGTTTTACAGGTATTTGATTATTCAGCTACCGGCTGTTTAATACCAGCTACTGCATCATCAAGTACAGCCTGAAGATCTGTTGCACCGTCAACCAGGTTCTGTCCAAGTGCCTTTGCCGGATCCCAGTAATTATTGCCTACAACCTGCTGATCTGCAAACTCTGACTGCGCTGCAAGTGCTGCAAGTGCAGGGGAATCGATCTGAGCTGCTGCTACTGTGTTAGCCGGTCCCTCTGATGTAGCGTTACCGATTGCCAACTGGCTCTCTTCATTTGTGAGGTACTCAGCAAGGAGCATTGACCAGCCAACATTTTTAGCATGGGAGTTAACACCTACGAATTTGTATCCTGCATAAGATCCCATCTGTGTAGCTGTTCCATTTACATCGAAAGTAGGTAATTTGCATGCTGCATATCCGTCACCGTATTTTGCTTCAAAAGATCCGGTGTTCCATGTACCGGAAACATATGCACCAAGTGTACCGTCATTTAACATGGTAATTGCATCCTGATCAGATACGCTTACAAATGCTGGAGAAGAAGTGATATTCTCAATACTCTGTGCTACTGCAAGACCGGTCTCAGAGTTCCAGTCACAGTTGTTTGAGTTATCTTCATTCATGGAAAGTTCACAGCCTGCACCAGAGAAGAATCCATACAGATACCATCCATCTGCTACATTCATGCCAACTTTTGTTCCTGCTTCTTCCGCTTTTGCTGTAAGGTTTTCCCAGGAAGCCACATCCTCTTCAGAGAAGATGTTTGAATCATAGTATAAGAAGTAACCGTTCGATGCTGTTAACGGATAAGCGTAAAGTTTTCCGTCTTTGGTAGCTGCTGCTACAGTTGCCTCTGAGTTTGTTTCTTTCGGATCATATGTATAAGTAGCTGCCACTTCCTGAAGTGCACCTGCATTTACAAGATCATTTACCTGATCATCTGCAAATACGAATACATCTGCTGCTGCATCAATATCCTCAAGGATCTTATCTTTTGCATCTGCCTCAGATACAGCACCGATCGTGATGTTAAAATCTACATCTGAGTACTGCTCTTTGAATTTGTCTGTCAGCTCTTTCATAACGTTCTGATAAGCCTCAAGTTCTGAACACCAGAGCTGGATATCTACAGTTCCGTCTGTTGTTGCGATCAGATTTGCGATCGCATCACCGGAAGCTGTTTCTGCATTATCTGCAGCATCACCTGTCTCTGTTGCTGCTGCATCGTTTGTGCTCTCTGCTGCGCTGTTGTCTGCTGCACTATTGTCTGCTGCGCTGCTGTTATCGGCTGCTTTGTTTCCACATCCTGCAAACATGGATGCTACCATTGCTGCACATAATACTGTGCTGATGACTTTTTTCTTCATTTGAAAATTCCTCCCTTTTCCTTGATAGAAAAAATTGTTCTTTTAGAACACTTTTTCGTGTTGCGCTATGCGCAATCGGTTGTTCTATGGTTAGAGTATATCTCCGTTACATCCTTGTGTCAATGTCCACAATTTATAATAAATCCGATCATTTTTTAGCAATTTTGCACAATATCATTTTTTTCTCTTTCTTTTATTTCTTTCATATTCGACTTTTGCGCAACCGTTAACCATTGATTTTCCGTGCATTTTCAATTCTTAAGCTGCCTTTTTATGTGTGTTTTGGCTTGTTTTTGGGATTTTTTGAATCAGGGATTTTCATGCCTTTTCCTTTGTTTTGGGCGAATTTCCCTGACATTGCTTCAGTTTCACCCTCATTTCCCCTGATCTGTAGGCTATTCCGGTAATCATTGTAATCATTTCGCCCATTTCATGTGATTTCCGACAATTTCAACAGAACAAAGAGTCGCTTGCGACTCTTTCGCGCTCGAGCGGTGCTGTTTACAGCTAACTTCTACTCCGCGAGATGCGCATCCCGCCCGGAGGGCTTTTTAATTCATAGGACGTAATTTCCTATGAATTAAAAAAACGGGCGAAACACGTTTATTCGCTATGTGTTTCGCCCATTGCTTATTCTCTCCAACAGGATGATCTTCAATTTTCTCAGAACTGTATTTTCCTGATCGTATTTACTTCGTCGATTCCTTCAGCACCACCTCATACGGAAGCAATGTGCGCTCTTTCACCTCAAGTCCTTCCGTCAGATCAAGCAGTGTACGGCATGCCACCATGCCGAGTTCCTTTGCATCAAATGAAAGCGATGTGATCGAGGGAACATTGTTTTCAAGTACCATGCTGTTATAAAACGATGCCACCCGGACATCTTCCGGCACTTTGACATGCTGCTGGCGCAGTGTTTTTAAAACACGGCTGCAGACAGCGTCATCCATGCAGAGGATGCAGTCTGCCTGTCTGTTTAATGCTTCCTTGACTGCCTTTTCCACCAGAACCTGGTTATCCTGGCTTAAAAACATCAGATCCTCATCTAACGTTTTCCCCATCTTCGCATATGCCTCACGAAATCCCCGCAGACGGCTCTGTGTAACCACATGCTCTTCATTGCCGCCGATCAGTGCAATTTTGTCCATCTGCTTCATCAAAATGATCGATGTAAGCTCTTTGCATGCACTCTTGTGATTGTGATCGATCTGAATCACTCCTTTATAATTGGCACTGGTACTTCCGATCGTGACAAACGGTACATTTTTTGTCTGCAGAAAATCGATCTGTTCATCTTCCACAAAAGTGCGCATCAGGATCACACCGTCCACTTTATGGTTTGCTATGATACGCTCAAGAGAAGATATATCGTTTTTCCTGCAGATAGAAAGCAGGATATCATATTCCATGCTGCCCGTAATCTCCTGTATCCCAAACAGACATTCCTGAAAAAATGTAAGATCCACAACATCATACTCCCCCGGCATGACCACACAGATATTATAAGTTTTAGACTGCGCAAGCCCTTTCGCAATGACATTCGGCTTATAATCATGTTCTTCTATGTAGGCGAGCACGCGCTCTCTAGTCTCCCTGCCAATACGTCCTTTACCGGAAATTGCACGTGACACGGTTGTCTTCGATACCCCAAGTGCATCTGCCACGTCCGCAATCGTAATATTCTTTTCTAACCCCTTATCCATAAACTCTCGTCCCTCGCTTTTTTTGCGCTTAGTTGCGCAACTAAGTTTATTATTGTACAAACAGGGGCAAAAATCAATCCTATTTTTTTCCTATTTTTTCCCGGCATCAACCCGGTATTCCCTCATACGAAATCCACGCTGCATCCGCAAAACGATCCGACATTTCACCGTTTGAAGACGCATACACACCGAGCGTGCAGCCCACAAATCCCCCTGCTTCCTCTGTACTGTACGGCAACAGATTCACATCTTTGATGAGATTCAGCACCTTTCCTTCCTCATTCCTGACATAAAATGCCGCCTTCTGTCCTGCTGCCTTCAAATACAGTTCCAGCATTCCTTTTGCATTGATTTCTTCTTCCGCAAGCAGCGTATCGTTTTCTGTTATATGTGCGATTACCTGCAGCTTTCTCTTCTCTTTTCCACCGCAGATGCGCATCGAAAGATAATTTGCATGATTCTGATAGCAGACGATCCCCGCCTGTTCATTTTCCCGCTCCGCATCAAATTCCATGCATGCCGAAAACATAAAATCATAATCTTTCTGCCGCAGTCCGAAATACTGCGCGTCCGTTTTCTCTGTAAGTTTCTGTTTTTTCAGATACATCCTGAGAAAACCTTTTCTCTCGATCAGTGAATATGCATTTTCATCCCTTCTCTGCAGCGACAGGAGTCTGTTATCTATTTTTTTCTGATCAAATGTAATAAAATCCGCGTGGGTCACTTCCCTTTCCAGGCGATACTCATCAATCGGAAGTTCTGTTTTCTCTGTCAGATGTCCAATCCCCGGATTGATGACGGGCCATCCGTCCTCCCATTCCACTTTTGCCAGAAAAGATTCCCTGCCAAGACTACAGTGTCCCTCACATGGCCTCGATGCAAGCATGACGACATACCAGTTTCCGTCTGCATCATCCACAAGATCTCCGTGTCCTGCATAGATCACCGGATAATCCCTGCCAAGATTGCGGTGCGTGAAAATTGGATTTCTCCTGCATCCACAGAACCATTCTCTTAACGACCTGCTTCTTGCAATACTGATGCTGTGTTCCGGTCCCGTACCGCCCTCTGCGATCATCAGATAATACCAGCCGTCTTTTTTGTAAAGGTGCGGTCCCTCCGGCCAGATACAATCTTTTAATGCACCTTTCCAGACCGCCGTCCCCGCACCTTTTAAGCACATTGCATGAAGATCCAGCTCCTCTATCCAGATCTCCCAGTCACCATTGTGTCTGACCCCGGACGGATTCGGTCTTGTCCCGACATAATAACATTTCCCATCTTCATCAAAAAAGAGGCTCGGATCAATCCCTTCCGCCGCAGTTCCCAGATAATGTGGCACTGACCACGGCCCTTTGGGGTTCTGTGCCGTTATCACAAAATTTCCACCATGATCCACATTTGTTGTTATGATGTAATAAGTGCCCTCGTGGTAACGGAGCGTCGGTGCAAAGATCCCCCGTGAGATCTCACTGCCGGACAGTGGAAGCTGCTCTTCCCTGTCCAACGCATTGCCGATCTGCTCCCAGTGCGCCAAATCCCTGCTATGAAACACAGGAATCCCCGGAAAATATGCAAAACTCGAATTTACCATATAATAATCCTCCCCCACCCTGCAGATAGATGGGTCTGGATAAAAACCGGGCAGAACCGGATTTCTTACTGTACTCATTTGAACGCTCCATTTCTACTATAATAGTCTCTCGGAATCTCTAAGCCTGTATTTCTGCGGCTTCTGAGATTCCATTTTTATTTTTTCTCCACCTTTTTTTCAAAAAGTTCTTGACATTTGCCCCTAAAAATGCGGCGCTTCGCGCCTCTTGATCAATAAGGCATATCGTTCCGGCTCAGCTGGAACAGACTTTTTGATTTGGAGGTGTGTTTCATTGAAACCTGTTAACACCGGCGGTCATTCCGCCTATCAGGATCGTGTCCTGACTCAACTTCGTAAATATTATCCGAATGCTGCAACTTCCCTGTCTTCTTCTACCTGGCAGATCCTTGATAAGTTTTGGAATCTTGATCTGTCACAAGTTGATGTACTTATGCAAGACCGGTATTCTGTCTTTGGTCCTGAGCCAAGGCTTCCTTCCGACATGTTTCGTTCTATCCTTGTTTCTGTTGCATTTAAAATAACTTCCTACACAAAGTTAGCTTCTGATTTGAAAGAGAATCACCTTCATGCCATTATTTCCGGCTTTTATGTTAATGATACTCCTGGCATTGGTACCTTTTATGACTTTCATAGGCGGCTCTGGTTATCTTCTGACAAGAACCTGACTAACGCAGTTCATCCACCTAAGGAAAAGCCTCAGAAACCGAAAGGAAAAGAAAAAAAAGCTCCTCCTGTCGAAAAACTTACCGTTGATGATCTATTCCGGCAGTTTGAAAAAAATCCGCCTGATGATATGGCTCCCTGCGCAAAGCTTTGGGAAATTTTCAATACTTTTTTTCTTCAGAACTCTGCCAGGCTTGGTCTCATCTCTTTAAAATCCCTTGCCTTAGCTGGTGATGGGACTCCAGTTTATACTTCTGCTTAGGAACGGAAAACCAGAACCTGCAGCTGTCTGGAAAATGGAGTTCGCGACTGCAAATGCAATCGTATTTATCATCAGCCTGACTGTGATATCGGCTGGGATTCCCACCGCAATCGTTATTACTTTGGGTACGACTTATATATGCTGACCGCTTCTGACTCTGAAAATGACCTGCCTGTATTTCCTTTCCTGAGTCCTGCTTCACGGCACGACTCGCATGGTTTTTTATACAACTGGTTTTCCATGAAAAAGATGCTTCCAGATGCAACAATTACTAAGCTGCTTCTGGATTCCGCGCATGATGCGATGCCTTACTATGATTACTGTAAAACAAACGATATCACGCCTTTTATTGATCTAAACTGGAAATGCGGCAGACCACCGGTCTACAAAGATGATATCTCCATAAACAGTGATGGGATTCCTTTATGTCCTAAGGGCTTTCCTATGAAGCAAGCCGCCGTTGAGCCAAGAAAAGGACGCATCAAATATCGTTGTCCTAAGATTTCTTACAAAGGCGGTACACCTCACTGCACTTGCGATGAACCTTGTTCTGATGCAAAGTATGGAAGAAATGTTCATCTTGTATTAAAGGATAACCCAAGACTCTTCAATACTCCGCCGCGTGGCAGCGAGGAATGGAAGCTGGAATATAACGC
>CAKREH010000044.1 GCA_934317215.1 uncultured Roseburia sp.
ATAAATGACGGCAAACGCGTGAACCCCTTGAAAATAAAGGCTTTTTCCGTTTGTCGTTATTATACCGTAACGGCATACCCATGCCTCTTTACTTTTATTTGCCGGAGTTTCCATTGCGAGTGTTGCCCGCCGGTTAGGTCATTCCAGTATGACAACCACCCAAAAGACCTATCTGCATATCATACAGGAACTTGAAAGCAAAGATGTCGATATCATCATGCGCTCATTATCAAACTTAAATTAATATCAAATAGATACGCCGATTCTAAAATAGCTGCCGCATTTTCTGCGACAGCTATTTTTACGTCTTGCATGATTAATCAAGTAATGGAAGAACACTTTCCATCAGATTATCTTTAAAATCCTCTATCATTTCTTTTCTGAATTTAAATTTGGGCATTGGTTCTGCCTCATTGTTTTTATATGATGTATAATCCGCTTTTTCCTTTAGATTATTTTCATTTGCAAGTTCTCCATCCCTAAAGTTATATACCTCATACCGGACCGTTTCAAAATCTACATACCATCTATTGGCAAAATCTTCTATCTCTTTGTCAATCGCCGCATATCTCATTTCATTGACGATCACAGAGATATCCTGTCCAATATATTTTGTCTTATCCTTTTCAATCTCATCAACTACCGAACCTAACAATGCACTGAGTTTTGGATTATCCTTTGAAAAATCCTCTATCAATCCCCAGATCAAACTCATGTCATGCTCAAAATCTGCCTCTTTAAAATTATTTTCGGACTGATCTAAGGATTCCACGACTCCCTGCAGCAGTTCAATAATATATTCAAAATCTACTCTCAGCTTGTTATATGCAACCAGATCATAATCATCTAAAACCGGATTATCCTCATCAGGCTTATCTTCTTCTGTCTTCTTTAATTCTTCCATCACATTATGATACACTGCTGCATAATTTTCATATTCTTCTTCCGAAAATCCATATTCCACAAGGATTTCATCCCTGTAATTAGAAAATGCCTTCAAGTGGGCAAAATCATGATCTAATGCCCGAAACATGTGTACAAAAGCCTTTTTCTGTTTTTTTGACAATCCTGCTATATCTGCTGGTGTACTCGCAAGTGCATGTATTGCTTTCACTGATATTGCAAATGAACGCAGCACATCATCCCAATCTTCTGCTATCGGACTTCCATCGCCTCCTCTGGAATACAATTTTAACGCATAATTGATTGCATTTTTAAAATCCCCCGGCGATTGAAACGTTACCACCTGCCCGTATTGCTTATTCGGATCATATAACCGATTGGTACGTGAAAATGCCTGAATCAGATCCTGTGGGCTCATCGGCTGACGATCCATAAATAACGTTGACAGACACGGTGCATCAAACCCCGTCAGCAAACGGTCAACTACAATCACAAGATCTAACTGCTGGCTTCTTTCCATATATCTCTTCTCTTTTCGCGCCAGGCGGTCATTCAGATTGCTGTTGTAAGCGTTGATTCCCTCAATCTTATAACTCGTTCCAAACATGGCATTATAATCATCCATAGACTCCTGCATTTTATCCTGGTAAATCTTTGATGTCTCTTCGTTTTCAGATAAAGAATACGTGATTGCAAATTTAGGAAAATCCGGCATTGCACGGCTGATATCTTCATGAATCTTTAATTCGTCCTGTCCCGCTTTTATTTTTTTCAACAGTTCATAGTATTTCTGCGCTTTTGGTATGGAATTAACCGTCAAAATCCCCTCATATGTCTTTCCTTTTACATTTTGCATGCCAAACTTTGTATAGGACTGATTCAATATCACATCAAGCACTCTGCGCATATGTTCTTCTGTGTCAAATACTGACAAGTCCGCATTTGCATTTTTCGGGCCAAGATTTTCGATCATAAAGCCCAGAACCGCCTCATCGTGAATCGCCTCTTTTATCGTATAACTGTGCAGGCATTTACCATATAACTGCTCTGTTGTCTGCGGTAAATCTCCCTTTTGCTCATACTTGTTTTCCTCAAAAATCGGAGTTCCTGTAAAACCGTACCACAGAGAACTGCTAAAAAAACGTTCCAACAGTCTCTTCGTCTCAGGTGTTACCGCTCTATGACATTCATCCACCACAAAAGCAACCTTCAGATTTTTTATCTTTTCGTAATCTCTGGTACCTTCCTGCAGGCGTTTATTAACCATTGTCTGCATCTTCTGCCTTGTTGTTACGATCATCTGACGATTTCCATCTGTCAGTTTTTTTATCAATGTGTCCACATAATCGGTATCATCAACATCAATCGTATCATTGTCTGCATAAGACTGAAATGCCATCTTTGTCTGTAAATCCAGATCTTTTCTGTCAATCAGAAAAATTGTCTTTTCTATCGACGGAATATCCATCAGCAAATTACGTGTTGCCTTATAGGAGGTCATTGTTTTTCCAGAACCGGTGGTATGCCAGATAAATCCTGACTTTCCTCTCCTTGAAGCAGCCCGCATCGCTTCAATTGCGTGTATCTGATATGGTCGCAGGATCAACAGCTTCTTCTTATCATTATCTAATACCGTATATTTTGTTACCATCTCATGTGCTTCCGGTATTTTTAATACAGCCTTGGCAAAATCAATATACTCACATACCGGCAAATTTTCCTTATCAATCCATCCGGTTATAAATTTTTTATTTAATTCCGTATCTCTTGCTGCAGAAAAATACTTTGTATCAATGGCATTGCTTACCACAAACATTTGCACGTTGGAAAATATTCCATGAAATTTTCCCTCTGCTATGTACTTTTTAATCTGCCGGTATGCATCCATATAAGAATGTTCTTTATTCTTCAATTCAATATGGATCATCGGGATTCCATTAATCAGAAGCGTTACATCAAATCTTCTGTCACGATTATCATTCTCCTCACCAGTCGCAAATGCCTGATACTGATTGATCACTTCATATACACTGGTTCCTCCCGCAATATGTTCATTGTTCATCACAAGTAAATGTAACGTTTCGTTTCCCCGCTGCACATGCACATATACCTTGCCGTTTTCTCCAACTAGCCATTTTCCGGCATCATAGAAAGAGGCATGCGAAAGATCATTCTTCACTTTTGCAAATTCAGAGTCAGATAATGGGGTATCATTTAATTTTGCCTTATTATTCTGCTCTAAAATGTATTTAAAGTTGTTCCAAAGCTGCTCTTCTGTCCGGATATCCGGTCGGTATGTCCACTGCGACTCACCACTGCATAACTGATCGATCAATCTTTTTTCAATGACTGCTTCTAATTCTGCCATAATTTTTCCTTTCTCCTTTGGGAACATGAAACAGTTTGATTTTTACACCATCTAACTTAAAACATGTCCTTCTTCATAAGAACATTTCAGATAATCAGGATTGCTATAATAAAAGCTTGAATTAAAGTCTGAAATCTCATCACTCATAAAAGAGTTATATACCTTGCGCAATGTCTCTATTACATTATCTTCCATGACATCTAAGATAAGTCTCTGATAAACTCTGCCTATAGATGTCACAGATGGCACAGCATAACGACAAGCTGATACATTATTATAATTTCCATCTGAAATGTTATAATCCTCAACCCATTCATCACATATTTGTTCCATAGAAAGGCAATGATTGACAGACGCAGCTTTTAACTGGTGCTCAATATCATCATCAGACAATTTATTTATGATATCCCGAACATGATTATGTGTACTTCTGGCAACAAATTCTATTACCGTACACACATAAAACAAATTGTCATGTATCAGATCTTTCATATATCGTCTCACTCCTTTCGTGATATACAATCATTTACTTTCACCCCTTATAACATTTACGTCATCTCTATTTTCTATATAATTTTAGCACACTTTCTTTACTTATACCTTGGGAAGATGTTCTTTAGCATATATTCTTTCAATTTTTTCAGCCAATTTCACTTACGCTGATGAAGGGTGATAAGGTGGTCGAGTGTCCTAAAATACTCTGCGATTTTTACTTGCTCATCATATTCAGGTACATCAACAAGAAAATCTTGCATATCTGATGCCAGTATATGTTTTATAGTATTACCTACTGTAATATTATCAATTTGTTTTTTTGCCTTAGCTGTCTGATACTGATAATTCAAAAAATATGGTTCAACTTTCCCCTTTGGATTTTTAAACATTATCAGCGCATGAGCTGCTGTATTATCAAGATTTTCAGGTATTACAGCCGCATGCCCCACATGTCCTGACTGAACCATAACCATATCACCGGTATGCAACCATTTATCTTTTTGTCTTTCGTAAAACTCATCATTTATAAAAATTTCAGAGTTACGATTTATCTGACCATCTTTTACATTATTCGACTCTAAATAAAAATGTCCATTCTCAACATAATATGGAGTGGCAGTTCCAACAAATGCATTCCCTATTGTTTGATATATCTCTGACAACTTACGCTGTTCCCAAGTAACAACATTTACAACCTGTCTCTTACCATCATCAATGCATATCCCAACAGGTTTTGACCTTTCCATTTGCTTAAATCCATCCGATCTGGATCTTTCATAGACAATCCAATCCCCCAAATCCTGTCTTTTACCGCACATTCTGCAAGGATTTGATCTTTTGTATGTAACAGACCTTCCCTCAATTTATCATTTTGGGAAAATTTTGCTATAAGTCCTTCATAAACTACAATCTGCCTTACACCATTCCAGTAATTTTCATTATATCCCGCCACCATACGTCCCAGTTCTTTTATAGATCCAACATCATCTGTTTCCAATATCTTTTCAGCAATTACATCATCTCTGAAACAAACTGCCTTTTTATACATCATATATTGCTCCATAGATGAAAATCCAATTCCATTTACATCAAACTGTGACATATACCAGTTACTCAAGTATCCATTTTCCTCATCAGGATTATGAAAACATAAAATATCCATTTTATGCTGCACCTACCTTTTTTACTGCCAGATCAAGCTCTAAGTCATGCAGTCCGTGATACGCTTTCATCAAAAAATTTAACGGTACTTTTTCTATCACCTCCGAGCTTGGAATATCATAGTACCATTGATAATACGCGTAAAACTCGCCAATCCAGTCCGGCATAAACCCTTCTAAAGCCTTTCCAGCTTTCAATTTATACTTTTCTGTATCCGAAAAATATTTCCATAATTCTTTAGCATCCATGGTATTAACATACGCCATCGACTCATCGATATATTTTCTGGTTTTACTTTTCATATACGCTTCTATAAAATCCGTTGTATCATTTTCAGGAAATGTCTGCGCTACAAAATCAAACAGTTTTCCCTGACTCTCTACCACATCATCTAAATATGTCTCTGAATATGCCCGCATTTTTCTCTCCTCATAAAAGTGTACTAAACACATTGGTTACTTTATTTGCATCGGAGTCAATCAGTTCTTTCATCCTTTTCCTTGCTGTCACATCGCGTTCATTGTATTTTTCATTAAACTCGTCATATTCCACGGAAATAAGTTCTTCTTTTCTCTCAGACAGCCTCGAATATGCCAGTTCTGATTTAATACAATACTGTATTCCCAAACCTCCCAACAAAAGGAGCTCTTCTAAAATTTCCACATCAATTTCATCTCTGACAAACGCTTTTGCAATATAAAAGTACGATGCATCCGCTCTCCATCCTTTTATCACATCATATTCGCTTGTTTCGATACCATATTTTGCAATAAACTTCTGCGACAACATTCTGTACCGCTTAGAATCGGCTGCATCCCTGTGTTTCATTAATTCAGCCAGCCATGATAAAATGCTATATTTCTGGAAATCTAGTACTTTCAGTCCTTCCATATCCAACTCATATTTATGAACCCAGCCATTTGTCTCATCCGGTCTGCAAACCGCCCATTCTTTCGCAAGATCAATATTTTCCGTCAA
Organism: uncultured Roseburia sp.; assembly: GCA_934317215.1. Classification (GTDB taxonomy): domain Bacteria; phylum Bacillota; class Clostridia; order Lachnospirales; family Lachnospiraceae; genus Roseburia. The sequence continues at coordinate 5,906 of CAKREH010000044.1, forward strand.
ATAAAAGCCTTTTCCGTAATCATGCCGGTCTTCTCCCAATCCAAAAGCTGGCTTTATTTCTTTGTCAGGACTCCCATGATACAAGATAATATTCCCCATATCTGTCATCCTCCCTATACAAACATATTTTGAAGCATATATTTCTTCAAATTTTTCAAATTTTCTACCTTACGCTGATGAAGGGTGATAAGGTGGTCGAGGTTGCGAAATATTGTGCCAATCTTTTGTGCCTCGTTCTCATCCAATGGTGCAGCCACTTCAATCTCAGCCAAATCATTCGCATTTATTGCTGGATAACTTGTTCCGGTGCAGTGATCCAAAACAACCTTTACGAAGCGGTCGCTCTGAACAAGGCTGAGTAGAAAATACCCGTCAACATACGGACGCATTTGTGCGTATCCAGTCGAAAAAACATAGTTATTATCAAACTTTTCAAAGAGATAATTGTTTTTTTGATATGGACGCACAGTCTGATAGAATAGATCCCCCGTGCGAGCAAGTCGCTGTGCTCTCGACGGAGCAGATGACTTTGCCTCAGTCCTATGTGACAACATCTCTGTGCCAACAACCGACTCCAAATCGACATATTCAAATGTTTGAGGTAGCTCATCCTTAGGATTGAATAAAGCAATTTCTCCGAGCTTACGCTGTTCCCAATCGTCCGTAAATCCCTCAAAACGAATCTCCGGATTTTTTTGTCCATTTTTCGGAAACATTTTTTGAAGCATGAATTTTTTCATTTTTTTCATTTCATCACACTTACGCTGATGAAGGGTGATAAGGTGGTCGAGGCTAGAAAAATATTCACCAATTTTTTCCTGCTCATCAATATCTGGTGTTGGTATTGGCATTTCAAAAAACACCGAATCTTTTATAGAAAATCTATCGGATCTCGCACCAGAATCACCATTAAATTTCATAAATGAATGCCAACCCGTGCTTTTGAAATACCATTCCAAGTATTCTGAATCAATACCATTAACCTTAAATACTGTATAAAGCGGTGACATTACACCTGTTCTTCCTAATTTGTTTCTATTTATCGGACCAACTGGAGCGCTTGTAGAAATTCTTGGGTTATAAACAAAAGCATCGTTTTCAACAATATAATATCCAGATATATTTTCAATGTTTGAAACATCGTGGTCAAAATAATCTCTTTGACTCATAATTCCCAGTTCCGCTGAATTTGTAAATGTCTCTATATATTGTGTATCGTTATTTTTGGTAGTTACTTTTTCAACAACCTCTCCCAACTTACGCTGTTCCCAATCATCCGTGAACCCTTTAAACCTGATATTTGGTGTATTTCCCATACTTACACCTCCTCTAAGACACGAATGAATTCTTCCACCGCTTTTTTTGTATCATCATTGTTAAAACTAAGTTCTTTCAGCATACCCAATAATGCTCTATTTCCCTCTTTGATCGCATGGTCTGTCTCTTTTATATTCTGTGTCAGTTCCCGAAGATCAATCTCCGGTTCTTCCTCTGTTGTGTCAACATATCTTGGTATATTCAGATTGAAATCATTTGCCACAATATCCTCATACGATGCCAGATACGCCTCTTTTTCCACCGTTTTGCGGTTATTGTATAGTTCAAGCACATGATCAATATGCTTCTCTTTCATCTCATTCTGTTTTTTTTCTTTTTCATATTGCTGCGATGCATCAATAAATAATACATCCCTACCCTCACGGTGTTTCTTTAAAACAATAATACCGGTCGGTATGGATGTATTGTAAAACATGTTAGAAGGAAGTCCGATCACCGCATAAATGGAACCATTCTGTAACAGTGTTTCTCTAATCGTTCCTTCTGCCGCACCTCTGAATAATACTCCATGCGGTAAAACAATCGCCATCGTTCCTGTCTGCTTTAAATGATAAAATCCATGCAGCAGAAATGCATAATCTGCCTTGGATTTTGGAGCCAGCTTTCCTCCATAATCCATAAACCGCTCATCCTGTTTGAATCCTTCCGCCGCTGACCATTTTGCGGAATAAGGCGGATTCATGGTCACAACATCAAATTCTGTTTCTTCATCTGTTGGCCAGTCAGCATCCAATGTATCACCGTTTCTTAAATGCTGATTTTCCGGCAGCACTCCATGTAAAAACATATTCATTCTTGCAAGATTATAAGTAGATGGCATCAGTTCCTGTCCATAATACTTAATATAGTTAGCTTCCGTAGAATAATTTCTACAGCTTAACATCAGAGAACCTGATCCCATACATGGATCGTAAACCTGTAATCCTTTCTTATTTTCCTGTCCTGACATTGCAATCCGGCAAAGGATCTGTGCCGGTCCATGGGGAGTATAGAATTCTCCTGCTTTTTTACCTGTTTCCGACGCAAATTGTCCAATCAGATATTCATATGCATTTCCAAGCACATCTCCTTTTGTATGGATCAGATCTGCTGCTTCAAGTACTTTTATTAGATCAGAAATTGTAGTACTCTGTTTCTGGTCTCCCGTTCCAAGACGATTCGAATATAAATCGACGTCATCAAACAGCCCATTAAATAATTCGTCTGATTCCTGAATCCTGTTGAATGCAGCCTGCAGTTTCTCCCGGTGAAAACTATTGTTTTTTGCATCTTTTAACATACTAATGTATGTCATATCCGGAGTCAGAGTATAATGCAAAGATTCCTGCAGCTCTTCTAACAAATCTTTTGCATCCCTCCCTTTCATAGCCTCTTCATATGCCCTCTGCGCTTCTTCGATGCTTTCCGGCACACCATCATAGAGCAGATCGTAAACTTTAGATAAATAAGAATCTGATAAATATTTATAAAATACCAGTCCCAGCAGATATGTCTTATATTCATTTGCGTCCATTTTTCCTCTTAAGACATCCGCTCCTCTCCATAATACCTGTAACAATTCTTTCGACTCTGCCATGTGTTGTTAATCCTCCTCAATTCTTCTTATTGTCTCTGCTGCCAGCCTGCCGATATTTTCAGCCTGACGCTCCAATAAATCTTTCTGTATCATTGACTGTCTGTATAATCTTCCTATCTGCCTTTGTTTCTCTATCTCTAACATTGGTATCTTCAATTCGCCAATACTTTTTATATTTAATTTCTTTACACTCAGCGTTGTTCCCTGATGATATTTACTGATTTGCTGTTCCAGGCTCTTTCCCTCATTAAACTGATAACAAAAATACCAGGGATCTAATTGATTCTGGTCAAACATACACAACAGAAAATTCGATGTAATATATTTTCCCTGTGTTTCAGTCGATATCGGTGATGCTTTGGATCGGATCAGATTAATAATACACCCACGTATCATATTTGCATCAGCTAAACTATGTAAATCCCTTTCAAAATCCTCCGGCGTATAGACATTTGCATTCTGATTCTTTAGCCTGGAAATGTTTTTACCCAAAGTAAAATTTATCAATTCATCCAAACGTTTTTGTTCCATAAATCCCCCTTTAGGAGTAATTTAAGTAAATTACTATTTTATAATAATCCAACCGACTTCAAATGTCAATTTGTAATTTAAATAAATTACAAATTGTACTAATTAGAAAATATGATCTGCCTACTCGCATACCCCTGATAAGAGAAAGCAGGATCCATCAGTTCTGTTCTGACATCCCCTGCTTTCTCCCGCGATTGCATTTTTCTGCATCCCTCTTTGCATATGATACTATTTATTTTCTTTTCCTTTTTTCATAAAATAATACATAAAAAGGTCATCCGCTACCTCACGATAACACCGCTAAGCCTACGCTATTGACTCATTTTTGATACTCTCTGTATCTTCTCAGGAATGTCGATTTGCTAATTCCAAGTTTCTCTGAAGCATCTGCACAATTTATTTTTTTTGCCTTATAGTCCAGGAATATTTCTTGTGCCACCAGCTTATCTATTTTAATTTTCTCGCGTCCCTTATATTTTCCCTTCTTTGCAGCTGCTGCAATTCCAGTATTTCTTTGTGAATCAAGGAACTTGCGTTCCGTGCTATACAGAGCTTTTAGTAATTCAAAATATTGCTTTCTGTTTTCATCGTTTATCCTTACTGAAGATGATATCACAGAATTTCCATAGCAGATTGTTTCCAGCATTTTTCGGCATATCACTGCACTACGATTTCCAAGACTATTGATTGTTTCTATTTTTATAGTCTTATCCTCTGGTCTTTGAACAAAAAGTTTATCACCAGAATATTTTGTATCTGTTCTAATCAGCCACTCCAACTGATTTAAATATTGCATATTACAATCTTTCAGTAAAGTCCATAAATCCTCTCTATTTTTCCCCGGAGTTCTCTCACTTATAAAAACCGGTATTATATTTTCTCTGATGTATGATTCTTTCTTAAGATCTAAATCCAACCCTGGTATTCCCTGAAAATCCTTTGTATCCAAAAGACCGATCACACTATAATTAGGTTTTATTTCATATATAAAACTCTCATCTTCTCGCTCTGTATAAGTAATATCAGCTACTTTATAAGTCAGATTATATTCATCTTTTAAACAAATATCTCCCTGTGTTGTTATCTCTCTCATCTTTTCAACCTCTTATATCCATTTTTTCAAACGATGCCATAAGTATTTTATTGTATCTAGCAATTATCATATGCTTATAAAATACTCTTTGTACGTCCGTAATTAATGGCGTTTCATCTAATAATTGCTCTACTTTAACCATATCTAACTGCATTATCACGTGACGTAATGCTGCATTACATTCTTCAAACTGCAGACTGTTAATCACTTCAAAATACGAGCTTTTTTTTCCATTCAATTTAACCTGCGATGTAGGAAATTTATAAATCCTCTTATTGGTTTCCTCTTCCGATTCCATAATTTCTATCATTTCTGCTTCATCTACCAAATTCGGAAACAGGCATGAGCCATTATCAAAAACCGGAGCCAGCTTATAACTATTGTTTTCTTTTATAAATCCCCAGTTCGCACCATGACGATCAAAGTTTCCAAGTAATGCATCCATAATATATATTTGCCAAAACATTGAAATTGTTTCCTGAACATCTGTAATTTTCGAGTTATCACGAAGCATCTGCATAATATCCTCATAATCGTACTGATAGTTTTCTTTATCTTGATCTAATGTACTTTCTCCCACATCGTTAAATGGAACAAATTGCTTTCCTTCAACATTAAAATCCTTACATGCAACCACTTCTTCCCCACTCCTATATCCAAGGTACGTTTTATGTGTCTGAAATCCACATAACTCAAAAATATGTGACCCAATAAACTCTGAAATATGATTATTTCTTTTTCCAAATGCAGTTTGCTTTTGGTATTTTATCATATAATCTTGTCCATCAATTGTTATTCCTTCTTTTCTTTCTGAACCACCATAATATTTTCCGTTGAGTTCATATTCCGAAAAATCTATTGCTTTAATCATTCAATTCTCCCATAATTCTTTTATATTCTCATTATAAAATCTAATTATTTGCGTGTCAATAGAGTTCCGTTTTATTTTTGATCTGTATTATTTCATTGTTATTGTTCAGACAATTGTAAAAACTGACAAAATAAAAAAAATATATTTGTGGAGAAACTCAAGCAGGATGAGAAGTCTCGTTAATGACTTCCGAATCTGCAATGCATATTTAATTCTTCTTTTGCAATATTATGTAATTATCAGGAGGATTTATCTATGGCATTTCAATTAAAACCCAATCGAAAAGAAACAGAAAACAAAACTATCAGATTTCCAATTTCCCTGATTGAAAATATCGATAAAGCGATTGAAAATCAAAATGTTACGTTTTCAAGTTTTGTTATCCAGGCATGTGAATACGCTTTAGCAAATATGGATACAGCTTCTACCTCAAAATCAGACTCTATGCAATAAAAAAACAGCGTTGCATTGATATTCCTCATGCATACGCTGTTTTTTTACCGCTACTATATGGTGCTTTTCCCGATATATTTACTTCATCTTCTACTTCATCTAAAAATTTTTAAACCCATACCCCGCAGCTCTCACGGCGTCAATAAAATCTCCCAACACTGCTGCATTCGTTTCTGACTCCGCATGGAGCAGATAAATCGCACCCGGATGGAGTTTATCTTTCATTTTCTGCAGACTTGATGCATGATCCGGCTGATTGTTGACATCATAATCCAGATATGCAAAACTCCAGAAAATACTCTTGTAATTACAGTTATTTAACAGTGCAAGCGACTGCTCACTGAATCTTCCGGTCGGATAACGAAACAGGTACATGTCATACCCAAAATTTTCTTTGATGTAGGCATGGTTCTCTGTTACCTCATTTTCCTGCTTATCCAATGATAAGGAAGGCATACCTGCAGAAGGGTGTGTCACGCTGTGGTTTCCCAGCACATGTCCCTCATCAATCATACGTCTCACCAGATCCGGGTTATCTTTCGCATATGGTTCTGTCACAAAAAATGTGGCAGATACCCCTTTTTCCTTTAAAGTATTTAAAATACTTTCAGTCTGTCCATACTCATAGCCTTCGTCAAATGTCAGATATATATCTTTCGTATCGTCACCGATAAAGTACGCATTATATTTTCCATATGTCTCCTGCGCATTGACGGCATCTAACGGACGGTTTTCATCATCGGTATGGCTGCCAAGTCCCCAGTCATGACTGGTGGCATCTAACGAGGATACATTTTCAATCGGCGTATTCTGCAATACCTGTCCTGTCGTACCTGTGACCGTTTCCGTACTCGTCTGCTCTTCCGTGCCTGGAACATCCTCAACGGATTCTTTAGCATCTGCTCCATCTTTTCCATAGGACTCATACATTTTTAACACAGCATCCCCGATCGCCTTTGCATAACTGTCAATGTTTGCATCGAACAGCTGATTATCCGTCGGACTGTTCATAAAACCAAGTTCGATAATACATGCCGGCATGTTCGTATGCAGATTTACATAATAATCTTTGCTCTCACTCTTTTGTGTTCCTTTTTTCACACCGCGGTTTCTTGAAATTCCTGCAGCATCCAGGTTGTCCATAATATTCTTGGCAAGTGCCTGCGCTTTCTCATCTGCATCGCTGCGAATCCAGGTCTCCACACCATTTCCCTCACCTGTGTTGCGGTGCAGCGACACAAAATAATCGGCATTATTCTGATTTGCAAAGGTTGTACGTTCCTCCAGCGATAAAAACGTATCGTCCGAACGCGTCATAATCACCTGCACGTTTTCTTTGTCGGCAAGATATGCCGCTACTGCCTGTGTTATTTTTAGATTATCATTTTTTTCATAACGCAGCCTGTAATCAGATCCGTTATCTTTTCCGCCGTGTCCGGCATCTAAACATATGATCAGTTTATTTTCATCTATCTTGTCCTTATTTTCCTGCTCGTCATCAACAGCCACAATCTTTCCCTCGATCTGTGAAAGGTCAATACCTGCCGGAACCAGCTTGTGCAGCAGACTCCCCATCCCCTGAAATAACGCAAGAACGATCAGAAGCTGCAGCGAACAATATACTATGCATACCAGGTTTCTCAGTCGTTTTTTTCTTCGCTTATCTGCATTCAAATCCGTTCACTCTCTATCTTATCTATTTTAATTTTTCAAATTCTTTCATCCGCAGTGCCACTGGACTGACGGGCATCTACGTTCCACTTCGGTCCGTGCTAAACAGGTGCCACCGGCACCTAGCACCGCCCTATCAAATAAGAAAAACACAAAAAAATGCCTGCAAGCAGTCATTTTTTGTATTTCTCTTATTTGGCACCGCTCACTGCCTATGCACATTATATCCTATCCACATGTAAAAGACCATAAAACACTTTCTTAATATTTTATGATGTTTTATTCAAACAGGAACTGCGACAAGGCATAGTTGCTGACATCCTGTCCCCTGGGTGTCAGGTATATTCTTCCTGCGCGGCGCTCTAAGAGCCCCTCCTCCTGCAGGTGATTCAAAACTTCCTGATACACCGCCTCGATGGGCATCCCAAAGCTGTGCATAAAATCATCCCTTGAAATTCCATCGATCATTCGAAGTCCTAAGTACATAAATTCTTCCATCTGCGCATATTTTCCCACTGATTCGACCGAGGCGTGAAGATTGGTTGCCGGGAGCTGTTCAACTATACCGTCATCATGTTTATTTTCCCAAATGCCTTCCCGGATGACTTCGACCTGCTCCAGATAAGTATATAATTCTCTGGTGTTGGTGTAACGTATATTTTCCATCAGGGATGACGCACCGAGTCCCAGTCCAAGATAATTGACACGTGTCCAGTAACCAATATTATGCCTGCATTCATATCCCGGCTGTGCAAAATTTGAAACTTCATAATGCACATAGCCGTTTTCCTTAAGCATCTGCCCGGTCAGCTGTGTCATCTCACAGACCTCATCTTCTGTCGGCAGTGCATCCGTCGCCATACCTGCACGTTGTTTAACCGCATCAAATTTATACAGATCATAAAACGGAGTCCCTTTTTCAATGATCAGCGAATAGGCAGAAATATGTTCCGGTTTCAGACGGCAGACTTTCTGCAGGGAATCCGCATAAGCTGCCGTGTGCTGTCCAGGAAGTGAGCTCATCAGGTCCACATTAATATTGGAAAATCCTCCTGCTCTCGCAAGCTCATAAGTTTTCAAAAACTGCTCCCAGGTATGAATACGCCCTAACATTTTCAGTTCAATATTCTGTGCCGACTGCAGACCCAAACTGATCCGGTTGATTCCGGACTGTCTGTACACCGCAAATTTCTGTGCCGTAACGGTTCCCGGATTGCACTCAATGGAAACTTCCGCTTCCGGCAGCAGAAAAAAATTATTATGCACGGCATCCATGATTGCTGCCATATCCGACTCCCATAACCACGAAGGCGTACCGCCGCCGATATAGACTGTCGAAACCACATAGTCTCTGCAATGTGCCCCATAGTAGGAAATTTCTTTGCAAAGTGCCTTCACATATTGTCCCTGTGTATCTTCATCCGCCGGAAAAGAAAGGAAATCACAATAATTGCATTTCCGGACACAGAACGGGATATGGATATATAATTCCAGTTCCTTTTTCCCCATATTTAATCCTCATCCAGTTTTAAAACACTCATAAACGCTTCCTGCGGGATCTCGACATTTCCGACCTGACGCATACGCTTCTTTCCTTCTTTCTGCTTCTCTAACAGCTTCTTCTTTCGGGAAATATCGCCACCGTAACATTTTGCAAGCACATCCTTGCGCATTGCCTTGACGGTCTCTCTCGCAATGACTTTTCCACCGACAGCTGCCTGGATCGGGATCTCGAATAAGTGTCTTGGTATCTCTTCTTTTAACTTCTCACACATCTTTCTTCCACGCTCATACGCACTGTCTTTGAATACGATAAAGGAAAGGGCATCAACCTGTTCTTTGTTGATCAGGATGTCCAGTTTTACCAGCTCGGAACGCTCATATCCTTTTAATTCATAATCGAAGGATGCGTAACCTCTCGAACGTGACTTCAAGGCATCAAAGAAATCATAAATAATCTCATTTAACGGCAGATCATACTTGATCAGTGCACGTGTTTCCTCTAAATATTCCATACTCAAATAAACACCGCGGCGCTCCTGGCACAGTTTCATGATCGCACCGACATACTCACTTGTCACCATGATCTCTGCAGATACGACAGGCTCTTCCATGTATTCGATTTCAGACGGGTCAGGCAGGTTCGACGGGTTTGTCAGATCCATAACTTCACCGTTGGTTTTATGCACTTTATAGATAACGCCCGGGGCCGTTGTCACAAGGTCTAAATTAAACTCACGCTCTAAGCGCTCCTGAATGATTTCTAAATGAAGGAGACCTAAAAATCCACAGCGGAAACCAAAACCAAGTGCTAAGGATGTCTCCGGCTCATACTGCAGGGAAGCATCGTTAATCTGTAATTTTTCCAATGCATCCCTAAGATCAGGATATTTTGCGCTGTCAGCCGGATACATACCGCAGTACACCATCGGATTGACCTTCTTGTAACCCGGAAGCGGCTCACTGCATGGACGACCGGCATTTGTCACAGTATCACCGACACGGGTATCGCGGACATTTTTGATGCTTGCACAAAGATAACCTACCATTCCCGCTGCAAGTTCATCGCATGGGATAAACTGTCCGGCACCGAAATATCCGACCTCTGTGACCTCAGACTGTGCACCGGTCGCCATCATGCGGATGGTATCTCCCACTTTTACCGTTCCTTCTTTGATACGGCAGAATACGATAACTCCCTTATAGGAATCGTAAAGTGCATCAAAGATGAGCGCCTGAAGCGGAGCTTCTTTATCTCCGGTCGGTGCCGGGATCTTTGTCACGATCTGCTCTAATACCTGATCAATATTTAAACCGGTCTTAGCAGAAATACGCGGTGCATCCTCCGCCTCAATCCCGATCACATCCTCGATCTCTTTTACCACTTCATCCGGCTGTGCACTCGGAAGGTCGATCTTATTTATGACCGGCATCACATCAAGATCATGATCTAATGCAAGATATACATTTGCCAGTGTCTGTGCTTCCACGCCCTGTGCTGCATCCACAACCAGGATCGCACCGTCGCAGGCTGCAAGGCTTCGTGATACCTCATAATTAAAATCGACGTGCCCTGGTGTGTCGATCAGGTTGAAAATATACTCTTCCCCATCATTTGCCTTATATATGATACGGACCGCCTGTGACTTGATCGTAATGCCACGTTCACGCTCTAAATCCATATTGTCAAGAACCTGTGCCTGCATCTCACGGCTGGTTAAAGTTCCTGTACGTTCTATGATACGATCGGCAAGTGTTGATTTGCCATGATCAATATGAGCTATAATACAAAAATTTCTGATTTTACTCTGATCTATTGACATGTTCTTCTCCATTCCTGCATGTGAAAAATCTTATTTTTCACATTATTCTCCATTTCAAAAAATACGACGGGCTTATGCCCACACGTTTTTATTATACGGGAAAAGCAAAGGAAACGTCAAGTCATCCGCCATCCACTTTCAGAGTTCTCTTTTATTTATTAACAATAAAAATACAAAAATTCACAATATGTTCACTGGATTTTTAGTACTTTTGGGTGCATAATAGATTTACTGTTAAATATTTAACAGTTGGGTTTCTATCGTCAATATGACAAAAACCCCCTTCTTAATATGAAAATCCCCCACGCAGTGGCTGCAAACACTGCGTGGAGGATTTTTTTCAATTCATAGGAAATTACGTCCTATGAATTAAAAAGCCCTCCGGGCGGGATGCGCATCTCGCGGAGTAGAAGTTAGCTGTAAACAGCACCGCTCGAGCGCGAAAGAGTCGCAAGCGACTCTTTGTTCTTTTACTTTATTCATAAATCGGATAAGAGGTTCCCTCTCTCATAAATACCGGAATTACATCGATCGGTGCTGATACGGTCACATAATTTCCGCCCTCGTATACTTTTTTCGTATAGGCGTCTGTCCATTTTGTTCCTGCCGGCAGATAAACTCTGCACTCTGTTGCCCCTGCTTCCATAACAGGAGCCACTAAAAGATCCGGACCAAACATATATGCGTCCTCCACGTTCCAGCTCTCTTTATCCTCTGCAAAATCAAAGAACAACGGACGCATCACCGGTGCACCTGTCTTACTTGCCTGTTCCATACAGGAACGGATATATGGGCGCAGACGCTCACGGATAAACAGATATTTTTTCAGGATTTCATAATTGTCCTCTCCAAAACTCCACACTTCATTATCCTGACCGGAAGTAAGCTGACGCACACCATTGATAAATTCCTGCTCTCTCTCATACCACGGGGAACGCTCTCCGTGCATACGGAATACCGGACAGAATGCACCCCAGGCAAACCAGCGCACCAGAAGTTCTTTAAATGCCGGATCTTTAATATCCCCGCCAAGAAAACCTCCGATATCCGATGTCCACCATGGAATACCTGCCACACACATATTAAGTCCTGCCTGAAGCTGCTCTCTCATAGAGCGGAAGGAAGAATACACATCCCCGGACCAGGTAAGAACACCATATTTCTGGCTGCCTGCCCATGCGCAGCGCACCAGACTCATGATATCTTTTTCTCCCTCCGCTTTCAGTCCGTCATAAAATCCTTTTGCATAGCCAACCGGATAAATGTTGCTGCACTGTAATGCTGGTCCCTCATAATAGCGGTAATTATCAAAATCATACGGTCCATACTCCGGTTCCGCTTCATCTAACCAGAAACAACGAATTCCATTTTTATAGTAATTTTCCTTACATTTTTCCCAGACAAACTTCTGCGCGCCCGGATTGGTCGCATCGTAAAATACGGTATTTCCCATCCAGCTCATATGATAGGAAAGTCCCCGGTCCGGAGTGACAAGATATCCGCGGTCGTTCATCCCGCCATAGTTTTCACTGCGCTCATCCACGGTCGGCCAGACAGAGACAACCGTCTCGATCCCCATGCTCTTTAACTCATCCACCATCGCTTTCGGATCCGGCCAGTCTCTTGGCTCAAATTTAAACTCGCCCTGCATTGTCCAGTGGAAAAAGTCGATCACGATCGCATCCATTGGAAGCCCGCGCTTTTTATGCTCTCTGGCAACTGCAAGGATCTCATCCTGATTGCGGTAGCGCAGTTTGCACTGCCAGTATCCCATACCATATTCCGGCATCATCGGAGTTCTTCCCGTCGCTGCAGAATACTGTTCCTCGATTTCAAACGGCGTATCTCCAGCCGTGATAAAATAGTCAAGTTTCTTCGTGCTCTTTGCGTGCCACTCTGTCTTGTTTGCTCCAAAAACTGCCGTTCCGATTGCCGGGTTGTTCCAGAAAAATCCATAGCCTCTGCTTGAGATCATAAACGGCACGCTCGCCTGGCTGTTTCTGTGCGCCAGTTCTAACATTGCACCTTTTTTATTCAGATTTTTCTCCTGATACTGTCCCATACCAAATATTTTTTCATCGTCAAATGCCTCAAAACGCATAGTCAGTTCGTAATCCGTGCTGCCCGGGATCGGTTTTAACTCTCTCGCATCGATGCGCAGCGGCACACAGTAGCGGTTGATCCGGTTTCTGTTTCTCCAGTACTCTTCGGTCAGAAGTTCTCCCTTCTGATTATAATAGCTGATCCATCCTTCCGGGGAGATCACCGCCGTGATTTTTCCATTTTTAACGGTGTAAACTTTTCCGGTCTGATGATATTTTGTAAACTCCTCGCCTTTGTACCATGGATCCGTCGTATCAACTTCTTTACACTCCACCTGAAGCGGACACTTTTTTACCCCCTCGGTCAATGCCCAGTCATGTGCATCCATCTGTGCCTCTTTGGTCATGCGCACACGGAAAGAATTTTCTCCCCATGGCTCTAACCACAATGTCGATGTTCCATCTGCAATTACAAGTCTGTTATTTTCTTCGTAAACTCTCATCTAACTTTTCCTTCCTTATATAGATATATTCTTATATCCGCCCTGACATCGAAAAACTTCGGTAAGCGAATTCTTCTCTCTGACAATTTATCTTTCTGCTGTACTATATTTTCCCGCTCTAACATTTCATCTCACCGTACAAAACACCGCGTGACCCGGTCGCTAAGAAAAATCTGCCAAACTTTCTTTTATCACCGTCGACACTGTTGATCTCGCCGTACATCTGGTGATCCCGGTTCAACCGTTCATATGATTTTCCCTCATCGAGTGTACGGTAAAAACCATATTCCCCGTCAAGACGTCCGCAGAAATAAATCGCTTTTTCCTCTGTCAGATAATCCCTGCCCTCGCCGATCACACCCAGTCCCATGCGGCAGCAGGCATCCCCCTCGTCTGTCAGGCGTTTTACATGGATTTCTTCTGTCTTTACGTCATAACAGAGTTTATAGAGTCCTGCATCGCCTAATGCCAGATAAAATACGCCGGTTTTTCCGCCCTCGCCACGCACTTCCGTCTTGTTTGCGGTATCGATATAGCCAAAATCACAGACCGGAAATGCCTCTTTCGGCTGTTTCTGATAAAAGTTTCTTCCTCCATCTTTGCTCACATAGATTTCGGATGCACCTCCGAAACCGTAAAATAAATCTTTCCTGCTGCGGTCGGAAAATACTTTCAGATATCCCGTCTCAACAGGCCGCCCCGCCAGATCAAACACTCCTGCTTTTTGAAAACTTTTCCCGCCATCATTGCTGACAAGCACCAGTTCCACCGGAAGCCTTATCCCATCCGCTGCCGACCAGACGATATTGATGCCGTCTGGTGACATTGCCACCCATCCGGCATTAACATTCGGGTTTTCGATCTCATGCAGTTTCCTGTCGATCTCTGCGTTGATGCCAAACGGCATGCCGATTCGGTCAAATGTTTTAAAATTATCGCACGTGCGCACCAGACCGCCTTTGGTTTTTCCTTTCCAGTTTCCCCGCGCCGTCACAATGCCAAGATTACTGTCCGCATCGGAAATATCGGCGTTGATACAGGTAATGTAACGGTTGCCCTCGCTGTCGTCAAAAGAATTTTTACATGGTTCATCAAGGTTTCGGAATGCAAATCCGCCGAGATCCCCGACGATATCCACAAGCTGTACCTCTCCGTCCACCGGAGCATATACATTCAGATGAACGGTCTCCTCAATCCCGGTACACGCATCATGATAACGCGGATGTTCACTGCGCAGTGCGTCCGTCATAAAAACGCCGGTTCCTGAATTAAACCATGCCTCGTCTGGATCAAACGGATTGATCTTAATATCGCTCAGCCAGTGCAGCAGACAGTGGTTTCCGTTATACTCCGGCTTCATGTAGGAGGTATTGAAATATAAATCACCTTTTTCCAGTCCGCAGAGACTCACGCTCCAGCTGCTGCCATGATCTTTTGAAAGATATACGATCTCATCGCCCTCTTTTTCCCGGCAGAGCGTCGAGCACACCAGAAGTCCAGACATCATTTTGCAGGAAGAAATTCCGCCAAAACCATAGTTTAAAAATTCCTTTGTCAGCGTACCGTCCACATCCGGCGTGATGTCATCATACCCTGCAATTTTTCCGTCTGAAAAATAATACCGCAGCACTTTCCCGCCAATCACATCCCCGGAATCACAGCTATATCCAAGGTCGACCACATAGTTCCATCTTCCGGTGACATTCATCGTCACATAAAAGTAAGTTCCATCATAGTCATAGCGTGATGCGACAAGACCGTTCATTTTGCTGTCACTGACCATGACATTTTCCGGCTGCATCAGTTTCTCAAACGTCCGTCCTGCATCATAGGAAACATAGAGGCTGTGACCGCGCAGCGCATTGCTCTCCCTTGTCGTATATCCTGCGGTTCCTGCTACGATCGTCTTCGAATCATCCGACACCCAGACACAGGTCATGTAATTTTCCTCTAACGGAAGTCTCTCCCAGGTATCCCCTCTGTCCATAGTTTTCCAGAGACCATCTAACTGGCTTGCAAAATAAAGTGTATTTTCATCATTTTTATCTGTCACCAGACGGTATCCGGTTCCTCTTCCGCAGAGATTTCCATGAACGGTCACCGGGATTTTTTTGTGAATGAATGTCTCTCCATAATCTTCTGAAATTGAAAATTTTCCATAGCCCTGTCCGTTAATGCCGCTCATGACGTACAATCGTTCCGGTTTCTTTTCGTCAAGTGCGCATGCGATTGGAAATGTTTCGGAGATGTCCTCCATGCTCACACTGTCGATGAGGCTTTTCCAGCGCTTGTTTTCGTATTCATACCGGTAAACGCCTCCGATGTCTGTTCTGGCATAGAGGATGCCGGGCTGTTTTGGGTGGTACAATAAACCGGTAACGTAGCCGCCGCCGGGGATTGGGGCGTTTTTGTATTCGTAGGTAATTGTTTTGTGGGCTTTCATTGTATAGGTGAACTCCTTTCGTGGGTGGTTTTTGGGTAGGGGGGATTCATTTTGCATATAAGGTGCAGGTCTGTCGTAGATGTTCTTTTGGGGTGGGAGTGGCGAGCCTGAAGGCCGTGGGTGGGCTGTGCAAAGCTCTGACGCTTTTTGTTCCGTTGTTCGGGAACAAGTAATTCTAAGTGTGTCTGACGGGGTGAGTTGGGAGCCGGACGTGGGCGTTCTGAATGAGCCATCCGTGGCTCATCAGAACTTGCTCTGCCTTCCATGGCAGAGCACCATTGCGGGTCGACAGACACACTAAGAATTTCTAATTCCCTGCCAAAGTCTCAAAAAGGTCAGCTCTTTGCACAGCCCGCCCGCGGCATTGAGGGGACCCGCACCAAAATCTTCCCAGAAGATTTGCAGTGTACCGGTGCGCCACAGTGTAGCGTCTGTCAGGGTGCGGCAGGGGGCTTGCCGGGTTTGTGACTTTGGAAGAGGATTAGAATATCTTAGTATGCCTGTCCAATCCACAGTGATGTTCTGCCACGGATGGCAGAACAAGTGATCAATCGAGCCATGGACGGCTCGTTGATCACGGTCACGTCCGGCTCCCAGTCCACCCCCGCAGGCATACTTAGATATTCTTATCCTCGCACAACGGAACAACCCGGCAAGCCCCCTGCCGCACCCTGACAGCCACACACCACACCCCCGCACCGCTTCACTCCAAATCCTTCAATCGAGTAGGAGGCGGTGACTAACCGCCGTCCTCTCACACCACCGTGCGTACCGTTCGGTACACGGCGGTTTCAATAGTTGACGTGCACAGACTGATAGGCTGTGGCTAAATCATAAAAGCCACTGTTTATCAGTCTGGATAGGTTACAATTAACTGGACAGATTTTTTAAGGTCATATAATCTATAGTAAATACACAAAGGAGCACTCATT
>CAKREH010000045.1 GCA_934317215.1 uncultured Roseburia sp.
GAGTTCACTTTGAGCAGATTTGCCAGATGAGTCATATGCATGGAAGCAATCTCTTTTGGAGAAGGTGCTTCTTTTAATAAAGCATAGACAGCGTGTTGATGCAGACCGGATTTGAAAAAGTATTGAATCTCCGGAAAGACCTGATCAACATAGGTTGTCAGTTGAATTTTCAATCGGGTACGTTGCTTTATGGTTTTCTGACGGAAACGTCCCAATGCCTTAAGATCCATCATATCGAGATCGAAGAAGCTGACGAATCTGAGGTTGTCCTGCATCATAAGAGTTTTAGCAATCACGTAAGTGTCGACCTTATCTGTCTTAGTTTTGCGAACGTTATTTTTTCGCATTTGACAGGTTTTGATGGGGTTCAACACACACACTTGGTAAAGCTCAGTAACAAGGTATCGAACAAGGTTGTCACCGTAGTGTGCCGTTGACTCAAGACCGATGATGAGGCTGTTCTTATCGAATGATTCGAGTTTAGAGACCAGCAGTTGGAAGCCATCAGCGTCATTTGTGAATTTGAACGGCTCAATGATTATTTCACCGTCGGAAGAAATCGCAGCGGCGAAATGGTTAAGTTTGGCAATATCAATGCCTACGTAAATTTTCATGAGGTTGTACCTCCCTTTCCTAAAGTCTGATACCATGATGTCCACCATCGATTATCATCGTAGACTTGATAGAAATAAGTACTCTGAGTGAAAAACACTCCGGCAACATCCAGCTAATAAACAATTCAGATAAAGGTAGTGGCAATACACTCCAGTTGAGTAGTCAAGCTACAGAAAACAAATCAAAAGTCCATAGTATCTGAATTGTATTGAACCACGATATTAAAAGAAAGGAAATATGTGATAATTAACTTCCTAATTATCATACAAGTATCTATGAAAAAAGCATTTTCCATTATATTAAGAATTATTTGCGGTTATTGTGGAATCGTCTTTCTTTTGGGCGCTTTGGGTGGAGTTATAAATTGCTTTCTGAATTCTTCTGAAATAATTGCGTATTTAATATTGTCTATATTTTGTTTTACTATTGGATTTTTATTAACACGTTTTGCATTTGACAAACGAAAAGCAAACACTCCTTCGCAAAATCTTGCTAGTCCTGTAACTAATGACACTCACCAGTTGAATATTAACAGTATTCCTGCTAATACTTCTATAACTACTGAAAATTCTTCATATCCTATTGAACCTAGATATGAAGAAACAGGTAAATCTCCTGGCATAACACCTCGAAATCAGCGTTCTAACTGCAATTGCAATGGGTGTTCCAAACAAAATGTTTGCGAGTATGGATATATTATTTATGATGAATTTACAAAAGAAAGGTTAACACTAGCAGATAAATTTATCATGTTAAATACTTTTAAAATGGATTCTTTTAAACCCAATATTGATCGTTCTATAGATATCATCTGGGATATACAAGACTTATCCGATGCAAAAAAAATTATCACATACCCCAAGGATGTAATACAAAATACTCTTTTTTATTTGCAAGAAGAAAAGAAAATATATTTAGCTTTTGGAAAATGTGGTCGTGCTTATTTCAACTTTATGAATATGAATGGACCAATTAATAATTTAAAATCCATTCTTAAAATAAATAAAACTCAAACCTTAAAATAAAATATTTTTATAATCAGTCCAACATAGGAATTTGTATGAGAGGAATAATTTATGAAATGCTTTTTATGTAATAGCAACATGACCATTTCTACCACTACTTACATGACAACATATAATAACTGTTACATTATCATCAAAAATGCACCTTGCTTAAAATGTGATCAGTGTGGTGAAGAATACATTGACGGCATCACAATGCTGAAGATTGAAACCATTATTGGCAAATTAAAGCCTATGCTGACAGAAATTGCGATAGTCGATTTTAAAAGTGCAGCTTAGGGAGGCGCGATATTTATGAAAATTTTTCCAAAACATTCATGGGATAATATTGAGACCGTAGCCCCAGATGAATGGGATTTAAAAATGTTGGCTAATGCAAAAGACAACCCAGATTGCAAAGAATTTATTTCGTCCGAAGAAGCTGTGAAAGAACTCGGCTTATAACAATCAAGTCGGTCTGCGTGGTATCATCGATGCATATTTACACAACTGTCAAAACCTGTTTGAAACGGCAGAATATCTCGGAGTTACCGAAGAGTTTTTAAATGACAGCCTAACATACTACACAAATAAATACGGTGTATGCACACAGCTTGATAATTATGTTATATTTTTCCAGCCAAATATAGGTGTTATGGAACTAATTTAGAACTATTGACCAGCAAAGTAACAAAGGAGAAGAATATGGATTTTTCAGATCAACTTAAGGATTTTACTATTAGAATTTCAAAATTAAAAGACAATATAAATACAGAAGAAGCAACTAAAACTTCTATTGTGCTTCCATTTTTCAGTTTACTTGGATATGATATTTTTAATCCACTTGAATTTGTTCCAGAATATACCGCTGATACGGGTACAAAAAAGGGTGAAAAAGTTGATTATGCTGTCATGCAAAATGGCGATCCAATCATGATCATAGAAGTGAAATCCGTAAATACCGATCTTAATTCCAAGCATATCAACCAGTTGTTCAGATATTTCACTGTAACAAAAGCGCGATTTGGAATATTAACAAATGGAATTGTATACAGATTCTACTCCGACTTAGAAGAAACAAATAAGATGGATCTCACACCATTCCTTGAAATCAACCTTCTTGATATGAAGCCAGACTCTGTTTTTGAATTAAAAAAATTCTGCAAAGAATCTTTTGATATGAAAGGCATTCTGGACAGCGCTTCTGAACTAAAATATACATCCTTGCTCAAAAATGCGATTGCAGAACAATTCACTGATCCATCCGAACAATTTGTTCGCGCCTTAATAAAAAACATTTATAACGGTACAAAGACACAGGCGGTCATTGATAAATTTCGCGAGTTAACAATTATTGCCATGAACGATTACATATCAGATGTTTTGAATGATAGACTTCAAAATGTTATATCATCTGATAGCAAAAACATTTCCGATGTAAAACCAGTTCAAGAAAAAGGACTTCCTTTTCTTCCACAGGAACTGGAAACTCTTGACTACATTAAAAATATGATTCATGCAGAAAATGTTATCTACAAAAAAACCTCTCAATACGCATATATGCATATTGCAGGTTCTCAATATAAATGGATTTTCCGTGTTTATGTCCGTCAGGACAAGTGTCTCTTTGTATTGCATAAATTCAGTGACACAGACTATGAAACAGAGTACTTTTTTGATGAGGTTGAACTATTGTCGCAGATTCAATCTCTTATCGAAGATACCTATAAAAAATGCAAGCAAATGTAGCTTATAATTTTCCCCATTTTCATCAAAAGGAGGTACACGCTATGCCATTACCAAAAGAAACCACTTACACCTCAAAAGACTACTGGAATCTTCCAGATGATAAACGTGCAGAATTAATCAATGGTCAGCTTTATGCTTTAGCGGCACCAAGTTTTTTACACCAAAAGCTGTCGCTCTCTCTTTCCAGAAAAATAGCTGATTATATCGACTACAACAATGGTACCTGTGAAGTTGTTCCTGCCCCATTTGCAGTTAATTTAGATGCAGATGATAAAATATACGTTGAACCGGATATCAGCGTTATTTGCGACAGATCAAAGATTGATGATCGCGGATGCAATGGTGCACCGGACTTTATTATCGAAATCGTATCACCATCCAGCCGGAAAATGGATTATACTACCAAAAATGCTTTATATTCTGATGCCGGAGTCCGTGAATACTGGATTGTTGATCCTGAGAAACAGCGTACGACTATTTACCGCTATGAAGAAGATGCCGCGCCTATGGTCCTTCCATTTCAACAAGATATCACCGTAGGAATTTATGGCGATTTGAATATCAATATTGCAGAATTACTGAAATAATAACCCCCACCCTCTGCCAGCCTGTTTCAACCAATAAAACTTTTATTAGGAGAACATTATATGTCGATGGAAATAACAAAAGAAAACGTTATCATGAATAAAAAAGAAGCCATAAAATCATTAAATAAGTTACTTGAATATTACATAAATGATCCTTCTGGCGCACATTTAAAAAAAGCAAATTTAATTTCATATTGGATTAAGGATTACACTAACTTTATTAAATTCGAAGAATCTTTCGATCCAACTAGAAATATTTCATACAAAAGGGGAAATATTATTAAATTAAATTTTGGTTTCAATATTGGAAGTGAATATGGCGGGCTTCATTACGGCGTTGTTCTAGATAATCACAACTCTCATAATTCCCCAGTAGTAACTGTTATTCCCCTTACTTCCGTTAAAGCTGATAAAATTACACATTCAAATAGTGTTGAGCTAGGGAATGAAATATATCGTTCATTAAAATTAAAATACGATACTATTTCCAAATCGCTTGCTGATGAGCAAGATGAGATTTCCGAAATGCTTTCGATGGCAAAAGTTCTTTCATCTCTTACAGATAAAGCTCTTAAGGACACAGAAAATTCAGAACGTGACAGTGAAGATTTTGTCAAACATTTGCATACTGCAGAAACATATTTGACTGCGGTGAAAAAAATTCAAGAATTATGGGAAACTAAAAAACAACATAATGCTGAGGAAGTGGATTATCTCAATAAAATCGGGAAAGAGATATCCCATATGAAAGAAGGAAGTATTGCTCTTGTAAATCAGATTACAACAATTAGTAAAATCCGCATTTTTGACCCTCGTAATTTAAAAGGTGTATTGTCAGGCGTTTCTCTTTCAGAAGAAAGTATGGAAAAAATCAACCAAAAAGTAAAAGAATTATACACTTTTCATTAGTTTTAGTAATATTTTTATTGACTGCGAGCATAATATATACTATAATAAGTCTGATGTTGGAAAGTTTATTTTCCATAAATATCGCCTTTAGGGCATAAAAGAAGATATCAACTTATTATGTGAGAGCCTCGTAGAAATACGAGGCTCTTTACGTTATTATAATAAACCCCACTCTAAAATAAAAGGAGTGATACCTTATGCCAAACACCGAATCATTCACTGTAAATGAAGTCTTAGTCTATCTCCGCAAGTCCCGGTCCGACAGCCCGGATATGTCTGTGGAGGAAGTTCTCCGCAAACACGAGGAAATGATCCAGCAATATGCCTCCACGCACTTCTGCTCTCCGATCCCGGAGAAAAACATTTTCCGCGAAGTCGTCTCCGGCGAGACGATTGATTCCAGACCACAGATAAAAAATCTGCTGAAAATGATCGAGTCCGAACAGTTTAAAGCTGTCCTTGTTGTGGAGCCGCAGCGTTTATCCCGCGGTGATCTTGAGGACTGCGGCAGGCTGATCAATATCCTCCGGTATACAAATACAACAGTTCTCACGCTCACGCACTCTTTCAACCTGCAGGAAGAATATGAACGCAAGTTTTTTGAGATGGAGATCACTAGGGGCAATGACTACCTGGAATACACCAAGCGTATCTTAAAGCGCGGGCGTGAGGCTTCTGTTGCCAAAGGGAATTATATCGGCTCTGTGGACCCATACGGCTATAAGAAAGCAGTTATCAAAAAAGATGGCGTCACCTGCCACACATTGGAGATCATCTCGGAGGAAGCCGATACGGTAAAACTGATCCATGAACTTTACGCTTACACACCGGAGGGCATCGGCTTTACGAACATTGCGCACAAGCTGGACGCCATGCATATTAAGCCAAAGAAAGCAGCTCACTGGACACCGGCGATCATCAGCTCTATCTTATGCAACCCGCTCTATCTCGGCATGGTCCGGTGGAACAACCGAAAGGTCGTAAAATATATTAACGAGGGTCAGTTGGCAAAAGCGCGCCCGCAAAACTCTGAGGCGAAATATTACAAAGGGTTGCATGAGCCGATCATCACCCAAGAATTGTATGATGCCTGCATGGCAAGACGCGGGACCAATCCGAGCCTGCGCAGGAACAAAGAGCTCTGCAATCCGTTTGCCGGTCTGCTCTACTGCGGCACCTGCGGCCATGCCATGTCACTTAAGATCTACAAAAATCACAATTCCGTCTCTCAGATGATGCTCTGCAACCATCAGGCTTACTGCCATACCAAATCTGTACTCTATTCTGCCTTTTTAAGGCGTTTTATCTCTTCCATGGAAGAGACTCTGAATGACTTTGAATTGGCGCAGAAATCGGATGACGGCAGGGCGCAGGCGATCAGTAAAACGATCGTGGTCAATCTGGAAAACAAACTGAAAAAGCTGAATGAAAAAGACGCCAGGCAAAAAGATGCCTACGAGGACGGGATCTATTCCAAAGAGGAATTTTTAGAGCGGAATGTCAGGACACAGCAGGATATCGCATCCACGATCATTGCGTTAGAGGATGCCAGGGCAAAGAAAGCCGACATTATTGATTATGAGGAAAAGATAAGACGTTTTAAGGACTGTCTCCATGCCCTGAATGATCCAAAGCTGTCGGCAGCCGAGAAGAACCGGTTCTTAAAATCCTGTGTTGACAAAATCTTATATTATAATAATATGGAGTCAAAAGCAGGAATCGGGCGGTACATAGAAAATGTTTTTTCCCTGGAAATCCAATATAAATAACCATATCCAACGTATCTGTACCTATGAATTGGCGCACCTCGAAATGATTGCCGCCATCGTCCGCCAGCTTACCAAAGGCTTAAGTGCTGAAGAACTTGAAGCCGCCGGTTTCGCTCCTTACTATGTCGACCACACGGCCGGGATCTGGCCGCAGGCGGCGGGCGGCATTCCGTTTAATGCCTGTGAGTTTCAGAGCAAAGGTGATGCGATCACGGATCTGTTTGAAGATATGGCAGCAGAACAAAAAGCGCGAACTACCTACGATAATATTCTGCGTCTTGTAAAAGATCCGGAAGTCTGCGAACCGATCCGCTTCCTGCGCCAGCGGGAAATCGTGCATTTCCAGCGTTTTGGTGAGGGACTGCGCCTGGTTCAGGAAGAACTCGACAGTAAAAACTTTTATATGTGCAACCCGGAATTTGACCCGGGCTGTGGCAAATAAAAAACAATAAAATGCACGCTCCGTGAACATTCTATTGTCATAAATTATAAAATACTGCGTACAACATGCCATTCCGGCATTTGTACGCAGTATTCATGTCTTTTTCAACACCCACAAACTTCTTCAAATCACACAACACACAGATCTGCTGCTCTATGCGGAAGCCTAAATATTTTCCATCAGCCGGTCAATTGCATTGATGATCTCATCAATCTGCGGTTTCATACTTCCAGCTTTCGCAGAAAGCTTTAATGCTTCCTCCCTCTGGTTTTTCATTTCTTCGACATTATATTCAATCCGATCCCTTAATTTCTGTCTGCGCAGGATCAGACCGTGCTTCACCTCGACCATTTCCCTGGGATCAATCAGGGCTGCTGCCTGTGTGATCCAGACCTGTGCATCATATAACTGATACTGGTTCAACGCCCGCACCAGTCTGCCATTAAAATATTCAAGATCCTCATTCGTGCGTTGATATTTTTCACGTTCACGCACTGCGTCCATATAATACTGCCACAGCTGATTCAATTCTGAAGCTCTTCTCACATGATACTTCTCACAGGCATAATCAATCGCATTTGTGATATTGACATATTTAAATTTTACCTTATTAAGTAAAAGAATTGCCTTATTTGCACTTCGTTCCGCCAGCCTGATCTCAGAATCATTGTGCAGTATTTTCAAATAGTCCGCGCACACTGCCACTGCAGTGACAAAAATAAGTATCATCCATGCATAATATGTATCAACCTTAAATCCAAGCTGTAATGTAATAAGTGTCACTGCCACCGCTGTCACAATTGCAAGAATGATATATAATAAATTCTTCAAACTTTTCTGCTGGTGCATCAGATATTCGCGATGCAAAAGCCATCTGGATTTTTCCCTTTCAAGATATTTCATATCCTTTTTAATGGTATCCTGATAAAGTTCATTCGAACTAAGGCGTTTGATTGCCTCCGGCATGGTTTTCTCTTCCTGCTCAAGCTGCGCAAACTGTGCATCCGTCAGTTTTTTCTCTGAATTAAGGAAAGCACTTCTCGCGCTGTTCAACTGTACGACATTCTGTGCCACATCCGCAATTTTTTTCTTTTCAGGATCCGGAAGATCTTCTAATTTCTGGACGTCATTCAGGTAAGACGTGACGGTGCGGTACTCCGACTTTTCCTCCTCGATTTCCCTTGTGATATCGATCATCTGCTCTAATCGTTCCACAACATACTGCTCCACCTGTTTCGGGTCTTTTATGTTATTTTCCGTCAGCACAGTCTGGCTCAGATCATCCATTTTTTCTTCAAAACTGCGTTTTTTCCATCTGTCAAAAAATTTCATTTATACCATACAATCCTTCCTGTACTGTTTTTTCCATTCCTCAAGCTGCGTCTCCCACACATTTTCATCCCCCGGATCCCACTCATCAAGCATTGTCTCAAACTGACATATCGCATCACTTCTACTGCAGTTACTCAATTCATCTGTAATCTTTTTTGCTTCCTCCGGTGCTATTTTAAAATATTCCCTCCTGCGTTCAAATGCCCGCTCATCATGATTACAGCGGCATGCCATCAGACACTCTTTCAAGGACTCTTTATCACTGCTTTTTTCATATGCCCTTGCATAGCAGTCAGCTGCCTGTTCAAACAAAAACAACCTCGCATATGCGGTACCAAGATTGTGCCACACTGCGCCAACCATCTGTGGCATTTCAGTTTCACACGATTGCAGAAGTTTTCTGTATTCTGCAATACTGCTGATGTATTTCCGGTTCTCCAGAAAACGGTCAGCTTTGATTTTCCCACATTCAAATGCCGACTTATGTTCCATTTCCTGAAGTGTATTCCGGATCTGCTTTTGTTCCTCTTTCGTACAATAACCACACGCTGACATCAGACAGCCGGTAAATTCAGACAAAACACCTCCACCAGCCTTGATATTCCTTAGATTCTGTGCAATATCCGGCAAATGCTGTTCATTTTCCACCCAGTCACACAATTCGTCATCCATAAAATCTGCATCCAATAGACAGGTATTATTTTTGATATAATAGCACAGTTCGTCCAGCGAATAAACATTTAACGATACATTTTCAATATAATAGGGCATCGCCGCTAACTGCTGGCTGCATAAGATCAATTCGCCCATTCGTTTCTCCTGCCTCTCCTTTGTCTACTGTACATTTTCCAGTGACATCATATATTCCCATGTTTTGTCAGAACTCTTAAATATCTCCCCAAAGCCAAGGTCTTTGATTCTGATCTTTACTTCCATGTCGGAAACCGGCTGTGCTTTGATGCGAAGACGCGTTGTACGCGGCGGACGTTCAGGAAGATCTGCAAGTGTGAGTTTTTCAATCTTCGCTTCCTTGCTGTTTGGCAGCTGCAGCCAGAAGCTGATCTCGTTTGATCCATCCAGCAATACTTCGCATTCTCCAACAGTCTCGTACCAGTTATCTCCTGCACTGATCAGCGTATAAAACTCTGTTTTTCCCTGGCTCCGCACTTTCAGGCTTACATTCACTTTCATCTCATTATCGCCCATATAGACAAACTGCCAGCTGTTTTCTTCCGTCATACACTTGCTTGCCGCTGCATAACAGGCACCCTTGGAATAAAGATTTTTCCCCATAAAAACCCTGCGGCCTTTACACAAAAAAGAAAGGGATTCCTTCATCCATTCACCATCAAAACCGTCTCCTGTCAGGTAAACTGCCGAAACAATATGCCCTCCTGTCGTTTCTGATACGATTTTTAAAAAGCTGGCATCTTTATTTGCCCGGTCTATATTCCGCTGCTCCTCACTGATCGTAACAAGCTGCGGCATGGTTCTTTGATCCCGTTCCAATCTCCTGCACCAGACCTCATCCCCCCGGTTGTCAAACAGGCACACATCATGCAGCCACAATTCTTTCTGCTGGCTGAATGCGAAATAATAAAAACTCTCTCTCCGGTCAATGAGTGTCAGCTTTCCCTCCGGTATTCCAATTCTTTCTGCTACCTGAAGAAAGAGTTCCGTCACCTCCCGCGACAGCTGTTCAAGCGTGATAACCAAAAAATCAGGTGTCACAGGATTCCCCAGTTTTCCCGCAAGATATACCAGCTTTTTTATGTAGAGTGCTAACAGTTCCTGTGCCTTATAAGTTTCCCCCTCTATAAAAAACTCTTTTCCCGCAAGAGCTGTCTGCAGCAGACCGGATACTGCTTCCTCTCCCTGCAAAAGTGCCAGACGTTTTGCCTCCTCGCCGATAAACCACTGACCGATCCCATGTTTTTTGGTAAGCATCAGCGGAATCTGGTATACTTCACTGCCTGCCACTGTGCTGACAGTCTCCGGTTCCTTCATATTCAATTGGAAATAACTGATCACGGCATTGTCATTATCAAGATCAATGCCAAGATAATACGACGTTTTTTCCACTTTTCTCCCTCTTACTTATAAAATACGGAATACCTCATTTGTTACCATCTGCATTCCATAGTATTGTTTCATTTCTCTCTTTTGCGTCTCACGTTCTTCCATCGTGTGATGCATCAGCATGTCATTCAACATTTCATACCTTCCATGAGCTTCTTCGTCCGGTACATTCCGGTAATTTAAGCAGGCACTTTCCGTTATCTTCTCCTCCGCCTTTTCCTGCTCTGTCATATAATAAAGTACAGACTCACCAAAAAATAAGACAAATTCTTTGACAAAAACACCATCATAGACCTCATTTAACAGTGACTGCTCGTAATGCTCCCCATCCAGGCTAAAATGAATCATAATTTTTTGTCCCGGATCTGTATGGTATTCCACAAACGCTTTGTCATACAAATGATACTTTAAACGTAACTTTTTCTCAAACTCCAGGAAAAATGCAAAGCAGCGGTTCTTAGACGTGTACTCTTCCAACAATTCATCTGCCACCTGATACATCGCATCTGATAAATGCTCTTTCTCTGAGAAATATTTCAGCAGCCCCAGTTTACACGCATCGTTGAGCGGATTTCCCTCCTGGTAACGCGCAAAAATCTGTTCAAATACATACTCAGATACCACCATATCCCGCACCAGCCATGCATCTGCGAAATAAGTTAAATATGCCATGCAGATCAGTTCACTTCCTCCGCCTTTCACATAACTTTCATAGATATCTTCCGCATCTGCAATATAATCCGTCGAGTAAAGCATCTGGCTTAAAATGCGTTCTTCAAGATCAAACGTGTCAATATCAAATGCTCCCGCAGCCTTCCAGATCTCCGCCATTGTCTTTGTTGCACCATTATAATATTTACAAAGATAAATGAGGATCACATCGTTATACGTCCCCCTGTAAAATACATGTTCCGCAAATCCCAGCAGGAAATCATCTTCCTCAAACCCTGCTGTATGAATCGCATAACTGCACAGAGAAACGCATGCAGCCGTATCCATGTGCTCATACCCACATTCTTCTGCCATGCGGTACGCGGTTTCATACAAATGTTCTTCCGTCAGGTACTGCATCAGCATACGGCGTGCAGCTGCAGATAACAATTTATGATCCAGACCGGTCAGACAGCCCGCCTCATACTTTCTTTTCCGGTAAAATGATATGATCTGTTCTGCAATTTCTCTTTTATAGCGATCACTCACCTGCGGTGCTTTTAAAACAGTCCACACACCCGGAAAATCTGAATCATCCACTCCATCCGTAACTTTTTGCTGCATGGAATAAAGGATATAAGATAATTCCCTCTGTGACAATTCCGTACACTTTTTCACACAGCGGACAATATCCATCAATGGCTCTTCGCAATAACCGATATCCTCACAGAATCGATTGCCATAAATATCTTCCATGATCAGGCAGTAATCCTTTGTATATACGGTAAAGTATGCTCCCCCGTTCCTGATCATAGATTCTCTGTTATCCATATGATTACCCGCAGTATCATATGCCGTGCTGCATGCATATTCATAAACTTCTATCTTTGCTGCCTGTGGATCCGTACAGATTACCTTGTGTGTAAAGAGAATTTCAGACGCCCAATGTGCAATATCACTGTTTATGATACCATGTTCAAACATTTCATCATAAATTACAGCCAGATTATCATCTATATGACCTGCTTCAAGCTGTTCCATTGCAAACCGTTCTATGATCGGCAGATACTTCTGATATACCTCAGGCTGTGCTTTTTTTGCCGCAATAATATTGACGAACAAAACTGCTTTCTGCTGCCAGGGCAATCCACTGTCATACTGAAAATACATCTGCAGCATCTTTGGTACCCGCTCTAATTTTCTTCCATCCAACGATAAAAGATACGCTTCATACAGGCTTGTGATACGGATCTCATGTTCAATTCCAAGCTCATACCAATGATGATATTTTGCACCAAAACACTGACTGCGGATCAGATATCCCAATACTGCCACAAGCATTTCATCATCCGGTTTTACCTCATAACATGCATCTAAAATGTGGTACAAAAACGGGTGATATTCTTTTTTCCCTGAGGCAAGACCCGTCACCTGCATCGCAATATCTCTCGTCATAACCCCCCGTCTTGCAACCCAGTATAATATACGAACTTCAAATGTTCCAAGTCTCGTCAGTAAATATGGATCCTGCCATATCAGATAATATGCCTCCAGATAAAAATACGGGCTGTTATCATAGCGCATCCAGTCCCGGATCACCTCGAACCTTTCTGTGGGATTCTGGTAATATTCTTCTTTTAAAAATAACAGCACCCAGAAGAGCATCGAATTATCCGGATACGTTTTAAAAATCTGTTCTACCTCCGCCGTCAGACGATCTACATAAGACGGCTCCCGTTCCATTAATGTACACAGATAAAGATAATATCCCCATTCCGGACTTGTATGATCCCCGCACGTCCGCTTAAAATCATCTAAGATCCAGGATGCCTCCTGTCTCTGCCGGTTGATGATCAGCGTCTGTGCCTTCATCAGTCCATAAATCTTTTCATTTTCACACAAAGTGGAGAGATGATCTAAAATAGCCCCGGACTGCTTCGCCCATACTCCAGTCACGATCCGTTTCAGGCGGTATTCCAGATAAAGCTGCATTAATTCTGCACGCGATTTCTGAATGTCTAAAAAAACCGGTTCTTCCTCCATTTCATTTTCCGGCTTTGATGTTGCACACACCATATAAACCAGCGGCTCCTGTCCCGGCATTTCCAGACGGATCTTTCCAAAATTCTTCCCTGCATGCATTTTTTCTGCTACGATATAATATTCCACATCACAGATGCTCCCCACAAACATCTCATCCGTGATCCGCGGCTTCTTTAAGACTAAAAATTCTGCGTCCGAACTGACCCTGATTTCAAGATATCCATGCTGGCTTCTGTTCACCTGAAAGGTTTCAAGTCTGTTTTCGTTCACCTGATAGAATACCGAGCTGCTTTCTTCTAATGAAATAATGGTACGTTTCTTTTTGTGGATTCCGATCAGAAACTCCTCTACCTTCTGCCCGGATGCTGTTCCCTTCGATAATCCCTCATATAAAAGCATCTCCCTTTTTTCATCCGGATGAAATATATTTTTAAACTTGCCCGAATAAAACAGATGAAATGCCTCGTCAAAGTCGTTTTCTGATAATCTGGCAAAATCGGATAAATTTTTCACTTTGCCAACCGAGGATTCTGCATACAGTTTTGAAACAGACACAACAAAAGAAAGGTTATATTCACCCTGTTCTACTACGATACAGAACTCTCCTTTTTGAATATCACCTTCGATCAGACCATAACTATGAAATTGGTAACGAATCCTTATTTCTTCCCCTTCAAACTGCGGTGTCAGACATTCCATCCTCGGATTGGAAGAATATACGATTCCACGCATCGGCACATGATTTGTGCTTGTGATCACGAAATCCCCCGGAATATCATTACCTTCCATCGCTGTGATGTCAATCTTATCCACAGAAATTGAAAGAGATGGCTTTAAGTGTTCGAATTTCCCCCTTGCCAGTTGTTGTATCCGTCTTCGCAAATCGACACCTGCTTTTTCTCTCTTAATTGCTTGCTTTTTCAATGACAATCATTATAATAGATTATAAACCAATTTGGAGGAGTTCGCAATGATAAAACACAAAGACCATTTTCACGGAAGTGATTTAGAAAAAATAGAACAGATTTACGGCATCAAAAAAGAAGAGATCGTCAGTTTTTCCGCAAATGTCAATCCGCTTGGCGTATCACCGCTTCTTCGATCCGCTCTCTCTGAGCAGATCGATGTGATCACGACATACCCTGACAGGGAATATACTTCCCTGCGCAAATGCATTGCCGAATACTGCGGCACCGAATACGAAAACGTCATCGTAGGAAATGGTTCCACGGAACTGATTTCTCTTTTTATACAGATCGAGCACCCGAAAAAAGCGATGGTCATCGGGCCTACTTATTCCGAATATGAAAGAGAGATCTCACTCGGCGGAGGCACAACACTCTACTATCCGCTCCGTGAAAAGGACAACTTCCGCTTAGATGTTGACGATTTTATCTCCCATTTAAATGAAAGTATTGACCTGATCGTTATCTGCAATCCGAACAACCCTACTTCATCCTGCATTACCAGAACGGAAATGCGCCATATCTTAGATGCCTGCAAGGAACATGACATTTACGTTATGGTGGATGAAACTTATGTGGAATTTGCTGATAATATGGCTGAAATTTCAGCTGTGCCGCTGACAAACTATTATAACAACATCGTTATCCTGCGCGGCACATCAAAGTTTTTTGCAGCACCGGGTCTTCGTCTCGGCTATGCGATCACAGGCAACCGTGATCTGATCAAATCGATCAATACAAGGAAAAATCCATGGACGATCAACTCCCTTGCTGTCGTTGCCGGAGAAACGATGTTCCGTGACACTGCGTATATCAAAGCCACCAAAGATCTGATTTCTTCCGAGCGCGCAAGGATCTACCGGACATTCCAGAAAAGTCCTGATTTTAAAGTGTATGAGCCAAGCGGCAATTTCATGCTGGTACGCATTTTAAAAGATGATCTCACTTCACAGGATCTCTTTGACCGTGCGATCCGTGAAAAAATGATGATCCGCGACTGCTCCACATTTCCGTTCTTAGATAATAAATACATCCGGCTTTGCATCATGAATCCGGAGGACAACGACAGACTGCTTGCATGCCTGCTCCGTTAAACGCCTGAACCATACAGCAACAACAGACTGCATGTAATGACACTTATCCATTTACTGACATTTTGTCCAAACACGAGAATTTACTTTGGCACAAAAAACCGGCAGACCATATGATCTGCCGGTTTTTTCATAGCAATAGATTTATGCCAAATCCATACCACCTGTTATTTTATTTTTCTGAAATTACATCATTCCCATGCCCGGGTTACCTGCTGGAACTGCCGGAGCATCTTCTTTGATGTTTGCAACAACAGACTCTGTTGTAAGCAGTGTAGATGCAACAGATGTTGCGTTCTGTAATGCTGTTCTTGTAACTTTAACCGGGTCAAGGATACCATTCTCAACCATATCTACATATTCTTCGGTTGCTGCGTTGAATCCGATACCGTCTTTGGACTCTTTTACTTTGTTGATGATAACAGCACCCTCAAGGCCTGCGTTTGCAGAAATGTAGTATAACGGAGCTTCGAGAGCTTTTAAGATAACCTTTGCACCGGTCTTCTCATCACCCTCTAAGGTGTCAGCTAACTCTGCAACAGCTTTGGTTGCATGGATATATGCAGAACCGCCGCCTGCGATGATACCTTCTTCTACTGCTGCTCTTGTTGCATTTAAAGCATCTTCCATACGAAGTTTTGCTTCTTTCATCTCTGTCTCAGTTGCTGCACCGACACGGATAACTGCAACACCACCTGCTAATTTAGCAAGTCTCTCCTGTAATTTCTCTTTATCGAACTCAGATGTTGTCTCCTCGATCTGTCCACGGATCTGGTTTACTCTGCTTGCGATTGCATCTTTGTCACCGGCACCGTCAACGATGACTGTGTTCTCTTTCTGAACTTTGACAGATTTTGCACGGCCTAACTGATCCATGGTTGTGTCTTTTAATTCCAGTCCAAGATCAGAACTGATTACCTGACCACCTGTTAAAATTGCGATATCTTCAAGCATTGCTTTTCTTCTGTCGCCATAACCAGGTGCTTTGACAGCTACTACATTGAATGTACCACGCAGTTTGTTGACGATCAATGTGGTAAGTGCCTCACCTTCAATGTCCTCAGCAATGATGAGTAATCTTGCGCCGCTCTGTACGATCTGCTCTAACAGAGGAAGGATTTCCTGGATGTTGCTGATCTTCTTATCTGTAATTAAGATGTAAGGATCATCTAATACTGCCTCCATTTTGTCCATATCTGTGCACATGTAAGCAGATACATAACCACGGTCAAACTGCATACCTTCTACTAAGTCAAGCTCTGTCTGCATTGTTTTAGATTCCTCGATCGTGATAACGCCATCGTTGGAAACTTTTTCCATCGCATCGGCTACCATGTTACCTACGTTCTCATCTCCTGCAGAGATTGCAGCTACTTTTGCGATCTGGTCTTTTCCGTTTACCTTGGAAGACATTGCAAGGATTGCTTCTACTGCTTTATCTGTTGCTTTCTTCATACCACGGCGAAGGATGATCGGGTTTGCACCTGCTTCAAGGTTCTTCATACCTTCCTGTACCATTGCCTGTGCTAAAACAGTTGCTGTTGTGGTACCATCACCTGCAACATCGTTTGTCTTTGTTGCAACTTCTTTTACAAGCTGTGCACCCATGTTCTCGAATGCATCTTCTAACTCGATCTCTTTTGCGATCGTAACACCATCGTTTGTGATCAGTGGAGCACCATAGGATTTGTCAAGTACAACGTTTCTTCCTTTCGGTCCTAATGTTACTCTTACGGTATTTGCCAGTTTATCTACACCTGCACCTAATGCTGCTCTTGCTTCTGTGCCATATTTAATTTCCTTTGCCATATCTGTCTACCTCTTTCTGAATTTATTAATGATAAAAATATGTTTTACTCTACAACTGCGAGAATATCATTCTGTTTTACAATGATGTATTCTTCTCCGTCTAATTTTACTTCTGTTCCTGCGTATTTCGAATAAATTACCTTCTGACCTGCTTTTACCTGCATGGTAACTTCTTTTCCATCAACCATTCCGCCAGGACCAACTGCGATAACCTCTGCCTCCTGTGGTTTTTCCTGTGCACTGCTTGTAAGGATGATACCTGATTTTGTAGTCTCCTCTGCCTCACATTGTTTTAATACGACTCTGTCGCTTAATGGAACTAATTTCATGTTGATTACCTCCTGCTTATGATTATCTGTTTTATTTCTTTTGAATAGTTATTAGCACTCATTTCTTTCGAGTGCTAACTTATGGTTCATATAATAGATTTTTATATTTGAATCTGCAACCAAATATATTTCTATTTATAATTATTTATTCCAATATTTTCTTATTTTTTCTCTCTTTTTCTCGTTTTTTTATAAGTTCACTCATTTTCTGTGATTTTATACTTTTTTTATTTTTTCAGCGGAGACTGTTTTACCGTGCGTTTTACGGTCTGTTTTACGGTCTCCTTCATTGCTTTATTTCCTTCCGTCCAAAGCAGTTTTAAGGCTCTTGAAAACAGTTTCTGCCGCTCCGGTGAAAGTTTACTGGTTTCCTTCATCAGTTCCTGTATTTTCTTCCATTTACTGTGGTAAAAATCATCTACCGTGCGGATCCCGACTTTTTCGATCATATCAAATGCAGTCTCTACGATCTGTGCTCTCTCTTCCCCGTCTAACTGGTAAATCCATGATTTCATCGTTTCATCCAGCAACAGGCTCTGTGCCGCAACCTGATCTACATGTACAAAAGATCTTCCGAGTACTTCCCATGACATGGCATCGTGCTGCTGGATTCCGCTGTTTGAGCTCTTGACAACTTCAAACGACTCCTGATGTTCTAAGAGCATTCCGACAATGGAAGATTCCGGCAGGATCGTGTGCAGCTTCGGCAGCATGCGCTGGTACTCTGTGCTTTCCACCATATCACTCCGGAATCCCGGACCATCATTGCTGTACACATTTAAAATCTGATTTTGGATCTGCGGATCACATTTTACGGAGGCATACACGGCAAAATTTCCACCCTTTGAATGGCCACCGACACGCACCCTCTGCTTTTTGTCTGTTACTGCACGGTTCAAATATTCCACTGCCCTAAGCTGTCCCGGCGTTTCTGACAGATAACCCATATTAAAATCTTCCCGCCAGCCCGTGATCGTGTTGTCTGTTCCACGAAATGCCACATACAGGCTGTCATCCGGCAGTTCCACACAGACCGCCGAAAACTGAAACTGTTCCTCATCCCGGATCTCGTTGACATAGCATCGTAGTTTTACATCCGAAAATCGTTTTGTTTCCGCCATTTTCTCCATAACAAACGGAGCCGATTTCATCATGGATACCCGCGCTAAGATTTCGTCCTTATCATTCTTTTCCCAAAATTGTCCAGATGTCTCCTTAAGCGGTACTGCCGGTGCATTTTCCTCTGCAGTAACGATTCCCTCAAAATCAACATATGCAAGCTGCGCTAAAATCAGATTATCAACTTCATTAAATTCATCCGCCTCAAACGATAAATCCCCGCGCCAGTCCATATAATCCATGATATTTGCCATATTTTTCCCCCTGTCTTTTATTCAGATCAGCCCATAATGTTTCAGCCCGTTCCAGATCCCATCTTCATGGATATCTGTGGTAACAAATTCCGCTGCATTCTTTGCCACATCCGTACCATTTCCCATAGCAATCCCATGTGCCACAAATTCAAGCATCTCCACATCATTAGCACTATCCCCGAATGCATAGGTATCTTCTTTTGCGATCCCAAGTGACTCACAGAGGCGCTCAATGCCGCTTGCCTTTGAATGCCCCGCCTGCCCGATCTCTAATATTCCATCCGGCTCATGGACGATCATATCAAACTCTGTTCCCAGTTCTTTCCTGACAAGTTCTACATCTGCATTTCTAAGTTCCGCACTCAGCTTATTTACCTCATATTGTGCAGTTCCGGTAATACTTTTTAAGTTTTCCCCAAGCTCATTTCTCAGATAAATGACATATGGGTCGTCGACAAAATCTTTTTCATCCACATAAATATAGTGCGGTCCCTCTAAAACCATCGGGATCTGATGTTTCCGCAGCACTGTGAGGATATGCCCGATCTGTTTTTTCGTCAGCAGCAGTTCAAACAGCTTTTCCCCCTCAAACTCGATATGCGTGCCACACGCTGCCACGATCCCGTCAAATCCAAGTGCAAGTAATTTGGGACTTTTAATATTTGACCGGCTTCTTCCACTGCATAGAAATGCATAATGACCATTTTTTCTGAGCTCTTTTAATGCTTCTTTTGTACTTTCCGGAATATTCATTTTAAAATCCCACAAAGTACCGTCTATATCAAAAAATACTGCTTTTTTCATTGTCGATTATCTTTTTTCCTTTCTGTTGTGCTGTTTTTTATTCTAACAGAATTCATTCCTTAAGCAAAGTCTTTTCCTGTCTGAAACACGAAACCTGAAATGGACGTCTGCTGTTCAGAATCGAGTAGGAGGCGGTGACTAACCGCCGTCCTCTCACACCACCGTGCGTACCGTTCGGTACACGGCGGTTTCAAT
>CAKREH010000046.1 GCA_934317215.1 uncultured Roseburia sp.
TATTATTGAGAAAAAGAAAGCTGCGCCACAGCCTTGGCAGGCCATCGCGCAGCGATTTTGTTCAACTTGAAGTTATCGGAGCAATTTATATATTTCATAGGCAACCGGCTCACACCACTCATTCGATATCTCTTCACCCGGCACTTCAATTGCCAGATGAGAAAACCATTCATCCGGTGCAGCACCATGCCAGTGTTTCACTTCTGCCGGAATATTGATACAGTCACCAGGCTTCATTTCTATAGCATCTTCTCCCTCTTCCTGATAATATCCTCTTCCGGCAATACATACTAAGATCTGCCCACCTCCACTTTTTGCATGATGGATGTGCCAGTTATTTCTGCATCCAGGTTCAAATGTCACATTGAAAATTCCAACCTGAGAAGTGGAGATCGGTGCAAGAAAACTTCTGCCAGAAAAATACTGTGCAAAGCCATCATTTGGTGCACCAATTGGGAATACCATCTCTTTTGCATGCGCCCGCATTGCTTCCTCTTCGTATGGTAAATCTCCTTCACCTGCCTCCCACACTTCCTTGGCAAGATTGAAAACAGCCCATGCTTTTGGCCAACCTGCATAGAATGCGACATGTGTGATCACTGCAGCGATCTCTTTTTGTGTCACACCATGATTTTTGGCATTTTGAAGATGATATTTTAAAGAAGAATCCGTAATTCCGGAAGCCATCAGAGCAGCCACTGTAATGATACTTCTTGTTTTTATATCAATATCCTGATTATTCCAGTTTTCACCGAAAAGTACATCATCGTTAAAATGTGCGAACTCCGGTGCAAATTCACCAAGTGCATTTCGTCCTGCTGTCTGTACTATTTTTTCCATAGTCTGTATACCTCCATAGCACTGTTATTTATAAAGATTTTACCCACTCACTGATTTCCTGTTTTGTTCCACGATTTAACAGACGGCCTTCTGCGATCACTGCATCTGGTGTGGATGGCTGCAATTCCTTTACAGTATTACCGAATCCACTTCCACCGGATGTTGCAAAAAGCACGATCTTTTTACCGCTAAAATCATAAGTTTCTAAAAATGTATTGATGATTGTCGGAGCCACATACCACCAGATTGGAAATCCAAGAAGGATTTCATCATAAGAACTCATATCCATCTCTTTCTCCATGATCTCCGGTCTGTATTTCTTATCACTCATTTCCACACTGCTTCGGGATTTTTTATTCATCCAGTCAAGATCAGCCTTTGTATATGGAACTTTCGGCTCAATCTCAAATAAATCCGCTTTTGCTTCCTCTGCAATCATCTCTGCTGCTTTTTTTGTTGTTCCGCTTGCACTGAAAAATGCCACTAATTTTTTACTCATAATAAAAAGCCCCTTTCTTTGCGAATTTCCTGTATAAAAATAGATGTATAAGATTTGAAATTCTCTTATACATCTATTTTATACCCCATTATTTTATTATGTCTAATGCTTATATTGAATTCTATTCTATGCCTGAAAAGCATTTATTTCTTCTATCATTTTACTGACTGCCAGAGAATATGGGATGTTTCGCCTCCAGGCAATCACAGTACTTGTCATGATTTCGGGAGAAATTCTTCGCTGTACAAGAATGTCCTCTCTCCAATACTTTGCGGCACCTTCGATTGATATTGGATACCCCAATCCATTTGCCGCCATGACTCCCGCATTGGTTCCAAGATTACTCGTAAAAGCAATCTGCAAGTTCGAAAAATCTTTTCCAAACCAATTGGCAAGTTCACTTTGAATATTCATTCTTTCGGGCAGAATCAATGGCTTTCCGATGAGGTCTTCTTTTTTTATAAGCTCTTTTTCTGCCAGCGGATCATCCGGTCGCATTCCGACACACCAATGATCACAATCTGCAATCCGAATATAATCCAGCCCTTCGGTGTCCACTGGTTCCAAGAATAATGCAATATCTACAAGTCCTTTTTTCATCATCTCATAAACCGTATCTGCTGTTGCGGTATGAAGTGAAATCTGAACCAGTGGGTATTTTTCTTTATACGTTTTACATATCCCTGCCAAGGTTTCTACTGCCGCAAATTCACCGCATCCAATGGTTATAGTGCCCTCTACAATATCTTCTTTTCCCTTCAGTTCCTTCAGTGTTTTTTCTTCAAGATTAAGGATTTCCAAGGCACGTCTTTTTAATAAAATTCCTTCATCAGTAAGGGTAGTCCTTTTCCCATTTCGAAGAAACAATGTAATTCCAAGTTCATCTTCCAATGCAGCCATTTGCCTGGAAAGCGTTGGCTGAGTAATATGCAATTGTTCTGCTGCTTTTGTAAAGCTCTGTTCTTTTGCCACTGTCAAAAAATAGCGCAATAGTCTTAATTCCATATTTTTTATTCCCACAACTTCCAATTTATTCTCTTCATTATATCATTCAATAGAACGAATGCATACAATTTCAATCCTGCTCATGAATCATATCATTCGTAATGTCCGACACCGCTTCCAGTCATCCAATTCGAAAAATAGAAAAAAGTGGAAAAAACTTCTTGCAATTTATTATCTTTACTGCTATACTCAGTTAAAACATAATATTCCTATATGACAAGTAGGAAATGAAAGGAGCGATACAGTGAAATTTAATACATCTTTGCTGCACGGTGCTTTTCGGGGGGAACCGCAGACAGGAGCAACATTAACACCAATTTATCAGTCGAGTGCATTTGAGCAGGAGTCGGCGGAACGTCTGGAAAAGATATTTCATAATCAGGCTCCGGGATTTTCCTATACGAGGATCAATAATCCGACGGTGGAAGCATTTGAGAAAAGGATGACCGTGTTAGAGGGCGGTAAATCGAGCGTTGCATGCGCATCCGGAATGGCAGCGATGTTTAATGCATTTGCAAACATCTTACAGGCGGGAGATGAGATCGTATCGAGTGCGAGCCTCTATGGTGGAAGCATTGATCTCTTCCGGGATCTTGAAGCATTTGGCATCACGACTCATTATGTCGAAAACAACGATCTCGATGCATTCTGCAAAGCGACCAACGCACACACAAGACTCTATTTTGCAGAGACACTTGGAAATCCGAGGCTGGATGTGACAGATATCAAAGCGCTGGCAAAGCTGGCACATGAGAATGGCGTACCGCTCATTATCGACAACACAGCAGCCACCGCATATCTGGTAAAACCGCTTTCACTGGGCGCAGACATTGTAGTCAACTCTACTTCGAAATACATCAATGGAAACAGCAACTCGATCAGCGGAGTCATCACAGACGGCGGAACATTTAAGTGGGATACCGAAAAATATCCGGGTATGCGTGATTTTGTAAAATTTGGACCGTTTGCCTACACTGCAAAATTGAGAAACGGACTGTTCCGCAACACCGGAGCCTGTCTCTCGCCGCAAAATGCATTTTTAAACAGCATTGGGCTTGAAACGTTAGGACTCCGCATGGAGCGTATCTGCGACAATGCAATGCAGCTTGCGGCTTATATTGAAGAAAACTATAAAGACATTACGGTAAATTATGCAGGGTTAGAGACGAGCAACTGGTATGAGATTGCAAAGAGCCAGTTTGACGGTCATTACGGCGGCATCTTTACCTTAAGGCTTGGCAGTAAGAAGCGGGCATATGCATTTATCAATGCATTAAAATATCCGCTTAAGGTATCTAATATCGGCGATACCAAAACACTTGTCATCCATCCGGAATCGACCATCAGTGTACACAGCACAGAGGAAGAAAAGAAAGCGGGCGGTGTATTTGATGATCTGGTGCGCGTCAGCGTCGGTATTGAGGATATTGATGATCTGATCTGGGATTTTAAGCAGGCGATTGAGAACCTTTCTTAAAAAACGAAAAAATACCAAAGTGTTACAGTAATGCTTTAAAACGGGCACTTTAAAGTGTTACAATAGAAAAGCACAGTAGAATACCAGGATATTGAAAAATCAGAAAAGATAAGGAGTGTAAAGATGGCGGGAGTTGATTATGCAGCATTAAAAAAAGGCGGATTCATGAGGCAGAAACAGAAAGGATTTTTCTCACTTAGAATCCAGGTGGTCGGAGGTAATCTGACTGCAGAAAATATTAAGACCGTGGCAGAAGTTGCGGAAAAGTACGGCAAAGGCTATGTACATATGACATCCAGACAGGGAATCGAGATACCGTTTGTCAATTTTGAGAATATCGAGGAAGTAAAAGCAGAGCTTGCAAAAGGCGGCGTGAAACCGGGTGTCTGCGGACCGAGAGTCCGTACCGTTACAGCCTGTCAGGGTTCGGAGATCTGTCCAAGCGGATGTATTGATACCTATTCACTGGCACAGGAGTTAGATGAACATTATTTTGGACGCGAACTTCCACACAAGTTCAAATTTGGTGTGACCGGATGCCAGAATAACTGCTTAAAGGCAGAGGAGAATGATATCGGAATCAAAGGCGGCATGGAAGTTTCCTGGGTTGAGGATAAATGTATCGGCTGCGGTGTCTGCGAAAAGGCGTGCCGTCAGGGTGCAATCAAGTGTGAAGGAAACAAAGTGACGATTAACCGCGATCAGTGTAACTACTGCGGCCGCTGCGTGAAGTCCTGTCCGACGGATGCATGGGAAGGAAACAGCGGATATCTGGTTTCCTTCGGTGGATTGTTCGGAAATCAGATCTACAAAGGGGAGCAGCTTCTCCCAATCGTACATGACAAAGAGACACTGTTCCGTGTCACCGATGCAGCGATCGACTTTTTTAGAGATCATGCAAACCCGGGCGAGCGTTTCCGCCTGACGTTACAGCGCGTCGGCGAGGAAGAGTTCCGTAAGAAGATCAGAGAAGCCTACGAGGGAAAGTAAGGATTTCGGGCAGAAAAACATGCATGCAGGAAAAAATTGTATATAAAAACAAATAGATATGTAACAAAAAAATATGCATGCAAGAACAAATATGCATGCAAGAACAAATACGCATGTAAGAACAAATATGCATGCAAGAACAAATATGCATGCAAGAACAAATATGCATGTAAACAAATAGATGCAGCAAAAGCATGTATACAGAAAACAACCTGGAGCAATCAAAAACGCAGCATATATAATAAGAAGAAACAGGAGGGAAGAAATGGAAATCGCAGGAATTGCAATCGACGAAACAGTAGATATTACCGATAAAGTATGCCCGCTCACTTTTGTAAAAGCAAAGGTAGCGCTGGAGGAATTAGATGACGGCGAAGTCATTGCCATCCGCATGAACGATGGCGAGCCGGTACAGAACGTACCGCGCAGCGTCAAGGAAGAGGGACATCAGATCTTAAAACTGGT
The DNA here is from genome assembly GCA_934317215.1 of uncultured Roseburia sp. Classification (GTDB taxonomy): domain Bacteria; phylum Bacillota; class Clostridia; order Lachnospirales; family Lachnospiraceae; genus Roseburia. The sequence goes on from CAKREH010000046.1 coordinate 5,277, forward strand.
GGACAATGAAGATGGAACTTATAACCTGATCGTCCGCAAAGTAGAAGGATAGGAGGAATCATGGCACAGCGAATCAATAAAGACAATTTTGAAGAAAAAGTCCTGAAAAGTCCGCTGCCGGTTCTGGTAGATTTTTATTCGGACAGCTGTATCCCGTGCAAACAGTTATCACCGATACTTGGAGATATCGAGGACGAAAGAGAAGACACACTTTCTGTATATAAAGTAAATGTCAACTATGACATGGAACTTGCTGAGAAATACGACGTCATGGGCGTACCGGCACTTCGGTTGTTTGTGCAGGGCGAGGTCAAAGCAGAGAGAGCCGGCGCAGCAGGAAAAGCTGATATTGAGGCGTGGATCGATGAGGCTTTGAAATAAGGCTGCCGCAATTCCAATGGCTTTCGGTAATGAGGTGTTTACCGCATAATATTTGCACCAAAAAAATGAAAACCGTTTAGATTTTTTGCACATGCAGAAAATGATGATCCATAAAAATAGCGGGCACACAAAAAAGGTTCCGCGGAAAAGAGGAGAAACATGCAGATCACAGTAGCAGGAAACAAAAAAGAAGTAAAAGATGATTTAAAATTAACAGAACTGTTCGAGTTAGAGCAGGTGGAAACCCCGGAGTATGTGACCGTTTCCATCAATGAGGAATTCGTTCCATCCGAGCAGGTGGAATCAACCGTATTAAAAGATGGCGACAACGTAGAATTTTTATATTTCATGGGAGGAGGCAGCTATGGCGTTAACAGATGAGCAGATTGAGCGTTATTCAAGACATATCATATTAAAAGAAGTCGGCGCAAAGGGACAGAAAAAACTTTTAAATGCAAAAGTGCTGATCATCGGAGCCGGCGGACTTGGCGCACCGGCAGCCATGTATCTTGGTGCAGCAGGCGTGGGAACCATCGGTATCGTAGATGCAGATGAGGTCGATCTTTCCAATTTACAGCGTCAGATCATCCACGGCACAGCCGACATCGGAAAAGCAAAAGTAAAATCCGCAAAAGAGACGATCAACGCGATGAACCCGGATGTAACGGTAAAAACTTACCGTCAGTTTGTGACAAGCGAAAACATCATGGATCTGATCGCAGATTATGACTTTATCATTGACGGAACAGACAATTTCCCGGCAAAATTCTTGATCAACGATGCCTGTGTCATGGCGAAAAAACCATTTTCCCATGCAGGAATCATCCGTTTTAAGGGACAGCTTATGACCTATGTTCCGGGAGAAGGACCATGCTACCGCTGTGTATTCAAAAACCCGCCGCCAAAGGATGCAGTGCCGACCTGTAAACAGGCAGGTGTCATCGGTGCCATGGGCGGTGTGATCGGAAGTTTACAGGCAATGGAAGCAATCAAGTACATCCTCGGTGTAGGAAAACTTTTAACTGGTTATCTTTTAACCTACGATGCGATCAACCAGGAGTTCCACAAAGTTAAACTGCCGTCTAATACTGATGGCTGTGCAGTATGTGGAAAACATCCGACGATCACAGAACTGATCGACTACGAGCAGGTTGTCTGCACGGACGGTATATAATATATTGACGGCAATGAATTCTGCCTGCAAAAAGCAGGCTTTATTGCCGGGAAAGACAGGATTGCCCGCAGAGCGTGCAGTCCACAGACTAGGAGGCGCATATGCTGATTTTAAAACAGGAAGATTACAATAAAATCGTGGATCATGCAAAAAAAGGACTCCCGAACGAGGCATGCGGACTGCTTGGCGGTTATGTGGAAGGTGACAAACGTGTGGTGACAGACGTGTATCTGCTTCGCAACGTAGACGAGAGCAGGGAACATTTTTCTATGGACCCGGCAGAGCAGCTTGCAGCGATCAAAGATATCCGCCAGAAAAAAGGCGTGCTTCTCGGCAATTTTCACTCGCACCCGGAATCGCCGTCACGCCCTTCCCAGGAAGATATCCGCTTAGCGTATGATCCGAAGATGAATTACCTCATCCTTTCTTTGATGAACCCGGAGGAGCTGGTGCTCAATTCCTTCCATATCGAAAAAGGAGAGGTCACAAAAGAAGAGCTTGTGATCGAACCGTAGAACTTTAAAAATAGAATCATAGACGAAAAAAGTGTAAAAGGAGAAAAAAATTCTTTTACACTTTTTTGATTTCTATACAGTATAAACCTCGATCGCTTCTGCTACAAAAGCGGCAGTCCCGGCACCACCGGCTTTATCGATATTTTCTGTAAATTCGCCGCCGGAAGCGTACATCTTACCAAGCCCCTTTAAGATCTCATTGGAACATTGATAAAAGTGCTCTGAAATATAATCCTGTAATTGTTTTACCAGAAGCTGAACTTCTTCGTTATCAGGTTCTTTGTCTTTTATTTTTCCAAACGCTACAAAAATGAGCATAAGATTTTTCCATGCTGCTTTTTGTGTTTCGGAAGACTGATTTTTTGTCTTTTCTTCATATTCCCTGTATGCTGCAGTCTGTCCCCATTGTTCTTTTGCCTGTCTGGCATACTCATCCATTTTAGCTATGTTAAATACATTAAAATCCATTTTATTTACTCCTGACGTTTTGATTTTACGAGCAAAAAGAATCAGGTTTTCAAGATGTTCCTTAAACAATAAAATCTGTTGCAGCCGTTCCAGTGCCGTATCGTCATACAGCCGGTAGCCGGACGCAGTGTAACCACTGGGTTTCAAAAGCCCAATAGTATCGTAGTATTGCAGAGCGCGTATACTCACTCCCGTCAATTTGCTTACTTCATTTACTGTCATCATGGTCATTTCCTCCGCTCGATGAGTACACTCTAAACTATTACGCGGCGTAGGAGTCAATAGGTTTTTTGAAATTATTTTCAGGTCATATCTACATCATTTTCGTCGAGTTTTTGTACAGAGTATTTTTGTGATAACGAATTTATATTTATATTCATGTTCATAGATTCTCCATTATAATATTGTGGTTCAATAGTTTTATACAACATGATGACTGTCAAAGTGTATCTGACATCATAAGATATTGAAATATCGCAGTTTGGGCATATAGCAAAGAAATTGCAGCTGTATACCCACAAAAATCCCTGATTTTCCCGTGTTTTGGGTATATAATGAAAGAAACTGATCTGCTATGCCCATTATCAGTGAAAAATCACTCAAAATCCCCCTATTTTTGGGTATAAACAGCAAATTTTCTCTGTATATACCCAATCGACAAAAATCCATGATCGATTTTCACTCAAACAACGACCGCTGAACGTATTTTTCCGGAAAATGATGCAGATAAGCGAAACATTCGTCCGGCGAACAAAGGATGCCAGCCTTTTGGCATTGTTCCACGATCCTTGGAATGAGCATTTTTTCATTCGGGCTTGGCAGGTTGTAGGCATTACCGTAAGTGCGGATATATTTTCCCTTCATCCCCGGAAAATCTTGATCGAGGGCATGGTAGAAATACTCCCGGTCGCCATCCCGGAGGGTCACACCAATGCCCCAGAATATAATCCCCTTTACGCCGGCGTCCACGCAGGCATCCAGCAGATTTTTTATGTTATCAGCAGTGTCATTGATAAACGGCAGGATCGGTGTGAGCCACACCACGGTGGGAATACCGGCTTCTTTACATTTCATCAGGACGTCGATGCGCTCTTTGGTAGTGGAAACGTTTGGCTCTATCTTTTTACATAAATCTTCATCGTAGGTGGTGAGCGTGATCTGCACGACGGCTTTCGCCTTTTCATGGATGGACGCTAACAGGTCAAAATCTCTTAAAATCCGGGCTGACTTTGTCTGAACCGCAACACCAAATTCGTACCGGTCGATCAGCTCTAAACACCGCCTGGTCAGCAAAAGGCGCTCCTCCACATGAAGATAAGGATCGCACATGGCACCGGTTCCGATCATACATTTCTGACGCTTCGATCGCAAAGCCTTTTCTAACAATTCCGGGGCATTTTCCTTCACCTCAATATCTTCAAATGCATGTGTAAAACCATAGCACCTGCTCCGGCTGTCGCAGTAAATGCATCCGTGGGAACATCCACGGTAAATATTCATTCCGTTATCCTTCGATAAAAGCCCCTTCGCCTGAACAAAATGCATGAGAAATCTCCTGTAGTTGAAATAAAAAAATCTGATTAATCCAATTAAAACATAAGTAAACAAAAATCACAATCATGATCAGAGCCAGATAAAAAATAATGAGGAAACAGTTGTAACCTACAGAGCATAGATTTCCCTTTTTTCGGTATCAAGGGCATGTAGATTGCAGTTTTCCGGGTGCCGCTGGCAGATTTGAGACTTTGGAAGAAAATTAGAAAATCTTAGTATGCCTGTTCACTCCCAGTGTTGTGCTGCCATGGACGGCAGCACAAGTCCTGATGTGCCATGGACGGCACATTCAGGACGTACACGTCACTCCGAAACCAACTAAAACAGGCATACTTAGCTTTTCTTATTTTCGCACAACGGAACCAAAACTGCCAGCGGCACCCGGAAAACTGCCCCCACATACCCTCTAATACCTAAGTACCATTTTGCAAAACTTTACCAAATTAACTTGACAAATATGTCCAACAGACATATACTTTGAAAAGCTAATTATTTGACTATCAAACTATTTGAAAGGCAAATGATTACATGAATCAGAAAATAAGAAAAGAAAATCAGCCCACAATAAAAATAAGGGCAGGGCGCTGGAAAAATGATAAGGCATGCGCAGAAAAGGAGAAAAATTATGTTAGAGAAAATGATCCCGATTATTGCAGAGCAGTTAAATGTGAATGAGTCTGAAATCAAGGCAGAGTCCAATTTCAAAGATGACTTAGGAGCAGATTCCTTAGATTTATTTGAACTTGTCATGGCTCTTGAGGAAGAGTTTGGCGTGGAGATCCCATCTGAGGATTTACCTTCTATCGTAACTGTCAATGATGTTGTTGAGTACTTAAAAGAAAAAGGTGTGGCTTAAGTATGGAAACAAGGGTAAGTAAACTGCTGGGAACGAAATATCCGGTCATTCAGGGTGGTATGGCATGGGTTGCGGAATATCATCTTGCAGCGGCAGTTTCAAATGCCGGAGGTTTAGGTATCATTGGAGCTGCAAGTGCACCGCCTGAGGTGGTCAGAGAGCAGATTAGGGAGGCAAAGAAGCTGACTGATAAACCGTTTGGCGTGAATGTCATGCTGTTGAACCCGAATGCAGCCGAGGTTGCACAGATCGTCATTGAAGAGGGCGTTAAAGTTGTGACCACAGGTGCCGGAAATCCCGGAAAATTCATGGATGCATGGAAACAGGCAGGCGTTGTTGTGATTCCGGTCGTTGCGAGTGTTGCAATGGCAAGAATGATGGAGCGCGGCGGAGCGGACGCAGTGATTGCAGAGGGAATGGAATCCGGCGGACATATCGGTGCACAGACGACGATGACACTCGTTCCGCAGGTGGCAGATGCAGTAAAAATACCTGTCATTGCCGCAGGAGGAATCGCAGACGGCAGAGGCATGGCAGCGGCATTTATGCTCGGTGCCGAAGGAGTACAGATGGGAACCAGATTTGTGGTGGCAAAAGAATCCATCGTACATCCGAATTACAAGGAGCGTGTCATCAAGGCAAAAGACATTGACTCAGAAGTGACAGGCATGAGCACCGGACATCCGATCCGGGTTCTTCGCAACCAGATGAGCCGTGAATATTTAAAAATGGAAAAAGATGGTGCTTCTTTTGAAGAGTTAGAGCACCTTACACTTGGTTCGCTGCGCAAGGCAGTCATTGACGGTGACGTGGTCAACGGAAGCCTGATGGCAGGACAGAGCGCCGGCATGGTAAAAAAAGAAGAAAGCTGTAAAGAGATCATCGAGGACGTTGTGACACAAGCGGAGTCACTGCTTGGAAGATAGTGCAAAAATAAGCGCAAAAAACGGAGGTTGACATGGGAAAGACGGTTTTTATGTTTCCGGGACAGGGAGCACAGTACATAGGAATGGCAAAGGATTTTTACGATGCCATCCCGGAATGCAGAGAAGTATTTGAGGAGGCATCCGAGGCATCAGGACTTGATATCGCTGCGTTATGCTTTGAGGAAAACGATAAGATCAATATCACGGAGTATACACAGATCTGTATGCTGACTGCTGAGGCTGCGATCCTGCGAGCATTGGAGGTAAAAGGCTGCAAAGCAGATATAACCGCAGGCTTAAGCCTTGGAGAATATGGTGCACTGATCGCCTGCGGAGCACTGAGCAGAAAAGATGCATTTGCACTGGTGCGCAAAAGAGGAATCTACATGCAGGAGGCAGTGCCGGAGGGCGGAGCCATGGCAGCAGTCCTGGCACTGGATACCGCGCAGATTGAGGAAGCCTGTAAAAAAACAGAGGGCATTGTATCGATTGCAAACTATAACTGCCCGGGACAGATCGTCATTACTGGAGAAGAAAAAGCCGTAGCGGCAGCCGGAGAACTCTGCAAAGAAGCAGGAGCAAAACGTGTTGTTCCGTTAAAGGTCAGCGGACCGTTCCACTCAGCAATGTTAAAGGGTGCCGGAGAAAAACTTGGCGAGGAATTAAAACATGTAACAGTCCATACACCGGAAATCCCGTATGTCGCAAACGTGACAGCAGACTATGTGACAAAAGAAGAGGAGATAAAACCATTACTGGAAAAACAGGTGTCCTCATCTGTCCGCTGGCAGCAGACGATCGAGCGTCTGATCGCAGACGGAGCAGACAAATTTGTAGAGATCGGACCGGGGAAAACCTTGACGGGATTCATGCGCAAGATCAACCGTGATGTAGCTGCAGTCAATATCGATAAATATGAGGACTTTGAGAAATTTGTTGCTGAGAGCAAACATAAATAAGATATGCCATATAGTTTGATGTGAAAAAAGTTTAGCAGCTATCAGAAAAAAGGAGAAGTTATGTTAACTAATAAAACAGCACTGGTTACCGGTGCAAGCCGCGGCATCGGAGCTGCGATCGCAAAAAGTCTTGCAAAAGAAGGTGCATTTGTAATCATCAATTACAACGGTTCCAAAGAGCGTGCCGATGCTGTTGCGGCAGAAATCACAGCGGATGGCGGCAAAGCGGCAGTTTACGGCTGCAATGTTTCGGATTACAGTGCCTGTGAAAAAATGGCAAAAGACATCATGGAGACATACGGTCATCTGGATATTCTGGTCAACAATGCCGGTATCACGCGGGATGATCTTTTGATGAAAATGAGCGAGGAAGCATTTGACGCGGTCATTGCGACAAACCTCAAGGGAACTTTTAACACGATCCGTCATTTTTCACGCTATCTGTTAAAGCAGCGTTCCGGGACGATCATCAATCTATCATCCGTATCCGGTATTCTTGGAAATGCCGGACAGGCAAATTACAGTGCAAGCAAGGCGGGCGTGATCGGACTGACCAAAAGTGTGGCAAGGGAACTTTCTTCCCGCGGGATCACCTGCAATGCGGTTGCGCCGGGATTCATTGATACGGAAATGACAGCGCAGATGACAGACAAGGCAAAGGAAGCAGTGAAAACGCAGATCCCGCTCGGCAGAGTCGGAAAAGTGGATGACATTGCGGAGGCAGTGACATTTTTAGCTTCGGAAAAAGCATCCTATATCACAGGACAGGTAATTTCCGTGGACGGCGGTATGAGCATATAAGCAGTAAAAAACATTTTGACTGCATGATATTGTGTCGGATCAAAAAGGAAAAGCCTGAATTTGGGGCTTGAAATATGGAAAGGAAAAGTTATGAGCAGACGAGTAGTGGTAACAGGAATGGGCGCGATCACTCCGATCGGACTTAGTGTGGAGGAGTTCTGGCAGTCCGTAAAAGAAGGAAAAACCGGTTTCGGGGAGATCACAAAATTTGATACGGAAGGATACAAATGCCATCTTGCAGCGGAAGTAAAAGATTTTGATGCAAAACAGTATATGGATGCGAAAACGGCAAGACGTATGGAACTGTTCTGCCAGTATGCAGTGGCAGCAGCAAAAGAGGCAATCACGGATGCAGCACTTGACATGGAAAAAGAAGATCCTTACCGTGTCGGTGTATCTGTCGGAAACGGTATTGGAAGTCTCGGGGGAATTGAGCGTGAGCATAAAAGATTGTTAGAAAAAGGTCCATCCAAAGTAAATCCGCTGTTCGTACCGCTTGTCATTTCCAATATGGCAGCCGGAAATGTCTCGATCGCATTCGGCTTAAAAGGAAAGAGCATCAACGTGGTAACGGCATGCGCAACCGGAACAAACAGTATCGGAGAGGCATTCCGCAGTATCCAGTACGGTGAGGCAGATGTGATGGTTACCGGTGGAACCGAGGGTGCGATCTGCCCGCTTGGAATTGCCGGATTCACTTCACTGACGGCACTTTCCTCCGAGAGTGATCCGACAAAATGTTCCATTCCATTTGATAAAAACCGCAGCGGTTTTGTGATGGGAGAAGGTGCAGCGATCGTTGTATTAGAGGAACTAGAACATGCAAAAGCGCGCGGGGCAAAAATTTATGCGGAGGTAGCCGGATACGGAACCTCATCTGATGCATACCACATTACTTCCCCGGCTGAGGATGGTGCCGGTGCAGCCCGTGCCATGACCAATGCGGTGGAAGATGCAGGCATCCGTCCGGAAGAAGTTACCTACATCAATGCACATGGAACATCCACGCATCACAACGATCTGTTTGAAACGCGTGCGATCAAACTCGCTTTTGGCGGTCACGCATATGATATGAAAGTCAATTCCACAAAATCTATGGTTGGACATCTGCTCGGTGCCGCCGGTGCTATTGAATTTGTAACCTGTGTCAAGGAAATTCAGGACAGTTTTGTACATGCGACCGTCGGTTACACGACACCGGATGAAGAACTGGATCTTGATTACTGTAAAGAGGCGGTACAGATGGATGTGCCGTATGCACTCAGCAACTCACTCGGTTTTGGCGGACACAATGCAAGTATCCTGCTCAAAAAATACAGTGAATAACAGGGAGGCAATTATGTCAGTTCTGACAACGAAACAGATTATGGAGATCATTCCGCACCGACAGCCGTTTCTGCTGATCGACACAGTGGAAGAATTAGAGTCCGGCGTGCGTGCCGTTGCAAAAAAATGTGTCAGTTACAATGAGCCGTTTTTCGGTGGACATTTTCCAAATGAGCCGGTCATGCCGGGCGTGCTGATCATTGAAGCACTGGCACAGACCGGAGCGGTTGCAATTCTTTCGATGGAAGAAAATCGTGGAAAAACGGCATATTTTGCAGGAATCAATTCAGCAAAATTTAAGCGGAAAGTAGTGCCGGGCGATGTTTTGACATTAGAAACGGAGATTATAAAACAAAAAGGTCCGATCGGAGTCGGCCGCGCCACGGCGAAGGTGGATGGCAGTATTGCATGCATCGCGGAACTCACATTTGCGATCAGTTGAAGTTAAGAGAGTCTGGAACAGCATAGGTTTGATAAATTACTGTAAACAGGCAAAAAGGGGAAACTATGGCAGCATTTTTTTTGAAGAAGAAAAAAGAAGTAACAGAGACGGTGGAAGAACCACAGAAAACGGCAGAGGCAGTGAAAAAGGCAGAGACAGTGAAAAAGGACGCAGAGACAGTTAATACAGAGCCGCCGGCAACAATTGTCTGTCCGGCATGTGGCAGGGAGATCAATAAGAAAACCGCGGAGAAAAATAAATATGTCTGTTATGAGTGCGGCAATTATTTCCGCGTCCGAACCAAAAACAGGATTCGCATGGTTGCGGATAAGGATACTTTTGAGCCGTGGTTTGAGGAATTAGAGTCAAAAAATCCATTGGATTTTCCAGGGTATCCGGAAAAAATCAAGGCCGCACAGGAAAAGACAGGTCTGCATGAGGCTGTCACAGTCGGAAAATGTAAGGTCTATGGTCTTGATACGGTGATCGGTGTGTGTGATGCACGTTTTATGATGAGCAGTATGGGGCATGTTGTGGGAGAAAAAATCGCACTTGCCGTAGAGCGTGCAACAGAACTTTCTCTCCCGGTTATCTTATTCTGCTGTTCCGGTGGTGCAAGAATGCAGGAGGGAATCGTTTCCCTGATGCAGATGGCAAAGACGGCGGCTGCATTAAAAAAACATTCCGAGGCAGGACTTTTATATGTGCCGGTGTTAACCGATCCTACGACCGGAGGTGTGACGGCAAGTTTTGCGATGTTAGGAGATATTATCCTTGCAGAGCCGGGGGCACTGATCGGATTTGCAGGGCCGCGTGTCATCGAGCAGACAATCGGAGAGAAACTGCCGGAGGGATTCCAGAGAGCGCAGTTCCAGCTTGAACATGGTTTTGTGGATGCGATCGTGGAGCGTAAAGATTTAAAAATGACACTTTACCGCGTCTTAAAAATGCATCAGAAAACAGAAGGATATGCCAATTTTGATCCGCTGCGCAGCGATGACTGTTACGAGCCGACAGAGGTCATGAAAGAACGCGCCACAAAGGCACAGCCGCTCTCTGCATGGGAAAAAGTGCGTGCGGCAAGACGTGCAGACCGGCTTGCATCGGTAGATTATATCGACAATATTTTTGACGACTTTATGGAATTTCATGGAGACAGACAGTTTGCGGATGATCCGGCAATCGTTGGCGGAGTTGCATACCTTGACGGTCAGCCGGTCACTGTGATCGGTATTCATAAAGGAAAAGATTTAAAAGACTGCATGCGTCACAATTACGGTATGCCGTCGCCGGAAGGTTACAGAAAAGCACTGCGTCTGATGAAACAGGCAGAAAAATTCAACCGTCCGATCATTACGTTTGTGAACACATCCGGCGCATTCTGCGGAAAAGAAGCAGAAGAGCGCGGACAGGGGGAAGCGATCGCAAGAAATCTCTATGAGATGTCAGCCATCAAAGTTCCAATCCTCTGTCTGATGATCGGAGAAGGCGGAAGCGGCGGTGCGCTTGCACTGTCGGTCGGCAATGAAGTCTGGATGCTTGAAAATGCAACGTATTCCGTACTCTCGCCGGAAGGATTTGCATCAATCCTCTGGAAAGATGGGAAGCGTGCGAAAGAGGCAAGCGAGGTCATGAAAATCACTGCGCATGATCTGTATGCGTTAAATATTGTGGAGCAGGTAATCCCGGAGTATGGCACGGCAGACGAAAAGGCATGTGAGTCGATCTCAAGATATATGAAAGGCCATATGAAAGAATTTTTAGAGCGTCAGAATGGCAAGACAGGAGAGCAGCTTGCCGAGGAGCGCTATGCGAGATTCCGTGCGTTCTGATAAAAAGGTTACTGGATTATTTTACAGAGGGCAGATGGAAATAAAATAAACTCCGGAATGAGGAAAAAGTATGAAAATCAAAATCAGGGGAACCGGAAGTGCGGTTCCAAAACTTCGGGTGACAAACGATGATTTAAGTAAATTGATGGATACCTCTGACGAATGGATCAGAAGCCGTACCGGAATCGGTGCAAGACATCTTGCGGTGGAGGAGACAACGACAGGGCTTGCTGTCGCTGCGGCAAAGGAAGCGTTAAAAGATGCGGGAATGACTGCGGAAGAACTTGATCTTATCATTGCAGCAACGGTTACGGCGGATAAGTTTCTGCCGAACTTATCCTGCGAAGTGCAGAGTGCTCTGGGGGCAGAAAATGCTGTCGCGTTTGATTTAAACGCTGCATGTTCCGGATTTTTGTTTGCATTAAATACGGTTCAGATGTATTTGGAAAATGGTATATACAAAAAGGCACTTGTCATTGGAGCAGAGACTCTTTCAAAGATCATGGACTGGAATGACAGAGGCACCTGCGTATTGTTTGGAGATGGTGCAGGGGCTGCGGTCGTTGCAGCGGAGGAAGAAGTTGAAAATCAGGATACTGCAGATTCCAGAACAAATTGTAAAGCAATGCAGCCGGGGGCATCAGACAAAAGCGGCATCTTAAGCATGGTACAGGGTTCCGACGGCGCGCGCGGGGAAGTCCTCCGCTGTGATAACCGCCCGGTCAATAATCCGTTTGCAGTCAACGATTCCAAGCTGTCTTATGTGTCAATGAATGGTCAGGAAGTATATAAATTTGCAGTAAAAACAGTGCCGAAAGTGATCGAAGAGGCAGTGAAAAAAGCGGGACTTGAAGTAGAAGATATTGACCTGTTTGTATTGCATCAGGCAAATCTGCGCATTATTGAATCTGTTGCCAGAAGACTGCATCAGCCGATGGAAAAATTCCCTACTAATCTGGAAGAGTGCGGTAATATTTCTGCGGCGAGTGTACCGATTTTACTTGATAATATCAATAAACATGGTATGATATGTGAAGGTAAAAAAATAGTTTTGGCAGGATTTGGAGCCGGGCTGACATGGGGGGCGACGGTTTTGGTATGGTAAGGGCAGCAGTAAACAGACTGGCAGCAGTTTACATATGTGTGAAAGGCAATCAGTACTGCCATGAATAGGAGTATATTTGAATGACGGCAGATGAAACATTAAATGAATTATTGGTAAAATTGTTTAAAAACATTATGGAGATTGAGGGAAAATCTCTGATCACGGATGAATTTAAGGATCTTACCTATAATGATTTTCATGTAATAGAAGCGATTGGAATGTCAGAGCCAAAGAGCATGAGCACGGTGGCAAAGCTGATGAACGTTACGACTGGAACGCTGACAAAGGCGATGGATGGTCTGACCGATAAGGGATATGTTGTCAGGGAGCGCAGCAAGCAGGATAAGCGCGTTGTCTGGGTGTGTCTGACCGAAAAGGGAAAGGCAGCTTATCTGCATCATGAAGAGTTTCATCACCGTATGATCGACCACATTAAGGGAGAACTTAACACACAGGAGACAACGGTGTTAATCTATTCACTGGCAAAACTGGTGGATTTTTTTCAGCAGGTATACGGGGAGAATGAAGAATCGTAATGGGTTTGGATAAAGTTATGGATATTATATAGATAGTTAAGGATGTTTTTCGGAAACGGGAGGCATCCTTTTTTAAATTCATAGGATTCGGGTGTCAAAAGGTGGTTTTCAATTTTGGGTCTGTCAAATTGCACAAAACCGAACTT
>CAKREH010000047.1 GCA_934317215.1 uncultured Roseburia sp.
TTCTTAAAACTGCTATTCTCAACGCTTCAAAAATTCGGCAGATTGGTGCTTTGGGAAGCTGTGTTCATTTTAGAATTGCATTCTGCGGAAACTCAAGATTAATTCACGATGTTTCCCACGATGTTGCATGTTCTGTGCACAGGCAGGCATTTTCTGAACTGAAAATGCCGTATGATACAGTGGTGGCAGCAGATTTTGCCGATTTGGAATGCGAAGCATCGGCAAAATCCGTTACTGGAACGAGGTACGAGTGAACAGCAACTGCATCTTGACTCTTCCATCACTTTCGGCTAGGATAATCTTAATATATTTCCGGCATTTTGCGTACAATATGCCGATAAATACACCAAAAACTGGAGGGTTGGATTTGAAAAAAATAAAACGTATTCTTGCCATTCTTGGCGCAATTATCTTAGCCGGTCTTTATATTTCCACCATCGTCTGTGCACTTTCTTCCAATGAGAACTATATGGATATGCTGATGGCGTCGGTTTATGCAACCGTGATCATTCCGGTGCTGATCTGGGCATATTCTTTTGTATATAAGATGGTCAGGAAAAATCATGAGCATAAGGAAGATTAATTGCCACTGTCCAGACGCAGGCTTGACACTTTGCTGTCAAGCTATGCGCCGTAGTGTATATTGTTGTGAGATTAATTTTCCTCTGCTCATTTTTTATCGCTCTTCTAACGGCACATATGCTTTCTCTGGCATAATGCTCCGGTATGCAGGACGAATGATCTTATCCATATTTACCAGTTCTTCCATGCGGTGCGCACTCCATCCGACAATACGGGCAATCGCAAAGATCGGGGTATAAAGCTCTAACGGGATGTCTAACATACTGTATACAAATCCACTGTAAAAGTCCACGTTGGCTGAAACCCCCTTATAGATATGGCGTTTTTCCGCGATCACTTCCGGTGCAAGATTTTCTACCATACTGTATAATGCAAAATCTTTTTCTCTTCCCTTCGCCACCGCGAGCCTTTCCACAAAGCTTTTGAATACGCGCGCTCTTGGATCAGAAAGAGAGTAAACGGCATGACCCATACCATAAATCAGTCCTTTTTTATCAAATGCCTGTTTGTCGACAAGCTGCCCTAAATAATTCTTGACTTCGTCCCTGTCTCCCCAGTCCTTCACATGACTTCTCATATCGTCCATCATCTCTACAACCTTGATATTGGCACCGCCGTGTTTTGGCCCTTTTAAGGAAGAAAGTGCCGCTGCCATGACAGAATATGTATCGGATCCGGAAGATGTCACAACCCTCGTTGTAAACGTAGAGTTATTTCCACCACCGTGCTCCATATGAAGTACCAGTGCAATGTCAAGCACGCGTGCCTCCAGTTCCGTGTACGCCTTATCCGGGCGCAGCATAAGCAGCAGATTCTCCGCTGCTGACAATCCCTCCTGCGGGCGATGGATATAAAGACTGTCGTCACAGATATAATGGTTGTATGCATGGTAACCGTACACCGCAAGCATCGGGAATACACTGATCAGCTTGATACACTGCTCTAACTGTGTATGCAGCTCCTGATCAGCGATCGTCTCATCATAGGAAGCAAGTGTCAGCACGCTTCTCGTCAGCGAATTCATGATATCCTTGCTCGGTGCCTTCATAATGACATCTCTGGTAAAGTTTGTCGGAAGCTGTCTGCACTCTTCTAACATACTCTTAAACGCCCTTAATTTCGCAATATCCGGCAGTTCGCCAAACAAGAGCAGATATGCCACCTCCTCGAATCCAAAACGCTTTCCCTCAAATCCATGGATCAGGTCGATCACATTGTAACCGCGGTACCAGAGCTGTCCGTCACACGGAACCTTTTTCCCATCCTCCGTTTTAAATGCATCGATCCTCGAAATATTGCTGATCCCCGCAAGTACACCGGTTCCATCCACATCTCTCAAACCACGTTTTACCCCGAACTCCTTAAACAGCTCCGGCGGGATTCTGTCATTACGTTCACATATTGTCATCAGTTCTTCCGTTTCTTTTCCAAAATCTCCATATTGGTTCATGTCCCATCCTCCTGTTCTGCCTGAATATTCTTCATGATCTTGCCCATTACCCGCTTTAAGCAGCTTCGTTCTTCCTCCGTTACGCCCGCAAACAGACGCTCTAAAATATCTGACCGGATCTGCTCAAACTCTTCCAGCACGGGTTTTGCCTTACCGGTCATACGAATGTGTATTTTTCTGTGATCTGCCTCGTCAGCAACCAGCTCAATATATCCATGCTGTTTTAAATTGTCTACCGATTTCGAAATATGTGCCTTGGATAAATGCTGTATCTCGATCAGATCTTTCGCGGTATCCTTCTGTTTCTCATGGGAAATCAGATAAAGAATATCCAGTTCTACATGGCGAAGATCATATGTTTCCATCAGCCGTTCGCATGCCTGCTCGATCACTTTTCTCATCTGCTGGTTGGTTCCAAATATTTCATACTCACTGTACATCAGCCCTGCTCCACATTCTTTTTTCTTCGGTGAATCGTTTTTTTATTTCCTGCTTTGCGGTTTGAATTAGTTCGTTAATGAACTTTCTTGCATTTATGTTACATCTTTTTGCCAAAAGTGTCAAATTAAGAATTTATGAACTTAAAAATACCGGACTGCTTTTGCCTGCAATCCGGTACTCCTGATATTTATGTTAATCCATCTGCCATAGGGGCTTTTTATTTTGTCTCTGTTTCCTCTATTTCAACAGACTCTGTGTCATTCGGCACCACAGTCGCCGTTTCTGTTTCATCCACAGTCTCCGACGGTTCTTCTGCCTCCGTCTCCGTGTCATCTGCTTTTGCTGTCAGATCTTCGACGCTCTTATTAAATCCGGCTGCTGTCGTGCTGTCCACAACATATATGGTATCGCTGCCGCCCGTTTTCAGGTAATACTCATTCGTGATCTCATTCTGGCTGCCAATATAGATCGTCGTAAGCCCGGCATCCGTTTTTAATGTAACCGTATTTGCAGGATCATCCAGTCCAAAGTCCGACTGGTCATCATACTCCGTTACCTCATCCGTCGCAGTGATCTGTGCTGCCTTATTTATAAGTACCTCAAGTGCGCTCTCGTCAATATCAACCGACTGGTCATCATCATAACTCCACTCCGTTCCATTTTTTGCAAAAGAAAGTGTTGTTCCTTCCAGCACATAAGAAAACTGTGTGATATCAGAAACCTCAAGATCCGTCACCTGGATCTTTTCTGCCTCCGCCTCGGCATTTTCTTTCTCTTCCTGTTTTTTACTGTAAAAATGAACGCCTATATACGCAAGAATCAGAAAGATCAGTAATATAACCAGAACAATCATCTGCTTTTTCTGTTTCTGCATTATTTTTTCCTCCTTACTGCCCAGATCACAACTCCGATAATAATCAGCACGACCGGTATAAAAATACTTGCCGCCAGTCCGCCAATAATTGTTGAGATTGAAGTGATCGTGATCGTACTCATCTTATAATCTTTTACCGGAATAACGCTGGTATTATCATCCTCTCCACCAGTAAGATTCGTCATAATATCCGTAAACATCGATACGTTGCTTCCAGATACGATCTGGTCTGTAGAATCTGTAAATAGTTCCATAGAACCTGCCACAACGACCTGGGATGATGTATCATTTTCTGTTTTTGCTGCCGCAAGTGCGATCGTAAACGGTCCCTCAATATCTCCGTCTTCTTTTTCAGATGTTGTTGCATTGTTCGCATCAATCTTTGATACCGCCTTATCGGTTGTCTGCAGCAATGCAGTATAGGTCACGTCATCAGAAGATCCATCATAACTGAATGCTTCGCTGTACGGTGCAAAAATATATTTTCCGCTGACTGACGAAGTATAATCGCTGCTCTCTACTTCCGGAAGCAGATAGTATGGAATGTTACTATAATAGTAGGAACTGTCATTCTCCATGACAATACCATCCACACGCTCAATGCCGTATGCTTTTAAAATGCTTTCAAAATTTGTCAGATCCTTGTACTGGAAATTGGTTGTGATCAGTGCTTTCCCGCCTTTTTCCAGATAATCGGTCACTTTCTTTGCATCATCTGCGGAGAAATCCGAAGTCGGTGCGTTGATAATGATCGCCGATGCATCGTCCGGCACTGCATCTTCTTTTAACAATGTCAGCTCCGTGAGTGTCATATTCGCCTTCTCGATTGCTTCCGAAAATCCGCCGGAAAGCGAAGTTTCACCATGTCCTGTGATCTCATAGACAACCGGCAGTTCGCCCGAATCTTTTGTCACATACTGGAGTGCACTTGTGATCTGTCCTTCGGCATCATATCCGTCAAGGCTTCTTGAATAAGAGGAATAATCATAGGAGTACTCGTAAATATCGTTGTAATCGATCACTCTGGAACGTGCATCACTCGCAACGATCAGACTGTTTGAAGCAGGTGCATCCGTCGTATACTTCTGGAAAAATGTCGGATTCGTCGACGGATTGACATAGCTTACTTTTACATGACCAGACAGATCCTCATAACGCTGTAATGTCTCCGAGAGCGTACTGTCTGCATTTTTTTCTGCCGCAAGCACATAGATATTGACATCCTGATCCAGTGTCTTTAAATAATCTTTTGTTGTATCTGTGATGGAATATAACTTTGTGGATGTCGCATCGATTGCCGTGATCGTGGACGGCAGCTCATTTGCCACCAGATTCACAACAACAGCAATGGCAAAGGCAACAACGATCATTCCGATGGAAAACGCCCCCGGCGCGATCTTTTTAGTGCTGACTGAATATCTGCGTTTCTGGATCAGCTGGCAGCTCAAAAACAGGCAGATTCCGATCACCGACAGAAAATAGATCACGCCTGTAAGATCTAAGCAGCCATTCATAAATTTATCCAACGGTGTGTACAGATCATATACATTTAATATTTTCGTCAGGAGATTACCGCTCTGTGAAATCATGCTGGTAATACTAGACATCATGTAACCAAGGAACAATGCTGCAAAACCAAGCACTGCTGCGATAACCTGGCTTTCGGTCACCACTGACATCAGCATGCCGATCGCAATACATGCGCAGCCATACAGCCAGAATCCCAAAATAGCCACATAGCTCTCCCCAAGCGGCACGGAACCATAAATGGATAAAAATAACGGGGTCAGCGCAACAACGATCATTGCAATGGAGAAAACTCCGACCATGGCAAGATATTTGCCAAATACGATCTTTCCAAGCGGAACCGGGGAAGTTAACATCAGCTGATCCGTCTTTGTATGCCGTTCCTCCGCAAAGCTCCGCATGGTAAGTACCGGTACTGCGATCATCACAATAAATGAAACTGCGGAAAGCGAATACGAAACATAAGGCGAACCGGACCTTAAGTTATAAGCATAAAAATACAATCCATATAAAGCGAGTACTGCTGCAATAAAAAACCATCCCACCACAGTCTGGAAGTAGGATCTGATCTCACGTTTAAAAATTGCAAACATTATTTTGTTCCTCCTTCCTGTGATGTGAGTTCAAGGAATACATCCTCTAAGGACTTCGATGCCGCCTTCATCTCTAAGATCGGCATATGATGTTCCACGCAGGTGTAATAAATCGCCTCACGCACATCCGCATCTTTTTTTGCCGTCACAAGAAGCTGTACCGTGCCATCCTCTTTCGACTCTGTTTTTTCACACCGCTCCACCTGTGCGATCTCACGGATCGCTGTTTCCGCAGTATCTTCCTCTGCCTTCACTAACAGCCCGATCTCCTGTGCACCGGTCATCCGCTCTGACAGATTCTCCGTGGAATCACTGGCAACGAGTTTTCCGTGTGAAATAATAAATACATGATCACAGACAGCAGAGATTTCAGACAAAATATGGGAACTTAGTATGATCGTATGTTTCTTTCCAAGTTCCTTGATGAGATCCCTGATCTCTATGATCTGTTTCGGGTCCAACCCTACGGTTGGCTCATCTAAGATCAGTATTTCCGGATATCCAAGTACTGCCTGCGCAAAACCGACTCTCTGGCGGTATCCTTTTGACAGGTTGCGGATCAATCTTCCCGATACTTCCTCTGTTTTTGTAATTTTCATGGCTTCCTTCACATATCCTGCCCGCAGGCTTTTCTCTAACTTCTTTAATTCAGCCACAAAATCCAGATATTCTTTTACCGTCATATCCATATAAAGAGGCGGCAGTTCCGGCAGATACCCCACACACTTTTTTGCTTCCTCCGGCTGTTTTAACACATCAAATCCGTTGATCTTTACCTCACCAGATGTCGCTGCAAGGTAGCCGGTAATAATATTCATCGTTGTTGATTTTCCGGCTCCGTTCGGGCCCAGAAAACCATAGATTTTACCCGGCTCTACCGTGAGCGACAGATCATCAACAGCAACATGACTGCCGTATTTTTTTACCAGATGATTGATCTCAATCACGTTTCTCTCCTCCTTATTTCATTTTCAATATATGCCACTGCACACGCTTGTCGTGTGACCAGTAACCAAATTATTACTTTATAAGAGTAACGTGTAATTGTGTTTAAAAGGGGATGAATCTGTGATAAAAATGTGAACATATACAATAGAATGCACACCCTGCGAGCATTCTATTGTCATGAATAAAAGCAGCCTCCACATCCGTGAAAGCTGCTCTTATCCTGTATCTCTTCCTGTGATACGGTTTTATGCAGTCATGTACCATTTCCTACATCACACCATATGTTTTTAATTTTTCCAAAGCATCCTGCTGTGTTGTAAACAGCACCGTATGAATGCCCTGTGCTTCCGCTGCTTCGACATTCTCC
Source organism: uncultured Roseburia sp. (assembly GCA_934317215.1). GTDB lineage: Bacteria > Bacillota > Clostridia > Lachnospirales > Lachnospiraceae > Roseburia. The sequence continues at coordinate 6,783 of CAKREH010000047.1, forward strand.
CTGCGGTCATCTAAAAATACACACTCATCTGCCACAAGGCTAAATTTGTCCAACAGTGTCTGATAGATCTCCGGTTCCGGCTTGATCTGATGAACTTCAAAGGAAAATACCTGCCCGTCCACATCCGAAAGAAATGAAAGTGCTTCCGCTGTGTGTTCATAAGTCCATTTTCCATAATTGGAAAGGATATACACATGATAACCTTTCTGTTTCAGTTCTTTGATCCATGCACGCGAATAATCATACTGGTAAATTGCCTGTGCAACATTTTCCCAGAACAGGCGGATCTCTTTTTCGTATTCCGGCGCATTCCGGATAAATACAGTAAGCTGCTCCTCTGCATCCAGGACACTGCGGTCTGATTCATTCCAGGCATCAGAGTAAACGGTCGCATTTCCAACCGCCTCCTCTGTCTTTTCATCAAAGCCTAACTCTGCAAACGCCGCATGCGGATCCCAGTTGACTAACACCATTCCTACGTCAAAAATAATATTTTTTATCATATCGGATAGTCCTTTTTCCTATTTGGTACGGTAAATGATATCGTCTCTTCCCGGTCCGTTTGAAACCATTGTGATCGGGTAGCCGATCTGCTCCTCAATAAATTCTACATATTTTCTGCAGTTTTCCGGAAGATCTTCATATTTCCTGATTCCGCGGATATCACATTTCCATCCCGGAAGGTTCTTTAATACCGGTTTTGCCTTCTCTAATTTTGCTGTGGTTGGGAAATCTGTTGTCACTTCACCGTCAATCTCATATCCAACGCATACCGGGATCTCTTCTAAGTAACCAAGTACATCGAGTACGGTAAATGCAACATCTGTGGTTCCCTGCAGACGGCAGCCATATTTACTTGCCACACAGTCGAACCAGCCCATACGTCTCGGACGTCCTGTGGTTGCACCGAACTCACCGCCGTCACCGCCGCGTCTTCTGAGTTCATCTGCCTCATCACCGAAGATCTCGCTGACAAATGCACCTGCTCCGACTGCGGAAGAATATGCTTTACATACAGTCACGATCTGTTTGATCTCATATGGCGGGATACCGGCACCGATCGCACCATATGCTGCTAATGTAGAGGAAGATGTAACCATCGGGTAGATTCCGTGATCCGGATCTTTTAATGTTCCAAGCTGTCCCTCTAATAATATAGTCTTTCCTTCTTTGATCGCCTGATCCAGATAAGAAGAAACATCGCATACATAAGGTGCAACGGTATCGCGGTACTCATGTAATGTCTCTAATAATTCATCCGGACTGATCAGTGGTTTATGATATAAATGCTCTAAGAGTACATTCTTTGTCTCTGCAATACGGACAACTTTTTCTTTTAACAGCTCCTCATCAAATAACTCGCTGACCTGGAAACCGATCTTTGCGTATTTATCAGAGTAAAATGGTGCAATACCTGACTTTGTGGAACCGAAAGATTTTCCGCCTAAACGCTCCTCCTCATACTGGTCAAACAGAATGTGGTAAGGCATAACCATCTGTGCGCGGTCTGAAACTAAAATCTTTGGCTTCGGAACGCCTCTCTCCACGATAGACTGGATCTCTTTCATAAGTACCGGAATATTTAAAGCGACACCATTGCCGATCACGCTTGTGGTGTGTCCGTAAAATACACCTGACGGTAATGTGTGAAGTGCAAACTTTCCGTAATCATTTACAATTGTATGACCTGCATTTGCACCACCCTGGAAACGTACGATAATATCTGCTTCCTTTGCAAGCATATCTGTGATCTTTCCTTTTCCTTCATCGCCCCAGTTGGCTCCAACGACTGCTTTTACCATTTGAATATCCTCCTAGTTTCTCTATGCTATTCCTGTCCGGAAAAAAAGGTGGCAGCGTAAAAACTGTCACCCATTCCCTGTTTTTACTTACTGATTATACATGATGTTTCTCTATAAGTAAAATTAATATTCTTTATATCTGATATAATCATTCATTATGTGAATTTATAAAAGTCCTTTTAAAAGCTTTGCCGCAGCCGCAGACATCGGGATTCTCTCATTTAACACGATACAGAATTTTCGTGCCGGAATTTCTTTTTCAAACTGCAGCTTAAAAAGTCTGCCATCCTCCTCATACTCTTTTGCAAATTCTTCCATCACACTTGCGATCCCAAGATTGCGGAGTGCAAACTGGATCAGCATATCACTGGTGGCAAGTTCAAATTCCGGGGACACCGTCACACCTTCTTCCCTTAAAAATGCTTCCACATAATGTCTCGTTGAGGTGCTTCCCTCTAAACACATCAGGGGGTATTCCGAAAGTTCTTTGTATTTCATCTTTTTCCCACAGAGCTCTTTGTATTTTTTCCCTGCAACAAAAACATCCCGGATCTCTTTGACCGGGATGATCTTAAGCCATCCCTGCGGTTCCACCGGAGAGCTCACGATTCCAAAATCAATCCTGCCATCTGCAAGATGCTGTAAAGTTTCCGGTGTCGGCGCATTGGTCACGGTCACGCGGATATTGGGATATTTTTCATGAAATCGCTCTAAATAGGGAAGCAGATAATATTTTAATGTCATATCACTCGCACCGATGCAGATCTCTCCCTTTTCAAGGTTTAACATCTCAAGAAGTCTTTTTTCCCCGGAAAGAATTGCCTCATAACCGCGTTCCACATAGGAAAAAAGCATCTCACCCTCCTTTGTCAGACGGACTCCCTTTGCCATTCTTACAAACAATGCACAGCCAAGATCTTTCTCTAAATGCTTGATTGCCTGGCTGACTGCCGGCTGTGAGATCGACAGTTTTTCTGCCGCTAACGTAACACTTTTCTGCTTTGCCGTATAATAAAATATTTTATAGTATTCCAAATTTATGTCCATCTGATTCTCCCTTAAAAAAATAGGAAAAAAGTCTTATTTTCCGCTTGTATTTCTGACTTTTGTGACGTATACTAAGCCTTACATGTTTATTACATTATACTGCATATATGTGCACTGAATAATTACATCACACCAAAGTTTGAAAGGAGTTTCCAGTAGCATGACAAAAGATATGACCACCGGCAGTTCATTAAAAATCATACTGTTTTTTTCCATTCCGGTTTTATTAGGAAATCTGTTCCAGCAATTTTATAATATGGTAGACACGATCATCGTGGGAAGATATCTCGGTGAGGATGCACTTGCCGCCGTTGGTTCTACCGGATGTATCATGTTTCTGGTACTTGGCTTTGCCACCGGAATTGCACAGGGATTTGGCGTTATGATCTCACACGCCTTTGGCGCTAAGGATTTTCGTCTGTTAAAACATTATGTGGCACTTTCCCTCATCTTAACTGTGATCGTTTCTGCGATTCTCACAGTCCCGACTGTTGCAGCATCCCGCCTGTTTTTAATATGGATGCACACACCGGATAATATCCTTTCCATGGCGGATGCCTATATCAAAGTTATTTTCGCAGGCATCATCTTAACGATGCTCTACAATGTGGCAGCCGGTATTTTAAGGGGAATCGGGGACAGCAAAACACCGCTTTACTTCCTGATTTTTTCTTCTATATTAAATGTGGTACTGGATCTTTTATTTATTGTGGTACTGAAGGCAGGAACCGCCGGTGCCGCCTATGCCACCATCATTGCGCAGGGAATCTCCGCAATTTTATGTTTTATCCATATGTTCCGGCAGTTTGAGATCCTTCGCACAACAAAAGCGGACTATTATCTGGACCGCCCGGGTGTCATTAACATGCTCTCGATCGGTATTCCAATGGCATTAAATTACTCCATCACCGCCATTGGAACCATGATCTTACAGAGTGCTGTCAACGTGTTTGGTTCCAGTGTGGTTGCTTCCTTTACAGCCGCCTCCAAAGTCAACAATATCGCAACTCAGACCATGCCGACACTTGGCACTGCCATGGCAACCTACTGTGGTCAGAATCTCGGTGCTGGAAAATATGACCGTATTTTCGACGGTATGCGCAAAGGATTTTTCATCTGTATCGCTGCTGCAGCCATCGGTGCTGCCATCTGTATCTTCGGTGGAGAATTTATCGTAAGCTGGTTTGTAAGCAATCCTTCCGATGAGATTTTCTCCTATGCCATGATGTATTTAAAAACAGTAAGCTGGTTTTTCCTCCCGCTTGCCATGATCTTTTTATACCGCAATGCCTTACAGGGATTAGGCGAAGGACTTGTTCCAATGTTGAGTGGTGTGATTGAGCTGGTATGCCGCTTTGTTGCGATCGCACTCCTGCAGAAACCACTCGGTTATCAGGGGATCTGCCTTGCTGATCCTGCCGCCTGGGTAGGCGCCGGTATTCCTCTGATGATCACTTATATCATTTGGAAAAACAAAAAGATGCGGCAGCACAGCAGTTCCACGACCTAAACAGCGTGAAATTTTTCTATTATGCTTCCAACTCTGGAATCTTTCTTGAACATGCCACTGCTAACGCTCCCGGTCCGATATGGCAGGAAATGCTAAGTGAAAGTGGATCCATACGGATCTCCATCCCCGGAAATGCTTCCTGCACTTCTTTCCTGAAATTCTCTGCCGCCTCTAAATCATGCGTATATGCCATCTCAAGATACATATGTTCTCCGTTCGGATCGTTAAACCGGTTGGCAAAATCATTCTTCATCGCTTCGATCATAATACTCTTTGCCTGTTTTACCGTTCTCGCCTTGGCAAACGCATCTAATTTTTCACCCTGGATCTGAAGCACCGGTTTTAATTTTAACAATGTTCCAAGTGCCGCAGCAGCCGGCGTGATCCTGCCGCCCTTTTTCAGATAATAAAGCGTGTCCACCATAATGTAAATGGATGATTCAAATTTATCACGCTCTAAGATCTCCCTGATCTCAGCTGCGGACCGCCCCTGCTGCGCAAGTGCAAGTGCGTCTAAAACGGACTGGCGCTGTGTAACAGAAATTCTCTGATTATTTACCACCTGCACTTTTCCATCATAATCCTGGGAAAGCATAAGGGCTGTCTCACAGGAACCGCTGAGTCCGGATGACATCGGAATGTGTACGATCTCATCATACTCTTTTAACAATTCATCCCAGGTGTCTGTGACATTTCCTACAAGTGGCATGGATGTATGGATGTCTGTCTTCTCAGACAGCATCTGGTAAAATTCTTCCTGTGACAGATCGATATCTTCATACAATGTCTTATCTCCCACAAAAAACGGCATCGGCATTACGGTAATTCCAAGTTCCTTTGCCATACTCTGCGTGATTCCGCTGTTGCTGTCTGATACGATTGCTACTTTGCTCATGAAAAATGTTCCCCCTTATAATGTCTCTGAGCGTTTTTTAATGTTTTCCCTGAAGTTGATCACTTCATGCTCATACTCTTCATTCATATATTCGGATTTGATCATAAAGTCTGCAGATGCCTTGTTGTTTGCGATTGGAATATCATATACCTGCGCAATACGAAGCAGTGCCTTTACATCAGGATCATGCGGCTGTGCAGTCAATGGATCAGAGAAGAAAATGACAAAGTCAACTTTTCCCTCAACAATCTTTGCTCCGATCTGCTGGTCTCCACCAAGAGGGCCACTGTTATATCCACGAACCGGGAGTCCTGTCTGATCCGTGATCATGCGTGCGGTGGTTCCTGTTCCACAAAGGAAATGATTTTTTAAGATTTCTTTATTTGTTTCACACCATGCGATCAGCTCTGCTTTTTTATTATCATGTGCGATCAGTGCAATATTTTTCTGTTTTCCAATGGTAAGTGTTACATAATTTTCATTCATATACGCCATCCTCCGTTATCTGTCTGTGCCTTTATCTATTGCATACCAGATCAGTTTTTCTGCAATATGTATTGTTAAGTATAACATATTTTTCATTGTTCTTCCACAAAAAAAATAACAGATTGCAACACGTTTCCGCGGACAGTCTGTTATTTTATATTCTCAGATTTTATTCTGCCTTTATTCCGGCAGTTTTACTTTTCCATCCAGGATCATTTTCACAAAAGCGGTGTCACGAATGATCCACGGATCCTTTTCTATGCGTATATTGGTATTGTATACAGTCTCCAGCTGTTCCCACTTAAGATAATACCCCTTTGCCACTTCGCTGGGTGTCAGATGAAGTTTCTCCTGTTTCTCCCCTACTTTACAATAATAAAAATAAGAATGGCAGATATATTTACAGGACGGATCAAAGATGTCACGGCGCATCTCAATGATCTCGCCCAGTTCGCACACAGAATCCTTTAAAACCGTAAGTCCTGTCTCCTCACGGATCTCACGTTCAAGTGTTTCTAAAAAGTTCTCTCCCTTTTCCATCCCGCCACCGGGCATCTTATATTCGCCATCTGTGCTGCACTGCATCGCAATCTTTCCATCCCGGAAGATCACGCCGCGCACATTGTATTTCTCGTATACTTTTGTTGTGTCATCATAATTTTTCTCGTCAAAAACAGCAAGCACTTCCATCTGTTCTGCCTCCGTATCCTGCAGCTTAAGGCCGTATTTTCATCATATATTAAAATGTCTGATATTGTTTGCGAGCATATCCGCCATATTACGCAGATTTTCTGTAGAGTCCTCAATATTCTGAAAGCTCTCCGTGATCTCTGTGATTGATGCACTTGTCTGAGTCGTGCCCTCCACATTCTGCTGTGCGATCTCCGACAGGGAATCAATAACATCTATGATCTCCGTTCTTGCACTCTCTAATTTCTTTGTCCTGCTTTCGATCTGGCGGATCCGCTCTATAGATGCGTCGATCTCACCCATGACACCATTTACCATCTGCTCGGTGCTCTCGATATGCATATTCTGTTTTTCAATGATCTCCTGTGTTTTGCCCATCGTCTCTACCACACGCTGGGAGTTCCCGATCAGCGTATTTACGATCTCGCCAATATTACCGCTTGCCGTATCGGACTGTTCTGCAAGTTTCTGTATCTCAGATGCCACAACCGCAAACCCTTTCCCAGCCTCTCCTGCACGTGCAGCTTCAATACTGGCATTTAAAGAGAGGAGATTCGTCTGGGATGCAATTTCAGAAATAAACTGCGATGCCTTCTGAATACTCTGTGCTGAAATATTTGTCTGTTTCGTCTGTTCCGCGATCGTTGCAACAGCTGCCTTTACTTCTTCGCTGATTCGTTTTAGTTCATCGATCGTAACAACAGCCTCATCACTGGACTGTTTCATCTGATCTGCACTTTCATTCAGTTCATCTGCTGCCCTGCCGGTCTCAATGATCAGATTTCCCATATATTTTACATTGTCGGAAGCTTTTTTTGCATCCTCCGCCTGTAAATTTGCCCCGGTTGTAATAGAATCTACCGTCGCCTCCACCTCACGCATTCCATCGTAAGTCTGATGGGATGTATCCTCTAAAGTATTGGATGCTTCCATCAGCATATCGGTACTTCCCTTGATTCCCTTAATAATCTTTTGCAGTTCATTCTGTAAATGCTGTATCGCTTTGGTCAGATCTCCGACTTCATCTTTCCTCTCTAAGATCTTCCTGTCAAACTCTACATCAAGATGTCCTGCTGACACTTCCTGTACACTGGCGATTCCTTTCTTTAATGCACGGGTAATGGAAGTCGCACTGATCTCCACGATAATGATACAGATAACAAGCACCACAAGCACGATGGCTACGATCGTATTAATGATCTGTATCACGCTGTGGGAGATTTCCTGTTTCTCCGCTCCTGCAAACACCATTCCGATTGGAGCAGTGTTATCACCCTTCTGGTATACCGGAACATAGTAACCATAATATATGGTACCATCCATGGATACGTTATCACTGAAATATCCCTCACCGCCTTTTAATACCTTCTCAACAATCATATCGCCCGCCGGGCTTCCCAGGATTCTGTCACCATTTTTGTCAACTGCAGAAGTCATGATTCTCTGTGAGCCATAGAAAAATGTTACATCCATTCCGGACTCCTGTTTGATGGTATCCACCAGATTCTCCGACTGTGAAATATTATAACTGCCTTTCCAGATATCGCCATTTTCTGCCTGTAAATAAGTCCCCGCATTCTGATCATAGGCTGCCTGTGTTGCGATTGCAGTACCCTTTAATGAATTTTCCACCTGATCAATGATCACGCCTTTTACAATCGTAGATGCAATTAAAAGAATGATTCCTCCTAACAGGAGCAATGGTATCAAAGAACATAGCAAAACTTTTTTCCGAATCGTCAATTTCATAATCTTATCCTCCCCTAGTCTACAATCACAACGTTTTTATAATACCAGTCGATGCCGCCGGTAATCGTTGCATCATCTAAGGTTCCATTCTCTGTTCCAACCGTCTCCCCTGTATTTGTCTCCATCACCCCATCAAAAACATTATTGCTTCCACTTAAGATCTCTGCTGTCGCTTCATCCACCTTCTCCTGCGTACCCTCTGCCGCAAAAGATGCCAGATTCGTCAGCTGTACGAGTCCCTCTGCCATACCTCCATAATAATTTGAGCCATCCCAGGTTCCGTTTATGATGCTCTTGACCGCTGAAGTATAATATGCACTCCAGTTCCAGATCACACTCGTTAAGCAGGCATCCGGCGTCTCCTTACTCATATCAGAGTTGTAACCAATTCCATAATCACCGCGTTCCTGTGCTAAAGTCTGTGGGTATGACGTATCACAGTGCTGTGCCATCACATCGCACCCCATATCCAGAAGCTGCTCGGACGCCGCCTTTTCCTTATCCGGATCATACCAGCTGTTTGTAACTGCCACATAGATCTTTGCATCAGGATTTACAGATGCAACCCCGATTGCAAATGCATCGATTCCTCCTGTCACCTCCGAGTTTGATGAATCCTGTGCCGCCACATAACCGATCTTATCTGACTTTGTATTCATTCCGGCTACGATACCGCTTAGATATCTTACCTGATAAATACGTCCGAAATAATTGTTAAAATTCTTACCGTTTGACATATAGCCGGTTCCATGGGAAAAATAGACATCCGGATATTTTTCCGCCATCTCCGCAGTCACTTCCATATATCCCCAGCTGGTTGTAAAAATAACATTACATCCATCTGAAATACACGCTTCGATCGCCTCCTCCGTCGCCTTCGCATCCGAATCATCCACGATTTTTCTCTCAATCTGTTCATCGCTTAATCCCAGGTTTTCCTGCATTCCGACAATACCCAGATCATGCGTGTAGGAATATCCACTTCCCTCATCCGGATCTGAAATATAGAGCACACCGACTTTCACATCTTCTTTGGGAATCCCTACCGTACCCGATGCCGTATCGGATTGTGCACCTTCTGCGCTGTTTCCTGCAGTTTCTGTTGTCATATATCCATCGTTTGTTGCATAATCATCCGGCGTACTGCCTGTTTTCCCGCCACATCCGGCAAGCATCCCTGTCACGGCAAACAGCACTATTAGCTTTCCAACCGTTTTTCCTTTCATCCTTTGTTCTCCTCTTCACAAATTTTACAACATCTTTGTTTCATTATACAAAACAGGAGAACATTTGTAAATAAATGTTATTTTTATGACAATAAATTGGTACTTTTGATCTATCTTTCTAAAAATATTCTTTTTGCGTGCAGATAAGACAGATTAAATGTCCGGATGGTCTTTTAAGTACTCAGCGATCACTGGTGCCGCATCCGTTGATAAACAGGAGAGATAACTGTAATCTCCCGCAGTATTTCCATTTTCGATCTGCGCCAGATCATAGGCGGCAATCCCCGCATCTACATGTGCAAAGGCAAACAGGACATCTGCCAATTGCTCCAAATACAGCATTTACTCCACCGCACAGGTAATCCCAGAAATTCCATTCGTTTTCATCTGCCATATTTCGTATCAGGAAACACACCGTGAATGCAAAGATCCAGCAATAGTTCATCCAGATGATCCTCTCATTTCCGGTTGTAAATGTACTGACCGCAAGGATCAGCATATACAAAGCAAAAAATATTGTTGTTTTAAAAACTTTTCTTTCCTTTACCGTTTTAACGATGTAACAGATATATCCGATCGTTGCCACCACCCACAGAAGTACTGCGGCACCTGTCATATTTTTGTAAATACAGACTGTATAGATCAGTGCGTAAATGAGACTTGCCGGCGTAAGTTTTTTAAAAATCCCCGCATTTTCTTTCTGCTGCTGTTTTTTTCTTTCCCGCCACTGCGCTTTCTGCTCCTCGTAACTGACTGTAAGATTCTGATCCATTTTCATGCTCCCTTCCTTTTCCAATAAGCTGTCCTGTTCCTGCTTCATTCCGTGCAATATATTAAATTTCATCATCCGATGGAACATATTCTAAAATATCTCCCGGCTGGCAGTCCAACGCCCGGCAGATCCTGTTTAATGTGTCTACTTTGAATGCTTTTGCCTTTCCATTTTTTAGGAATCTGAGAAGGTAAATAGCACGAGGAAACCGTAATTTGTAATAATTCACACATTAATAAAATCCCCTGCAAACAGTCAGGTGCTATTTGCCACCTGTTTTTCTGTTTACAGAGGATTTTATTATTTACTGTTCATTTCATTATTTTTTAATATATTTTATCAACAGTTTCCTTAATCATTTTAAAATATTTATTGTCTATTCGATTGTAAATATTGTTCTATTTCCAATGGTAATTTTCCAGTTACTTCTGCAATTTTTTCTATTGGGAAATCCAGCTTAATCATATTATGTATCATTCTCTCTTCTGTGATCTCGATTCCTTCACTTTTGCCAGCCTCATACTCTGCCTTTCGGAGTTTCTTCTCTTCCCACTCTTTATCATATTCCAATATACTCACCATCTTTACCTCCGAACGATTCTTCCGAAGAAATTCTACTAAAATTCCTTCTTTGATACATTCATCAATTGCCCGTGCAACTGCATCATTTAAGTTCATTTCTGATGTATATTTGCGGACTCTCGCTACATAAATGGCATATTCCTTCAATGTCTGACACTGCTC
>CAKREH010000048.1 GCA_934317215.1 uncultured Roseburia sp.
TTTGCAGTAGGCCGCCGGAATTGGCTGTTTGCCAAGAGTATCCGTGGTGCAGATGCCAGTGCTGTTGTTTATAGTATTGCAGAAACAGCCCTGCTGAATGGTCTGAAGCCGTATGTATATCTTTCCTATGTATTAGACGAGCTTCGTAAAATGGGACCTTTTCCAAAGCCGAATGATCTAAATCGGCTTTTGCCATGGTCAAATGAATTACCGGAAGGATTTCGAACCAAAAAGAAGAAATAAAATGTGCCGCCCTGATGGGCGGCATGTTTAAAAAGGCAAGGTACCGATGATTACGTACTTACAAAGAATGGACAATATCAGTCTGAAAAGCAGGGAGGTCATAATGTCTGGAAACATAGCGATCGGTATACAGGACTTTTCAACAATCATTCAGGGAAACTACTTTTATATAGATAAAACACCTTTCATTCAAGAATGGTGGGATAGCGGGGATAGTGTGACTCTGATTACCCGTCCGAGTCGTTTTGGAAAGACGCTTGCAATGAGTATGGTGGAGCAGTTCTTTTCCATAGACTATGCCGACAGGTCGGATCTGTTTGAACATCTGGCAATCTGGAAAGATGAAAAATACCGTAATCTGCAGGGAACTTATCCTGTCATCAGTCTGTCATTTGCGAATGTTAAAGAACCGACATACGAAATGGCAATACAGAAAATAAGTCTGTTTCTTTCAAAATTATATATAAAGTATATTTATATTTTGGAAAGCGGGATTTTACACGGATCTGATATTACTTTTTTTCAAAAAATACTGACAGCAACAGAAAATACAAATGATATTGATATTACACTTGCATTAAACCAGTTATCAAGTTTTTTATATCAATATTATGGTAAAAAAGTAATTATTTTATTGGACGATTATGATGCTCCATTGCAGGAGGCTTTTATTAATGGGTATTTGGATCAGATGACAGATTTTACAGAAAGACTGTTTCGTTCCACATTAAAAGCAAATCCTTATTTGGAACGTGCAATTATGATAGGAATTACAAGCATGTCCAAAGAAGTTATATTTTCAGACTTCCATAATTTGAATATTATTACAACGACATCGGAAAAATATGTAGATTCTTTCGGTTTTACAGAAAAAGAAGTGTTTAAGCAGCTTGATATCAGGGGATTAGCTGATTATAAGAAAATTGTAAAACAGTGGTATGGTGGTTTTATTTTTGGTCTACACCATCATATTTATAATCCATGGTCTATTATAAACTATCTGGATACAAAACAGATTCGTCCGTACTGGGCATCTACAAGCTCAAATAGGCTAATAAATAAGTTTCTTAAAGAACCATCAGAAAATATCAAAAAACAGATGGAAGCTTTATTAAATGGACAAATCATCACAGTAAATTTTTATGAACAAATAGATAAGAACGAAAATGCTATCTGGAGTCTGCTATTGGCAAGTGGTTATTTGAAAGTGGAAAAGGTGCAATATCGAGGAAAAACATTAAAACCGTGGTATCATCTATGTATTACAAATTTAGAAAACCGCTATGCCTTCTAATATGTTTCGTATTGGGACAGACAGGGAGGAATGAATATGACAACAATCAAACAGGAGAACAACCACATGTTATCAGTCTGTATCATCACCAAAAACGAAGAACACAATATAGAGCGCTGCCTGAAATCTTTCCAGAACACCGGATTTGAGCTGATCGTAGCGGATACTGGATCGACAGATCAGACAAAAAAAATTGCTGCAGAATACACCGATCATATCTATGATTTCCCATGGTGCGATGATTTTTCCGCAGCAAAGAATTTTGCGATTTCAAAAGCAACACATCCGTATGTGATGGTCATTGACAGCGATGAATATTTACAGAAGATCGATCTGGCAGAGTTGGAAAAAATGATCACAGAACGTCCGGATGCGGTTGGCAGGATCCAGAGAATCAACATCATTTCCGGAAAAGACGGAAAGCAGGAAAATAAAGAGTGGATCAACCGCATTTTCGCAAAAGAAAGTTTTCATTACACGGGAAGAATCCATGAGCAGGTAACAGCTTATGATGAAAAGGAATATCGTACATACGAAACACCGGTCGTCATCGGTCATACAGGTTATGATCTTCCGAAGGAAGAAAAAAAGGCAAAAGCGCTGCGCAACATAAGACTGCTGGAGCAGGAATTAAAAAATTTAGGATGGGATGCAAAAACGCATGCCACGCAGTTAGAACAGAATCTCGCAAAGCAGGATACGGATGCAGAGCAGAAATCTGAAATTACGGATGCAAAAAAAGAGCAGCAGATTCCGTATCTTTTGTACCAGCTTGGAAAAAGCTATTACATGGCAGAAGATTATGCCGAGGCATGCTTCTGGTTCGCCCATGGACTCAGTTATGACCTTGAACCAAAGTTAGAATATGTCATCGATATGGTGGAAACCTATGGCTATGCACTGATCAACAGTGGGCGTGCCGGGGAGGCGCTTTTCTTTGAAAATATTTACGAAGAATTTGGAAATAGTGCGGATTTTCAGTTCCTGATGGGACTCATTTATATGAACAACGCTATGTTTGATGCAGCAGTTGGAGAATTTTTGAAAGCGGTCAAACACCGGGACTGCAGGATGGCGGGAGTAAATTCCTATGCAGCTTATTACAATATCGGTGTGATCTATGAGTGTCTTGGGAAAACCGGTGAGGCAAAGGATTATTATCAGAAGTGCGGTAGTTATGAGCCGGCGGTAAAAAGACTGGGGATTTTGAATTGATCAGCAAAAAGTTATACAAAAATGCGTAACAGTAAGGAAAGCTGTTACGCATTTTTTGTTTTGTGCAGTTGGCTCACTGCAGCAGTTGTAAGATACCCTGTTTACTTTGGTTTGCCTGTGCGAGTATTGACTGACCGGATTGCTGTAAAATATTATAGAGGCTGTTTCTGACAAGTTCGGCTGACATGTCTGTGTCGCGTATTCTTGACTCACTGGCAGTCACATTTTCACCAGTGTTTGAATCAATGTTGTTTGTTGAGGACAGCCGATTCTGGATGGCGCCGTAGTAGGAACGGATTGCTGAAATTTTGTCAATGACACGATCCATATGTTTTAAGGAATCGGCGCCATGAAATGCGGAAATTGGTTTTTCAAGTCCGACGGTTTCTTTTAGATTGTCAGTCGAAAGATCATATAACCGGATGGATATTTTATCATAGGCTCTGTCACTGGACTGGATATCAAGATACTGTGGAAGTATCGTGGAAGTCTCCGTGGTAACTGTTTCTGTCACATCGCGTACCTGTGTAGTTTTGGTCGTGGTTGTGACTTCATAAGGCACTTTTTTCAGTTCAATGGGTCCGTAAGTTACGCTGCCAAGATCAAGAGACTGTCCTGGTTGAAGTGTCCTGTTTTCCCACCAGAATCCTGCTCCGGTATGATGGTTTACCTGAGTGCCTGGAACTACATGACTGTCATCCCAGGTATTGTATAGCTGTTCGATATCGCCCATAACAGAATAATCGGTGTTACTTCCGGTGATTGGGATTTTTGCCATGTCATTTTCTAAGGTGTAAGGCTCTGCGTTTTTAGCAGATGTCACCTGTGTATTCATGGTATCGAAAGCAAGACGTGCGCTCGCAGTATGAGGGTTTGCGGTATCATTGTTTGTAAATTTGTAGGAAATTTTATAACTTTGATCTGCCTGCAATTCTATGATCTGGGCTAATTCGATGCCATTCCCAAGATCGAAAGTAGTAGTTGCGGTATTATTGTCAGCGGATACTACGGTACTTTTTGGAATTGCACCGTCTCTATACAGGTCATAACTTTTCAGGGTGCCGTCAATCTGAACACCAAGCTGTGACATTGCACAGGATAAGTTTAAACGTGTATCGGGATTTGAATCTTTATTTGTAATGTTGATATAGCCATTATTTCCGGTCATATCGCCAGGGGCTACGAGACTGGTATACTGGCTTCCGGCAGTTTGTTTTACATGCGTTGTTTCAGTGGCTTCGTCAAAAGTGTCCTTGGAGCTGATGGTGGTATAGATACTGTTTTCGTCATAGATTGTATGACCATCCGGATTGACGGAATTAACAGTCTCGCTTTCTGTATATGTGGAGGAAAAATTGTTTAATACCTCCCAATGCGATGTTGTATTGGTATCAGGCGGGATGGGATCTGTTTTTTCAAGCCATATGACGGTGGTATCGGTTTTTGTGGTTGTCCGGTTGATCGGCTGTCTCGTGTTGGTAGTAGTGTTGGTAACAGGACCGGCAAGCAGTGTATCTTTGCCTTTGAAAAGTTCAATCGTATTAAATTCCGTAGAATCAAAAATACGATCCTGTTCATTGTTCAGTGCTGATAATTCAGCTTCGATTGCGGCGCGGTCGGCATCGGTATTGGTGTCATTTGCAGCCTGTATCAGTAATTCACGCTGCCTCTGGGTAATGCTGTGAATTTCGTCAAGACCTCCATCAGCAGTTTTAACGAGATCAATTCCGGTTTCAACATTATCGCATGCTTTGTTTAAACCGCGTATCTGAATACGCATTTTTTCGGATATTGTAAGTCCGGCTGCATTGTCTGCAGCACGGTTGATTTTATAACCGGAAGATAATTTCTCTGTGGATTTTGTCTTATTATCAACGTTGATATTGTAATTTCTCTGGGCATTCATCGCCTCTAAAAAGTGATTGACAACCATATGGATCCTCCATGATCTGCTAATTCTCTCCAAAAGACAAGGAACTTTATAATTATATCGGCGGATATAGGAGAAAATTTATACGGAGTGCTGCACACTGTTAAAAGAGACAAAAAAGCTGGTGTATGATATAATGAGCGCAAGCGAGTCAACATGCGCGGAGCGAGTGCAGATTACGAGCTTCATTAAGGAGGAAAATGCTGTCATGGGGTTTATTTGCAAAGTACATTGTCCGGTCTGCGAATATAATCAGTTATTTTTACTGGGATGCGGGCGGAAGGATTGTGATTTAGATCATATTTATTCGCATTTTGGTATGATGGATGAATGGGCAGTAAAGGTTGCGGTATTAGAAAAAGGCGGCAGACTGCCGGTATTTCAGTATAAGCTGGGCAGATGTCAGGATTGTGGGAGACTCAAGGCTGTACCGGAAGTGGTATTTGATGATGGAACGTCGATTCACGGAAAAGTATGCGGGTGTGACATGAAAAAGGAACATGCGATGGAACTTTATAGTGAGGATGGGTTTGAGATGATAAAATGTCCGGATTGTGGTGGAACTCCTGTGATCAGTAATGATGGATTGTGGGATTAAAATAACGTCATATACAGAAACGGACAGGCAGTCAGGGAGAAACACCGGAGGAGAACAGTTATGGTTATTATGCATAATATGGAAGCGATGAATGCATCCCATCAGGTTAATGTTGGAAATAATAAAAAGGCAAAATCGACGGAGCGTTTATCGAGTGGATATCGGATCAACAGAGCGGCAGATGATGCAGCGGGACTTACGATTTCCGAAAAAATGCGCTGGCAGATCAGAGGACTTAACCGGGCATCGGATAATTCAGAGGAGGGCATTTCGTATATTCGGACGGCAGACGGGGCTTTAGAGGAAATGCATTCACTGATGCAAAGATGCCGGGAACTGTGTGTGCAGGCTGCGAATGATACTAATACGGAGGCAGATCGTGATGCTGTACAAAAGGAGATAGATCAGGTTACAAAGGAGATTGACAGAATTTCATCTACGACACAGTATAATACTCTGAATATTTTTTCAACAGATGGACTTGATCCGTTTGCATTGCAGGGAGCTGGGGGAATAAATAATTTTATCAGTGTGACAATGCAGTTCATTGACAAGGATGGCAATGTATTGACACCGGACAACGGAAATCCGGGAAATGCGACCAATTATACAGGAGATAATGCGACAATTGCCAGATATGTGGCGGATCAGGCTGCGCTTGCAGCAGGAGCGATTCTGGCGGCTTATCCGGCATTAACAGGAGCATCATCGTCAGGACTTAAAGTTGGATTAAACCTTGCTGATATTGATGGAAGCGGCAATGTTTTAGCGTCCGCACAGCTTAGCATGAGCTGGGGGGTGGATACAACGATGACGTATACAATGAACGTAGATACCTCTGATTATAATATAAATAATTATAATGATGGAACTTTGGCAGCTACTATTGCACATGAAATGACACATCTGGTTATGCAGGATACTTTGACGGCAGGGATGCTGTCACAAAACTCAGAACCGTATCCGAAATGGTTTGTTGAAGGAGCAGCGCAGACAGCAAGCGGAGATGATGGATGGCTTACAAACTATCTGAATGGAAGTTCGTCAGATGCCGCGATTCAGGCGTATCTTTCAAAAACGTCTTCTATGCCGTATGGAGCCGGATATCTGAATACACTTTATCTGGCACAGATGGCATCTGGGCAGTCAACAGTCAGTACTGGAAGTTTGCGGGCTGGTATGAATACTATTTTTTCAAAGCTGGTTACAGGAAGTACACTCAGTCAGGTAATCAGTGAGATTTCGAATGGGAAATATACGGATTACCATAATTTTGAAAATAATGTTGCCAGTGATGCAGATGCGCTGCAGTTTACAAAAGATTTCATTGCTGCAAGGGGTGGAAATGGAGCCGGATCTGTGGTGGCAGCTAACCTGTCAACAGTGACAAAAGATATTTTGGGCAGTGCGGCGAAATATACCACCAGCTATACGATCGATACCAGCACCACAGCATATGCAAATCACTTTTCAAGTGGATTTACATTTCCGGATAAAGGAAAGGCGAACGGAACTGGTGGTGGGGGAACAGGAACTGGAGGAATCACAAATAATGGTGGTATGCTGTATCTTCAGGTTGGGGCACAGGGAGGCCAGTATGTAGCGTTGAATACATATGATGTCTCCTCAGATACTCTGTTTAAGGGAAGAACGCTGGATGTAATGTCTTTTGAAAAAGCAACAAAGTCCATAGATATCGCAGATGAAGCAATTGATGGGATTTCAGCGATACGTTCTTATTACGGGGCAATACAGAACCGGCTGGAAAAAACAGTTTCCAATTTGGAAAATACAAAAGAAAATACACAGGCGGCAGAATCAAAGATCCGCGATACAGATATGGCAGAGGAAATGGTGTCAAACAGCAGTGCAGATATTATTACCCAGGCAGCTCAGGCTATGCTTGCGCAGGCGAATCAGATCAAGGAAGGAATACTGCAGCTTTTACAGTAATTAAATTTTATGACAGATAGAACTATCGTACAGGAGACCACCATGCAGACAACCATCATCTACATCACCGGTGTCTACGACACACTCGACTTATTCACCCAGGAACTGAAAAATGCCTTTGAATCCATGGGATATGTTTCCTTTACCTATGATGCCCGTCTCGAAGAGGTGAGCAAGCAGGCGTTGATCGAATGTATCGAAGATGGTACAAAAAGGGGACAGAGGTTTTTCTGTGTGACGTTTAATAACCTGGGATATAATCTGTCACTTCCGGCAGGCATGACCGGAACAGGGATGCTTTTGAGACAGGATATTTTTCAAGGCATTGGAGAATCAAAAGGGGCAAATTCTGTGAAAAAAGAGACAAACCTCTGGGAAACTTATGAAATTCCTTACATCAATATCCTGATGGACCATCCGTTTCACTATGAAAGACCACTGCAGAATGCACCTGCAACATCCATTGTGCTATGTACGGATCGTAATCATGTCCGGTATATCCGCAGATATTTTAAAAATATCCGGTATACGGATTTTCTGCCACATGCCGGGGTGGAACTTGGCAGCAGACATAAACCGCTTGCGGATCGTGGAATCGATATTTTATACGCGGGGGCATTGCCAATCTACACGGTGGCGAAGATGATTCCGGATCTGTCATCCATCCCGGAAGTGGACGGAGAGGAGATGGCACAGGCGGTATTGTCAGAACTGGTGCATCATCCGGACCGCACGACGGAGGATGTGATCGAAGAATATTTAAAATATAAGCGGAACGACATAACGGAGGAGCGCATTCATGAGATCATTGTGCAGATGCGTTTCATTGATTCCTATGCGACATCATTTTTCCGCGAACAGGCAGTCCGCATACTGGTGGAAAACGGAATCCGTGTGACAGCATACGGGACAGGCTGGGATCAGTGTGAATGGAGTGACAATCCGTACCTGGTTTACGGTGGAAAAGTACTTGCACCGGAGATTCTGCCTTTGATGAACGACAGTAAGATCGTCTTAAATACAATGACCTGGTTCAAAGCCGGAGCACATGACCGTATTTTTAACGGAATGCTTGCCGGAGCAGCAGTGGTGACGGACGATTCCACCTATCTGCGCAGAGAATTTACGGATGGAAAAGAACTTGTCATGTTTTCAAGAAATGAGATCCGGACTTTGCCAGACCGTGTATTTGACCTGTTTGGCCACATGCAGTCCACACAAAAAATGGCAGACTGTGGATATCAGGCAGTAAAAGAACATCATACGTGGAAAAGCAGAGCGGAGTGGATCCGGGAAGCCTGGATGTGAAACATTTGAGTGAATTAAATGGTCTGAAAAGCCAGATTAAAATTTGGAAATATCGTTGCGATCATACAAAAGTTATTTAGAAGGCAGGATTCATATGCAGATATTAATGTATCGCTGGAAAGCTTATAATTACAGAGACATAGAGCAGACTTTTTTATTACTGGGGCATACGGTGGATAATGTCGAACAGCATCTTGGCAATTATGATATCGATCCGGAATTTGAAAAAATCATTGAAAACAAACTGCGGGAAACGCACTATGATATGGTATTTACGGTCAATTATTTTGCACTGATCTCGAATGTCTGCCAGAAAATGGGGATAAAATATGTATCCTGGAGCTGTGACAATCCGCTGATCAGCATGTATCATGAGTCTATTTTTCATCCGTGTAATTATATATTTACCTTTGATAAGACAAACTATCTGGAATTCCGGGAGATGGGAGTGGAACATATCTGGTATCTGCCACTTGCCGTGGATACGGACCGGATGGATACGGTAATTGCAAATTCACCGGAAATACAGAAATATAAAGGAGACATTGCGTTTGTCGGAAGCCTTTATGAACGGAACTCTTATGATAAGATAAAAAGCAGGCTGCCGGAATACCTGCGCGGATATTTTGATGCTGTGATCGAGGCACAGTTAAACATCAGTGGAGCGAATATTGTGGAACCGATGCTGACTACAGACATTTTAGAAAAACTGCAGGAATATTTTGAACTGGAAAAATCAGAGGGGTCTTTTTCGGATCTGGGACTGATCTTTCAGACAACCGTGCTTGGGTTTAAAATTGCGGAGGTGGAACGCAGGCGCGCGCTGATCGAGTTGTCGAAGCATTATCATGTCAATGTATACAGTAACAGTGATGTCAGTGACCTGTTGCGGATCCAGTACTGCGGATCAGTTGATTACTGGAGTGAGCTGCCACAGGTTTTCCGTATGTCAAAGATCAATCTGAACTTTACGATCCCAAATATTAAAAGCGGTATTCCGCTCCGCGTATGGGATGTCCTTGGGGCAGGCGGTTTTCTGATGACCAATTATCAGGCGGAGATACCATATTATTTTACAGAGGGGGAAGACCTGATATGCTTTGACGGAATCGATGATCTCTGCGAAAAGGCGGGATATTATCTGAGTCACGAAGATGAGCGTCTTGCGATTGCAGAAAACGGTTATCGTAAAGTAAAAGAGCATCATAATTATATAGAAAGAATAAATACAATGCTGGAAATTATAGAAAAAAACAGTTTCTGAAAAAAAGGACACTACAGAGAAATCTGCAGGTGTCCTTTCTAACAATATCTGTCTAACATCATTCCGGAATAAACGGAGGTCAGGTAAGGGCAGGAAAAATTCTTATGACCTGGTTTTTTGTAAGTGATCATCGTTTTGCTTGCATAATTTAACGGGTCAACAGAGACGTTTCCTGCGGTCGCTCCGAGATCGTTTTTAAACTTATTTAATGTTGCAAAACATTCTTTTGCATCCGAGGAAATGACTGCATCTGTCAGAAGATGTGTATCGACCTTGATGGCACCATCATCTGAAAGTTTTAATCCA
This sequence comes from uncultured Roseburia sp., assembly GCA_934317215.1. Classification (GTDB taxonomy): domain Bacteria; phylum Bacillota; class Clostridia; order Lachnospirales; family Lachnospiraceae; genus Roseburia. The sequence continues at coordinate 10,112 of CAKREH010000048.1, forward strand.
TACGACTCAAATTCATTGTAATAAGGTTTTACCACCTGTGTAAAATCGCGCCGCAGTTTATCTGCTTCCTGTGTGCCGTCATAGCGATAGCTTAACTGGATCAGATTGTTGTATACATTTACCAGAGACTGGACATTGTCTACAATGGATTCAGCTGTTGTTTTAAAGCCGATCTGTACAGGTTTTGCCTGGGAGCCTGGTTTGTTCAGTGTCAGTTCAAAAGCATTGTTGACAGTAAAAGTATTTGACAGAGATGCATGCTCCGTACCATTTAATAAGAAAGAAGAATTACTTGCTGTCTGGGCAACACAATCAATACCGAGTGTCTGCATTGCTTTTGCGGATGCATGATCGGAACCCGGGGTAACATCAAACAGATAGGACTGACCGTCTGCAAGACCGGTCTGGTCTGAGGTCAGGCGCAGGGCAATCTTGTTATTTGCATTTTTGGCAAGATCGGCATGAATCCCGACGCCTGAAGAATTGACCAGGCGTGCAAGCTTTTCAAGAATATGCTGGTTGTCATCATTTCTGCTTACGGTATACTGAAACTCATATGAGCTTAAATCAGTTGATATATCGAATGTGTAAGTACCTGCTTTGAAATCGCATTCATCAGGGTAAAGAAACTTTCCGACATTGATCTGTGGGGCTGCAAGCTGTTTTACCTCCACATCAAAATGCAAAGAATTATCGAGACTCTGATCCTCCCCAATGTAGGTGACATTGACAGAAGATTCGTCGGAAGACTTTGCAACTTTTTTGTTGAATACATTTTCAATCCCCTCGTCGTTGTCAGAAAGGGCCGCAATCACATTCTGGATCGAACGGGTATGTTCTTTCAGGTCAATCGCAAATTTTTTCACATCCGTGGAATCTGGAATTTTATACAGAGGAGTATCTTTATTTGTTTTTACAATCTGATTATAGACAGCACGAAGCTGACTCTTCTTATGGGTATCATAACGCGATACCTTCGAAGTGCCATAAGTGCTTAAATAATAGTGATAGGCACTGTCAATAGCAGCCAAGAAAACCCCTCCTTTCTTCCATGAAATGTATAACATTTATCAGGTTATAGGACAGCATCCTTGCCGCCTGGCATGATAAATGTGGGGATTTTAATATAATTTTAAAGATTCTTTAGTTATATTTCGGATCAACTATATAAATATATTATAGCATTTGTGAAAAAATGTGAAAATAGGAAAAAATAATCAAAATAAAAAAAGATTGACGGAAACAGGTGGATATGATATAGTAGACAGGCGATGGAAGTAGGTCTTTTTTTTATGCCTTTTTTTAAGGACTGTCGCTGATCCTTAAAAAACGTCTCACTACGGAGACCGGGGCAGAAAAAAGCACAAAGAATTTTAATGGAGGTGGAAGTTGTGCGCACAAAAATAACATTGGCATGTACGGAATGCAAAAACCGTAACTACAACATGACAAAAGACAAAAAAGCTCATCCTGACAGGATGGAAACCAAAAAGTATTGCAGATTCTGCAAGACCCATACGTTACACAAAGAAACCAAATAAGACGCGCGTGGCAAAGGAGTGAAAAAATGGGAGAAACCGAGAAGTTAGACAAAGCTCCAAAAGAGAGCTGGTTTACCGGTCTTTCGGCTGAATTCAAAAAGATTATTTGGCCGGAGAAACAATCACTTGTAAGACAGACCACAGCGGTTATTGCTGTATCCGTTGTATTAGGTCTTATCATCGCGCTTTTGGATTTCGCAATTCAGTATGGCGTTGATTTCCTTGTTGGTTTTAATTTTTAATGGAGGCAGAGTGATTTATGGCAGAGACACACTGGTATGTTGTTCATACCTACTCAGGATATGAGAATAAGGTAAAAGCGAACATTGACAAGACAATTGAAAACAGACATCTGGAAGATCAGATCTTAGAGGTCCGCGTTCCGATGCAGGATGTTGTCGAAATGAAAAATGGCGCAAAAAAATCCGTATCAAAGAAAATGTTTCCGGGATACGTTCTTATCAATATGGTTATGAATGACGACACATGGTATGTTGTCAGAAATACCCGTGGTGTTACCGGATTTGTTGGTCCGGGAAGCAAGCCGGTTCCGCTTACCGATATGGAAATGAAACCTTTGGGAATCAAAAAAGAAAACATTGAAGTTGACTTTACAGAGGGAGACACCGTTGTGGTTACCGGAGGTGTCTGGAAAGATACCATCGGAGTGATCCAGGCGATGAATCACGGAAAGCAGAGCGTAACGATCAATGTTGAACTGTTCGGCCGCGAAACGCCGGTAGAAATAAGTTTCGCAGATGTAAAACTTAACAATTAAAGCACAGACCAGGATCTGTGCGCAGGTATGAGATCATGCCTGAAACATTGGATTAAGGAGGCAATTCCAAATGGCAAAGAAAGTAGAAGGATATATCAAATTGCAGATTCCTGCTGGCAAGGCTACACCTGCTCCTCCAGTTGGACCTGCTCTTGGACAGCATGGCGTTAACATCGTTGAATTTACAAAACAGTTCAACGCAAGAACCGCTGATCAGGGAGATCTTATCATCCCTGTAGTTATTACAGTATACGCAGACAGAAGCTTCAGCTTCGTCACAAAGACACCGCCTGCTCCTGTATTAATCAAGAAAGCCTGCAACATTAAATCTGGTTCTGCAACACCGAACAAGACAAAGGTTGCTACACTTTCCAAAGCAAAATTACAGGAAATCGCAGAATTAAAAATGCCTGACTTAAATGCAGCATCTTTAGAGGCAGCTATGAGCATGATCGCTGGTACTGCAAGAAGTATGGGTGTTACAGTGGAAGAATAGAATTTGCAAAAACAGCAAATTCATTGGAAGAATGCAAGAACGGCATTCTTCTGAGAAATTCTGCAAAAATTAACGATATTTATTAACGATTATGTGGGAGGGCCCTCTCCCGATAATACCACCAGGAGGTTTTTTTAGAATGAAAAGAGGAAAGAAATATCAGGAAGCTGTGAAAAGTTTTGATAAGGCTGCTCAGTACGATGTTGCTGAAGCAATCAGCCTGGTAAAGAAAAACGCAACAGCTAAATTTGATGAGACAATCGAACTTCACATCAGAACAGGTTGTGATGGACGTCATGCAGAGCAGCAGATCCGTGGCGCAGTTGTATTACCACACGGAACTGGTAAATCAGTTAAAGTTTTAGTATTCGCAAAAGGAACCAAGGTTGATGAAGCACAGGCAGCAGGCGCTGATTTCGTAGGCGGCGAGGAGCTGATCCCGAAGATTCAGAACGAGGGATGGTTAGACTTCGATGTTGTTGTTGCTACACCGGACATGATGGGCGTTGTTGGACGTCTTGGACGTGTACTTGGACCGAAAGGTTTAATGCCAAACCCGAAGGCTGGAACAGTAACTATGGATGTTACAAAAGCTGTTAACGACATCAAAGCTGGTAAGATTGAATACAGATTGGACAAAACAAACATTATCCACGTGCCAGTTGGAAAAGCTTCTTTTACAGAAGAACAGTTAAGCGACAACTTCCAGACCCTTATGGGTGCGATCAACAAAGCAAAACCTGCAAGCTTAAAAGGTCAGTATGTTAAGAGTGCAACTCTTGCATCTACAATGGGACCTGGTGTAAGATTAAACGTAGTTAAAATTACACAGTAAAAGCAGAAAATTGTTGACAACCATAATATACAATGTTATAATGCATATCGTTGAGCCGGTTTACCGGTACTCAGCGATTTGCATATATGCCGAAGACAGCAGGTGCCATATGGCGTAAACGTAAGACGACCTGCCGAGGGGATCTTTATCAAGATTTTTTTGACCGTATCTCTCTGTCTTTGCAGGGAGTTTTTTATTGCAGATTTTAATCTGAATAAAGCGGTTTTATATACCTCAAGTCTTTTATGCAGCAGCAGTGGGAAAATCACTGTGATCCGGCGGATTATCCGTCGGCAAAATAATAAAAGGAGGTGCACGATTCGTGGCAAAAGTAGAACTCAAACAGCCTATCGTACAGGAAATTTCTGAAAACATCAAAGATGCACAGTCGGTCGTAGTAGTTGACTACCGTGGACTTACCGTAGCAGAAGATACTCAGTTACGTAAAGCATTAAGAGAAGCTGGTGTTACTTACAAAGTATACAAAAATACTTTAGTAAGCCGTGCAGTAGAAGGTACTCAGTTCGAAAGCTTAAGAGACGTTCTTGAAGGACCGAATGCTTTCGCTATCTCTACTGAGGATGCAACAGCTCCGGCAAGAGTTTTAGCTAAGTTCGCTAAAACAGCTCCTGCTCTTGAAATCAAAGCAGGTGTTGTTGAGGGTACTTATTATGATGAGGCAGGCATGAAGGCTGTCGCAGCAGTACCATCAAGAGAAGAACTTCTTTCCAAATTACTTGGAAGCTTACAGTCTCCGATTACCAACCTTGCTCGCGTTCTCAATCAGATCGCAGAAAAAGGCGGTGCGGCAGATGCAGCAGTAGAGGCTGCTCCGGCAGAAGAAACAGCAGCTGCAGAAGAACCAGCAGAAACACCGGCAGAGTAATCTATCCGGCGGCTGGATGAAACAGTATATGGGCACGGCAGGAGAGACTGACCGGTGCGACAATAAATTATAATGGAGGAAAATTATAATGGCAAAATTAACAACAGCAGAATTTATCGATGCTATCAAAGAGTTAAGCGTATTAGAGTTAAATGATTTAGTAAAAGCTTGTGAAGAAGAGTTCGGCGTATCTGCAGCAGCAGGCGTTGTAGTTGCAGCAGCAGGTGCTGGCGAGGGCGCAGCAGCAGAAGAGAAGACTGAGTTCGACGTAGAGTTAACAGAAGTTGGTCCGAACAAAGTTAAAGTTATCAAAGTTGTTCGTGAAGCTACAGGCTTAGGCTTAAAAGAAGCGAAAGACGTAGTAGACGGAGCTCCGAAAGTATTAAAAGAAGCAGCTGACAAAGCAACAGCTGAGGATATCAAAGCTAAACTTGAGGCTGAGGGAGCAAAAGTTACATTAAAATAATTGCGGGTGTTTTGTACGCAGTGATTGTAACAGGGCGGTTGCCGGATAATTCCGGCAGCCGCTTTTATACTTTATAGGATTAGGGTGTCAAAAGGTGGTTCATAACTAAGCGATTGTCAAATTGCACAAAGCCGAGACTGTTTTTGTGACTTTGGGAGAAAATTAGAAAATCTTAGTATGCCTGTCTATTTACAGTAATGTTCTGCCACGGACGGCAGAACAAGGCTTCACGAGCCATGGAAGGCTCGTTGAATGCCGTTTACGTCACTCTGTGAAAAACTGATTCAGGCATACTTAGTTTTTCTTATTTTCGGACAACGGAACAAAACAAGTTCGGTTTCGTGCAATTTGACAGACCCAAAATTGAAAACCACCTTTTGGCACCCTAATCTTTATAGGATGATGCAGGGGGCAGATAGTGCATTTAATACATCTTTCTACGAGGCTGGTTAAAGGCTATAAGAACGTATATCAGCCACTTATGTAGCACTGACCAATTTGGCATCAAAAATGCCTGATTGAGGCGGAAAAAGCGTACAAGCGTAAAAGACAGAAGAAAAAACTGGTGTGTTGTGGGTTAAAAAATGAAATTCACTTTGAAAACCATGATTTTGGTAAGACTAAATTTCACAGAAGGGTGAAATTTAACCGCTGCTGTTCAGATGCAAGTGAAAAAAAGTATTAAAAAATGGTTGACAGAATAAAATACGAGTGGTATTATAGTCAAGCTGACCGCTGGATAAGACATGATTTGACAGAGGACAACATGATTTTGGAAAGATTTCCAAAATAAAACAAAAAAGTTGTTGACAAATAGAACAACGCATGATAAACTATCAAAGTTGTCGCGTTTGAGATAACGGATTGGACAAAACCGATCGAAAGAAAAACTTTCAAAAAATGAAAAAAAGTTCTTGACAAAACAGACTTGATAAGATATAATAAACAAGCTGTCGCCGAGAACGACAACAAAACAAAGAA
>CAKREH010000049.1 GCA_934317215.1 uncultured Roseburia sp.
TGTTGTCATCTGTTTTCGCTGACGGTAGTACTTGAGATTGTCGCTCGGTAAGTTGGTCTTTGGCTTTTCTTCAAAAGATATCGTTAAATGGAGTAAGTCACCACCTCCAGCCGCTGATAAACCGGATGCTCCGCCTACTATGATACACTCTGCCTCCTGCACTCTGCGAACAAATTCCTGAATCTGTTCCTCATAAGGAAGTGGTTTTTGTTTGCTCAACACTACAGCAGTACCGCCGGATGCATAGATACTATAGTGTCTGGAATAGTTCATTTGTGTTTTCATTACCAAATTTTCGTAACAGCTCATTTTTTTCATTCTCCTATCTCACAACTGTAATATCTTTAACCATCTTACTTAGTCTATCCTTCCCTTTCTGATTCCATCGGCAACACCTCGTCAAAAGCCCGTATTGCATTGCGAATGCAATCATCACATTCACAGAGTACAACACCTGTATCCTTTCCCTTTAGGTCCTTACATATGGTCGCTCCTGAATATTCCTGAAATTTGTTTAATATCTCCCGTGCCGTTATCGCACTTTTCTTCTCCGGCTTTACAATTCCAGCCATCATGGTTGCTCCAATCAATGCACCACAAGTTGCTTCCATACCTCCCATACCTACCGCAAATCCGGATGCAGCATTCGTCAGTATTTCCTTATCAGAATCTGATAAATCGCTCATTGCCTTGATAACCGACTGACAGCAATTAAATCCATTATGTTTGTAATACACTGTTTTTTCTTCTCTTGTCATTTTCCTTAGATTTCCTTTCTGATTTCCTTTCTGATTTCCTTTCTGATTTCCTTTAACGCTACCGTAAGATCACCATCCACACCGATGGATTTTTCTTTGATTTCCTCTGGAATGTAAATTTCGCCCTTGTTAAATGTGATATAACTTGCCTGTGGTTCTACTGCTGCAAGCTGCATCAAAGGATGCTTTAATCATCTGATTTCTCCAACCAATGCCAAATTCCAGAATTACCAGCTTCTTTCCATGTAAATTCTGAATAAATTCTTGATAGCGGGCAGCCTTTTCCTTCCAATTTTTCGTTTCTGTAAACGAGGACATCTCACCCCAATTTACTTCCATATCTCCACCGCATTTTGGACATTTCGGCAGTAACTCTTTGGGGACTCTTCCGTTTACTTCCTTTTCTGTCATGGCGAGAACTGCTTCTTGATTAGGATAGACCTCGTCATGACATCTGTTCTTGCACCGCATCTGGGTTAATTTCCCTTCCATTTCAAAAACACGATCTGCCTCAAAACCTGCCGGCACAAAATGATCCTCCGCATTGGAAGTTACTGCGAAATATTTTTTATCCTTTACTAGTGCATAGATGTTTTTCATAATCTCACTCGGCTCATCCTGCATAGCTTTTGCCTTAACAAGTCTGCTTACAAACGCCCACTTTTCTTCTACCTTCATTGGCACTGAAAATCCGTGTAAAATACAACGCAGTCCGTATTTTTCTCTGAAATCTCCCATATTTTCCTGAAACCATGCGTCATCTGCAAAAATATTATATCCCTCTGCGATAGACAAACCATTACTGGCTCCAATCAAAATACCATCTGCGTCTTTGATGATTTGACTTATCTCTTGATATACATTCATCTTCATCACATTTCCTTTCCCGCTATGTTTTCTTTTAAATCCCGCAGGGTTTCTGCCAAATCTCCTGCTATATAAATGCCTTTGTCTTTTATATACTCTGGAACTGAGGATTTCTTCTGATTCAGACAGGCATAAAACACCTTTTCATTTTTGTATGTCATTTCCCAAAAAGGAAATTTAATAATACTGGGTGTCATCTCACCAACCCCCAGCTCCAGCAGTACAACATTCTTATCTGTTCCATTCATGAGATATTTTTTTAGGAAATTCTCATATCGCCTTACACCTTCCCTCCAGTCTTTCCCCTCCAAAAATGTATCATCCCTTACCCAGGGAACCATGATTCTCCCGCACTCATTACATCTTGGCAGAAGCTCGGAAGTAACACGCAGCTCCCGGATATTTTTGTTCATCCTGCGAATCATTTCTACATTGGAATAAATTTGGTCATGGCAAGGCTGACTGAGGTGCATCCCACATACTTTGTATGTAACGTGCATAATATGCCCACTGTTGTTCCGGCGATGAATAACAGTAGTAAAAACCGTCAAAGGGAGATTTCAGTCCATACCACTCCTTGAAATCTTGTAAACATTCCTCCATATAGGGGAGCCAATGATAATGGTTATATCCCGCTGCACTGGAAAGACCAGAACCACCGCCTATTAAAACGGCATCTGCCTGACGGATTTTTTCTGCCAGAAAACTGACTTGTTCCTCCTTTTGCATACACCACTTTATCTCCTTTTTTATATCAGATTCCACACTTTTTATTTTGCTTGACTTTTATTTGTTTACTTGTTAAAATTAAATTTACATTAAGCATTAAAATCATATTATCATGTAAGTTTAAAAATTGTAAGAAGAAAATTCGAGGTGACATATGAAATATTCCACAAAGCTTAGTGACACCATTCATATTCTTATATTTATTGCTCTTGGAGATGACGAACAACTCTCCAGCACAAAAATTGCAGAAAGTATCAAGACAAACCCGGCTTATGTCAGACAGCTTATGGCAACCCTGAAAAATGCAGGCATTGTTGTCAACACACAAGGTCATGCGAATGCCGCTCTTGCAAAATCGGCAGATAAAATCAATATGTATGACATCTACCGAGCCGTAGAGGGCGATAAGCCGCTGCTTCACCTGGACACACATACCAATCCGGATTGCGGAATCGGTATCAACATTCAATTCGCTATTGGGGACTTCTATCATGAAATTCAAAATATGGTAGATGAAAAAATGAAATCCATTACATTGCAGGATATTATTGATCGGTATTATTTTAAAATCAGGAAAGTTAAAAGCCTTTAATTAATCAAGAATAGCAAGCACTGCCTGTGTCATGACACAGGCGAATTTCCCCACACTTTCCTATCGTCTGTATGGTTGAATTTCCATATGGAAGTATCCCTAACCCTCTCTCGATTTTTCTTCGGCTATTCTTCGGTTTACCATCGAAATACATTGACCTTTCCTGCCGTTTTTGCTACAATTTGCTATGGGTAGTTACACCCAAAATTGAATAAAATACGAAACAGACTGTTGTAAAAATCGAACATTTTACAGCAGTTTTTTTGTACCAAAATTTAGAAAGGACTTGACACAATGGCAAACAGAAACCGCACCAATCTGTTACTAATGGAGAAATCGGCATCTTCGTTCTTAACGGAGAAGCCTATATTAAGAAATTACAAAACGATAAAGACAGAATTTTCCTTATCTCACTCAATGAAAAGTATGCACCTATCAAGGTTAGTGAAAATGACCGCTTAGACATATTTGGAAAAGTTCTTGGAAAATCTGATGCTTCTGCTATTACAGGACATTGCCGATAAAAATTGCAAGTCCTTTTTATCGGACACATTATTTTGCATAATTGACAATAAGAAAATATCTATAGAACTGAAAGAAGAGATTCTTATGGCGGTTACCAATAATATCAGAGAAATCCGTGAACAGCGAGGCATTTACCAGGATGACCTTGCCGCTACTATCGGATACAGCACCAAAACTGTCGGCAGGATAGAACGTGGGGACAGCACCCCATAGATGCTATTGATATTTCTTCTCGTATCATCACTGATACCAAGACAATAGCAAAGTGCTTTGTGGTACACATCCTGATACCGCACCTCTTTTAATTTTTCATAGTAGAATTTTTCATGTGCTTCACTGATAAATACAATTTCCTGTTTCTTTGTGTTTTTTGCTCCTAACGCTGTGTTGTTCATGTTCTTTTCCTCCTGAAATAAAATAATCGACTATAACAGAAAAGGACGATCTCATCTTCTAAAATGAATTCGTCCTTTAAGGCACAATTATTAGGTTGTTTCAATACATCTCATAGGTTATTCAGTATTATTGGGTATTTTTTTGATGTACTATTTCAGGAAGAAAAACCCTTTTATTCTTCTGCAAAAAGTTTCTGCTTCCGCTCAATCATCTCATCAATTCTCTCGATATACTGCCCGACATCCTTGACATTCTCACATCGTTCGATCCGATGAGTGCCATCTGGATTTGGCTCGTTCCAGACACGTTTTGTCGAAGCTCCGGCTCCGCACGCCACGATGGTCTGTTTCTCCTCCATGATCAGAATATTATAAACTCCGGCTTTTCCTTCCTTCGCATAACCAACATTCTCAAGGTTTCCCGCCATTCCCTTCTGGCGGTACAGATAATATGGGAACAGTTTCATCTTCTTCGCATAGGAAGCGGTCAGATCCATATGTTCCTGCGTGTTGACCATCTTATAATCTTTATAGTCTTCCTTGAACATATTTAAACGCGCCGCGCGTTTTAGTGCCAGAGAGTGAACGGTCAGATTGTCCGGCTTTAGCTGCATGATCTGCTCTAATGTATCGCGTACGTCCTCTAAAGATTCTTCCGGAAGTCCCATGATAAGATCCATATTGATATCATCAAATCCAAGTTCTCTTGCGATCTTAAAACTTTCCACAGTCTGTTCTACCGAATGACGTCTTCCGATCAGGTCGAGCGTTCTCTGCTGCATGGTCTGCGGATTGATGGAAATTCGTGTGATTCCCCATTTGTGCAGCACCTCTAATTTTTCTCTCGTGATACTGTCCGGTCTGCCGGCCTCCACGGTAAATTCAAGACAGTCTGACAAATCAAAACTACATTTGATTTTACGGACCAGACGATCTAACTGATAAGGCTCTAATGTTGTCGGCGTTCCGCCACCGATATAAATGGAATTTAAATGCTTGTGATAAAACTTTGCTACCGTATAATCAATCTCTTTTTCCAGTGCATCTAAATAAGCATCCACACGGTTCTTCCAGCTTACAAGCGGATATGAGGTAAACGAGCAGTACAGGCAGGTCGTCGGACAGAACGGGATTCCGATATAAAGACTGTATCCGTTGTCATAATCAATTTTCTTTAAGATTGCATTTTCTCGTTCTGCAATATCGGCTGCAAGTTCAATCTTCTCATCGGAAGCAAAATAGGTATCCTTCATATACCGGTAGATATCCTCCCGGCTTTTTCCCTCCTCCAGTAATTTCATTGGAATCTTCGTCGGGCGGATCCCTGTCAGGTTTCCCCACGGAAGTGTTCGTTTCGTATAATCGCAGAGCATACGGTATAACATCTGTTTCAACTGATTTTTCGTCCGCACACGATCCAAAAAATCCACCCTGATTGTCTCACCCGGTATCTCTTTTACTTCTTCCTGATCCAGCTTTTGATCTGTCTGTACATCTGTGTCTTTCTGATCCAGCTTTTGATCTGTCTGTACATCTGCGTCTTTCTGATCCAGCTTTTGATTTGTCTGTATATCTGCGTCTTCCTGATCCAGCTTTTCACTTACCTGCGCATCCGCATCTTTCTGCACGATCTCCTGCCATGTAATCTTAATCGTATCTTCCCCGTAGTTCACCTGCATGCGGATATCGATTTTTTCATCATATTCTTTTTTTTCTGCCGACACACCCACATACTGTTCCGGGAAAAATGCCTTGATCAGAGAATGAATATCATATTCAAATTCCGGTTTATTTAATAAAACTTCTATCATGTTACTCCTCATTTACAGATACGGATTATACATCCGCTCTGTCCCAATCGTTGTAATATCATTGTGTCCGGTGTACACGGTCGTCTCATCCGGAAGCGGCAGAAGCTTCTCCTGAATGGAGCGGATGATCTGCGCTGCACTGCCCTTTGGAAAATCGGTGCGTCCAACCGATGTGCAAAAGAGGGTATCACCGGAAAAAACTACATTCTGATACGGGAAATAATAACAGCAGCCACCTACTGTATGTCCCGGTGTATGGAATACACGGATATGAAAACCGGCCAGGTCAATCTCCTGCTCATCCTTCAAAAATACATCCGCATGATAGGTCTTTTGTACGCCTTCCCAGCCGCTCAGATTGAGAGATGGTGTATCTAAGGTTTCTTTTTCATGCTCCTCGGCATATATTTTGATATCAAAATGTTTTGCAAGTTCCTCCGCTCCGCCTGCATGGTCAAAATGTCCATGTGTCAGCAAAATTGCGATCGGAGTCAGCTTTTCCTGACGGATCTTCTCAGCAAGTTTATCCGCACTTGCTCCCGGATCGATAACCAGTACTTCTTTTGTGTCATCGTTGATCGCAAAATAACAGTTTGTCTGTACCGGACCAACTACATATTGTTCTACTTTCAGTGGTGCCATAATTTCCCCTTCCCTGTTTTATAAAATCTTTGTTCTTTTCTAAAATCTCAAAACTCTGTGTCTCTTTACAGAAAAACTGGCTGTCTGGATGTGGTTCATGTTTACCACAACCTTTTGACAACCAGTTCTTTTATTCAGGACAATCCGTCTGCCCGCAAAATGTGACATTTATGTCTGCCACCATCTGGCTTTTCACAAAATGAAACATCTGTTTTTAGCCCGTCGTTCTCTCTATATCAATGATACTTTCAATCTGCCGCAGTCTCTCCACAACACTTGTAAGTTCTTCTCTGCCCTTCGTGCTGAAAGATACATCGATCGTTGCGATTCCCTGCTTGCTTGTTTTTGAATGGATCGAATCAATATCGATCTCACGCTCCGTAAATACCTTTGTGATATCCACAAGAAGACCTGTCCGGTTATTGCCGTAGATCTTGATCTCTGCACGGTACAGGCCGCTGCTGCCGGATTCTTCATCATGCTGCCACTCTGCATCGATCAGGCGCTCTTTCTCCATATCAGACAGATTGATAATATTGATACAGTCTGTCCTGTGGATCGAAACACCTCGGCCTCTGGTTACGAATCCAACAATCTCGTCTCCCGGTACCGGACTGCAGCACTTGGAAAAATGCACTGCCACGTCATAAAGTCCTTTTACGATGATACCGCTCTTAGAATGTTTCTGAACCATCTTGTCTTTATTCTCGGCAATCGTTTCAAGAACTTCTTCATCTGTAATCCGGGCAAGGTGATCTTTTTTGTATTCCTCATACATGCGGTTTACGATCTGACCTTCCTTTAAACCGCCATGTCCGATCGTTGCAAGGCAGGAATTCCAGTCATGGAAGCCATATTTTCTTAAGATCTTCTCCTGATATTCCGGTTTGTTGATGTCCGGGAAATTGATTCCCTTTGATTTTGCGGAGGCAATCAGAAGTTCCTTGCCGTGCGTGATATTCTCTTCTTTTAACTCACTGCGGAACCACTGATTGATCTTATTTTTTGCCTGGGTGCTCTTTACAATATTTAACCAGTCACGGCTCGGTCCCTTGGAGTTCTGGGAAGTGATTACTTCCACACGGTCACCGTTCTGGATGATATAATCGATTGGAACCAGTTTTCCGTTGACTTTTGCACCGATCATCTTATTGCCGACTGCGGAATGAATGCTGTAGGCAAAGTCGATCGGTGTAGAACCGGTCGGAAGGTTCTTGACATCTCCGGTCGGTGTAAAACAGAATACCGTATCGGAAAACAGGTCAAGATCGCTCTTTAACAGGCTCATGAACTCTTTATTATCTGACATATCGCGCTGCCACTCTAAAATCTGACGGAGCCAGCTTAACTTTTCCTCTTCGGTAACGGTCATTGGCTGTGCAATGCCGCCATTGTTGCTCGCCTCTTTGTATTTCCAGTGGGCAGCAATACCGTACTCAGCTGTACGATGCATCTCAAAGGTACGGATCTGTATCTCAAACGGCTGGCCGGTCGGTCCGATCAGAGTCGTATGGAGCGACTGGTACATATTTGGTTTTGGCATCGCAATATAGTCTTTAAAACGTCCCGGAATCGGCTTATACATCTCATGGATCACACCGAGTGCCGCATAACAGTCCTTGACGGAATCCACGATAATGCGAATCGCAAACAGGTCATAGATCTGGTCTAACGTCTTGTGCTGGTTGACCATCTTTTTGTAGATACTGAAGAAATGTTTTGCGCGACCGTCAACCTGTGCAGGAATCCCTGCATCTTTGATGTGCTGACGCACTTCTTCCACCAGTTTCTGTACATATTCGTCCCTGACGCTCTTGCGCTGTGCAATCTGATGTACCAGGTCATAATAGGCATCCGGCTCTAAATACTTGAGTGAGAGATCGTCCAGCTCGATCTTAATCTTGGAAATACCAAGACGCTGCGCGATTGGTGCGTAGATGTCCATCGTCTCACGCGCCTTTTCCTTCTGCTTCTCCGGTATCATGTATTTGAGCGTACGCATATTGTGAAGACGGTCCGCAAGCTTGATCAGGATAACACGGATATCCTTTGCCATTGCAAGAAACATCTTACGAAGATTCTCTGCCTGAACCTCTACTTTATCGGCATCATAAGAGAGTTGTCCTAACTTGGTAACACCATCTACCAGAAGAGCAACCTCATCCCCGAACTCCTGTGCGATCTGTTCATCCGTCATAACAGTATCTTCCACAACATCATGCAAAAGCCCTGCAACGATCGTCTCCTTATCCAGCTCTAACTCTGCTAAAATGATCGCAACACACAATGGATGGATGATATATGGTTCGCCGGACTTTCTAACCTGTCCCTCATGTGCATCCCTCGCAACATGATATGCCTTCTCGATCAGTGATATATCTGTCGATGGATGATACTTTCGCACACTGGCGATCAGTTCATCATATAGTTTTTCCGGACTCTCAAACTCTTTCATTGGCTTGATGTTATCGTCCTCTTCTTTTACTTTTTTTTGCAGATCCAGTGATTCTGATGAAAAATCCGCCATGTGCCTCACCCACTTTATCCCTTTTTTAGTAGTTTATATTATATTTTATTTTTATGGAAAATGCAACGTTTATTGATGATATCATGCCCCGCTTTTGCTTATGGTATAGCGTTTCATGCATTTTCCGTCCAGATCCATTTCCTCCTGGAATGTAAATCCCAGTTTTTCTGCCAGACATTCGGATGCGGTATTCCCCTTCTGGATCAGACAATTTAATTGATCGAATTCAAGAAAATCCCATGCATAATCAATCACAGCAAGGCAGACCTCCATTGCATATCCTTTTTTCTGATGCGAAACATCGATCATATATCCAAGTTCCGGCTCACCGTCACACGCTTCACGGTTTTCTATCCCGACCCTTCCGATCAGTTTTCCTGTCGCCTTTTCTATCACAACCCACATGCCGTATCCGTAAAGCCGGTACATATAATCGATGTAAGACCGCTGATACTCTTTTTCCTTTTCATATTCATACAGTGGATCTAAATAATCTGTCATACCTTTCCCGGCATACAATGCAAACAGTGCATCCAGATCATCCAGTGTGATCTCCCTCACAATACAGCGTTCTGTCGTAACGATTGTCCACGGAATGCCATGTTTTCTTTCATATACCCGCTCAAGAAACATTCTGTCTGCTTCCTCAAGACCTTCGATCAACATGACCGCAGCCTGCATCCCATGATCTTCATTCCCGCCCGGTCCGATATATCCCAGCGTCGCCATTCCAAGCTGATCCATATTAGAAATAATGTGCCCATCCGTAGAGATGAGCACACTTTCTTCTGACGGGTACAAAAAAAACTCTGCCTCACGACCGGCATTATTTTTACCCGTTACCACCAGTTTCAGATCCGCTTCTGGTCCGATATTCTGTTTTAAAAAATCCAGTTCCCTCTCCGGAAGTCCATCTGCCAGTATAAATCTTAATTTTGACATACTATCTATCGTGTACCGCACCTACAAGTTCTTTGATATCTTTTACCTGATAACGCTCCATATAGTCCCGGATTCCATCGACGATCTCCATGGTTACCTGTGGATTGGTAAAGTTTGCAGTTCCGACAGACACTGCCGTTGCACCTGCAAGGATCATTTCGATCGCATCATCCGCATTCATGATCCCGCCCATGCCTACGATCGGGATATTTACTGCCTGGGCGGTCTGGTATACCATACGAACCGCAACCGGATGCACTGCAGGACCTGACATACCGCCCGTTCTGTTCGCCAGCGCAAATGTACGTCTGTGGATATCGATCTTCATGCCTGTCAGTGTGTTGATCAAAGATAATCCATCCGCACCGCCGGATTCCGCTGCGCGCGCCATCTCCGTGATATCTGTCACATTCGGGGAAAGTTTCATGATGACCGGCTGTTTTGCGTGTGCCTTGATCTCTCTTGTGATGTCCTCCACCATCTTTGGATTCTGACCAAATGCAATTCCACCCTCTTTTACATTCGGGCAGGAAATGTTGATCTCTAAAAGATCGACCGGCTGATCTGCAAGCCTGTCCACAACCTCTATGTATTCAGCGGTCGTGTGTCCACATACGTTGACCACAATTCTGGTATCATATTTTTTTAAGAAAGGAATATCCCTTTCAATAAATAAGTCAATGCCCGGATTCTGAAGTCCGATCGCATTTAACATGCCCCCGTATACCTCAGCAACACGCGGTGTCGGATTTCCTTCCCACGGTACATTTGCAACGCCCTTCGTCACAACAGCACCAAGACGGTTTAAATCCACAAACTCCGAATATTCTTCTCCGGCGCCAAACGTTCCGGACGCAGTCATGACCGGATTATTTAATGTCACTCCACATAAATCTACTTTCATGTTCATCAGAATTCTACCTCCTGTGCAAGAAATACCGGTCCCTCTTTACAGATTCTCTTATTTTTTACATTGCTGTGTGCATCTTTTTCTTTTGACTTGCACACACAGGCAAGGCAGGCTCCAATTCCACATGCCATACGCTCTTCCATGGAAATCCAGCACTCGATGTTCTGCTCTACGGCGTATTCTTTGATTGCACGCAGCATCGGCGTTGGTCCGCAGGCATAGATGATATCTGCATCCAGCCCGTTTTCACGGATCGCATCGAGAACATTTCCCTCTGTTCCGGCACTGCCATCCTCCGTTGCAATATAGATCTGTCCACGGTTACGGAAATCTTCCAGCAGGAAAAGCTCATCCCTAAATCCAAGTACGATCTGTTTCTCACAGTCTAACTCTTTTGCAAGTTCTAACATTGGCGGGATTCCGATTCCTCCACCGATTAAAAATGCTTTTTTATTTTTCTGTGGAAATCCGTTGCCAAGCGGTCCTACCACTTTTAACTGCATACCGGTGCGCATGCCGGAGAACTCTGCGGTTCCTTTTCCTGCTACACGGTATACCAGACGGATCGCACCGTCCTTTCTGTCGATCTCACAGATACTGATCGGTCTTGGGAGCAGTCTGCTTCCCTCATTGCAGTATACAGAAACAAACTGTCCTGCTTTTGCATGCGCTGCAATATGCTCTGTACGCAGCCACATGCTGTAAATATCGTCCGCGATCTCTTCCTGCCTGATGATGATCGCAGTTTCCTCAAATTTTGTGCCCTTTGTCTGCATGAATTTTCTCCTTTTATCTACCCGCTTGCTACTGTTCACCCGTTTTTCTATTCCTCATATACGATATGACCGCCAGCAATCGTCATTTTTACTTTTCCTGTCACAGTTTTTCCGTCAAACGGAGTATTTCTTCCCTTGCTTGCAAATTTGTTTTTATCAATCTTATAAGTTTCATTCGGATCAAAGATCACGATATCTGCCGTCTTTCCAGGAGCAATATCGCCCCTGTCAATTCCGACGATCTTCGCCGGATTATAACTCATCTTTTCTGCCATCTGCATCGGTGTCAGATATCCGCCAAGTACCAGTTCCGTATAAGTCAGGCATGCTGCGGTCTCAAGTCCGACGATTCCAAACGGTGCTTTCTTCATGGATGTGTTTTTATCCGCAAACGTATGCGGTGCATGATCGGTAGAAATAACATCCATAATATTGTCACGAAGTCCGGCTCTAAGTGTCTCCACATCTTTTTTGGTGCGGAGCGGCGGGTTCATCTTGAAATTGGTATCCGCATCTGCATCTGCAGCGATCACATTCTTTTCCACATCCATTTCCGGTGCGATTTTTCGTATATCATCCGAAGTCAGCGTAAAATGATGCGGGCATACTTCTGCGGTAACTTTTACATTTTTCTGTTTTGCAAGATCGACCATCATGACAGAATCTTCGGTCGAACAGTGACACAAATGAAGTTTTGCCCCGGTGTCGTGGCTTAACATGATATCTCTTGCTACAATGATATCTTCTACGGAATTTGTGATTCCCTTTAATCCAAGCTCTCTTGCATGCTCGTCCTCATTCATGACACCGCCATTGACAAGATTTTTATCCTCACAGTGTGCAAGTACCACAATGCCTAATTTTGCAGCTTTTTCCATCGCCTCACGATATAACTGGGCGTTCATGACGGATTTTCCATCCTCGCTGATTGCAGGAATACCTGCTTTTACCATTCCCTCGATATCCGCAAGTTCTTTTCCCTCCTGGTTCTTTGTCACGGCACCAACCTGCAGTACATTGACAAGTCCGACAGTTTTTGCCTTATTGTGTACATAATTTACCACGTCAGGATTGTCAACGACCGGTTTGGTGTTCGGCATTGCAAGAATCGTCGTATATCCGCCGTGTGCTGCTGCCCGGCAGCCTGTCTCGATCGTCTCTTTTTCCTCAAATCCCGGATCGCGCAGATGCACATGCATGTCAATAAATCCCGGCATGACAAAACATCCCTTTGCATTGATCTTCCGGTCTGCTTTCTCTTTGATCCCTTTTTCGATCTTAGAAACAACACCATTTTCCACCAATACATCTGCAACTTCATTCATCCCTGTAGCAGGATTGATCACCTGTCCATTTTGAATTAATATTGTCATAATTTCTCCATTCCGAAGCACGCTTTCATCGCTTCTGTGCAAAATTTTGTCTGTATTCTGTCAAATTTTATATCAGTGTACCATATGCAAAAATCTTCGTAAACACAAAGCCTCTATAAACTGCCATAGATTTCCGGTGTGACATAGGCGCGGATAAAAATGCCCTCCGGCCGGTACTCTTCCTCTAAAAGTTCCCCACTCTTTCTGATCTGCTGTAAAATTCCAGCCTCCTGATAAGAGATTATACGCTCCACTAATATTTTATTATCACGCAGCAGCGTACAGAAAAGTTCTTTCAACTCCTCTAATCCTGTTCCCTTTTTTGCGGAAACCGCCAATGTATAATCTGCCTTAAAATCACGGATCGGCTCCTCATCTGTGACCTGATCCTGCTTATTAAATAGGGTAATAACCGTTTTTTCCCTGATATCGAGCTGATAGAGTGTGTCATACACAATGTGCATCTGCTTGTCCCGTTGTGGATTGGACGCATCCACCACATGCACGATATAATCTGCATATTTGGCTTCCTCTAAAGTACTCTTAAATGCTTCGATCAGATGATGCGGCAGTTTCCGGATAAAACCGACCGTATCCGTCAAAAGGATTTCCTGTCTGCCAGGCAGTTCTAAGACACGCGTTGTCGGATCTAAAGTTGCAAACAGCTTATCTTCCTCTAACACTCCCGCTCCCGTTAAGTGGTTTAAAAGTGTTGATTTTCCCGCATTGGTGTAGCCGACGATCGCAGCCACTGGAATCTGTTTCTTTTCCCTCTGAGCACGTGTGATCTCACGGTGCTTCCTCACTTCTTTTAATTCACGGTTCAACTGCGCAATACGGTCTTTGATCAGACGCCTGTCCATCTCTAACTTTTTCTCACCGGGTCCTCTGGTTCCGATACCGCCGCCGAGTCTTGACATCGACCTGCCAAGTCCGGTCAGACGGCTCAGCCTGTATTTCAACTGTGCCAGCTCAACCTGGATCTTTCCTTCGCTCGTCGTTGCCCGCGCTGCAAAAATATCAAGAATGATCAGCGTGCGGTCCATGACTTTCGTGTCTAACATCTGTTCTAAGTTTTTGAGCTGTGCCGGTGATAACTCATCATCACAGACGATACCGGTCGCACCAAGTTCCGCGATCATATCGGCGATCTCCTGCACTTTTCCGGTTCCGACATAGGTGCCCGGATGGATCAGTTCCCGTTTCTGGATCAGCGTACCGACGGTAACTGCGCCTGCTGTCTTTACAAGTTCTGCTAACTCTGCGACGGAATCTTCTGCATCGTCACCGTCCTGTTCGCTCACACCAACTAAGATGACACGCTCTTTTACTTCTTCTATTTTAATAGGTTCTGGCATGTATTCCTCCCTTGCTGCCTTTAATTCTGATTTCCTGTATCCTGTGAAACACCGTCTTCTGCAGAATTATCCCCTGCCGAATCACTCTGTGATGAACGATTTTCTGTAGAGTTCTGTCCTTCATCTGCAGAATCCGTACTTTCTGTATCGCTGCCCGCATCCGTATTTTGACGGTTCTTTAAGAAAATATATTCCCTCTGTGCTGCCTCATCATCCGGATAAAGGGAAACGTACTGCTGAACGACATCCCACGCAGATGAAAAATCACCGCTGTACTCATAGGCAATGATCTGGTTTGACAGAAGTTCCTGCTGATTTGTGACATTGTCCATCGCAAGTCCCTGTCTGATATCTTCTAATGCCGCTTCATAATTGCCTTTTTCCATCTGGATCTCGGCAAGCGCATTCATTGCCACAGAGTCCGCCGTACCACTGTCGACATATGCCTGATAATATTTTTCCGCATTTGCAGAATCTTCTTCCGCTTCATAGACCTGTGCAAGGTAAAGGTTTGCTTTGGCACTGTCCTTTTTGACTGCTCCTTCTAACTCTTTGACTGCATTCTCATATTGTCCGAGCAGATAATAAATCCTGCCGCGCCAGGTAAGATTTTCTGCGGAATTTCCCTTGATATCAAACGCTTTGTTTAAATACTCTTCCCCTTCCTCAGTCATATTATTACCGGCAAGGTTCTCATAAATCCCAACATACAGTTCATAATCATCCGGGTTATATTTGACAGCATTGGCAAAATCTTTTTTTGCCGTATCCGTATCCTGCTGCTTTAGACTCAGACATCCATGCAGATAATATGCGTTGCCGTTTTCCTCATCATAATTAATCATCGCCTGATAAGTAGCAAGAGCCCCCTCTATATCTCCACCGGCATACTGTGCTGCCGCCTTATAATAGCAGATGTCGAGTTCTGTATCTGTAATCTTCCCCACACACTGGGATAATGCGCTGTTAAAAGCAGCCACTGCACCTTCATAATCACCGGACTGCATACTGTTAATCCCAATCTTGCGGAAATCCAGTTCATCTTCTAAGCGCTCATTGGTACATCCGGTAAAAAGTGCAGCAAACAATACTGCCCCTGCAACCATGTATGGCAATCTGTGTTTCTTCATATTATAATAATTCCTTTTCCCTACAATTCTTCAAATACCAGCCGCATATCATACCACACGGCTCCCCCATGTTTTGACATGGACTTTCCTTCATTTACAAAACCAAATTTCTCATAAAATGGAATAAGACTCTCTTTACACGTTAAAACGATCCCTTTTCGTCCCTGCTCTTTGACATCTGTGATCACACGCTCCATGAGTTTCGACGCACATCCCATTTTCTGATATTCCGGCAGCGTTGCTACTCCAAAGATCATCTGCCACCGTCCCTCTTCACGGTGCATTGTGGCATCCTCAAACATCTCATCCCGCAGGATTGGAATATCTGTCGTCATTCCATTGATCATGCTTGCCAGTTTCCCGGAATCTTCCAGTAACCAGAAATGATTCGGGAATACGGTCAGGCGTTTTTCAAAAGAATCCTTTTCCGCTGCTTCCTCCGGTGGAAAACACTGTCGTTCCATCTCTGTGACCGCATCTATATCATTCATTGTTGCAAATCTTATGTCCATTGTTTTTGTCTCCATTTAAATTTCTTTGTGCCGCAGTGCCTGCAAGCAGTCATTTCTTTACTGGCTTCACTCCTGTCCGCAGTGCACGTCCGTAAAATCAGAGATTTTCCG
>CAKREH010000050.1 GCA_934317215.1 uncultured Roseburia sp.
TCGTATGATTGACGAACGGTGAATTGGATCATGTGCTGTTTTTGCACATGATATAATGAACGCAAGTGAGGCAACATGCTCGTATGATTGACGAACGGTGAATTGGATCATGTGCTGTTTTTGCACATGATATAATGAACGCAAGTGAGGCAACATACCTGCATGATTGACAAACGGCGAATGGCATCATAAATGAGTCAATATACTATGTATTAAAATGAATATAAAAAAATATACAAATATAGCGTAAACACAAACTGGAAATGTTCCAATAATGGACAAGAATGGAGCTTAGTGTGGAAAATAAGATTTTTCACACGCAAGATTTGTGCTTACGCACAAACTTGAGATGCGCAAAAACAGCGCAAGAATGGAGATTTTTATGAATAGAACCGTACTAGTTACCGGCGCCTCCCGTGGAATCGGACGCGCGATTGCATCCGCATTTGCCGCAGAAGGCGACCGGCTGATTATTACCTGTTCCAGATCAGAACAGGAACTTTTAAATTTCAAAACAGAACTGGAAGAAACTTTTCACACGGAAGTGCTCGCCAGCGTGGGCGATGTTTCTTCTTTTGAATATGTCAAACAATTATTTGAACAGATTACAGAACGCTTCGGTGGCGTGGACGTCCTCATCAACAATGCCGGTATTTCCTATATCGGGCTGCTGACGGATATGTCGATCGATGACTGGAACCACATTGTCTCCACAAATCTCACATCCGTCTTTTCCACCAGCCGGCTTGCAATTCCACATATGGTGCACGAAAAAAAAGGAAAAATCATCAATATCTCTTCCGTCTGGGGCATTGCCGGTGCCTCCTGTGAAGTTGCTTATTCCGCATGCAAAGGCGGCATCAATTCCTTCACCAAAGCACTCGCAAAAGAACTTGCCCCAAGCAATATCCAGGTCAATGCAATCGCCTGCGGTGTCATTGATACGCAGATGAATGCCTGTTTTTCCAAAGAAGAACGCGCAGAACTTGCAGATGAGATCCCGGCAGGAAGATTTGGAACGCCGGAGGAGGCTGCCCATCTTGCAGTACAGCTTGCCACAGGAAATGAATACCTGACCGGGCAGATCATTACATTAGACGGCGGGTGGCTGTAACCCGCCGCATTTTTATGTCTCACACTATTCTGCCACTAAAATAACCACACTTCTCGGCGGAACTTTTAACGTCTTTTTATAATAGAACTCCGTCTGTGTCTCTACATCTTTTCCATCCTCATACTCTATATTTGTATTGACACAGATTTTCCACTGTAGGTTGTTCGGCAGTTCCGGAAGCTGCATGACAAGTGTTTCCCAGTATGCATTCATTCCATAGAAAATGATATCATCCCTGGTATCCGCGTCATCCCTGCCGGCATACATGATACCGATCAGTTTACTGGTATAATCCGTACCGCCATTCCACGGGAAACCATTGTGAATGCTGATCTCCGGTAATCCGCAGAGCGCTTTTTTCGTGGATCGGCGCAAAATCGGATATTTTTTGCGAAATGCGATCATATACCTGAAGAAATCATGGATCTCCTGATATTTCTCCAGTCTGGTCCAGTCAAGCCAGGAAATAATATTATCCTGGCAATAAGCATTATTATTTCCAAACTGTGTATTACAAAATTCATCTCCCGCATAAAACATGGCCGGTCCCCTGCTGCACATTAAGGTTGCAACTGCATTTTTGACCATTCTAAGACGCAGTCCTTCGATCTGCGGATCATCTGTCTCTCCCTCTGCTCCACAGTTCCAGCTGTTTCCGTTGTTATCACCATCTGAATTATTCCAGCCATTTTTCTCATTGTGCTTCGTATTATAGGCATACAGATCATACAGTGTAAATCCGTCATGACAGGTGATAAAGTTAACAGATGCACTGTCCCCACGGTGTTCCGGGTAAAGATCTTTTGAACCTGTGATACGCGTGATTGCTGTTCCTGCCATTCCATCCATACCTTTTAAAAACTGACGGATATCATCACGGTATCTTCCATTCCATTCTGACCAGCGGTTCCATGACGGGAAACTTCCAACCTGATAGAGACCACCCGCATCCCATGCCTCCGCGATCAGTTTGACTTTTCCAAGAATCGCATCACATGCGATCGCCTGAAGCAATGGCGGATCTGCCATCGGTGCTCCTTTTTCATCGCGGGTCAAAATAGACGCCAGGTCAAAACGGAAACCATCAACACGATACTCCGTCACCCAGTAACGCAGACAGTCAATGATAAAACGTCGTACCGCCGGATGATTACAGTTCATGACATTGCCGCAGCCACTGAAATTATAATAGTATCCGTCCGGTGTCAGGATATAATAAATGTCATTATCAATTCCCTTAAAAGAAAAACATGGACCATGTTCATTTCCCTCTGCCGTGTGGTTAAATACAACATCCAGGATAACTTCGATTCCATTTTCCTTTAGCTCGTAGATCAGCTCTTTTAACTCATCTCCCTCGTGGTTATGTTCCACCACCGAGGTATAACTGGTATTGGGCGCAAAAAAACATACCGTATTATAGCCCCAGTAATTATACAGACGCTCTCCATCCACCACTCTGGTGCTTTCCATCTCATCAAATTCAAAGATCGGCATCAGTTCAACTGCATTCACTCCCAGATCCTTCAGATACGGGATCTTCTGGCGCAGTCCCTCATAAGTGCCTTCCGCCCCCGGTGTAACACTCGATGATGCATCTTTCGTAAATCCCCTCACATGCATCTCATATATAATAAGATCCTCAAACGGATGCTCCGTCGGACGGATATCTCCCCAGTCGAAGTTGTTTTCCACAACTCTGGCATGATAAACAAAGTCTGCACCGCCTTCCGGGCGCTCTCCCCAGTTTCTCTGTCCCGTTACTGCTCTCGCATACGGATCAAGCAGAACATTTTCTTTCTTAAATAATAATCCCTTCTTCTCATCATAAGGTCCGTCCAACTGGAACGCATATTCAAACTCTTCGATTTTCAATCCAAAAACGAACATGGAATATGTGTTTCCAATATGATAAGCTTCCGGATATTTTAGGGTCACATACGGCTCTTTTTCCTGCGGCCGGAACAACAGAAGATAACATGCCGTCGCACCAAAGGAATGGATCGTAAAGCTGACACCCCTTGTGGTTGCTGTCGCACCATCCCTGTTATAAAACCCCGGACGTACCTGATATCCATTGATCTCATCCAATGGCTGCAGCCCAACGCCGCGTTCCTGTTTATGTCTGCCTGTACTCATCTGCGATCCTCCTTGTTTTTTGAAGAAAAATGCGACTCACCACTATATTTCTTATACCCCGGATGTTTTCCACTCATTTTATAATAATTGTTTCTAAGATCCACAAGCCGATCGATATTTTCCCGGTCAATTTCTTTTGCACCGCCGAGCAGATGTGCCGTCAATGTTATTTTTGCGAACTGCTCTAACGTTTCCATCCGGTAATACGCCGTATAAACATCGGCTCCAACTGTTACCGCTCCATGATTTTTTAACAGGATCGCATCATGTTCCTGCAGATACGGGGTAATGGCATCCGGCACCTCATCTGTGGAAGGTGTCGCATAAGGCGCAATCGGCACTGAACCAAGTGCGAGCACAGTCTCGATCATGGAATACTCATCAAGCGGAATATCTGCCACGGCAAATCCCGTTGCAACCGGAGGATGTGCATGTAATACCGCCCCGACATCTTCACGTTCCTCATAACATCTGAAATGCATCCGCATTTCGGACGACGGGCGGTATCCGTCCGCAGCTTCGATCACCTCTCCTGCTTTATTTATATGCACGATCATTTCCGGTGTTACCATACTTTTTGACACGCCGGTCGGCGTTGCTAAAAATGTGCCATCGGAAAGTTTTACCGACACATTTCCGTCATTTGATGCAACCCATCCAAGCTGCCACATCTTATGGCACACATCACAGATCTGTGCTCTGATTTCTTTATCACTGAGTTCCATAATCTCCTCCCATCGTACTTTTTTCCTATTTTACTTTCCATTATAATCATACTCTTTCCCAATTTCAACCAGGCAAAATCTATGTTATACTATCCTCAGAAAATATTAAGAAACAAAGAAAGGATTTTCCCATGCAAAAAATACTTCATGTTTCCGACAACCCGGAACATTTTTCCTCCATCGGCTCTGCCCTTGCACAAATTCCTGCTAATAACACAACACCTGTTATCATTGAAATCGCACCGGGCATTTACCATGAAAAACTGACCATAAATAAACCATATATCACACTTCGCGGAATGAGCGAAAGCAGTTCTGACACTGTCATCAGCTATGATGATTATGCCCTGGATCTGATGGAAGATGGCAGTAAGCGCGGTACATTCCGCACTTATACCCTCTTTATCGATACACATGATGTAACGCTCCAGCATCTCACTATCGAAAATGCCTCTGGGGATTCCGCCACACACGGACAGGCGATCGCTCTCTATGCCGACGGAGACCGTCTTATGATCGATTCCTGCCGCCTTCTCGGTCATCAGGACACTCTTTTTACCGGGCCGCTTCCCGAAAAAGAACGACAGCCTGGCGGTTTCATCGGGCCAAAACAGTTTGCCCCACGCATCAATGGCAGACAATATTATAAAAACTGCTATATCTGCGGCGATATTGATTTTATTTTTGGAAGTGCCACCGCATATTTTGAACACTGTACCTTAGAATCCCTGCTGCGCACAAAAACATCCGAACAATCGGATTCAGTTTCCGATACATCTGCATTCCCTCCTATCCAGGGCTATGTAACTGCCGCCTCCACGCCAAAAGGGCAGGCATACGGCTACGTTTTTTCTGACTGCCGGTTCATCTCCAAAGACTGTCCTGCCGAATCTGTCTATCTTGGCAGACCATGGCGCGACTATGCAAAAACGATCCTGATTTCCTGTGAACTTGGCGCGCATATCCATCCTGCCGGTTTTCATGACTGGAACCGCGAAAATACACATGAAACGGTATGTTATGCCGAATACGCAAGTTACCCCGCAGTCTCTGACTGCCGTCCACTTTCTGACCAGGCTGATTTTGTTCAAAATCTGGATGAACAACAGGCCGGACATTTTTCAAGAAAACTGGTTCTCGGTGACTGGACACCCGATGAACTGTAATTTTTAGATATTTTTTAATCTGGGTTTGTATATTCATGAGAATAATGATAGAATAATATACATTAAGAATATGAAAAATCCAAACAAAGGGGGCATATAAGATGGACGAGAAAATTTATAAGACAATGGGTTCTGCCGGAGCATCTACACTGGCAGTTGGTATCTGTGTCCTTGCAGGTGGAATCACCGCTGGGATTCTTCTGATCGTAAATGGTGCCAGACTGTTAAAGAATAAATCCAAAATCATGTTTTAAAATAGAATTCACGCTCTGCAGGCTTTCTATTGTCATGAACCAAAAGCGCATATGCAGTAAAATCATCTTTCTGACGATCTTTTTTTACTGTACATGCGCTTTTTCATATGACACCATATGTTTTTACAGGAAATTTTTCTTCAAATTAATCCTCTTTTTGATTTTTTTTCTTGTTGAACACATCTGCGAGCAGGAAAAATCCAAAGCACAATCCGTTTAACACCAGTGCAACCGGAAGATCTTTCCAGCTTACCGTCTGATTTTCCAGAACATCCGCAGAAAATGTTCCTGAAATGATCGGTATCAGGTTGTTATTCAGATAGTGCAGGCAGACCGGTACCCAGATATTCTGCGTTTTCATATAGGCATATGCAAAAAAGATTCCAAGTGAAATACATGTGATCTGCTGCGCAAAAATCATCTGGATTCCTGATGTCTGTGTATAATAAAACAGATCATCCGGGATATGCCATAATCCCCATACAACACCAAGTATGAGCACACCTGCACGAAGCCCGAACCGTTTCTGCAAAACCGGCTGCAGGTAATATCTCCAGCCATATTCTTCTCCGAAAAATGCAATAAACACGAAGAAATAATTGATCGGAAGTGCAGCAATATTCATCCACATCATAGGATCTTTAAACATTGCTGCCCATTCCTTTACATACTGCATTCCACTGCCATCAGACACACCCTGTACTGCTACAGACACTACAGTTCTTACTATATAAATACCCACAAACGCAAGTACAATGAGCACAGCGCTTTTCCAGTTTTGTCTGGTCAGCCCCGCTGCCGCCCGCTTTTCATTTCCCGCTACTGCAAGAAAAACAAGTGCCACGATACTCCCGATAATAAGTACATACTGAGAAATCAGATTATAAACAGACATCGTCATCCCTGCAATGTTCAAATCATTTACCGGCAGAAATACGGATAAAAGTGCCAATACGATCAGGGCACCCGTTGTCGCTAAAACCGTAATAAAAAAACCTGCCGGCAGGATTTTCTCTCCTTTGTGTGCCAGAAAAAGTCCAATGATCACACCTGCTGCCGGATACATCATCTGCGCTGTTGGAAATACCGTAAGGTCATAACCCTTTGTACTGCCATACCACATCAGAATTCCCATCAGACAGGTCAGTCCGTAAGCCATCAGCACATAAATAATCAGCCTCGTTTTTGCCATTTCTTTTTGTTCCATTTTCAAACTCCTCCCCTTAAATCATGAATGATACTTGTTTATTAATCCAATTCGATTGAATCCGATATATAATAGTGAAACTTATTTTTTCTGCAATACTGTTTAATTTGTCTGATCAGTTTTTTATCTTTCGTGTATTCTAAAAGATAGACTTCCATTCTATCTTTTTTGCATTTTTGAACATAATCGGAAAAATATTTGCGCACATCTTCTGGCTGTTTCCCAAACGTGCCCGTTTCAAACCGAATACTGCTCCACACAGATTCCTGATTGACGGCAGTCATGATATCTTTCGCCGATCCGTATGTTTTTCTGTACTTTGTCACAAAAACATCTCCGCCATTGATCATGACACCTTTTCCAAGACGTTTGATATTTTTCAGTATTTTGACCAGTCCTTTAAAATTTTTCTTTGTCTTTGCATAATCGTAGACATCGCAGTTGTCAATAAAGAAACCATCCACCCCTTTTTTCAGCAGCTTCTTCGACAGTTTTCCCATAAACTTCTGCCAGTCCTTATTTGAAACATCTACCCACTTTTCTTCTTCCCAGTTCTCATAATTTCCGATTGTAAGATATTCATATTTCTTATAATAATAGCGAAAATTCTCGATGGAACCGACATTTAAGTAGGTATATACTTTTACGCCTTTTTTGTGCAGGGTACGGATATCTTTTGCAGAAAAATACTGTGCATCAATGACCACCAGTCTATATCCGTATAACTTTTTTATCTGAGACGAATCAATGCTTAAAAATACGCCATAATCTTTTTTCTCTTTTTGGTTCTTTCCGTCTACCTCACATGGTCCTGACAGTATGCCAAGAAATAAACTGAACATCCATGTTAAAATCAAAATCTTTTTCCAAAAATATTTCGATTTTTTACTCACTCCTGTTCTCCCCATGACTTTCATCTGCTAATTTTGCTTTTCGCTGTACCGGCAGCTGCGCTAAAATGATCGCCGAAAAAATCAGACAACATCCCAGTATCTCTTTTGCATTCAGCTTCTGTCCAAGAATCAGCCAGCCAAATACCGCCGAAAATACGGCTTCCAAACTCATAATTAAGGATGCCACGGTAGGATTAAGCCCATTCTGTCCAATGATCTGTAACGTATATCCCACACCACATGACATAATTCCCGCATACAAAATCGGAACCCACGCCGACCATGATAAAAAGGCTGACGCCCACGCTTCAATACCCGAAATTGAATGCTGCATATCAACTGTAAACATCGGAATCGCAGTCAGCAAACCGGTTACCAGAAACTGTATCATGGAAAGACGTACCCCATCAACCTTCGGAGAAAAATAATCGACAAATAAAATCTGTATGGAAAAACCGAGTGCACAGCAAAGAAGCAGCAGATCCGCCGGCTGAAATCCATTCTTATCCTGCATACACAGAAAATACAGTCCCACCAGTGCCAGAGCAACTGCAAACCAGATATTTATCCCACATTTTTTATGTAAAAATAATCCGAGAATCGGCACCAGTAATATATACACCGCTGTCAGGAAACCTGCTTTTCCCGCACTTGCCCCCATCAAAATTCCAACCTGCTGCAAGTTTGTAGATATACAAAGTGCCACTCCACAACAAATTCCACCTTTTATCAGCAATTTATAATCTTCTTTCGTCTGTGGTTTTCTTGGCGACAGATCTTTTTTATCTAAAAATTTCATGACAGGTATCAATACCAGTGCCCCGATAATACACCGGACACAATTAAACGAATATGCTCCGATTGTCTGTCCACCAACTGTCTGAGCCACAAATGCAGCCCCCCAGACGGCTGCCGTTACCAATAACAGGATACTATTTCTTGTTGTTTTATTGTTCATCTTCTGCCTCTTTCTAAATCAATCATATTACTGTAAGTCCTGCCTGTTACCTCCTTATTTCCTGCAGGCTCATTAGATAACAGTTTACCATTCTTTTGGAATAAATGCATCAGCAAAAACTGTTTTATAGAACAAAGAGTCGCTTGCGACTCTTTCGCGCTCGAGCGGTGCTGTTTACAGCTAACTTCTACTCCGCGAGATGCGCATCCCGCCCGGAGGGCTTTTTCATTCATAGGACGTAATTTCCTATGAATGAAAAAAACCGCAACCCCCGATTTCTCAGGGATTGCGGAATACAATCTGCAATATATAATTTAAAATTATAAATTACTCGATAACTGTAGCAACACGTCCAGATCCTACTGTACGTCCACCCTCACGGATAGCGAATGTAAGACCCTGCTCCATAGCTACTGGGTGAATTAACTCGATAGTCATCTCGATGTTATCGCCAGGCATGCACATCTCTGTACCAGCTGGTAAGTTACATACACCAGTTACGTCTGTTGTTCTGAAGTAGAACTGTGGACGGTAGTTGTTGAAGAATGGAGTATGACGACCACCCTCATCTTTTGTTAAAACGTAAACCTGAGCTGTAAATTTACGATGGCATGTAACTGTACCTGGTTTAGCAAGAACCTGACCACGAACGATCTGATCACGGTTGATACCACGAAGTAATGCACCGATGTTATCACCAGCCTGAGCCTCGTCTAACTGTTTACGGAACATCTCGATACCAGTTACAACTGTTGTCTGAACTTCCTCTTTCACACCAAGGATCTCAAGGTTATCATTTAAGTGTAATGTACCTCTCTCAACACGTCCGGTAGCAACTGTACCACGACCTGTGATTGTGAATACGTCCTCAACTGGCATTAAGAATGGTTTATCTGTATCACGCTGTGGATCTGGGATGTACTCATCAACAGTATCCATTAACTCCATGATCTTGTCTCCCCACTCGCCGTTTGGATCTTCAAGAGCTTTTAAAGCAGAACCTTTGATGATCGGGCATCCTTCGAAGCCGTACTCTTCAAGCTGCTCTGTAACTTCCATCTCTACTAACTCGATTAACTCCGGATCGTCTACCATATCGCATTTGTTTAAGAAAACAACGATGTAAGGTACACCTACCTGACGGGATAATAAGATGTGCTCTTTTGTCTGAGCCATAACACCGTCAGTAGCAGCTACAACGAGGATAGCACCATCCATCTGAGCAGCACCAGTGATCATGTTCTTAACGTAATCGGCATGACCTGGGCAGTCAACGTGTGCGTAATGTCTCTTCTCTGTCTCATACTCGATGTGAGCAGTAGAAATTGTGATACCACGCTCTCTCTCTTCTGGAGCTTTATCG
Organism: uncultured Roseburia sp.; assembly: GCA_934317215.1. Lineage (GTDB taxonomy): Bacteria > Bacillota > Clostridia > Lachnospirales > Lachnospiraceae > Roseburia. The sequence goes on from CAKREH010000050.1 coordinate 9,820, forward strand.
ATGTTATCGAAATCTGTAGCTGTGTTACCAGCAACTCTTGCAGCTAATACTTTAGAGATAGCAGCTGTTAAAGTTGTTTTACCATGGTCAACGTGTCCAATGGTACCGATATTACAATGTGGTTTTGTTCTTTCAAACTTAGCTTTTGCCATTTTTGAATATCCTCCTTAAAATGATGCCCTATGGGCTATAGTTGTTATTTTCAATAACTCGGCTAACTCTGATTATATAAAATAATCATTGGTTTTTCAAGCTATTTCTTACCGGATTTCCTATATTTTACAGGAAATCCGGATGTTTTAGTATTATTCACAGAAAAAACAGATGGTGCATTATTTAGATTTGTCTGCTAATACCTTTTCCACAGGAAAAACAGATGGTCTATTATTTAGATTTGTCTGCTAATACCTTTTCCTGTACATTCTTTGGTACTGGCTCATATTTTTCGAAGAACATAGAGTAGTTACCACGTCCCTGTGTCTTAGAACGTAAGTCTGTAGAATATCCGAACATCTCAGCAAGCGGAACATAAGCTTTTACAAGCTTACCGCCACCGATATCATCCATTCCCTCGATACGTCCACGACGGGAGTTGATATCACCGATAACATCACCCATGTATTCCTCTGGCATAGTTACTTCAACCTTCATGATCGGCTCAAGTAATACCGGGCTTGCCTTCTGCATAGCTTCCTTGAAAGCCATAGATCCGGCAATGTGGAATGCCATCTCGGATGAATCGACTTCATGGTAAGATCCGTCGTATACGTTAGCATGTACACCAAGTACCGGGAATCCTCCAAGAATACCAGCCTGAGCTGCTTCTTCGATACCTTCACCTACTGCCGGGATGTATTCCTTCGGAATAGCACCACCAACTACGCTAGACTCGAACTTGAATGTCTCTTCACCGTTCGGATCCATCGGCTCGAATTTAACTTTACAGTGTCCGTACTGTCCACGTCCACCAGACTGTTTTGCATATTTGTACTCAACATCTACAGGTTTTGTAAATGTCTCTTTGTAAGCAACCTGAGGTGCACCAACGTTTGCCTCTACCTTAAATTCACGAAGGAGACGGTCAACGATGATCTCCAGATGAAGCTCACCCATACCAGCGATGATTGTCTGACCTGTTTCCTGATCAGTATGCGCACGGAATGTAGGATCCTCTTCTGCAAGTTTTGCAAGAGCCTCACCCATCTTACCCTGTCCAGCCTTTGTTTTCGGCTCAATAGCAAGCTCGATAACCGGCTCTGGGAATTCCATGGACTCTAAGATTACAGGATGCTGCTCATCACAGATGGTATCACCTGTTGTGGTGAACTTAAATCCAACTGCTGCTGCGATATCACCAGAGTAAACTCTGTCGAGCTCCTGTCTCTTATTCGCATGCATCTGAAGGATACGTCCAACACGCTCTTTTTTATCTTTTGTTGCATTGAGAACGTAAGAACCTGCTGCCATGCTACCGGAGTATACACGGAAGAATGCAAGTTTACCTACGAATGGGTCAGCCATGATCTTGAATGCTAAAGCTGAGAACGGCTCATCATCAGATGAATGTCTCTCTACTTCGTTTCCATCCAGATCTACACCCTTGATTGAAGGGATGTCTGTTGGAGCCGGCATGTACTCGATAATTGCATCAAGAAGCTTCTGTACACCCTTGTTTCTGTAAGCAGAACCACAGCAAACAGGTACAGCTGTACATTCACAGGTAGCTTTTCTCAATACTTTTTTCATTTCCTCTACGGATGGTTCTTCACCCTCAAGGTACATCATCATTAAGTCATCATCTAACTCGCAGATTTTCTCGATTAACTCAGAACGGTAAAGCTCTGCATCATCTTTCATATCACCTAAATCATCGGTAACAGTGATATTATCACCCTTATCGTCGTTGTAGATGTATGCTTTCATCTCGAATAAGTCAATGACACCTTTGAAATCATCCTCTTTACCAATCGGTAACTGAAGAACGATTGCATTTTTTCCTAATCTTGTACGGATCTGATCAACAGCACCGTAGAAGTTTGCACCTAAGATATCCATCTTATTGATGAATGCCATACGCGGTACATTGTAGGTATCAGCCTGACGCCATACGTTCTCGGACTGAGGCTCAACACCACCCTTTGCACAGAAGACGCCGACAGCGCCATCAAGTACACGGAGTGAACGCTCTACCTCTACTGTAAAGTCAACATGACCAGGGGTATCAATGATATTGATACGATGCTCTAAAGCACCTGCCTTTGGTTTTGTGAACTCTTCCAATGTCCAGTGACATGTTGTAGCGGCTGATGTAATCGTGATACCTCTTTCCTGCTCCTGCTCCATCCAGTCCATGGTAGCAGTACCTTCATGAGTATCACCAATCTTATAGTTAACACCGGTATAGTAAAGAATACG
>CAKREH010000051.1 GCA_934317215.1 uncultured Roseburia sp.
AGGTGGCTCTTAAATTTTTGATTGGCAAATTGCACAAAGCAGTGCCTATTTTGTTCCGTTGTCCGAAAATAAGAAAAGCTAAGCATGCCTGAGATAGATTTTCTAATTTTCTCCCCAAGTCACAAAACGAGTCCCGGCTTTGTGCAATTTGGCATCCGCTAAGTTGTGAACCACCTTTTGACACTCGAATCTTTATTGGAAACAAGGTGGAAAGCAGGGAGGAAAATCCTCTGCTCGTTAATGAGCTCGCATTTTCCTCCGGAAAACAGGGAGGATAGTGTGAAAAATAAGATTTTTCACACGCAAGATTTGTGCTTACGCACAAACTTGAGATGCGCAAAAGACAGCGCAAGAATGGAGATTTATATGATTAAAGAAGATGGATTACCGGTAGGTCTTGGGTTTGGGTTAGCAATGAATGAGAAAGCATTAGGGCAGTTTTCCATGATGACGGAAGATGAAAAGAGACAGGTCATCGATGCGGCGAGAGGCGCACAGACGAAGGAACAGATGGCGCAGATCGTAAAAGATATTGCGGATATGGAATTTTTTTAAAGTACACGAGAGAAAACCGGCGACAGGAAATGGGCTTATGGATGTATTTGTGAAGAATGGAAACAGGTTTTGTAAGATTGGAGATTATGATGGGAAATAACATGGATTTAAACTATGAGATGTTCTGCTATCAGTGTGAGCAGACGGCAAACGGCAAAGGATGTACCAAACTCGGTGTCTGTGGAAAGACGCCGGAGATTGCTAACCTGCAGGATCTTTTGATTTTTCAGGTAAAGGGGATCAGCTGTTATGGAAAAGTATTGATGGAAAACGGTGCACATATGGATAAAACGGTGGTCAGTTTTATTGAAAATGTGCTGTTTACAACATTAACGAACGTGAACTTTGATGTGGATGCACATTTAGAGCTGCTTCGGGAATCACAGCGGATCAAAGAGCAGGTCAGGGAGATGGCGGGAAGGAGCAGCAATCCGACGGCACATGCCACCTACGATCTGCCGGAGAGCAAGAGCGATATGCTGCGCGATGCACCGCTTGCGGGGATCATGTATGATAATACGTTAGATCCGGATATCCGTTCCCTGCGTCAGACGATCATTTATGGATTAAAAGGCATCAGCGCATATGGGCATCAGGCAAGGGAACTGGGTTATTATAGCGATGAAGTGGATGACTTTTATGTGCTGGGGCTTGAGGCGACCACGGATGACAGCTTAACGGTAGAGGAACTGATCCGCATGACGATGCGTACGGGAGAGATGGCGCTTGCGGTTATGAAAAAATTAGATGAAGCGAACACGACGATCTATGGAAACCCATATCCGCACAAGGTGGATGTGACGATCAAAAAGGGACCATTTATCATTGTTTCCGGGCATGACTTAAAAGACCTTGAGATGCTGCTGGAGCAGACGAAGGATACGGGCATCAACATTTACACCCACGGTGAGATGCTGCCGTGCCACGGTTATGAGGGGTTAAAAAAATATCCGCATCTGATCGGAAATTTTGGCGGTGCATGGCAGGATCAGCAGAAGCAGTTTGACAACCTTCCGGGCTGTATCCTGATGACGACAAACTGTCTGATGCGCCCGCGGGAAAGTTACAAAGACCGCATTTACAGCACGAATGTGGTCGGCTGGGAAGGTGTGAAGCATATCGGAAAAAATGAGAAAGGGGAAAAAGATTTCAGTGAGATCATTAAGCAGGCATTGGAGCTTGGCGGATTTAGGGAAGATCAGGAGAAGAAAGAGATTTTAGTCGGTTTTGGACATGTCGCAGCTTTAAGTCAGGCAGATAAGATCGTGGAGGCGGTAAAAGACGGACAGATCCGGCACTTTTTCCTGATCGGGGGCTGTGATGGTGCCAGACCGGGTAGAAATTATTACACGGAATTTGCTCAGATGGTACCGAAAGACTGCATGATCTTGACACTCGCCTGTGGAAAATACCGGTTTAACAAGTTAGACTTTGGGGAGGTGGCAGGACTGCCAAGACTTTTAGATGTCGGACAGTGCAATGATGTGTATTCGGCGGTCAGGATCGCGACGGCACTTGCGGATGCGTTTGAGACCGATGTCAATGGGCTTCCGCTTTCCATGATCATTTCCTGGTATGAACAGAAAGCGGTGGCAGATCTCCTGGCACTTTTAAGTCTCGGTGTCCACAATATCTATCTTGGACCGACACTGCCTGCATTTTTAAGTCCGAATGTATTGCAGTATCTGACCGATACGTTTCATTTGAGACAGATCAGTAATGCAGAGGATGATATTAAGACCTGTCTCAAACAAAATATTGCGTAAAATAAAAGATGATTGCTGATTTTTAAGAAGAGCAGCAGTTGTATTTTTAGGATTCGAAAAATCCAAGCTGCTCTAACGCGTAAGCGATACCGTCCTCGCTTGCGCGTTTCGTTACAAAAGATACCTGATCAAACAGGGAAGCCGGGGAAGCATTTCCCATGGCGATGCTGTTTGGTACATAAGAGAGCATCGGCAGATCATTGTTGCTGTCGCCGATCGCGTAGGCGGCATCAAGACCCAGATGATAATAGTCGAGCACATACTGGATGCCGGTCGCTTTGCTGTAACCGATTGGGACAAATTCGCGGAAAGTGCCGCCGCGGTCAATGCAGGTAAAATAAGGATCGCTGACTTTCCGGAATTCTTCTAACTGGTCAGGAGTCTGATACCAGACTACAAATTTATCGCAGAAGAAATTCGGATTTTCCAGATCCTCCGGCATATCATAGCCACGGCCTAAAAATGCTTTATACTGGCGTATGGCATCCGGGTGTGTGAGGGGACTGCTTTTATCGAAGGCAACTTCTTTCCTGGATTCGAAAAGTATATCCACATTGGTTTTTCGTGCTGCCTCTAACAGCTGCATGGTAATATTGTGTGTCTGCGCAGCGTGCAGAGCCTCTGTGCCGGAGCAGAAAATATTTGTGCCGCATCCACAGACATATCCGTCAAAACCGATCCGTCTGAAACGCGGTTCCACGTTCTGAAAGCAGCGTCCGGTATTGATAAACATCAGATGACCAAAGGTGCGCGCACGCCTTATGGCGTCGATAGCGCTCTCCGGGAGGGAACCGTCGATCTCCGAGGTTAAGGTTCCGTCAATATCAAGAAAAATAATTTTTTTCATAGATTGATCTCCGTAAAATAATGATGATAAATATTTATAATCGAGAGAATTGTACGGTATTTTTTTCGAATTGTCAAAATGAAATGGGAAATGGTATAATGACCAGGGAAATAACGGTTAATGTTCACAGGCAGGCATTTTCTGAACTGAAAATGCCGTATGATACAGTGGTGGCAGCAGATTTTGCCGATTTGGAATGCGAAGCATCGGCAAAATCCGTTACTGGAACGAGGTGCGAGTGAACAGTAACAAATAACGCAAAAAAAGGAGATTACCATGAAATATCATACAATAAATGAACTGGATCATTTTTGCTTTAAGGAGGCATACATTGCGCAGATCTGTGCGGTGAGCGGGATGTTTGAGATCGTATTTGACAATGTGACGATCCTGCCGGAGAATTCCTGCAACCGTGACATCCGGGAGATGCGTGCAAATGAGCTGGTTTTAAAGATCAGTGAACCGAAAATTGAGACACTGGTGGAGGAAGGCTATAAAGTCTATGATGCGAACGGCAATTTAAAACAGAAAAATGAGGATATCACGATCGCACCAGAGGCATATGCAGACAAATTCAAAGAATTAGAGGGCTGTGAAGTGTATTCCATTGAGCAGGAAAACGGAAATTATGTTATTTCCATCGATACGGAGGATCATACCTTTTTGCTTCGCGTCAGCGGTTCCGGGGATACACAAGAGTGGGATCGTTTCTTGAACAAATAACCGGAGATAAAAGGAGCATACGAATGAAAATATTAGTGACAGGTTTTGACCCGTTTGGCGGAGCAGTGATCAATCCTGCCTACAAGGCAGTCAAACTTCTCCCGGATGTGATAGCGGGGGCAGAAGTGGTCAAAATAGAGATCCCGACCGTGTTTGGAAGGGATGAGGAAGTGGTCAGGGCTGCGGTGGAGAAACATCATCCGGATGCAGTTTTATGTGTCGGACAGGCTGGTGGAAGATCCGGGATCACAGTGGAAAAAGTTGCAATCAATCTGATGGAAGCGCGTATCCCGGACAATGAGGGAAAGCAGCCGCTCGATACACCGATCCGGGAAGACGGAGAGAATGCATATTTTTCCTCGCTTCCGGTCAAGTGCATGGTACAGTACATGAAAGAGGCAAAGATTCCGGCGCGCGTTTCCTATACGGCCGGAACCTTTGTCTGCAACGATATCATGTACCGTGTCCTCTACATGATCGATAAGGAATATCCACATATGAGGGGTGGATTTGTACATGTCCCTTACTTACCGGAGCAGACGCTTGAACTGCCGGAGGGAACACCGTGCATGCCGGCGGAGATGATCGCAAAGGCATTAGAGTGCGGCATCCGGGCGATCGCTGAGAACGAGGCAGATGTGAAGACGGTCAGTGGGGAGACGCACTGATTTTGTGGACGGGAAGACGATCAGTGATGAGACACACTGACATGGTATATGGGAAGACGATCGGTGATGAGACATACTGACCTTGTGCACGGCACAACGTGAGTGTGTGACAACCGGCAATCATAAAAAAGAATATCATGGAAAACGAAAAATGCCGGAGTGGTGCAAAAAGATGTGTGCCACTCCGGTTTTTTATATGACACACTTATTTAACGCTTTCTTCACATAACCATCACATTGCAATCAGCTGTTCTTTAGGTTGCAATGTTATTTTTTTATTGTAAAAACGGAGCGCATGAGTATGGAAAGAGAGGAAAGCAATGAGAAAACCAGGAAAAAGAATGGCAGGTGTGATCGCCAGCATCGCAGCAGTCTGTGTGATGACCGGCGGAATCGGGTATCAGGCTGCAGTATCCGGGTCACAGCCGGACAGTACGGAAAATAGTTTAAAAGATCAGGATACAAGCCAGCAGGAGAGTACAGATGGTTCATTTTCGGAAGAGGGTACCACGCAGATCGGAACGATCAGCCAGATGCCGGAATTTACGGTAAATGCTGTTACAATGACTGTGGAAGAGGTCTACGTGTCGTCCGGGGATACCGTGAGCAAGGGAGATGCATTGTTTAAACTGACGGATGAGAGCATGGAAGCGGCAAAATCATATTACGAAGATGCCATCAGTGATGCTGAGAATACATTAAAAACAGCTGAGGCAGATCTTGCAAGCGGAAAACTTTCCGCAGAGAGCACAAAGCAGGATGCCAATCTGACGGCACAGACAGCAGCGGACAATTATCAGGCACAGGTAGATGCGCTAGATGCTGCAGTGGAAGAAAAAAAGGAAGCATATGATGAGGCTGCAGAGCAGATTTCAGAATATCAGACAAAGATCGATAACAATGACTATTATGTGGAGTGTGCGATTGATGAGAAACAGGCAGCGGTGGATGCAGCGACAACTGCACTGGCACAGGCACAGGATGCTCTGACACAGGTACAAAATTCGGATGATAGTGCAAAACAGGCGGTAGCGACGGATTTAACCTATATCAGGGCACAGATTGAGGCGGGAGTGGATAACGATACGCTTCTTGCAGTCGTACAGCAGGCAATGGATGATTATACGGCAAGGGAACAGCAGTCAGAAGCACTTACGTCGGCACAGATGGCGGCAGATGCAGCGCAGAGCACACTCGAACAGGCGCAGAAGGAATTTGATTCTGCCGTTGAGACTTACAATAAAAATGTGGAAGAAACCAATACAAAAATCACAGAGCTGACGGAAAGTCTCGATGATTTAAAATCTGACTATGAACAGGCAGAGCGTGATGCAGCAACACAGAAAGCCACACTGCAAAATGAATATGACACTGCAGTGGTGGAAGGAAAATATGCGGGAAGTACTTATGAATCAACCATCTCGGAACTGGAGAGTGCAGTGGAATCTGCACAGGATACGCTTGATACGTTAAAAGAGGAACAGACAGCACTTCTTGCATTAGAGAATGGTGTTGTTATGGCGGATGAAGATGGAACGATCGCGGCAGTGCCTTATGAGGCAGAGGATACATTAAAAACAGGTACTGCGTTTGCGCTGTATTGTGATACACAGACGATCATGATCTCCGTGGAAGTGCCACAGGAGAATATTGCACAGGTTGGTGTCGGCGATGAGGTATCTGTCATGATAGCAGGAAACCGGGATGGAGCAGTGACAGGAACCGTCTCATCAATTGCATCTTCGGCAACGACCGGAGGCAGTGTTTCGAATGTTACTTATGCAGTGATCATTTCAATTGATAATTCGGATGGAAGACTTGGTTCTGGTTCTTCCGCAACCGTTACATTTCAGGGAGATCAGGAGGAAAAAACAGAATGAAAAAGAAAAAAGCAACAGCAGTTCTTTCATTGGGCGCAGCAGCACTTCTTTTGATCGGAGGGATCAGTGTATATGCACATCAGACTTCGGACAGCGGCGAATCAGAGACGGTCTATAAAGAGACGACAGCAGAATATGGAATGCTTACCGTCGGGATCACAGAGAGTGGAAGTGTGACGGTTGGAAGCATTTCACAGGATATGGATGAAGATATCAGCACGTCTTCAAATTCTGGCAGCAGCCAGTCAAGTGGAATCCAGACAACAGGAACATCCACCAATAATTCATCGGTGGCACTGGAGGTAGAGGAAGTGTATGTTTCGGTCGGACAACAGGTAAAAGCGGGAGATGCGTTGTTAAAACTGACAGATGAGAGCATTGAAAAATACAGGAAAAAAATAAAGGAAGCTGTGACGGAGGCTTCGGCAGATTATAACTCTGCGGCACTCAGTTCTGCAAAAGAAAAGGTAAGTGCGAGCTATTCCTATAACTTAAGTGTGGCGGAGGGAAGCGTGGCACAGGAAGAATATGAGGCAGCCATCAGTGAACTGCAGGATGCGGTGGACGAGGCCCAGGAGGCAGTGGATGAGTCACAGGCACTTCTTACCTACTATCAGGAAATGATCGACAGTGGAATGGATTTAAGTGAGTCACTTGCAGATGAGCAGGAAAATTATGACAAACTGTACAATAAATTAAAAGCGGCAAAGAGTGCATACACTACAAAATCCGTGGAGGCAGAGAAAAAATACAAAGAGGCAATGTTATCTTATCAAAACGCAGACAGCCAGTATTCTGCGGATGTGACAGGGGTGGATGTATCAGTGGATACGGCACAGGATACGTTGACAGATGCTAAAGAGGCTTTATCTGAATTTGAGGCATTTGTCGGAGATGGCACGATCTATTCGGATTATGACGGCACGATCATGTCGGTCGGATACGAGGCAGGAGATGATCTGACTGCAAGTACGGGTATTGTAACATTTGCGGACACAGATGCAGTGACGATGACGGTATCTGTTTCCGAGGAGGATATCTCTGAGATCGCGATCGGGGATGAGGTCATGATCGAGCTCAATGCCTACGAGGATCAGACATTTTCCGGTGAGGTCGAAAGCATTGATACTTCCGTATCGAGCGGTTCCTCTACGGTTTCTTATAATGTGACGGTAAAAATAAATAGTGACGTGGACGGCATTTACACGGATATGACAGGAAATGTGACATTCATTGAAAAGCAGGTGGCAGACGTTGTCTATGTTTCTAATAAAGCAATCATCAACGAGGGAACGGCATCTTATGTGAAAGTCAAAGACAGTGATGGAATCATTGAGAAAAAAGAAGTGACCACCGGATTTTCCGATGGCGTCAATGTGGAGATCACAGAGGGACTTTCCGAGGGAGAGACGGTTCTGATAGAAAGTCAGGTGACGGGCGAATGAAACCATCGGAATTATTAAGACTTGTCTGGATCAATATTACCCAGAATAAATTTAAAACGATCATGACGTCGATCGGTATCATTGTCGGCGCGGCAACGATCGTGATGGTGATCGCCATCGGAAAAGGCGGTCAGGAGGATGTGGCAGATCAGTTTAAAAACTTAAATGCAGGTGCGATCGATATTTCCTATGACGGCGGTGATAAAAACCGAGGTGGAAATCAAAGTTCGGATGACTCCTCCGACTCAGGAATGATGATGATGCCGTCCGGCGGAGGTGCACCGTCTGGCAGCAGTTCATCGGGAGGGTCAGGGGCTTCCGGTGGACCTTCGGGAGGTCCCGGAGGTGGAAATGGTGGTGACGGAGGCGGCATGCCGGGTGACATGGGTGGCTTCTTTGGCGGCGGCAGTGATATGGAAGACCGCATGAACCAGGAAAATATCACGTTAGATGAAGATGACGTGGACGATATTGAAACTTTTGTCTCCGGGATCTCAGCGGCAACGATCTCCTATACGACAAGGTCTGCCGTGGATGGCGGTGATCTCGATGAGGCACAGACCTACTCGATCGCCGGAGTCAGGGACAACTATGCAGCTATCAGTAATCTCAGCCTTGCTGTCGGGGATTTTATCACGGAATCCGATGATGAGAATAAAGAAAAAGTCTGTGTGCTCGGAGCTTCCGTTGCGGAAGAGATCTTTGGAAGTGCAATCGATGCATACGGAAGTGTGATCTATATTGATGAACGCTCTTATGTGGTAAACGGGGTGCTCTCATCTATGGGTACGGTGGCATCCGGTATCAGTCCGGATGATTCCGTTTTCATTCCGTATGCGACCGGAGTGAAATATATAGTGGGAACAAATGTAAGCCCGACCATCACCGTGATCGCGGAGGATGTCAGCAATGTATCCGGTGTCACGGAGGAAATCACGGAAGTGCTTGCAACTTCCTATCCGAATGCAGAATTTACCTTTGAGGATGCGGGAAGCAAGATGGAAGCCGCATCGGCGTCTAATGAGATCTTGACGATGCTTCTGATCGCCATGGCGGCAATCGTATTTGTGGTCGGTGGTATCGGCATCATGAACGTATTGTTTGTCTCTGTCAAAGAGCGTACCAATGAGATTGGAATCTTAAAGGCAATCGGCTGTTCCCAGGGGAATATTTTGTTTGAGTTTTTAGCAGAGGCGGCTGCGATCAGTCTGATCGGCGGCGTGCTCGGCATTGCGGCAAGCCTGCTTGCCACACCGGTGGCGCGGTATCTTGGCGTGCGTGTCGAACTGACACCGGCAGCATTTCTGATCGCACTGCTGTTTGCACTTATCACGGGAACATTGTTTGGATTCTATCCGGCGTATAAGGCATCGAAACTGGTGCCGGTGGAGGCGCTGGGGGCAGAGTAAAAGAGAGAAAGGTTTAAGTCGGTTGATGAAGAAGAAAGTAACGATTGTGGTTGTAATTGTATTAGTGATTGTACTTATTGCGGCATGTGTGATGTGGCGGATAGGTGGAGTGGAGACGGAAAGTGCGCTGGGGGATCATCAGAAGTATGTCTATGCGTATGTTTCGTCGATTGAGGGGAATGAAGTTACTTATATGGAAGTGGATGAGTCGGTGGCGAAGGCAGCGGAAGAACGTGCGAAGGAGAAGGCAAAGGCGGAAGATGACGCCGGTTCAGACAGTACAGGTCAGAGCGATAAGAGCGATGGCGGCACAGATTCAGCAGGTCAGAGTGATAAGAAAGATAAGAATGATGGCGGCACAGGTTCAGCAGGTCAGAGTGATAAGAATGATGGCGGCACAGATTCTACAGGTCAAAGCGATAAGAGCGGTAGTACAGGTTCAGACGGGGATAAATCTGGTATGGGAACACCGCCGGATATGGATGGATCATCCGGTGGAGATCAGACGCCTCCGGATATGAGTGGTGCATCAACTGATATAGAAAGTACAGAGCAGTCCGGTCAGAATCAGGCACCGTCAGATATGGGAAGTACATCGACCGATACAGAAAGTACAGAGCAGTCCGGTCAGATGCAGATGCCGCCCGACATGGACAGCACCGAGATGCCGCAGGGCGCACCGGGCGGCATGGCCGATATGACAGTCACAACCATGATCCCTGTCGGCGTAACCGTACATACAACATCAGACACTACGACCACTTTTTCACGCCTTGCCTCAGGTGATCTGCTAAAAATATTGGTAGAAACAGACACTGACGGCAACGAAGTGATCGAAGAAATCTGGATGTTACAGTAACATAACGGCAGCATGGCTGATTGGAAAACTCATCAAAAACTAAAAGTAATTGTGAAACTGGCACTGGTTTATAAGAAGGTGCTGGGGAGCCGTCGGTACTTAGCGCATGTATTTTATGCGCTTAGTATCCGCTACGAGCGACACGCAGCGAGAGCGTGCCTTCGTTAAACCAGTGCCAGTTTCACAATATCACAAAAGTAAAGCTGAGTTTTACAATCAGTCACGCGAGCCATACACACAGAAAGGAGCACACATGGACGCAGCACAAATCCTGAAACCATTTTCAAATGAACATATACCGGCAGACACAAAAGAAACTGCCGCAGCAGAACATACATCCGAGATCATCACCATGCAAAATGTCAACAAATCCTACAAGATGGGATCTGGTTCCCTGCATGTATTAAAAGACATCTCCCTGACCGTCGAACAGGGAGAATACCTTGCCATCTTAGGATCATCCGGTTCCGGCAAAAGTACGCTGATGAATATCATTGGCTGTATGGATGTCTTAGACGAAGGAACCTATAACCTTGACGGTGTGGAGATCGAAAAGGCAAAGGAAAAAGAACTGACAAATATCCGTAACCAGAAGATTGGATTTATTTTCCAGAAATATCACCTGATCCCGACCTACAATGTGCTTCAGAATATCGTCATGCCCCTTCTGATGCGCGGAATGACCTTAAAGGACGCAAGGGATGCCAGCATGGATATCATTGCAATGTTAGGGCTTGCAGAGCGTATCGACCATAAACCGAATGAGCTTTCCGGCGGTCAGCAGCAGCGTGTTGCAATCGCGCGTGCCTTAGTCGGACAGCCGGCGATCCTCTTAGCAGATGAGCCGACAGGAGCCTTAGACCGCAACAGTGGAAAAGAAGTGCTGAAACTATTTCAGCGTCTGAGTGATATGGGAAATACGATCGTCATGATCACGCATGATTTAAGCGTTGCCGAACATGCAAAGAGAGTGGTTCGTATCGTGGATGGGGAACTCTATGAAAATTAAAGGTGGTTTTCGTCTGTTCTGTGTGGTATGGTAATATAAAAAGTCCAAAGGCATTTTGTTTATAATAAAAATGAGGAGACACACACATGACAAAAGAAGAGATCCGCGCATGGTTAGAGGCGGAAGCAGAACCCAGATTTCAGAAGTTTACATCCGGTCTGATCCCCGGGACAGATCCGATCATAGGTGTGCGTATCCCAAAGCTGCGCACTCTTGCAAAAAAGATTGCGAAAGAGGACTGGCGCGGGTATTTAGAGTACGCTGCCTGCGATACTTATGAGGAGATCATGCTGCAGGGACTCGTACTCGGATATGCAAAAGGAGAGATTGATGAGCTTTTGGAATATGTGCAGGCATTTATTCCGAAGATCCATGACTGGTCGGTCAATGACTGCTTTTGTGCAACTTTTAAAATTGCGCAGAAACACCGCGAAAAAGTCTGGAATTTTCTGATGCCTTATGCGAAATCTGATCAGGAATTTGAGCAGCGGGTCGTTGCAGTCATGCTGATGGATCATTTTCTGACAGAAGAATATATTGCGCGTGTGCTGGCTGTGTGGGACAGACTCGATCATCCTGGATATTACCGGAAAATGGGAGTTGCGTGGGGCGTCGCAACTGCATATGCAAAGTTTCCGAAGGAGACACATGCATTTTTACTGGAGAATCATTTGGATGACGAGACATACAATAAGGCAATCCAGAAAATGATCGAATCCTACCGGATATCGGCAGAGGATAAAAATATTTTGCGCGGAATGAAAAGAAAAACGCAAAAAAAGTGATATTGTGCGGAATGAAAAGAAAACCGTAAAAATAAGTGATATTGTGCGGAATGAAAAGAAAACCGTAAAAATAAG
>CAKREH010000052.1 GCA_934317215.1 uncultured Roseburia sp.
TTGAAACCGCCGTGTACCGAACGGTACGCACGGTGGTGTGAGAGGACGGCGGTTAGTCACCGCCTCCTACTCGATTGGTAGATAGGTTTGGATATCAAAAGGTGGTTTTTAGTTTTTTGAGTGGAAAATTGCATCAAGCCGAGGCTGTTCATATATATTGAAAAATGTTATGGTAATCACGTTTAACTATATTATGCACCAAACGGTGACAGCAGCAGAGAAATAGAACCATATTATCTGATCTTTCAATGGAGCAGTTGGTATGTATGGGGATTTTGCAGGTTCAGAAAAGATTTCCGGATGTTTAAACTGAACCAGATGGATGCAATTACGCTGACTGAAAAGGAAGTGGAAAAACGGGATGTTCCAATGCCGGATATGTCAACGGAAAGGATTTTTCCGGGATCCCTGCAGGTAAGCATCCATGCGATAAAGCAGATCGATGACACAGAAATAACCGAAGATTAAAAAGGGAAAATGAGGTGGAACAATGGCATCAAGTAAGGAATATTTACAATTTGTTTTAGGACAGTTAGCGGAGTTGGAAGAAATCTCGTACCGGGCTATGATGGGCGAGTTTATTATCTATTACCGTGGTAAAATCGTCGGTGGCATCTATGATGACAGGTTGTTGGTAAAGCCGGTAAAGGCGGCGCTTTCCTATCTGCCGGAAGCCTCCTATGAACTGCCGTATGAGGGAGCAAAAGAAATGCTGCTGGTAGATGAGGTGGATGATAAAGAGTTTTTACAGGGATTGTTCGTTGTGATGTATGAGGAGCTGCCGGAGGTGAAAGGGAAGAAAAAGAAATAGGAAAGGAATCTAACTGTTCCGGTGAAAGTTAACAATCCTGTTATGCAAAAAAGGAGCATGCCACTAGGCATGCTCCTCCTGCTCTTTCGCTAACGGCAATGTAAAGATAAATTCCGTGCCAACGCCTTCTGTGCTGATACAGTTGATATTTTCTCCATGTGCCTGGATGATCTCTTTTACAATGGAAAGTCCAAGACCGGTGCCTTTCTTGTCTTTTCCACGGGAGAGGTCTGTCTTGTAGAAACGATCCCAGATCTTTTTGATGCTATCTTTTGGAATACCGATTCCGGTGTCTTTGACAGAGACAAAAACTTTCTCGTTTTTTTCGGTCGTCTCGATCGTGATCGCCGAGTTTGCGTGGCTGAATTTGAGCGCATTGTCGATCAGGTTATAAAGTACCTGCTGGATCTTGCTGAAATCAGCGGAGACAAACAGGGTTTCGCCGCTTAAGATCAGGTTGAAACTGATATGTTTTTCCATGCAGATTCCCTCAAAAGTCTGTACCGTCATGCGGACCGTATGGTTGATATCGAAATTTGTGATATCGAGCATGACACCGTGTGAACCGAATTTATTTAATTCCAGAAGGCTCTTCGTCAATTTGTTCAGGCGTTCTGTCTCAAACAGGATGATGTTTAAATATTTATCCTGCATTTCCACAGGAATCGTACCATCAAGCATTGCCTCAACATAGCCTTTGATCGAGGTCAGCGGGGAGCGGAAATCGTGTGATACATTGGACACGAATTTTTTCTGATCCTCCTCGAGTGTGTTCAGCTCATTTGCCATATAGTTGAGCGAGGCGGCAAGATAACCAATTTCATCGTTGGAATGGACATCGATCTTTGTTTCAAAATTTCCGGAGGCATATTCATTGGCACCCTGTGCAATTTTGCGGATCGGGATGTAGACGATCCAGGTGAAAAGCGCTAAAACGACAAAGGCTGCCAGAAATAACAGTGCAAATGTCTGGTAGGAAAGATTTGTCAGCAGGTTGGATAAATTGACGATGGAGCTGACCGGTTTATGTATGATCACATAGCCGCGCACTTTATAATTTACGGTGATTGGTGAAAAAACACTTAAGGTTTCCGAATCAAAATGACCATAAAAGTTTCCGGTACGGTAATATTTATTTCCAAAATCAGTTACGTCAAAATCAGGAATCACTTCCGGCTCTGCATTTTCCACTGGAGAAGTAGCAGAAGCTGTGTTTAAAAGGATCTGTCCCTGCTTATCGATAATCCAGATTTCGCTGGAAAGGTAAGTGCTTAGGGTGGAGAGCTGTGTTTTCATTTCCTCTAAAGTTATGGAACGCTTAAAATAGTTTTCCGCATAGTTAGAGGAAATCAGCGCAGACTCCCGGTAGAGCGTCGAGGCGTCCCGGCGCTCTAAGAAGTGAAACGTAATGTGGTAACCAAAGGTTGAAATAATAATAAAGCAGATCAGTCCATAGATCAGATAACCGCCGAGCAGTTTGGGGTAGAGTGTCCGTTTCATATATTTTTAACCTCAAATTTATAACCAATGCCCCAGACGGTCGAGAGACTCCAGCTGTCATTGTCCTTTATTTTTTCACGGAGACGTTTTACATGGACATCCACGGTGCGTGTGTCGCCAATGTATTCGTAGCCCCAGATGTGATCGAGAAGCTGCTCTCTGGTAAATACCTGGTTTGGCGAGGATGCAAGGAAATATAAAAGTTCTAATTCCTTTGGCGGCATGTCGATCGGATTATCCTTATAAATAACGGAGTAATTGGATAAGTTGACGATCAGATCCGGGTATTTCACACATTTTAATTCCGGCGCTGGCTCTTCGACTTTGACCGGCTGGTAACGGCGCAAAACAGCCTTGACGCGCGCAACAAGCTCCTTTGAATCGAACGGTTTCATGATATAGTCGTCTGCGCCAAGCTCAAGACCGAGTACTTTATCGAAAATCTCGCCTTTTGCGGAGAGCATGATGATCGGTACGCTTGCTTTTGCGCGGACTTCACGGCATACCTGATAGCCGTCGATGCCCGGAAGCATCAGATCAAGCAGGATCAGGTTCGGGCTGTACTGCTCAAATGCTTTTAAGGCTTCCTCCCCATCATTTACGATTTTTGTATCAAAACACTCTTTGGTAAGATAAAGAGAGATCAGTTCTGCGATATTGTTGTCGTCATCGACAATCAGTATTTTTTGCTTTGCTGCCATAAAATTACCTCCTGTTAGTTGTGTATTCTGTTTGTAAATCAGACGAAATGGTATTGCTTCGGCAGTGTATTTGTACGAAATCAGTCTTTAAATTCAGCAATCGTTACGCCGGCATCACCTTCACCATACTCTCCGAGATGGAAAGATTTCACATATTTTAAACGTTTTAAATGTGCCTGTACAGCATTGCGCAGTGCACCCGTTCCTTTTCCGTGGACGATTCGCACGGATGGAATGTGTGCAAGGTAGGCATCATCTAAATATTTATCCAAAAGCGCGATCGCTTCGTCGGTGGTCTTGCCGATCAGGTTGATCTCTGTGGAGACGGATGCGGATTTGCTCATCTTGATCTTGCCGGCACCGGTACGGCCGTATTTTTTGCTGGTCGGGGAAGTTTCTTCCTCTAACAGGATCAGGTCGTTGATGTTGACAAGGGAGCGCAGAATTCCCATCTGTACATAAAGGTCACCCTTTGCGTTTGGCAGGGAGTGGACGGTTCCGTTTAAGTTCATGCTGATGACTTTGACGCGGTCGCCGACGCGGAGTTTCTTTGGAACTTTATGGTTCGGCGCAGCATTCTTTTTCTGGTCAGACATTTTTTTCTGTGCGTTGTTCATCTTATCGCGCAGTTTGGTACGCTCTTTTTCCATTTCGCTGACCGGAGCGTGTGCGGTGCCGTATTTATTGAAATTGCGGATCGTTTCGTCGGCGAGGTCTTTGGCTTCTTTGATGATATTATAAGCCTGCTCATTTGCCTCGCGAAGGATCTTGTCACGGCTTGCGTCTAAGCGTTCCTGTTTCTGCTCAAGCTGTTTTTTTAGTTTCTGGATTTCCTCTTTATACTGATTGATCTCAAGCTGTTCTTTTTCAATCGTGATCCGGCTCTTTTCAAGGTCCGCTAAAAGATCCTCAAAATTCATATCGTTTTCACTGATCCGTCCCTTAGCGTCCTCGATGATATCCTCGCTGAGACCGAGTTTGGTTGAGATCGCAAATGCGTTACTCTTTCCGGGAATACCGATCAACAGGCGGTAAGTCGGGCTTAAAGACTCAACGTCAAATTCACAGCATGCATTTTCCACACCGGATGTCTGCAAGGCAAATACTTTCAATTCGCTGTAATGAGTAGTTGCCATGACACGCGCACCGTACAGTTTTAATTTCGATAAAATGGAGATTGCAAGTGCGGCACCCTCTGTCGGGTCAGTTCCGGCACAGAGCTCATCAAAGAGCACGAGAGAGCGGTCGTTGACCTGGCTTAAAATGCGGGTAATGTTTGTCATGTGGGAGGAGAATGTACTTAAGGACTGCTCAATACTCTGCTCATCTCCGATGTCGGCAAACACCTCCTCGAAAATTCCAAGCTCCGAACGCTCGGAAGCAGGGATGTGAAGTCCCGCCTGTCCCATCAATGTCAGAAGACCGACGGTTTTTAAGGAGACGGTCTTACCACCGGTGTTTGGACCGGTAATGATAAGCAGGGTAAAATCTTCTCCGAGGCGCACGTCGATCGGCACTACTTTTTTTGCGTCGAGCAGTGGATGACGGCCTTTTTTGATATTGATCCGACCATCTGTGTTGAAGGTCGGGGCAACACCATTGTAAGTCTGTGCGAAGGCTGCTTTTGCAAAAATAAAATCAAGTTCCGTGAGCACGTTGTAATCGGTATGAAGCTGCATGGAGTATCCTGCCGTTAAGTTACTTAAGTTGGCGAGGATGACTTCAATTTCTTCTTTTTCCTTGATCAGGAGTGCTTTGTATTCGTTATTTAAGTTCACGACAGCGAGCGGTTCGATAAAGAGCGTGGAACCGGAGGAGGACTGGTCGTGCACCATACCGGGAACCTGCGATTTTGCCTCGGCTTTGACTGGCAGGCAGTAGCGGCCGTCGCGCATCGTGATGACAGTATCCTGTAAATAGCCGCGAGTGGTCGTGTTGTTGATCATCGAGTTCATCTGTGCGCGGATCTTATCGTTCATGCCGCGCATGGATTTGCGGATGGAGCGGAGCGTGCTGCTGGCGTCGTCCGCGATCTCGTCCTCCGATAAAATGCAGCGGCGGATCTCATCACACAATGGTGTAAGAGGCTCGATCTGATCGAAAAATCCGGTCAGGGAATCGACTGGAAGTTCGTCTGTCCCGTCTGCTGCGGCAGGACGGTCCGATCCGGTGTGTCCGATGCTGGTGCGGGAAAATGCTTTTGAACGTTTTGCTGCCTCTAAGAGAGAGCAGACGCGCAGAAGTTCGGTGATGCTTAAGGATGCACCGATCTCTAAACGTTTCAGGGAGTCACGGATGTCGTGTACACCGGAAAAAGAGATGCGCCCGCCTTTAAAGAGACGGTTTAGGGCATCTTTGGTCTGTAACTGTAAAAGGTTGATTTCGTTTATGTCTGTACCCGGTGTGAGGGTAAGACAGCGTTTTTTTGCGTCCTCGCTGGAGGCGTGCTCCGCGAGACGTGCGATGATTTTATTGTATTCTAATGTTTTTAAAACTTTTTCATTCATAAGATGTGTAATTCCTTGTGGTTGAATTTTGTGGGTAAAAAACTTAGTCCGCAGTGCCAGCCCGAAAAAACAGAGATTGCGCTGAGTTGACGGGGAGTTGTGTTTGACTTTAGTCCGCAGTGCCAGCCCGAAAAATCAGAGATTTTCGGGCTGACGGGCATTCGCCCTATCAAATGAGAAAAAAACAAAAAAGAGCCTGCAAGCAGTCTTTTTTTATTTTTCCCTCATTTGGCACTGCTCATTGCTTAATTCACATTATATCCCATTAATTAAGGGAATGAAAGCCGGAAATGCAAAAAATAGTGTTGCAAGCGTATGTGTTTCAAACTATAATAAATAAGGTGCGGTTTTCATTTTTGTTAAGGAAGGGAAAATCATGCAGGAGAAAGAGAAGGGTGGCTTTTCTTTTATTAATGAAAAGATTAAGGAGAAGCCGTTGAATAAAAAATATCTTATAAAAAAAGCATTGTTTACCGTAGTACTTGCTGTAATTTTTGGTGCGGTGGCGGCGCTGGTGTTTAGTTTATTGCAGCCTGAGTTTTCAAACTGGTTTTACCCGGAGGAGAAACCGGTTGTTACGATTCCGAAAGATGACGTCACGGAGACGGAGGAGTCAGGACAGGGCGATACACAGGAATCGTCGGAGCAGAAAGATACGCAGGACACAGAGAATGACGGACAGCAGGGAGAAAACGGGACAGCGGAGAATGGACAGCAGGGAAATGGAGAGACTGGGAATTCACAGCAGGAACAGGCAGAGCAGACCGGAAAAGATGTTTCAGATAATGATCTGCAGGAACTTGAACTTGCCGATTTTCAGAAGCTGCAGAATAAATTGTATGCCGTTGGAAAAGAAGCCAATAAGTCTATTGTAACTGTAACCGGCGTAAAGAGTGACACCGACTGGTTTAACAATCCGTATGAGAGCAAAGGTCAGGCCTCCGGTATCATTGTAGCGGAGAACAGCAGGGAACTGCTTGTTTTGACAGAGCGCAAGGCGATTGCGGATGCACAGGAGATTTACGTTACATTTATTAATGATATTTCAGTGAAAGCCGAGATGAAAAAATACGATGGTAATACAGGGATTGCTGTATTGAGCGTAAAGGCTTCGGAATTGACGGAAAACACAAAGAATGCCATTGAGGTTGCAGTCCTTGGCAATTCGCTGACCGTTACGCAGGGAACGATCGCAATTGCAATCGGAAGTCCACTTGGGACAAATTATTCGATTTTGACTGGAAATATCACATCCACGACGAACAGTATTTCTACCATAGATCATAATTACAGTGTATTTACGACAGATATTGTCGGAAGCAGCAACGGAAGCGGTGCGCTTGTCAATGTGGACGGTGAACTCATCGGTATCGTGATGCAGGGATACAGCAGTGCGGGCGATGAGAATACGCTGACGGCAATTTCTATTTCAGAGTTAAAGGCATTGATCGAGATGCTGTCCAACGGACAGGATATTCCATATATCGGACTTGAAGTGACAACGGTTACAGCAGCAATCGAACGTGAATATGAGATACCAAAAGGTGCATATATCAAAGATGTCTGTATGGATTCACCGGCAATGGCATCAGGACTTCAGAGCGGGGATGTTATCATAGAGATTGACGGGGACGAGATCCTTACTGTGGAAAATTATGAGAACAAGCTGCTTTCATTAAAGCCGGAAGATATGGTGGAAGTGAAGATTGAGCGTCAGGGTACAGACGGGTATACCGAAATCACATGTACGGTGGAAGTCAGTGTACTGCCATAGTGATGTGAGCCGGATGCAGGCATGTGTTTTAGAAGCAGAAATGCGGATGCGGGTATGTATTTTAGAAGCAGAAATGCGACACCGGTATCATAATTTTAGAAAATAAAAGCAGGAATAAGGAGTAGTATGAAGTATATTGAGAGCCTCAGAGAAGGCGAGCGAATTAATGAAATCTATCTATGTAAAGTGAAACAGTCTGCGCTGACAAAGGCAGGAAAACCTTATGATACATTGATCTTACAGGACAAAACAGGCACACTGGATGCGAAGATCTGGGAGCCGGGTTCTGTCGGAATCGACGAGTTCGATTCTTTGGATTACATAGCAGTAATGGGTGATATCACCAGTTTTCAGGGCAATTTACAGTTGAATGTAAAACGTGTCCGCAAAGTGCAGGAAGGGGAGTATGACCCGAAAGATTACCTTCCGGTCAGTGATAAGGACATCGACCAGATGTATGAGGAGTTAAAAGGTCTGATCGCAAGCATCAAAGAAGTGCATTTAAAGAAACTGTTAGAGAGTTTTTTTGTGGAGGATGCAGAGTTTGAAAAACGCTTTAAATTCCACTCAGCTGCAAAGACCGTGCATCATGGATTTGTCGGTGGTTTGCTTGAGCATAGCTTAAGTGTGGCAAAACACTGTGATTATTTTGCAGGCTGTTATCCGATGTTAAACCGCGACCTTTTAGTTACGGCAGCTATTTTCCACGATATCGGAAAATTAGAGGAGCTTTCCACATTTCCGGAAAATGATTACACGGATGATGGACAGCTTTTGGGACATATTATTATCGGAACCGAGATGGTCGGTGACAGAATCCGCACGATCCCGGATTTTCCAAAGGGACTGGCAAGTGAGTTAAAACACTGTATTTTGGCACATCACGGCGAGTTAGAGTATGGTTCACCGAAAAAACCGGCGCTGCCGGAGGCACTGGCACTCAGTTTTGCAGATAATATCGATGCAAAGATGGAGACGGTGCGCGAGATCTTTAACAACGTGCCGGAAAATAATCAGGAATGGCAGGGGTATAACCGTCTGCTTGAGAGCAATATCAGACGCTCCGGGAAATTATAATTATGCAGAAAAATGATATCATAGAACTGAAAATCGAAGATATGGGCGTGGACGGTGAAGGAATCGGAAAATACGATGGCATGACCTTTTTCGTCAAAGATGCGGTGCTTGGAGATGAGATCGAAGCCCGCATCACAAAGATGAAGAAAAATTATGGTTATGCGAGAGTGGAGCAGATTTTAACGCCGTCCGCGTTTCGTGTGACACCGCAGTGTGAACTTCACAGAAGATGCGGCGGATGTCAGATACAGGCGCTGGATTATGAAAAACAGCTGGAATTTAAGCAGAACAAAGTGCGTGGAAATCTGATCCGCATTGGTGGGTTTGCGCCGGAATTGATCGACCGTATCATGCTTCCTGTCGTTGGTATGAAAGAACCGTACCGCTACCGGAACAAGGCACAGTTTCCAATCGGTACGGATAAAGACGGCAATCCGGCTGCCGGTTTTTATGCGGCGCGTACCCACAGCATTATCCCGGTCAATGACTGTAAACTGGGTGTGAAAGAAAACCAGGTCATTTTAAATGAAGTCCTTTCTTATATGAAAGAATATCATGTGGCGCCCTACAATGAAAATACAGGTAAAGGGCTTGTTCGTCATGTGCTGATCCGCTATGGGTTTTCCACAAAAGAGCTTATGGTCTGTGTGATTATCAACGGAACGAATCTTCCGAAGGTGGAAAAACTGATTGGCAGATTGACAGCCATTGAGGGAATGAAGAGCATTTCCATTAATCAAAATACGAAGAAAACGAACGTGATCCTCGGTGATGTGACGAAATGTATCTGGGGTGAGCCGTACATTACCGATATGATCCATCTGCGCGATACAAAGGATTTTTCCCTGACCGATACAGCAGTCGCATATCACATTTCACCGCAGTCATTTTATCAGGTCAATCCTGTCCAGACGGAAAAACTCTACAGCCTTGCGCTCGACTATGCGGGACTGACTGGAAAAGAGACTGTGTGGGATCTGTATTGCGGCATCGGCACGATCTCACTTTTCCTTGCACAGAAAGCGGGAAAAGTTTATGGCGTGGAGATCGTCCCGCAGGCAATTGAGGATGCGAAGAACAATGCGGCGCTCAACGGTATCAATAATGCTGAGTTTTTTGTTGGGAAAGCAGAGGAAGTGCTGCCGGCATTTTATGAGAAAAACGAAAACAGAGATGCGGACATGCTGCACCCGGATGTGATCGTAGTCGATCCGCCGCGAAAGGGATGTGATCGTGTATGCCTTGAGACGATGCTTAAGATGCAGCCGGAGCGGATCGTGTATGTGAGCTGTGATTCGGCGACATTAGCGAGGGATCTTAAGGTGCTTTGCGAGGGCGGGTATGAACTTCGTAAGGTAAGGGCGGTGGATCAGTTTGGAAACACGACACATGTGGAATCAATAGTTGCACTACATCGGACCGATATGTAGAAATCCTTGAATTTACGCACTTTGTAGAGTTTTTCAGCTTCAACAGGATTGCTGAGAATCAAAAGGAAAAAGAGCTTGTGAGGAAGGTGACTGTTGTTGTAGCGTTAGACCTCGGTTGTGGGAACACAAAGAATTCTGAATATGAAAGTAAATAGAGAACTATCAGATATGTTGATAGAACGTAGGGATACTTGAAAGAGTGTCCCTATTTTTTATATTAGGGCATTCCATTAGGAGTGCCTTTTTCAATTCAATTTAAAAGGAGGTTCACTATGAACAACACAGCGTTAGGAGCAGAAAACAAAAAGGAACAGACAATCAATTTTATCAGCGAAGCACATGAAAAATTCTACTATGAAAAATTAAAAGAGGTACGCTATCAGGATGTGTACCACAAGGCACTTTGCTATTGCCTTGGTATCAGCGATGATACGAGAAGAAATGTTGATAGCATCTATGATTTTAAGACGGGATGTGTAAAAACTGAGTGTCTGCATGAAGGCTGGCAGACCAGTGGCAGTATGAAGGTGGTGCGAATGGCATTTAACCTGTATTGCAACGGCACACCGAGTGTAGATGATTACACAAAAACAGAGGAACAGGTAAACGAGTGCAGGCAGTATACAGTGGAGGACTTGTTCTGCTGTGCCTATGCACCTTTCTTTTGGCAGGCGATACAGATCCGCTATCCGGAGTATGCGACTTATAACCGGGAACTGTATGCCTTATTTGGAGGAGCAGACTAATGTTAAAAGTCAGACTGATGGGAACAAAGAATGACATTGTATGGTTTCAGAAAATTTTACAGCGTCATCCAAAAGTAGAAGTTTTGGAGATATCAGAGCTTTATAGCAACAAAGGAACAAGCAAATATTACAGAGCCTATGCGGAAGTGCAGAAAAGCAATATAAAGAGCAGCAGATAAAAGCAAAATAGTAGAGAATAGGAGAATTTATCATGTGTAAAGTAATAGCAATCGCAAATCAGAAAGGTGGAGTTGGAAAGACCACCACAACAGGCAATTTAGGAATTGGACTGGCAAAGCAGGGAAAGAAAGTTTTGCTGATAGATGCGGATGCACAGGGCAGTCTTACGGCAAGTCTTGGTATTCAGGAGCCGGACAGACTGGAAATTACACTTGCAACCATTATGGCATCCATTATCAATGATGAGGAAATAAAACCGGAGTACGGCATTTTAAGACATGAGGAAGGTGTGGATTTCATGCCGGGAAATATCGAGCTTTCCGGTTTGGAAACCTCACTTGTGAATGTTATGAGTAGGGAGACGGTGCTTCGTACCTACATAGAACAGCAGAAAGACCGATATGATTACATTCTGATTGACTGTATGCCATCACTCGGCATGATTACGATAAATGCTTTTACCAGTGCGGACAGTATCTTAATTCCGGTACAGGCAGCGTATTTTCCGGTAAAAGGTCTGGAACAGCTGATTAAAACTATTGGAAAAGTAAAGAGACAGATCAATCCGAAACTGGAGATTGAGGGAATTTTGCTTACAATGGTTGATAATCGTACCAATTATGCCAGAGACATCAGCAATCTGCTGATTGAAAATTATGGAAGCAGAGTGCGGATATTTGAAAACAGTATTCCAATGTCGGTAAGAGCTGCGGAGATTTCTGCGGAAGGTGTGAGCATTTATAAGCACGATCCGAATGGCAAGGTAGCAAGTTCCTATCAATCACTGACGGAGGAGGTGCTTGGCAATGAGTAAGACTGGAAGTGCCGCAAAGGTAAAGTTGAACAGTTTTGATGATTTATTTGGTAGTAGTGAGATGCAGACGTCAGGTTCGGAACAGATTATCAATGCTCCATTAGCC
>CAKREH010000053.1 GCA_934317215.1 uncultured Roseburia sp.
AGCTCAGCTGGATAGAGCACTTGGCTACGGACCAAGGTGTCGGGAGTTCGAATCTTCTCGCGCACGTATGGAAAGAGGCATGATTAGTTCATGTCTCTTTTTTAATTCATAGGAAATTACGTCCTATGAATTAAAAAGCCCTCCGGGCAGGATGCGCATCTTGCGGAGTAGAAGTTAGCTGTAAACAGCACCGCTCGAGCGCAAAAGAGTCGCAAGCGACTCTTTATTCTCTAATCTTTTCTTGCGAAATACACAAAAACAGTATAAAATATTTTTAAAAAAGCATCGTATCGTAAAAGAACGAGAGCAGGAGGAAAATAAAATGCTTCAGGGAAAGACAGTACTTCTTGGCGTAACCGGCGGAATTGCGGCATACAAGATGCCGAATGTTGCACGGATGTTAAAGAAAATGCATTGTAATGTGCATGTCCTGATGACACAGAATGCAACGAATTTTATTACAGCAACAACATTTGAAACGCTGACCGGCAATAAATGTCTGATTGATACGTTTGACCGTAATTTTGAATTTTCAGTGGAGCATGTTGCATTGGCAAAACAGGCAGATCTGGTATTCATTGCACCGGCAACGGCAAATGTGATCGGTAAGATCGCAGGTGGGATTGCAGATGATATGCTGACTACGACAGTGATGGCATGTACCTGTAAAGTGCTGGTTGCACCGGCGATGAATCATAATATGTATCACAATTCGATCGTGCAGGAGAATCTGGAAAAGCTGAAACGGCACGGATATGAGATCATAGATCCGGTATGCGGCATGCTTGC
This sequence comes from uncultured Roseburia sp., assembly GCA_934317215.1. Taxonomy (GTDB): domain Bacteria; phylum Bacillota; class Clostridia; order Lachnospirales; family Lachnospiraceae; genus Roseburia. The sequence continues at coordinate 790 of CAKREH010000053.1, forward strand.
AAATGGCGATACCGGTGATGGAAAACTTCCGTCTGAAGATACATTAGTGGAGTATATTTTACAGGAAATTGCATTTGAGAAGGATATGCAGGGACTGAAAGTACTGGTAACGGCAGGACCGACGCAGGAAGCAATCGATCCGGTACGTTTTATATCAAACCATTCAACCGGCAAGATGGGGTATGCCATAGCAAAGAATGCAATGCTGCGCGGTGCAGATGTGACATTGGTGACGGGAAAGACTTCATTAGAACCGCCGATGTTTGTGAAAACAATTCCAGTTACGTCCGCGAAGGATATGTATCAGGCTGTCACAGAACGCGCAAAAGAACAGGATATCATCGTAAAGGCAGCTGCAGTGGCAGATTACACACCGGCGTATACCGCAGATGAAAAAATTAAAAAATCAGAAGGAGAGTTATCACTCACACTGCAAAAAACGACGGATATTCTTGCAGAACTCGGAAAAAATAAAGGCAATACGGTCTTATGTGGATTTTCCATGGAGACAGAGCATATGCTTGAAAACTCCAGGACAAAACGCAAAAAGAAAAATCTTGATATGATTGCTGCAAATAATTTAAAACAGCAGGGAGCCGGATTTGCTGGTGATACTAATGTGCTGACACTGATCACAGAAGACTGGGAAAAAGAACTTGCACTTATGAGCAAAGATGAAGCGGCAAAGTGCCTGTTAGATGAATTGTTAAAAATTAAGAAAAACAAAAAATAGTGGCGGTGTAAAATGAAAAAGTGTTGCAGCGTAAAAAGCTGACAGGAGAAAGACTATATGGAGACGATTAAAGTACAGAAAAATCAGATCATTGCAAAACAAAAAGAAAAAGTAAAAGCATGGTATTTAGTTTTAGAGGGTTCGGTCGTACAGAGAAATTCCTATGCGAGGATTGTTCTGAACAAAGACAGTATAATCGGTGTCTCAGAGAAAGACAGATATTTATGTGATTATATTGCGCGAGAAGATTCTGTGCTTGCAGTTTTTCCATATAATACGGCGGACGATCTGATCAATGCATTAAACGGACAGGAGAGTATGCGTGGCACGCTTCTTCGTGCCGCATTAAAGCAGCGTCAGATGCTGCTTGAGATGTATGCTGGATTTAAGAATCTGGTAAGACAGTTTCACACGTTTGTGGAAACGGAATATAACGACTATACGATGCTCTGCAGTCAGATGCGTATCGATGGACAGGGGTTTACGAGGATGGACAACTTTAAGCCGCTTGACATGGTGCATATGGCAGAAAACTGGGAGGTCAATAACAGTACAAGCCTTACAAAAAAAGGATATCTTGATGAATACATAAAACTTATGCAAAAAGATGACAGTCTCTGTATCGGAGCTATTATGGAAGCTTCGTATCAGACAAGGCGAGTTATGCAGGGAATTATAGAGATGGTTGATTATTTGAAATATAATCAGGATATTCTGTTATCAGAATCTGAAAATGATTTATTCCATCTTTATTTTGAGCTTGTAATAAAGGCAGAAATGAATCATTATGACGTGACGCCGTTAAAAGAACGTATGGATAAGATTGCGGAAGTAATCCGCAAATTAAATATTTATGATGATAAACTGGTATCTTACCGTCTGAACGAATATAAAAATCACGACTTTACCCAGTATGCGATGGATGAGTTCGCGACGCTGGGGGAAGATGATAATGTTTCGGATGATGAGTGGGATGGAGAGGGAGAAGAGTCAGAAGACTGCTTAGAACATATTTTAACATATGCCGGATATACTCCGGAACGGATCGAAGATATGCGTAATCTGATCCAGAAATACAGGGAGCTTCCGGATATGCTTTCCACGGATGCGGAAGTGTTCCAGCTTAGAAAACAAATTTCACAGGTCTTTTATGATACATATTATAAAGTATTTATGAATGTGATGAAAGATGATGATGAACCGACACCGATCATAGAGATGTTTTTGAATTTCGGATTTATGGATGTACAGATGGTAGGTGAGGATAATGCAAATATCCTTTACGATCTGACAGAACATTTAGAACTTTGTAATTCAGAGCATATTTTTACTATTTTTGAATGGTTAAAAACGATTTATAACGGTCAGAATGAACCGTCAAAAAACGAATTTGACTTAGATTATGCGGGATATCTGGCTGAATTGAAAAAGACCGGAAAAGTAAATGAAAAACAGATGCGGGAGTATGCAAATAACCGTGAAATGAAGGTTAAATTTGAGATACAGAATATGTTTACTTCCGGAAACCGTGTTACATACGGCAGAGTTTCTACATTCTGTCCGATTCTCGGCGAGAATGATCTGATCAATTCCGTTGATAAGATGCTTGTCACGGCACAGAAGATCGAGGATGCCATGAATAAAGTGCGGAAAGTTGATTTTTCCGTATTTTACAGAGGTGTTGTATTTTCTGATCCGGATAAGGGAATCAATCGTGAGGAGATCATGAAAGAGGTACTTCCGAATATTATTCTGATGCCGAATGCCGGAACAAGAGCCATGATGTGGCAGGAAACAGCGGGTGTCAGACGTGATACACCGGCAAGATATATGTTCCCGATTTTTACAGCCGTTGATCTCGATGATATGATGGTTGAAACGACCGGCCGTTACCGCTGGGAGATCTGTCGTAAAATTCAGGGGATTCACTGGAATGATATCCGCGATAAATCCCTGACGGCGGAGTATTGTGATTATATCCAGTTTTATAAGAAGAATCATGAACTTTCGACTGAGGCAAAAGAGAAGATAAAAAGTGCATTGCTTCGTGGAAAAAACAATTACCGCGAGGTATTTGTGAAGGATTATCAGAACTGGATCAAATATGAATCAAAAGGAAGTTTCCGTTTGAATAAGGTTTCAAGAGAGATCCTTGTGACATACTGTCCGTTTTCCAGGGAGATCAGAGAAGAGTTAAAGTCCAACCCGATGTATCAGAATGCATGGCAGAGATATGATATTTTAATGACAAAAAAGATTCAGCGTATCAAGGGAGTCTATGATAAATATCAGAAGGCCGGTGGTAAGATCACGGATGAACTGAAGGATAATTTAGAATATTATATGATGTAACTGTATGTATAATTTAGAGAATTTCTTCCCATAATATTCTTGCAATAAAAGTTGCATGTAATTAAATTTTCATGTACTCAAAATTGCGTGTAAGAAAGATCAGGCGTAATCAGGATTGGGTGTAAGAAAAATTGCATGTAAATGAAATTGCAGTAAACAAGGTGCACAACAGCACCGGAATGGAGGAAGAAATGGCAAAGAACGCAGACAACAGTGGAGCGAATTGCAGAAACAGTTACAAGGACAGCTATGAGAATAGCTATGAGCAGAACAGCTCAAAAAATAAGTCTTCCAATAAGACAACAAATAGCGGCGGACAGAACAAATCCGGACAGAACAGCACAGGTTCTAACGTATCGAAATAAGAACACAGATACCGAAAACTGCATATAATGTAAGGAAAAACATTAGCAGGAGAACAGATTACAGGGCAGCGCTTTGTAATCTGTTTTTATTTCGGAGGGACTATGAATTTTTTTACGATCCATCCACGCGAGATGGAACAGATTATTTTAAATAAGCATGCACTGGTGCTGGATGTCAGGGAACGGGAATCTTACCTGGAAGGACATTATAAGGGGGCATATTGCTGTCCATATGAGGAAATCAATAGATGGATGTGGCATTTTAACAGAAACAGAACGTTGGTCGTTTACTGTGAATATGGTAGTACGAGCCTTTTAGCAGCAAGACAGCTCTCAAAATGCGGTTATGAGGTGTATACCGTTGTTGGAGGAATGCAGGCAATCAGACGCTATAATGGTTATGATTAACATTGACAGGGTATTTTAGAACGGATAATATAGTACTAAGGTAAAAGAAACAGTTAAGGAGAATTCATGAAAACATATGAGCTTGTGGTACCGTGCCATTTTGGGTTAGAGGCGGTATTGAAAAGAGAGATCTATGATCTTGGCTATGAGATAGACAGAGTAGAAGACGGAAGAATCACATTTACCGGAGACGAGGAAGCAATCTGCCGGGCGAATATTTTTCTGCGCACGGCAGAACGTGTCCTGATCCAGGTGGGACGATTCCGCGCAGAGACATTTGAGGAATTATTTCAGGGGATCAAGGCACTTCCATGGGAAAATTATATTCCGGAAAACGGTAAATTCTGGGTAAAAAAGGCATCCTCAATCAAGAGTAAACTGTTCAGCCCGTCCGATATCCAGTCGATTGCAAAAAAAGCAATGGTAGAGCGGTTAAAACAGCAGTATCATAAGGAGTGGTTTCCGGAGGATGGGGCGCCATATCCGGTGCGCATTTTTCTGTTAAAGGATGAGGTAATGGTAACACTTGACACATCGGGGGATTCCCTGCACAAAAGGGGATACCGCACCTTAACGAGCAAGGCTCCGCTGACGGAGACACTTGCAGCATCCCTGCTTATGCTGACACCGTGGAGACCGGATCGAATCCTCGTGGATCCGTTTTGCGGAAGTGGTACATTTCCAATTGAGGCGGCAATGATCGCTGCAAATATCGCACCGGGAATGAACCGGGAATTTACGGCAGAACAGTGGACGAACATCATTGACCGCAAAGTCTGGTATGAATGCGTAAAAGAGGCACAGGATATGGTAAATGCTGACATTACCGTGGATATCCAGGGATATGATATTGACGGCGATGTGGTTAAGGCAGCGAGAGAGAATGCAAAACGTGCAGGAGTCGATCATCTGATCCATTTCCAGCAGAGACCTGTAGCAGAACTGCATCATCCGAAGAAATACGGTTTCATCGTGACAAACCCGCCATATGGAGAACGTTTAGAGGACAAGGCGGATCTGCCGGAATTATACAGCCAGATCGGGGAGGCATACCGCAGACTGGATGCATGGTCCATGTATCTGATCACCAGTTATGAGGACACCGAGCGTTACATAGGACGGAAGGCAGATAAAAACCGCAAAATCTACAACGGAATGTTAAAGACGTATTTTTATCAGTTTATGGGACCGAAACCGCCAAAACGGGATAATTTACATTAAGGAGATTCTGATTCATGCATTATTCGAAAAGATTTATTGCCTTTGGTGGAATTGTGGCGATTGCTTTTTTGATAAAATATAATATACCTGGTGCAGAATATGAGCAGATCGGCAGTTTTCGCGGAGCGAGTTTAGAAGCAGAAACATGGAATCCGCTGATCGCATCAAGTGTGAATGATAATCTGCTGTCCGTGATCATTGACAATAAACAGTATACCAATGAAAAATATAAATTTTATATGGATGACAATTTAGACATTATGATGCCTGTATCCGTTCTGCGGGATGCCTTAAACTGCAGTACACATATTTATGACGGAGACAGGCTTGTGGTGGAAAAACATTCCAGCAATATATCTTTTTCACTGGATCAGGGAACGGCGACCGTGAATGGTGACATTAAAAAGGTCACGTCTCCGTTTACCATGATAGATAATGAGTATTATGTCAGTCTCAATGATCTTTCACAGTATATGGATTATACATATAGCTGGAACATGCAGGAGAATGAGGCACAGGCTGCGGATAATTCGGATGCGTCGATCGTGCCGACCAGTTATGATCTGAGGACGAAAAAACGGACATCAGGAGTGCGCAACCAGGGAAGTTATGGAACCTGCTGGTCATTTGCGGCTTTAGGGGCGCTTGAATCTTCGCTTCTGCCGGAGGAAAGTGAGCAGTATTCTGTGGATCATATGACACTCTGTAACGGATTTAATATGACGCAGAATGACGGTGGTGAATATACCATGGGAATGGCATATCTTGCAGCATGGAAGGGACCTGTCTATGAAAAAGATGATCCTTATGGAGATGATCAGACAAATGAGGATCTTACTGCGGTAAAACATGTGCAGGAAATGCAGATCATTGAAAGCAAAGATTATGAAAAGATCAAGGAAGCTGTATTTAAATATGGCGGTGTACAGACGTCAATCTATAATGCATTGAGAAGTTCGCAGTCGTCTTCCCCATACTATAATAAAAAAAGCAATGCATACTGTTATATTGGTACCGAAAAACCAAACCATGACGTCGTGATCGTCGGATGGGATGATTCCTATTCGAAAGATAACTTCAATACAGATCTTGAGGGTGATGGTGCATTTATCTGCCAGAACAGCTGGGGAGAGAATTTCGGGGAAAACGGATTTTTTTATATTTCCTATTATGATACCAATATCGGAACACACAATGTTGTTTATACGGACATAGAAAATATGGATAATTATGATCATATTTATCAGAGTGATCTGTGTGGATGGGTTGGACAGCTTGGTTATAATAAAGACAGTATCTACGGTGCCAATGTATTTACTGCAGAGGGAAATGAAAGCTTAAAGGCGGCATCTTTTTATGCTACCGGAAAAGATTCACAGTATGAACTGTATGTGGTACGACAGTTTGAGGATGAGTCATCGTTAGAGAAGATGATTCCGGTTGCGTCCGGGAAACTTGGAAATGCCGGTTATTATACCGTTGATTTTAACCAGGGAATTGAAGTGGATGCAGGGGAGCGTTATGCAGTTGTCCTGCATATAATTACACCCGGATCCGTACATCCGATGGCAATCGAGTATGCTGCGGATGAAGCAACTAAGAATGTAGATTTAGATGACGGAGAGAGTTATATCAGCGCAAACGGTTCAAAATGGGTGAGTGTTGATACTGTAGAGAAATCCAATCTCTGTATCAAGGCATTTAGTGATAATCGATAGAAAGCAGTTATTTACATGGAAGATAAAGTATTGAAATTTGCGACAGCATTTGTTGCAATGCTTACGGTGGCAGTCTGCATCGGACTGCCGTTTTTCCCACAGATCCACACATGGGCGGTAGAGAACCGGGAAGAACGTTTAGCAGAACAGGAATATGCGGAGAACCAGACAGAGATGAAAGATCTTGAAATTGTTGCTGCAGATACAGCAGAACAGGTTCACGGCGGGCAGCTGCAGCTGAAACTGCCGGAGGGCATAAATGGATCCGATATTCAATTTACCAATGATTATGTAACACAGACGATCAGGATCAATATTCCAGGAACAGACCGCTCTTATTTTGAAAACGGACCGATTACGGGAAGCAGTAATCACATTGCGACACTTTCTTATTCCAGCAAGGGAGAAGATGGTGTGATAGAGATCGTAATGGATCATGTTTATGAATTAAAAACGGAATATGACAGTGCATATTATTATTTTGATTTTTTGACACCGCAGGAAGTGTATGATAAAGTAGTCGTAATCGATGCGGGGCATGGAGGCCGTGCGCCGGGAGCGAACAAACAGGGGGTCAATGAAAAAGAAATTGATCTTGATATTGTGCTTCAGTTAAAAAAGATACTTGATGAGGATGATCACAATATCGGTGTTTATTATACCAGAACCGACGACAGCAACCCTACTTTTGATCAGAGGGTACAGCTTGCAAATAAGTCGGATGCCGATCTTTTTATCAGCGTACATAACAATTCCACAAACAGTGGAAGAATGTCCTCGGCAAATGGTACAGCAGTCATGTATAACGAGTCGGATGAGAGCGAACTTGGAAGTAAGCGGCTGGCACAGATCTGTTTAGAGGAAGTAACGGGACAGTTACAGAGCAGAAACCGTGGTCTGGTTGAGGGAGACAGTATCTATATTATAAGGACAAGCAAGGTTCCGGTTGCGCTGATCGAGGTTGGATTTATGACCAATCAGCGGGAGCTTGATCTGCTGCGGTCAGAGGATTATCAGAAAAAAGCAGCACTTGGGATCTATCATGCGATATTGCGTGCATTTGAAGAAGGATATTAGCGTGAAAATCAATGGCATACAGGGAAATGGAGAAGCGGAATGAACAGAATTATTTTTGCGACCGGAAATGCCGGTAAAATGAAAGAAATCAGAGAAATTTTAGGGGATATGGATGCAGAGATCCTGTCTATGAAAGAAGCCGGGATCCAGACGGATATCGTGGAAAACGGGACGACATTTGAGGAAAATGCCAGAATAAAAGCAAAGGCAGTGGCACAGTTTACAAAAGATATTGTCCTTGCAGATGATTCCGGACTTGAGGTGGATTATCTGAATAAGGAACCAGGCGTATATTCTGCCCGCTATATGGGGGAAGATACCTCTTATACGATCAAAAATCAGGCAATTTTAGACCGGTTAAAAGGTGTACCGAAGGAAAAGCGTACGGCCCGTTTTGTCTGTGCGATTGCTGCTGCAATGCCAAATGGAGATGTGCTGGTTACAAGAGAAACGATAGAAGGTTATATCGGAGAAAAACCTGCAGGAAGTAACGGGTTTGGATATGACCCGATTTTTTATGTGGATGAGTTTGGATGTTCCACTGCAGAGCTTACGGAGGAACAGAAAAATCAGATCAGCCACAGGGGAAAGGCGCTGCGCGCCATGAAGGAAAAATTGAATCAGTATGGAATCTGATGTATAAAAATGGGGATTGGAAATACATAGGATGGGGCAGGTAGCCTTATGAGAGTACTGGTTATTAGTGATACGCATAAAAAACATGAAAATTTAAAAGTTGTTTTAGAGAGAGTTTCGCCGGTGGATCTTGTGATCCATCTCGGGGATGCGGAAGGGTATGAAGACTATATTGGGGAGCTTTGTGGCTGTCCATTAGAAATTGTGGCCGGAAATAATGATTTTTTCTCTTCTCTGCCACGTGAAAAGGAGATCATGGCAGGAAATTACCGTGTGTTTATGACACACGGACATTATTACTATGTCGGATCAGGGATAGAGGATTTAAAGCGTGAGGCTTTAGCGCGGGGCGCGGATGTCGCAATGTTCGGGCATACACATATTCCGCTGATCGAATACGGGGACGGAATCGTTGTCATGAACCCTGGAAGTATTTCCTATCCGCGACAGGAGGGAAAACGCCCTTCGTATATCCTGATGGACATTGATAAAAAGGGTGTGGCGCATTATGAAATCGAGTATTTATAGAAAAAATTAAAAAAATTGAAAAAATATAAAAAAAAGTGTTGACATTTATGTTTGCATCCTATATAATAACTCTTGCGTCACGGATGAGACGGAAAAGACAAGCACTTGAATGACTTGCTTTTCAGGATAAAAATTCATATCGGGGTGTGGCTCAGCTTGGCTAGAGCGCCTGGTTTGGGACCAGGAGGTCGCAGGTTCGAATCCTGTCACCCCGACTTAGTATAATAATTTAATATGCGGGTGTAGTTCAATGGTAGAACACTAGCCTTCCAAGCTAGATACGTGGGTTCGATTCCCATCACCCGCTTT
>CAKREH010000054.1 GCA_934317215.1 uncultured Roseburia sp.
AGTTCGGTTTTGTGCAATTTGACAGACCCAAAATTGAAAACCACCTTTTGACACCCGAATCCTATGAATTAAAAAAAAGATAGCTATCGGCTAGCTATCTTTTTAGGAGAAGGTATTTTTACTATGGGGTATAGCAAAAACTATATATAATGTATTGGGGGGTTTTTACAGTAATTATAATAGCATGAGCAGCAGGATAAGTGTGCACAAACTTGAAGTTTTTTTACCGCCCAAACTATACAAAATAAACAGTACCTAAGTACCAGTTCAAAAACTGACACTAAAATTTTGCACAAACGATTGCGCATTAGATTTCCCAATAGTTTTCATGGAAGATCACTTTGCGGTAAGTTCCGAAGGTCAGCCAGTGGTTCCAAAACTCCGTATCGGTCTCACCCTGTCCGTATCCGTCTAAGAATGCCTGCAGATCTTTCTGCGATCTTACATTGACGGCAAATCCTCTTCCGTTGACAACCGGAACTCCTGAGTAGCGGTAATCTGCTAATGGAAGGATCGCCTCGATCTTATTATCACGCACCTGCACAGCAGCCTGATCTCTTAAGATCAAAATATCAAAATACTCCGGATATTCATAAGTCTCACTCTTCGTCGGGATCTCATCCCCCACGGTGTAGGTCTTCTGCTCCGGTTTATGTTTCGCGATCGAAGATTTCTCCATGTTATAGTAAAACTCCTCGAAAATATCTCCGCGCGCTTTTAAGTCTCCGTAAACAAATACTGGTTTCTCTGTCTCATTGCCGCTTGCAAACTGTTCCACGACACCGCAGGCGGAAGTCATGTTGGTCACACGGTCGATTAAGATCAGTTCACCCATGGTCTTATGTTTTTTGAATACATCAAGCGGGATCTTTTCGTCTAACACAATGCTGCAGACTGCGATTTCATTTTTTCCCAATGTATCGGTCGGATGATGCTCCCCGGTATTGACATCGATCTTATAGGAGATTTCTGTCACGGTACCTGTGATCAGTTTCGTGCCCAGTTTGATAAAGTAATCGCCTCCGGCTGACAGGTTATTGTCATCCATCCAGAGAAGCGTTGTCGTAAATTTCTGCGCCGCCGTGATGCCGCTGCCGTTTTCCAACACACATCCTCTTGACACGTCGATCTCTTTGTCTAACTGGATCGTAACCGGCTGTCCGGTCTGCGCGGTATCCGCCTCTTTTCCGGCTGCTAAAATGCTCTTTACACTGGCGGTCTCATTGCCCGGCAGTACCGTTAAGGTATCACCCACATGCACCTCTCCGGCCTCGATCTGTCCCTGGAAACCACGGAAAGTATGGTTCGGACGGCACACGCGCTGTACCGGCATATAAAATCCCTGCTCTTTTGCCTTTTCGGTCACATCGACTTCCTCAAGGTAAGTTAAAATCGGTTCGCCGGTGTACCATGGAATGTTATCGGATTTCTTTGTGACGTTATCGCCCTCTGTCGCAGATACCGGAATGATCTTGACGCTTTCCAGTCCAAGTTCGCCGGCAAGCTGTAAAATCTCTGCCTGGATCGCATTAAATTTTTCCTGGTCATAGCCGATCAGATCCATCTTATTTACCGCAAATACAAAGCAGCGGATTCCCATCAGCGCACAGATCCTTGCATGACGTCTTGTCTGCACCAGCACACCCTGTGTCGCATCTAAAAGAATGATCGCAAGATCCGCAAAGGAAGCTCCCACTGCCATGTTTCTGGTGTACTCTTCATGACCAGGTGTATCTGCCACGATAAAACTTCTGTGGTCTGTCGTAAAATAACGGTATGCAACGTCGATCGTGATGCCCTGTTCACGTTCTGCCATCAGACCGTCAAGCAGCAGGGAATAATCGATGGCACCCTCTCTGCTTCCGACTTTACTGTCTAATTCGAGTGCTTTCTCCTGATCTGCATAAAGAAGTTTTGCATCGTATAAAATATGTCCGATCAGTGTGGATTTTCCATCATCCACACTACCGCAGGTGATAAATTTAAGTAAACCTTTCATTTAGAAATACCCCTCCCTTTTTCTACGTTCCATGCTGCCTGCCGCCTCGTTGTCGATCACGCGGCTGGTACGTTCTGAAGATACGGCTGCAAGTGTCTCGTCAATAATCTCATCCAAAGTCTCTGCATCGGATTCCACACCACCGGTCAGCGGATAACATCCCAATGTACGGAAACGGACTTTTTTCATCTCCGGCTTCTCACCCTCACGGAATTTAAAGCGGTCATCATCCACCATAATGATATTGCCGTCTCTGTATACGACCGGACGCTCTTTTGCAAAATAAAGCGGTACGATCTCAATGTTCTCACGTTTGATGTACTGCCAGATATCTTTTTCTGTCCAGTTTGAGATTGGGAATACACGGATGCTCTCGCCCTTATTGATCTTGGTGTTATACAGTTTCCACATCTCCGGTCTCTGGTTTTTCGGGTCCCATGCCTGCGCCTCGTTACGGAAGGAGAAGATTCTCTCTTTCGCACGGGATTTTTCCTCATCACGGCGGCCGCCTCCAAACGCTGCGGTAAACTCATATTTTTTAAGTGCCTGTTTTAACGCCTGTGTTTTCATGATGTCAGTGTAAGCGGAACCGTGGTCGAACGGGTTGATGCCGGCATCCACACCTTCCTGATTGGTGTAAACTAACATTTCAATGCCGTTCTCTTTTGCGATACGGTCACGGAACTCGATCATCTCACGGAATTTCCAGGTCGTATCGATATGTAAAAATGGAAAAGGCGGCTTCTCCGGGTAAAATGCTTTCATGGCGAGGTGCAGCATTACCGAGCTGTCCTTTCCTATGGAGTAAAGCATTACCGGTTTTTCGCATTCGGCGGCTACTTCGCGGATGATGTAGATCGCCTCTGCCTCCAGTTCGTCCAAATGTGATAATCCACTCATAAAATATCCTCCTCTATTTTGCTATATCTCAATATTTATTGGCATCTTTTTTGTTGATTTTTATGACTGCCTCTGCGCCGTCGGGTGCGGTGACAGTCCAGAGGCGGCAGTCGCCGTCCTCTCTGGTGGTCAGGGTACTGCCTCTGCCGCCGATGTCGGCTCCTAAGAAGAAGTCTATGGCTTCGGCCCTGCATTCTTTGACGCAGGAGGTGCAGCCCCAGCAGTCTTTTGGCTCTTTGATGTATGCCCTGCCGTCTGCGTCCGCCTTGATCAGGTTTCCCGGACAGACTTCAATGCAGCGTCTGCATTTTACGCATTTACTTTTATTGATCGCTATGCTCACAGGGTGCCTCCTTTCTGACTAAAATCCGGTGTCTGTGTCAGATCACGGAAAAGGATTTTTATCTCACCGTTTTCATAGACGGAATTGACTGCTTTTTTATCCCAGTCATCTTTTGTTCCCGGATAGTCCATATTCTGCCCGAAACCACGCCAGCGTGTCTCTTTCCGCGCTTTCAGATGTGCGATGACGCTTTTACATACGACTAAGCGTTCTTTTACTTCATAAATATGCAGTAGATCATCCGTATCTTTTGCGGTCAGATCTCCGGTCAGTGCAAAAAGCTGGTCAATTTTTTCTTCCGCGATATTGAGCTGTTTCTCATTGTAGCGGTAATTCGTCCCTATTCCGCCAGCATAAGCATCCATGACTTTCTGCATGGCTTCCTCGATCTGTTCCGTGCCAAAGAATGATTTTTTCTCTGCAAACCAGGACTCATATTCCTGATCGACCGCCCTGGCCAGTTTTTCTAACTGTTCTTTCGAATCCTGTTCTTCTGACTGCTGACCTTCCTCTTCCTGCTTCAGATCCTTTAGAATCGTCTCCGCCGCAATCCTGCCCTCCACGAGCGCTCCGGTCACATATTTCTGCGGGCATCCTCCAGCGACATCCCCGGCTGCATAAAGTCCTTTTAATGTGGTTCTTCTCGCATCGTCGATCCAGTAGCCGCTTGCGGTATGACCACCCACAATGTAAGGCTCGGTGCCCTCGATCTCGACATCCTGCTCATTCGGCTCTTTTCCGCTCTCGATCCATTTTAAAGTCTGGCTCGGTGCCATATTTAAATATGCCTTTAACAGGTCTTTTCCCTGCTCTTCCTTAATGCCTTCCGTATGCAGGTAACACGGGCCTCTTCCCTCCTGATTTTCCGCCACGGTACCGTAAACACGCTCCTCGGTCGTAATGCCGTATTTCGTCTCATAGACCTCTCCGAGGGAGTTGATCTGTTTTGCCCCGACGCCCTGTGCGATCGTTCCGGTCGGTGCGATCGTATCTTTACAGCGGAGTGCAATAAAACGCATCTCAAAAGTCGTCATTTCTGCTCCGGCTAAAATTCCCATCGCGTATCCCGCTCCGGTGTTAAACGGCGGATACCACATTTTGTGTCTTGAAAATCCCGGATTATTCGGGCGGTAAAGTCCTGCCGCTCCACCGGTCGCACATAAAACTGCTTTTGCAGAAAAAATGTATGCTATCTTCTCATTGACATCAAATCCGTATGCCCCGGTCACTTTATCCTGCTCTGTGATGTAATCCGTGATGTTTACATGATTGATGACTTTCACGTTTTTCTGTGCTTTCACGGCTTCCGCTAAGATCGGCTTGATGTTCTCCCCGTTGATCTTGATATTCCGGCTGCCTCTTGTGACATATTTTCCGTTTTCATCTTTTAAAATGACAAGCCCTAACTCCTCTAACTTCGCCGTCACACGGTTGAGTCCCTGTGACATGGAGAGCAGAAGGTCTTTTCTGGCAATGCCGTTTGCATCCTTCGTGGCATAGTCGACATAATCTTCCGGCTTTCTTCCCTCCGTGATATAGGCGTTTAATGCATTGACTCCGGCTGCGAGACAGCCGCTTCTTATGATATTCGCTTTTTCAGCGATCACAACCTTTATTTTTGGGTTCTGTTCTGCGATGGTCAGTGCCGCATAACAGCCGGAAGTTCCACCACCGATGATCAGCACATCCGATATAATGATTTCTGTTTTCATATAACTCTCCATTCTTGCGCTGTCTTTTGCGCATCTCAAGTTTGTGCGCAAGCACAAATCTTGCGTGTGAAAAATCTTATTTTTCACACTACTCTCCATTTCTTTAAATATAGAACAGCTTCTCTGTTTCAATATTGGCATTTTCTACAATATGTACATTCTGTGCATCATCCTCATCTGCCGGAAATGCAAACACCTGATAAATGAACACATTGACGCGCTCGCCCTCTGTGATCGGAGCCTCCTCTAACCTGCGGTTTGCCACAAGCAGCACATCATGCACCCTTACATGAAGTTCGACCTCTCTGCCGCGGAACATCACGCGCTCCACAACACCTTCCTCCACGGAAGAAGAAAAGCGGCTCTGCTCTGTCTTTTTTGTGACACTCACATGTTCCGGTCTCACCACCGCATGAAGCCCCTCACCTAATTCCTCATACCCATGGAAGCTGGTGATATTGCTGACTCTGGTCGGACTTCCCATGAACTCTGTAACAAACGGTGTCTTCGGCTGGCTGTAGATTTCGATCGGCGTTCCCGCCTGTTCGATATGTCCGTGGTTGGTTATGATGATCTCATCTGCAACCTCAATTGCCTCATCCTGATCGTGCGTGACAAAAATACTGGTGATGCCGACTCTCGTAATCATCTCCCGAAGCCAGCTTCGAAGTTCCTGACGTACTTTTGCGTCAATGGCTGCAAACGGTTCATCCAAAAGAAGAAGTTCCGGATTCGGAGCTAAGGCTCTCGCAAAGGCAACCCTCTGTCTCTGTCCACCGGATAACTGGTTCGGATAGCGTTTCTCAAATCCCTTTAACCCGACTAACTCGACCAGTTCATCCACACGCCGTCTGATATCTTCCTTTTTCCATTTTTTTACATCCAGTCCAAATGCTATGTTATCATATACGGTCATATAGCGGAACAGCGCATAGTTCTGAAACACAAATCCGATCCCGCGCTCACTCGCCGGTACATCATTGACGACTCTTCCATCAATAATGATCTCCCCCGAATCCGCATGTTCTAATCCGGCAAGCATTCGAAGGATCGTCGTCTTTCCGCTGCCGCTCGGCCCGAGCAGTCCGATCAGCTTTCCTTTTCCGATCCCGAAATTGATATCGTCGGACGCCTGAAAATCTTTATACTTTTTATTCACATGCCTAAGTTCTACATAATTTTGTTCCGCCATAATCCGCTCCATTTCCAGTACTACATTTACTGCCATGCCACACCAGCTGCTATGCTGCGCCAGCTGCTATGCTGCCCTTAACTGCGCTGCTGTTACTTTTCTTCTCTGGCAGCCTGCCTACGCTTCCTTTCCCTTGTGCTCCAACAAACTCCGGAGTACTAAGATCACGACCGCCATACACACTAAGATCGCCGATACCGCAAACGCTCCGGTAAAATCATATCCCTGATACAAAAGTTCAATGTAAAGCGGCATCGTATTTGTTTTTCCCTGAAGGTGTCCGGACAAAACAGATACCGCGCCGAACTCTCCCATCGCCCTTGCCGTACAGAGCACAATTCCATAAAGCAGTGCCCATTTGATATGTGGGAAAGTAATTTTCTGAAAAATCGTAAATCCGTTTGCTCCCATCAGTGCCGCCGCTTCCTCCTCGTCAGTGCCAAGCGTCGAGAGCACCGGGATGATCTCCCTCGATATAAACGGAAATGTCACAAACACTGTTGCAGCCACAATTCCCGGTACCGCAAAGATCAGCTTGATCCCCGCCGACCGCAGATATTCATAGAGGATACTCTGCCGTCCAAAGGTCAGGATATAGATCAGTCCGGCAATGACCGGTGAGATCGTGAGTGGAAGATCGATCAGCGTGGACAAGATCTTTTTTCCATGAAACTGAAATCTCGTGATACACCAGGATGCCGCAATTCCAAATATGGTGTTGATCACCACTGCGATCAGCGTTACTTCCAATGTAAGACCGATTGCCTTTAATGCATAATAATCGGTGACTGCCGCCACAAATACTTTGATGCCCTCCCCAAATGCCGTGACAAGGACGTAGGTGAGCGGCAGGATCAACATCACTATGAGAAATAATGCGCTGATTCCGATTAAGATCCATTTGAGCGGACCTGAATTTTTTCTGATCTCCATAGCTTTCTCCTTCCTGTGATCTGATTTCTGCAAAACCCGACAGATATTCTGCCTGTCTCCATACTTCTATCCTGTAATTTAGCTGCTATGCAATCTGGCTGCTATGTAACCTGGTCACTATGCAATGCCGTTTACGATCTTCGAAGCCCGGCTCTGCAGCCATGCATTGATAAAAAGAATCACAAACGCCGCTGCTAACATGACAAGTGCGATCGAAGTTGCACTCGCATAATCAAATTCCTGAAGTTTTGACATGATCATCAGCGGTGCGATCTCTGTCTCATAAGGGGTATTTCCCGCGATAAATACAACGCTTCCGTATTCGCCAAGTCCTCTCGCAAAGGACATCGTAAACCCGGCGATCAGGGATGGTAAAATCTCCGGCAAGATCACACGGAACATTGTCTGTCTGCTGTTTGCACCGAGGATATTTGCTGCTTCCTCATACTGGATATCTATTTTTTCCAAAACCGGCTGCACCGCCCGCACGACAAACGGAATTCCGATAAACACCAGAGCCACAATGATTCCAAGTCTTGTATATGCGATCTTAATTCCAAACTTCTGAAAAAATGATCCTACCCAGCCTTCCGTTGTGGTCAGATGTGTCAGTGCAATGCCGGCAACCGCTGTCGGCAGTGCAAATGGAAGTTCGATAATTCCATCCATGACCGCTTTTCCGGGAAAATCATAACGCACAAGCACCCATGCGACGATCATACCCATGACCGCATCAATTGCCGCCGCCACAAATGCGGTAAAAAAACTGACTGCGTAACTCGACAACACACGCGGTCTCGTAATTGTCTCAACAAATTCTGAAAACGAAAGTCTGGCTGAAAATACGACCAGCGAACATAACGGAATTATCACGATCAGTCCAAGCATTGTTATGGTAATTCCAAAAGACAGTCCAAAACCTGGTATTACTCTTCTATTTTTGCTCTTCATTCCATCCTCCCCTGTTCTTTATCTGTTCCGTTCATAGATCATATCAAAGATCCCGCCATCCGAAAAATGTTTCTCTATCACCGCATCCCAGCCGCCAAAGTGACTGATATCTGCCATGTCAACATCCGTCACCATCCATTTTCCATCGGAAGGAACTTCTGTGATCTCATGTGTTCCTTCTTCCGCATAGAACTCCTTTGAGATATCCTGATCTGCCGGGCGGTAATAATTTTCTCCTGCAAGTTTCTGCGCCTTATCAGAATACAGGTAATTCAAATATTCCTCTGCCACAGCCCTGCTGCCTCTTCTGTCAGCCACTTCATCCACAACAGCCACAGTCGGCTGGCAGAGCACAGATGCCGATGGAACAACGATCTCGTATTCTCCCGGTTTCTCCTGCATGGATAAAAATGCTTCATTCTCCCATGCGATCAGGACATCACCCTGTCCATTTTCAATGAATGTGGTCGTTGAACCGCGTGCCCCGGAATCTAAGACCAGCACATTCTGATATAGTGTTTTCATGTGCTCTGTGATGTCTTCCTCACTCTCGCCCTGTCTCTCAAAATAATACCATGCTGCAAGATAATTCCATCTCGCCCCTCCGGAAGTCTTTGGATTCGGTGTGATAACACTGACATCCGGTCTTAACAGGTCATCCCAGTCTTTGATCTGTTTGGGATTGCCCTTTCTCACAAGGAATACGATCGTTGAGGTATAGGGAGCACTGTCGTCCGGAAACTCTGATGTAAACCCCGGATCGATCAGCCCGGAATCAGAGATCGTTTTGATATCACCCTCTAATGCAAGTGTCACCACATCGGCGTCAAGACCGTTCGCGACCTCCAATGCCTGTTTTCCGGAACCGCCATGGGACTGGATGATCCTTACCTTCTGCCCGGTCTGCTCTTCCCAGTGTTTTTCGAACAAGGTATTGTAGGCCTGATATAATTCTCTGGTCGGATCGTAGGAAACATTGACGATCTCTACTGTATCCGCATCTGCCACACTGCCGCATCCGGCAAGTGTTCCCATTGCAAGCATTGCTGCTGCAAGGATTGCTGCCATCCTCTTTCTCATTGTCCCTCCACTCCGTAAAACCTGCGTCACGCACAGGTAAAATCTGTGTCTGCTGTCCTGTAAAACTGCCTTAATATCTTATCATCTGTTCCTTTATTTTTTCTTTTCATATATTTCCTATAAGATTACTAGGATTATAACTTTAGTTCGCTGATGTGTCAAGATATAATTGGAAAATTTTTTCAATTATTTTATGGGGTTGTATATTTCAAAAGATGTGCTCTGATCACAGATCCAAAAATGACAAAAAAAATGAAACCTGGGGTCAGGTTCCATTTTTAGGAGAAGGTATTTTTACTATGGGGTATAGCAAAAACTATATATAATGTATTGGGGGGTTTTTACGGTTATTA
>CAKREH010000055.1 GCA_934317215.1 uncultured Roseburia sp.
GGTGGCTATATGGCTGCCCGGAAAGCCTCAAAAAAAGTTATAAATTTTTTTGTCGTGGGCTTGACATACGGGTGGCGGAGGCCATGTACAGCGATGACCGGGATGCCGGCGTTTTTACAATGGCGTGCCAGTATTCCGTTTAGGGTAGAGTTATACACTTTGGTCGTACCTGCAAAGATGGGTTCGTCCTCTGGAAGGTTTTTGAGCAGGTTGGAAAATTGCATGACGGTCTGCCAGTCAATTTGAATTTTTCTTACAGAGGAAGTGTTTTTTGTAGGAAGAAAACCGCCGTCGCCTTTGTAGTCCCATGTTTTAGAGATGGAAAGTGACTGATGTGCAAAATCGAAATCTTTTGGTGTTAAAGCAAGTGCCTCAGAAAATCGCATGCCTGTTTTAGCAACCAGAAGAATGAACCAGTCCCATGAAATATCCTGCCCTAATGTTAAATCTTCAATTAATTTGTGCAATTCAAACTGATTGAGATATTTGATCTTTTTGTCTCCTGGCTGTTTTCCTTTAATAATAGCTTTTCTGGTAGGATCTCTGGAAATCAATCCTTCATCGACGGCATCAAGTACGGCACATTTTATATGGTGATGGAAATCGAGAGTGGTTTGATGCTCGTGTGTAGAAGCATAATCATTTAGTAGTTTCTGATAGGAGATTCGGTCAAGATCGCTGATGATAAGATCGGGAACAAGTTTCTCGAGCCAGTGATGAGCCATCAGATATTTTTTCATAGTTACAGTTCTTATGGCACCTTCTTTGTATACGGTGATCCATTGCTTGTAATAGTCGCAGAATAAGATGGTGCTGTTATCTTTTGTTGTATTCATAAAAAATCTCCTTTGTCCGTTTTGTATACGCCGATTGCATGCAGATAAAATGAGAATGTCTGGTGTTATAAGTTGTATGGACAAGCATATTGTATCTAATTTTTATGGAATAAATCTATGCTTTCTATGGTAATTCTAAACAAATTACAAATGATTGGCACACTGGTATGACCAGAATTTATTAACACCACCACACTGAAATGATAGAATTTATCTATAAGTAACAGATAAGGCAAAAAATGTTACAAAAGAAATGGAAATTATTATGGGAAATGTACGGATTCTGGAAGTAAAACAGAGCATTTTTGAGAGCAATGACAAGCAGGCAGCATTACTTCGCGAAGAACTGAAAAAAGACGGCGTGTTCTTATTGAACCTGATGCCATCCCCTGGATCAGGCAGGACAACGACGCTGACACGCACGATTGAGGCACTGAAAGATGACTTGAAGATCGGAGTCATGGAGGCAGATATTGACTCGAACGTGGATGCGGAAACAATCTTAAAGACCGGAGCAAAGGCGGTTCAGCTTCACACGGGCGGAATGTGTCATTTGGATGCGGATATGACGAGACAGGGATTAAAGGGACTTGGAACAGATGATGTGGAACTGGTTATATTAGAGAATGTCGGAAATCTGGTATGTCCATCAGAGTTCGATACGGGCGCAGTGAAAAATGCGATGATCTTGTATTTTATATCGTACAGAATTGAAACATAATTGCAATTCTAAAAAAATCATGATACCCTTTGAATACATAATCTTTGCAAAGAGCACATTTAAGTCCTTTTTGCGTAAGATTTTTTGAATGGGAAAAAGAAAAGACGCTGACATCAAAAGGATTACCTGAGATGAAAGGTATGGCATAAAGAGAAAATGTAAGAGGCGCAATGCGACTCTTTTTGGGCTGTACCTGGAATTAGGGGTACAGCTTTTTTTGTTCTGAAAGCTGTATCATAGATTCGTGTATGAAAATAATATAAATTTGGTAATCAGGGAGAAAATGAATGGAAACAAGAGTAGCTTTGATCGGGATCATCGTTGAAAACATGGATTCCACACCGGAATTAAATCATCTTTTGCATGAATATGGTTCGTATATTATCGGACGGATGGGCCTGCCGTACCGCGAGAGGAATGTGCATATCATAAGCGTTGCGATCGATGCGCCGCAGGATGTCATCAATGCGCTTTCCGGAAAAATAGGAAGACTAGACGGAATCACGGCAAAAACGGTATATTCCAATGTTGGCATGGCATAAGCTGGTGAGGACATGATTTGAGAATATACACATTGGGCAAAATCAAAAGAAATATATGTCGGATACCCAATCTCACTAGCAGAAAGACAATTATGATCGGACAGGGATAAATTTATGTTACAAAACCAGACAATACAAGACCAAAATACACAGAGCGAACAGAACACATATGGCATGTCAGAGTGTGAAATTAAAAATCTGCCAGAGACAATAGAAAAGACAGCAGATATCACAAAAGAACAGCTTGCATTTCTTCTTGCCACAGAGGATAATGCGGTGATACAGGACTTAAAACAGCGTGCGCGGAACACAGGTGACCGCATCTATGGAAAAAATGTCTACATCCGCGGATTGATCGAGTTTACCAATTACTGCAAAAATGACTGCCTTTACTGTGGAATCCGCAGGAGCAACTGCCACGCAGACCGTTACCGGCTGACGGAAGAAGAAATCCTTTCCTGCTGTAAAAACGGATATGAGCTGGGATTCCGCACCTTTGTACTGCAGGGCGGGGAGGATGGATTTTATACCGATGAAAAGATCTGTCAGATCGTTTCGAAGATTAAAAAAGAATATCCTGACTGTGCGGTGACACTTTCTATCGGAGAAAAATCAAGAGAGAGCTATCAGGCATATTTTGATGCGGGGGCAGACCGGTATCTGCTGCGCCACGAGACGGCAGATGAGACGCATTATAAAAAGCTGCATCCTGCGGAGATGTCCTATCAGAACCGGATGCGCTGTCTTAGAGATTTAAAAGAAATTGGATATCAGACCGGCTGTGGATTTATGGTGGGTTCGCCGTATCAGACTGTAGATACTTTGTGGGAGGATCTGCAGTTGATCCGCAGTTTAAAACCGCAGATGGTTGGTATAGGTCCGTTTATCCCGCAGAAAGATACGCCGTTTGGAAATGAGACAGCGGGCACAATGGAGATGACACTGCGGCTGCTGTCGGTCATCAGGCTGATCCATCCGCATGTACTTCTCCCGGCGACCACGGCGCTTGGAACGATTCATCCTAAGGGCAGGGAACTTGGAATTTTAGCGGGAGCAAATGTCGTCATGCCGAATTTATCCCCGGTTGCCGTGCGGGAGAAATATAAATTATATGATAATAAGATCTGCACCGGTGACGAGGCGGCAGAGTGCCGCTTCTGCATGCAGAAACGAATGGAAAGCATTGGCTATCAGGTAGCCGTAAACAGGGGCGATTTCCAGCCATAAGGAAGCAGAATGGAAAGTATCAGCCATCTGTGAGACAGAACGGGCGGACATAAGGTAACTCCAGAAATCACAAATTGACAAAAAGCCGGCAGACCTAAGGCAGATCTACTGGTTTTATACGACAGTTCTGCAAAAAGAGCGGTCTGTCGTTCATATAAAAACACACTAACCGGAAAGTAAGCGGGCGCAGACTGACTGGAAAGAAAGGAAGAATGTATGTACAACGCAAAATCATTAAAAGCAGAAGAGTTTATTTCAGATGAGGAGATCAAAGAGACACTTGCCTATGCAGATGCCAACAAGGACAATGTGGCACTGATCGATGAGATCATCGAGAAGGCAAAATTAAGAAAGGGCTTAAACCACAGGGAGGCATCTGTCCTCTTAGCATGTGAGATTCCTGAAAAAATCCAGGAAGTTTATGCTCTTGCAGAGCAGATCAAAAAAGATTTTTACGGAAACCGTATCGTATTGTTTGCACCGCTTTATCTGTCAAACTACTGCGTGAACGGCTGTGTATACTGTCCGTATCATTTGAAAAACAAGCACATTGCAAGAAAGAAACTGACACAGGAAGACATCGTAAAAGAAGTTACAGCACTGCAGGATATGGGACATAAACGTCTTGCCATTGAAGCGGGCGAAGATCCGGTCAATAACCCGATCGAATATATTTTAGAGTGCATCAAAACAATCTACAGCATCAAACATAAAAACGGTGCGATCCGCCGTGTCAATGTCAACATTGCCGCAACAACCGTGGAAAATTACCGCAAATTAAAAGAAGCAGGAATCGGAACTTATATCCTGTTTCAGGAGACTTACCATAAAGAAAGCTATGAAAAGCTGCATCCGACCGGACCGAAACACGATTATGCATATCATACTGAGGCGATGGACCGTGCAATGGAGGGCGGCATTGACGATGTAGGACTTGGCGTATTGTTCGGACTGGACCTTTACCGTTATGAATTTGCAGGTCTTTTGATGCATGCGGAACATTTAGAGGCAGTACACGGAGTCGGACCGCATACGATCAGTGTACCGCGAATCAAACATGCCGATGACATTGATCCGTCCGCATTTGACAATGGTATCTCCGATGACACATTTGCAAAAATCTGTGCTCTGATCCGCGTTTCCGTGCCATATACCGGAATGATCATCTCAACAAGAGAGAGCCAGGAAGTGAGAAACAAAGTCCTTCCGCTTGGCGTTTCTCAAATCAGCGGTGCGTCAAAAACAAGCGTCGGCGGCTACGCAGAGCCGGAAAAAGAAGGAGAGATAACCAGTGAGCAGTTTGATGTCAGTGATCAGAGAACATTAGATGAGGTCGTAAACTGGCTGATCAAACTGGGGTATATCCCAAGTTTCTGTACTGCATGTTACCGCGAGGGAAGAACCGGTGACCGTTTTATGGCACTCTGCAAAAACATGCAGATCTTAAACTGCTGTCATCCGAATGCACTGATGACATTAAAAGAATATCTGGAAGATTATGCAAGCGAAGAGACAAAACGTCTTGGTATGGAGCTGATCGACAGAGAACTTGAAAAAATTCCGAACCCGAAAGTAAAACAGACTGCATATGAGCATATTCATGACATTGCAGAGGGAAAACGTGATTTCAGATTCTAAGAAAAATGAGTAGTAGTGTTAAAATAAGATTTTTCACACGCAAGATTTGTGCTAATGCACAAACTTGAGATGCGCAAAAAACAGCGCAGGAATGGAGATTACTATGGCAGGAACATTAAATGACACACCGGGCAGCAACCGTCTGCATATCGGTGTGTTCGGGAAAACAAACAGCGGGAAATCTTCTTTTATCAATGCTTTCACACATCAGGAAGTCTCCATTGTTGCAGATGTCGCCGGAACGACAACGGACCCGGTCTATAAGCCGATGGAGATCAGTCCGCTTGGCCCCTGTGTGATCATTGACACGGCGGGATTTGATGATGAGACTGAGCTTGGGGAACGCCGTGTGGAGAAAACAAAACTGGCAGCGGAAAAGGCAGATATCGCTGTGATCGTGGTATCCGGCGCGGATGCCTGCAGAGAGGATACCTCAGAGACGAAGGATCCGGAAGAAAAATTAAAACAACGGTCTGAAAAAAATCAGGAGAACTTACCGAATCTTACAGAAGAATTAAAGTGGTACCAGTTCCTGAAAGAAAAAAATACGCCTGTTTTGTTCCTCATCGGGAAAGCAGATATTGATCCGCATGCAGATGAAATCGTTTCCTATATCAAAGAAAAAACCGGAAAACAGGCACTTGCGGTCAGTGCCAAAACCGGAGCAGGGATCGATGCAGTCAGGGAAGAGCTTGCCCGCCTTGTGCCGGAAAATTATGGGGAGAGACTGATCACGGGAGGTCTCGTTACAGAAGAAGATTTGGTTTTACTTGTGATGCCGCAGGATATCCAGGCGCCGAAAGGACGTCTGATCCTGCCGCAGGTTCAGACGCTGCGGGAACTTTTGGATAAAAAGTGTCTGGTCATGAGTGTGACAACAGACAAACTATTGCCGGCACTTGCAGCCTTAAAAGAACCGCCGAAACTGATCATCACAGACTCACAGGTATTCGGCTATGTGTATGAGCACAAGCCGAAAGAGAGCATGCTGACCTCATTTTCTGTTTTGTTTGCAGCATACAAAGGAGATCTTCCTTACTATGTGGAAGGGGCAAAAATGTTAGACTCCCTGACAAATGAATCGCATGTTCTGATCGCAGAATGCTGCAGCCATGCGCCACTGCAGGAAGATATCGGAAGAGTCAAAATCCCGCGCATGTTAAAAAAGCGCGCAGGAGAAGGCATTACCGTAGACATCGTGAGTGGAACGGATTTTCCACAGGATTTATCCGGCTATGATCTGATCATCCAGTGCGGTGCATGCATGTTTAACCGCAAATATGTGATGTCGCGGATCGACCGTGCCAAAAAACAGCAGGTTCCGATGACAAATTATGGGGTGACGATCGCCCATCTGACCGGAATACTCGATAAAATTTCAATGTAGATAGTTTGTCAGACAGAAATATAATAAGAAGATACGATAAGAGAGTGTAAGCCCGCAGAGAACCGGTGATCGTTTGCTTATGTGTGATAAAGAAGTAATAGAAGTGTAAAAAATTTTGCCGTTCCTATCCGGCACTTGCGCAGGGTGTC
>CAKREH010000056.1 GCA_934317215.1 uncultured Roseburia sp.
TCTTAAATCCGTCGGAGATGTATCGTGCGTTTCATCCATGTAGGCACAAAATACAAAATTGTTCCCGGAATCCTGCATCAGCTCCTGATACGCTTCATAAAATGCCAGATGGGAATCATAATCGGTATTCAGAAAATTGTTGATATACTTATTCATATAAATATTTTTTGAGATCGTGAGTGCTTCTTCTACTACCTTGTCAATGCTGTACTCTGCCGCACTCGCTATATTTTCTGTCACCTGTTTTCTTGCATTGTGTTCCTCCGAAAATATCATTCCGACTACAACACTGTCTGTCAGGGCGACCGGCAGGATCACACAACAGACATACAGAAGAATCAGTTTCTTTTGTATGCTGTAAGTGTCCATTTTTTCTTCGATTTTTTTACAGAGACGCACAATTATTTTCATAACATCAGACTTTCCACTGTTTTTCCTGTGAGTTTCTCACTGCGTGAATCCGGCTGCATGCCTCCGACAAAAATCTCGAAGTGTCCGGACGGCAGGATCTTTTCACCGTTTTCATCATACAGCATAAACGCCTCTGATTCCAGCCGGATATTGATTTCTTTTTCTTCCCCGGCACAGAGTGGAAGTTTTACGATCTTTTTTAACTGGCCATGCGGCATCTTTGAATGTTCTGCCTTCACGTAGACCTGCACTGTCTCAGTCCCATCCATTTTTCCGGTATTTTTTACAGACAGACCGATCGTCACTCCTTCTGACACCACTGGTTCCTGCTCTAAAAATCTCACATTCTGATATGCATACTCTGTGTAGGAAAGCCCATAGCCAAACGGATACAATGCTTCCTGTTCCATATACCGGTAAGTTCTTCCCTGCATGGAATAGTCCTCGAAATCCGGCAGTTCTTCCGTGGTACGGTAAAATGTGACCGGCAGTTTTCCTTCCGGGTTTGCTTCCCCAAATAAAATATCCGCAATGGCAGCTCCGCCTCTTGCCCCCGGATACCAGCCCTGTACGATCGCATCTACATGCTCATCCGCCCAGTTCACCGCAAGTGCACTTCCCGATAGCAGAACTAAAATAACAGGCTTGCCACAGGATACAGCAGCCTCTAAGATCTCCTCCTGCAGTCCCGGCAGATTCAGATCCGGTTTGTCACCACTGCCGTACTCATTGCCGGCATCACCCTCTTCTCCCTCAATACTTGCATCGAGTCCAAGAACTGCGACAACAACGTCACTCTCCTTACATACGCCAAGGACTTCCGACATGCGGTCATTTTCCTGTGCCAGGTTGCTGGTGCGGTCCTTATAAAGATGACAGCCTTCCGAATAGAGCACCCTCACATCGTCGCCGACATAATCTTCAATTCCCTCCAACACGGTAATGTAACGTGACGCCGTTCCCTCATAGTTGCCGACTAGCGCGCGTCTGCTGTCTGCGTTTGGTCCGATCACGCCAATCGTTTTTATTTTATTTTTATCAAGCGGTAATATATGCTCCTTATTTTTTAGCAGGACAACGGTTCGTCTTGCCACCGCCTCATTTAATTTTTTCATCTCTCTGCTGTCTGCGGCAAGATAAGGGATTTTATCGTATGGGTTTTCTTCTTTTTTATCGAACACACCAAGTTTCATCCTCGCCGTAAACAGATTTGTGACAGCCTCGTCTAAGCGTTCTTCTTTGACCAGTCCCTGTCTCACCGCCTGGACTAAAAATCCAAACAGAGTACCACAGTTTAAGTCACAGCCGTTATTCATCGCCATCGCAACAGACTCGATCGCAGTGCCTGTCACATGATGTCCCTCATGGAAATCACGGATTGCCCAGCAGTCTGACGTCACATGCCCCGAAAATTCCCATTCTTTTCGCAGGATATCGATCAGCAGACGTTTGTTTCCACAACACGGTACTCCGTTCGTCCGGTTGTATGCCCCCATCACTGCCTCCACTTTTCCTTCTTTTACGCACGCCTCAAATGCCGGAAGATATGTTTCCCTTAAATCCTGCTCCGTCACCTCTGCATCAAATTCATGGCGCACCGCTTCCGGTCCGCTGTGCACGGCAAAATGTTTTGCACATGCAGCCGCCTTTAAATAATTTTCATCATGCCCCTGCAGGCCCTCAATATAGCGGACTCCAAGACGGCCAGTCAGATATGGGTCTTCCCCAAACGTCTCATGTCCCCTTCCCCATCTTGGATCTCTGAAAATATTGACGTTCGGTGCCCAGAACGTCAGGCCTTTATAGATATCCGTATCCTTTCCCTCCTGCTGCATATTAAACTTTGCCCGTGCCTCCGTCGACACTGCATCACCGACCTGTTCTAACAGATCCTCATCAAACGCTGCCGCCAGACCAATCGCCTGTGGAAATACTGTCGCCGTGCCGGCCCGCGCCACACCGTGCAGTGCCTCATTCCACCAGTTATAAGCCTTTATATTTAACCGTTCCACCGCCGGTGCCTGATACAGAGTCTGTGCCACTTTTTCTTCCAGTGTCATTTTTCCGACCAACTCTGCAGCACGTTTTCTATAATTGTCCAGTTTTTCTGTATTCTGATTTAATTCCATATGTTTGACCCTCCCTGCAATACACACTTCCAGTATTGATTTTATGTTAGCGAATTAAAAGTTCACTGTCTACACCATTTTTTATAGAACATATCCGGGTAAATCATAGATATTTTTTCGGAAACTGTTTCTTATCGTTTACATGTAAATTTTCAGATGGTATAATAAGAATGCGCAAACGGTTGTTCATTTTATATTAAATTAAGAAAGGATATCACCGCCACAGTGCTCAAATCTGCTTCTAAGGCCAGACAATACGAACCTGTCTTCCGGCGGTGGGGGTTTTACATGAAAACAGAAAAACTTTATTTTGGAGCTGCATACTATTCCGAATACCTTCCATACGACCGTGTGGAAAAGGATATGGAAATGATGGAAAAAGCAGGAATGAATGTCATCCGTATCGCGGAATCAACATGGAGTACTTTAGAGCCGCAGGAAAGCGTGTATGATTTTACACATATCGACAGAATGTTAAATGCTGCCGCACGCCACCATATTTCCGTGATCGTCGGAACACCGACCTATGCCGTACCGACATGGCTGGTAAAAAAATATCCTGACATCCTGGCAATCACCCAGAACGGCCGCGAACGCTACGGTCACCGCCAGAATATGGATATCACAAACCCGGATTACCTCTCCCACGCAGAGCGTGTGATCCGCGTTCTGATGGAGCATGTGAAAGATGTGCCGCATGTGATCGGCTATCAGCTTGACAATGAGACCAAAAGTTATGGAACTGCCGGTCCCCGTGTCCAGGCAATGTTTGTAGATTATTTAAAAGAAAATTTTCCGGATATCAATGATTTTAACCATAAGTTTGGACTGGATTACTGGAGCAACCGTGTGAATGACTGGGATGATTTCCCGGATGTCAGAGGTACGATCAACCAGAGTCTTGCCGCTGAATTTTGTAAATTTCAGCGTTCACTTGTCACTAAATTTTTGAGCTGGCAGGCTGATATTGTCCGCGAGTACAAACGGGATGATCAGTTTATCACACAAAATTTTGATTTTGACTGGACCACACACTCGATCGGTTATCAGTCCCAGGTCGACCAGTACGATGCCGCACGCTGCATGACAGTGGCTGGTGCCGATATTTACCATCCTTCTAATGAGGAACTGACCGGTGCAGAAATTACCGTATGCGGAAATATCTCACGCAGTCTGAAAAAGAACAACTATCTGATCTTAGAAACTGAAGCACAGGGACTGACTCCGTGGCTTCCTTATCCTGGACAGCTCCGCCTGCAGGCATACAGCCATATCGCAAACGGCTCTAACAGTGTAATGTACTGGCACTGGCATTCGATCCACAATGCGATTGAAAGTTACTGGAAGGGTGTGCTCTCCCATGATTTTTCAGAAAATGAGACTTACCGTGAGGCTGTCATTATCGGAAACGAATGGAAAAAGATTGGGTCTCATTTAAAAAACCTGAAAAAGGAAAATAAGATCGCTATTATGCTTGATAATGCTTCTTTAACCGGATTCACACAGTTTCCGCTTGAAAATGCCGGAGCCAACGGCTACAACACTGTGATGCGCTGGTTTTCAGATGCCCTCTACCGGTTAAATATTGAATACGATATGATTTCTTCTAAGGAACGGAATTTTTCCAGCTATGAATGTCTGATTGTACCGGCACTCTACAGTGCACCGGAATCTCTGCTTCTGGCATTAGATTCCTATGTCAAAAACGGCGGACATCTGATCACCACGTTCCGCAGCGGTTTTTCAGACGAATATTTGAAAATTTATTCAGATACACAGCCACATATCCTGCATGAATGCCTTGGACTTCGCTACGACCAGTTTACACACCCTCACCATGTAGATGTCGTGCCGGTTCAAAATGATGTCATTGCAACTGCCAAAGAGCATTTTTCACACCCGGACGGCTCTGATGTTTCCCTGAACTCCTCCGCCCGTGAATGGATGGAACTTATCACCTGTGATACCGCCGTACCAGTATTAAAATACAGACATCCGGCATATGAACGCTATGCAGCTGCTGCAAAAAATCAATATGGAAATGGTTCCACACTTTATTTTGGAACGATGTTTGAAAATGATGAACTGTTAGAATCCGTGCTTTTATCTTTCCTGCATGAAGCTGGTTTTTCCGGTGGAGATCTTTCCTCAGATGCACCACATTACCCACTCATTGTAAAAAGAGGTGTCAATGATCTCGATAAAGAATTGTGCTACTATCTGAACTATTCAAAGGATCCGGTTTCTGTCACACACCGGGGAAAAGACGGCATAGAACTGATTTCAGAAACATCCATTGTCTGTGGAGATAAAATTGACTTAGGCGGATGGGGTGTTGCTGTAGTTGAAATGTAACATTTCTTTTATTGATTTTGCCCAAACGCTGTTTCCATTGATTTATCATGGATTCAGCGTTTTTTGCAATGTCAGTGTACAATTCAATTACACCGTTCTTTTCCCATACATCTCAAAATATTCACCCGCCTGCTGCAGGGATATATTTAGTTTTTCCTGTAACTTTTTCAAAATATCCTCTTTGGAAAAACTCATATCAAGGCAGATTTCTATCATGCCCTTTACTTCTCCCTCTGCTCTGCCACGTGCTTCGCTCTCCGCGATCAGATCTTCGATTGCCTTACACATCTCTATCTCCTCCTCTTCTTCTGATACTTCAATCGGTGTATTCGTGATCGTCTTTATCACTCTTACCGCATTCATTTCTATGCTTCTATGAGTATCTGTCTGCAAAAATTTCAACAGCTGTTCCTTATTTTTTGAGTACTTGATATATCCCATGACTTCTTTCAGGCTCGTGGAAAACTGATCCAGCTGTTCTTCCGTCAGTTTTGCCGGATCGATCACCTTTTTTCCATTGTAGATCAGATAATTAAATGCATCCGCAAATACGGTATTTTCCCGCATATACTCTTTTGTTACGATGTCTGCTGTCCCCATTCATTTCTCCTCTTTTGTGTTGTCTGGGAGAAATCTCTAGTTCTTTAGAATTCTCCCTGCTTAAATGTGTGGATAATAAAAGCATTGAAAATTCTTATGATTTTGATCTGTGAATAGAATGGCGTATATGCCCGTGTAGATAATTCAGAATGTCATGCTTTATAAGAATTATATTAATTTATATTGTTTTTAAACAATATGTTTCCCATACATCTCAAAATATTCACCCGCCTGCTGCAGGGATATATTTAGTTTTTCCTGTAACTTTTTCAAAATAT
>CAKREH010000057.1 GCA_934317215.1 uncultured Roseburia sp.
CCATTTTGATATAGTCTGAGCAGTCGATTATCGCTTGCTGAACTGCGGAGCGCGACGAGCTGCTTTGAGACCGTATTTCTTACGCTCTTTCATACGAGGATCACGTGTTAAGAATCCTGCTTTCTTTAATACTGGTCTGTAGTCAGCGTCTACATTTAATAATGCACGAGCGATACCATGACGGATAGCTCCTGCCTGTCCTGTGTATCCACCACCGCGAACGTTTACTAAAACGTCGAATTTATCAGCTGTCTCGGTAGCAGTTAAAGGCTGACGAACAACAACCTTTAATGTTTCTAATCCGAAATACTCATCCATATCTCTTTTATTGATGGTAATTTTACCTGTACCTGGTACTAAATATACTCTGGCAACAGATGATTTTCTTCTTCCTGTTCCGTAATACTTTGTATTAGCCACTGTTTTTCCCTCCTA
Source organism: uncultured Roseburia sp. (assembly GCA_934317215.1). Taxonomy (GTDB): domain Bacteria; phylum Bacillota; class Clostridia; order Lachnospirales; family Lachnospiraceae; genus Roseburia. Next base: position 436 of record CAKREH010000057.1, read on the forward strand.
ATTAAAATGTTAAAGCTTCAGGTTTCTGAGCTGCATGCTTGTGATCCGGTCCAACGTATACGAATAATTTTGTATACATCTCTCTTCCTAAAGGTCCCTTTGGAAGCATGCCTTTTACTGCGTGCTCGATAACTCTTTCCGGATGTTTTGCTAACATTTCTTTTAAGGTAGTCTCTTTCATACCACCTACATAATCAGAGTGATTGTAGTAGATCTTCTGGTCTAATTTTTTACCAGTTACTTTGATCTTCTCAGCGTTAACAACGATTACATAATCACCTGTGTCGATGTGCGGTGTAAAGATTGGTTTATTCTTTCCTCTTAATACTTTAGCAACTTCAGATGCTAAACGTCCTAATGTCATACCTTCAGCGTCAACTACATACCATTTTCTATCAATGGTAGCTGGGCTAGCCATAAAAGTTTTCATTGATCTTCCTCCTAGAAATAATGTTACGGAACACCGCTGCAATGTGAATGTCCAGGACACACCGCTTGGTATTCAATAAATTGTTTATAGTTTAAATGTCGCTCCGGGGCTTTGGATTGACATTACTTCACTATCACAGACTTAAATAGTATAGTACACGACGCCTTGTGTGTCAAGGATTTTTTTACTTTCCAACAAATATAATTTTATCATTCTGCCAGAAATTAATATCATATTCCAGTTCAACTTTCTGCGCGTCCTTTGGAATTTCAAAATAGACGGTTCCCTGTGTCTCTCTTCCGGCAGAAAGAGACGCGTCAAGTCCGTTATCATCCCCGATCCATGTCTGGTCTGCCTTGGAGTTATCCGCATAACATTCCCAGTTTAACATAGAAGATACCGACTGGTCTGTATCCGAGATATTTTCAAATTTAAACTCAAACTGCCAGTACTCATAACCGTCTTTCGGCTGCAAAAATTCATTGTCACTCTCATAAACACCTGCGGAAACAAATGTGATCTTAAAATCCTTCGTCTCCACGATATCTCCCACCTGAAAAACATTGCTCACCTCTTCGGTCTCTGTCCCTTTTTCATCAGATGCTGTATCTTTATCTGCCGTGTTTTTTGAATCTGCCGTATCATTTGCAGTGGTTGTTACAGACGCCTGATTCTCTCCAACTTTCTGCGGATTTTTGTCCTTGTTCTCTCCACCGCCTGACAATGCTGCAATCACAATGACCACCACCACAACGATCACGATCCATTTTCCGATACCGCGCTGCTTCTTTCTGCAGTTCGGGCAGACCTTCGCACCTTTCGGTATCTCACTCTTACAGTGTTTACACAATTTTGTTTCATTTTCCATTTCATAATCCTCCTTGTTTTGCGGAGCAAAATGCGAGCCCTTTGGTGAGCAGAGGATTTTACTCCTTGTTTTGCGGAGCAAAATGCGAGCCCTTTGGTGAGCAGAGGATTTTACTCCTTGTTTTGCGGAGCAAAATGCGAGCCCTTTGGCGAGCAGAGGATTTTACTCCTTGTTTTGTTTTTTATCCTACTTTATGCTACTTTATCCTACTTAGTGGTATATGTCAACCATTTATCGTATATATAAAAATAGAGTTATTTATATCGAAAACGAAATGAGGCCGTCTATGAAACCATTAAAAAATAAAGTAAGCATTACGCTTGATTCAGACATCATTGAACAGTTAAAGCTCCTCGCCGAGCAGGACGACCGTTCTTTTTCCCAATATATCAATATGATATTGAAGGAATATCTGACCCAGACGGACAAAAAGAAAGAAGCGTAAAACATTTCTGTCTTATGCTTCTCTCATCTTAACCGTATTTCATTTATTTTTGGTATGCACTGTGCATACATTTTCACATTACGTAATGTTGCGTTCAAATAATTCGTTCAATTTTTTGATTGACAAATTACATTTAAAATAATGCAGCTTCTAAGATCACACAGATGACAGCTGCAGCAAAAAGAACGATAAATTCTGCTGCTGCATAGCCGATCAGTCTTACAAACCGGTTCTTACTGTTTACAACCGGTATGTTTCTCCGCATCCCCCTATAGTCGCAGACAAAAAATATAAATACGATCTGTGACATCCAGATTACCAGCCGTTCCAGTGTCAATTCTGACTGTGGAAGCATTTTCCCATTCGCATCACGCGCTTCCATTGACCATGCAGTAACTGTGACCAGCGCATATCCTATGACTGCGGCGGCCATCTTCCATACTTTTCCTGTCCGAAATCCCGGTATTTTATAAAAAGGGATTTCACAGGCTTGATCTTTTTTACAACTCTGCGCACAATAAAACTTATTTTTTTCACTATCCATACTACTGCAGGGACTTTCCGCTGCAGCACATATATCCGCTTTAAGTTCATTCACATTCTGATACCGGTCCTCAGGGTTTAACTTAATGCATTTTAATACAATCCTTTTGAATTTTCCTTCGGTCAGCTTTTCCATCGGGAAATCTTTCACAAGCATATAATTGAGCAGCACCCCCATCGCATAAATATCGGTTCTCGCATCCGTCTGTCCGAACCCAAACTGTTCCGGTGCCGCATAACCCTGTGTACCCATCATAACAGTATCCTTTGACTTACCAGGCTGATAGATCCTTGCAATGTCGAAATCAATCAGCTTCACATCCCCCTCATTGGTCAGTATTACATTCTCCGCTTTCAAATCTCTGCATATGACAGACATTTTTGCATGGTGCAAAGGGTAAAGTGCATTGCACAGACAGATTATGATATCAGCGGCTTCTTTCTCCGAAAAATTTTTTTCTTTTGACATATCTTCCAGATTTTTTCCGCTCAGGTACTCCTCAATCACGATCAGATTCGACTCTGCCGGAATACACTCATAGATCTTCGGTATATACGGATTGGGATTCCCCTTTAAAAATAGATAAATCTCCTCCAGTTCCAGTGCAAGGTACTTTCGCACACCAATCACGCCATTCACTTGATTCCTTACGATATGTACTTTTTCATTATCATCCAGTCTGCCAAGATCCACATATTCTGACAAACGATACTCCTCATCCAGCCGCATATAACTTTCCACCATTTTCTTGCATTCATCTGTACAACACGATATTATAAATGTCAGGGTGCCTCATGCCCTCAACCCGGCATTTACAATTTGTAGTATAAAATATTTTATTATTTTTTCAATACAATTCAAGGAGACTTTATGGATCAGAAAACGACCGGCGAGCTGATACAGCTTCTTTCCTCTGCCAAAAATATTTCCGATTTAAAACAATACACCGATGCACTTGCAGACATGACATCTTCCGTGACCTTTCCGGAATATTTAAACGAACTGATGTGTGCCCGCAGCATGACTTCTTCCAGACTGATCTCTGAAGCCCCGATCCAGCGTAATTACGGCTATCAGATCTTAGACGGCAGGCGAAATTCCTCCCGTGATAAAGTCATTTCTCTCTGCCTTGCGCTAAAGCTTGAGCTGCCGGAAACACAGCGTGCGCTCACTCTCACAAAAAACGGACAGCTATATTCCAAAAACAAACGTGATTCCATCCTCATTTTTGCTTTGAAAAAAAAGCTGTCTGTGATCGACACCAACGTGCTCTTAGAAGAAATGAATGAACCTGTTTTAAACTGACTTCTGTATCATTCAAAAACATCCTGCCCTTTTATAACATCTTTTCAAAGTGCACTTTCTTCTCATTCCATCTCTTCAAACTCAATTCCCATCATCGTAAGTCCATGTGCCGGCGCCGTAGGTCCTGCCGCACTGCGGTCTTTCTTTGCAAGAATTTCTTTTACCGTCTCCGGTTCGACCGCACCACCGCCAGCCTGCACTAATGTCCCCGCAATGATCCGCACCATATTGTAAAGAAAACCATTTCCCGTCACACGGATCGTGATGATATCTCCTTCTTTTTCCACATTACAGGCATAAATCGTGCGCACCGTCGTCTTTACCTGTGCACCGATCGCACAAAAGCTCTTAAAATCATGCTCTCCTACAAGATAAGATGCAGCTTTTTTCATTTTCTCCACATCTAACGGATAATGATAGAAATAGGTATCCAGCCTTCTTGTCGGCATGCGGAATGTCCGGTTTAAAATGCGGTACTCATAAGTTTTTCTGCTGTTCTGATAGCGCGGATGCCAGCCATCCTCCACCTCGCAGGAACCCTGCACCACGATATCTTCCGGCAGTCTCTGATTGAGCGCAAATGCAATTTTATCTGCTGGCATCCTGGTATTCGTATCAAATACCGCAATATTTCCAAGGGAATGCACCCCTGAATCCGTCCGGCTTGCACCGCTCACCACGATTTCTTCTCCCAGAAGATTCGATAGATTCTTATTTAACACTTCCTCTATCGTAATGCCGTTCGGCTGTACCTGCCATCCTTTGTAATTTGTGCCGTCATACGCCACGATCATTTTTACACGCATAATAATCTCCATTCTTGCGCTGATTTTTCCAACATACAAATATCTCTGGAATCAAGCTTATTTTTCACACTGACTTTCTGCCCTGTTTAAAAAAATCCGTAGAACAGAATAGTCCGTGCACTTCCATATCCAATGGGCGAATTTCTAAGCTCTCAACATCATTTCACCCATTACTTCCTTCTTTTTAACATCTTTTTCACTGTTTTGGGCGAAAACCTCTTCTATTTTGCTGTTTCGCCCTGGATTCTTCATTTTTGTGGGTTATTTTCGCTGATTCATGTCACTTTCACCCATTTTCCTGTATTTTGACTGATTTTCTATCAACAAATGGGTAAATTACTTATATTTTTCATCTGTTTCGCCCATGTTCAAACTTTTGTATGAATGGAACTTCTTCTTAGCCAGGTGGATATTCCTCCTGTGAAATTTTTTCATTCATAAGATTCGGGTGGCAAAGGGTGGCACACAACTTAATGGTTGTCAAATTGCACAAGGCCAAGACTGCATTTGTGACTATGGCAGAAAATTAGAAAATCTTAGTTTGCCGTCAATGCATAGTGATTTGCTGCCATGGATGCCAGCAGAATCCCATGAATAAAAAAGTGTCTTCGACACTCTCAACTCCCCTAGCCCCTCATTCATGAGGGGAAGGGGTTTTCTTATGTCCTTCT
>CAKREH010000058.1 GCA_934317215.1 uncultured Roseburia sp.
TTTATAATCAAAGGAGAAAACTACCCGGAGGTCGTTGGTATGTTATTGGAAGAATTCGATATGGATGAGTATATTAAGATGGAACGCAGGGACAGCTATGCGGACGGACATGAGGATGGCTTAGCGATGGGTTTAGCAGAGGGTTTAGCAGAGGGCAAACGTCTTGAGCAATTACACATCATCCACAACATGTTTCAGAAAAACATTCCTGCACAAAGCTGTGCTAAGTTGCTTGACGAGGATACTGCTTTTATTGATAAAATATATTCACTGTGCCAGGCTCACCCTGACTGGTCAGATGAAGATCTTTACAATTCACTAAAAGAAAATTAAACCCATTATTTCAAACAGCAGACTACACACTCCACGCATATTCCATTTCAATAACACCTGTAATTACATGCCCAACAACATATAATTACGGGTGTATTTATTACTGAAAGATCTCTTTTTTACAGATCACATAAGAAATAACTGCCACGACCACTTCCGTGATCCAGAACGCATGCCAGACGCCCGCAGCCCCCAATATTTTACTCAAAATAAATGCCGATGGTAAAATATCTGCAATGTACCTGAACACAGAAATTACCAACGATTCTTTTCCCTTTCCCAGTCCTTCCAACGCACCTGATACCGTGACGGAAACCGATGACGCAATAAATCCAATGCTGATCAGACGAAGCGCCTCTTTTCCAAATTGTATCGTCTCCGGATTACTGGTAAACAATCCAATGAGCGTCTGCGGCACTGCCATACAAAGTATCGTTCCGATCACCATGACCCCCGCAATCAATACCAGCGCTGACCGGAAAATTTCTCTGACACGCTTTGACTCTCCCGCACCGTAGTTATATCCGATCAGAGGACTCATCCCCTGCACGACACCATTTCCTGTCAGATATAAAAATGTCTGTAATTTAAAATAAGCTCCCAGCACAAGTACATAGCTGGCGGAATAAACCGCAAGAATCGCATTGAGTGCAGAAACCTGTACGGACGGCAGAGCGATACTCAATGTTGCCGGGACGCCGATCGAGTACATTTTCCTGCTAAGTTCCGCTTCCGGTTTCATATCTTTCCATCTTATCTTTACCGGAATCGGTTTAAAAAAATAAAACAGCAGATAGCTGACAAGAGAAGCCATCTGACCGATCCCGGTTGCGATAGCAGCTCCCCGGATCCCCATTTCAGGAAAGAAACCAATTCCAAATATCATAAAAGGATCTAAGATAATATTGATCACACAGCCGATCAGCATACAAAGCATGGACGTTTTCATGCGCCCTGCTGACTGAAAAATCTTTTCAAAACAAAGACCTGCCGCATTGGGTACTGCAAAAAGAAATACGATCTGCGTATATGTCGCACCCATGTCTATGATCGGACTTTTATCTGTAAACATTGCAAGAAAAGGTGCTGTGGCTGCAATACAGACTACCGCTAAGATCAGTCCGTGAATCATATTAAAAAGTGTTCCCAGAGACGCTGCTTTATCCGCCGTGTTCTGCTTTTGTGCTCCAAGAAAATATGCGATTGTCGCATTGATTCCGATTGCAAAGCCGATAACAACTGCATTGACCAGATTCTGCAATGGGAACACATGAGGACACATCGTGGTTTCAGACTCCTTAATTGTCAGATTCCACAAAACCGGGACTGCTTATGTGCAATCTGACAACAAAAAACGCCACACAGTTACAAATCATTGCAGCTGTGTGGCGAAAAATAGAGTTCATCACTCAAGAAAAGTCCTCTCCATAAAATGGTTTTGGATTTATTATTTTGCAATATCAATACGCACCAATGCTTTGCGAAGTGCAAATTCAGCACGTTTGACATCGATTGCCTCTGTCCGGTGGGCAAGCCGTTCCTCGGCACGCTGACGCGCAGCTTCAGCACGGTTCTTGTCGATCTCATTCGGCCACTCTGCAATCTCTGCGAGAAGTGTTACCTTATCCGGCAGAATTTCCGCAAAGCCGGAATGTACTGCCGCGATCACGTCATCTTCACCCGTCTTGTGGATCTTTACGATGCCGGGTGCTAACACGGTCGTGAGCGGAATATGCTTTTTATACACACCGATCTCACCGGAGGCAGTGGTAAACTCGATCATATCACCCTCACCTGTATAAAAAACACGATCCGGCGTAATGATCTCTACCTGAAAGAGTCTGTTTTCTTCTGCCATACACACCCTCCATTATTACTGCATCTTTGCGCAGACATCATCGATTGTACCTGCATTTAAGAAATAACTCTCCGGTACATCATCATGCTTTCCTTCAAGAATCTCCTTAAATCCGCGGATCGTCTCTGAAATTGGAACATATTTTCCATCCAGACCGGTAAACTGTGTCGCAACGAAGAACGGCTGGGATAAGAATCTCTGTACCTTTCTTGCACGGCTTACAACCAGTTTATCATCCTCGGAAAGCTCGTCCATACCAAGGATTGCAATGATATCCTGCAATTCTTTGTATTTCTGTAAGATCTCCTGCACACCGCGGGCTACCTCAAAGTGCTCCTGACCAACGATACGCGGGTCTAAGATACGGGAAGTAGAACCAAGCGGATCCACTGCTGGATAAATACCGAGCTCTGCGATAGAACGCTCAAGTACGGTCGTTGCATCCAGGTGTGCGAATGTGGTTGCCGGAGCCGGGTCTGTCAAGTCATCCGCAGGCACATAAACCGCCTGAACGGAAGTGATAGAACCGTTCTTTGTAGATGTGATACGCTCCTGCAGAGCACCCATCTCTGTCTGTAATGTCGGCTGGTAACCTACGGCGGAAGGCATACGTCCTAACAGCGCGGATACCTCAGATCCTGCCTGTGTAAAACGGAAAATATTGTCAATGAAGAGCAATACATCCTTACCGCCTTTATCACGGAAATACTCTGCCATCGTAAGACCTGTTAAGGCAACACGCATACGTGCTCCTGGCGGCTCGTTCATCTGTCCGAACACCATGGTGGTCTTATCGATAACTCCTGATTCTTTCATTTCATAGTAAAGGTCATTTCCCTCACGGGTACGCTCACCAACGCCGGTAAATACGGAATATCCACCGTGCTCGGTTGCGATATTGTGGATCAGCTCCTGAATTAAAACGGTTTTACCTACACCGGCACCACCGAACAATCCGATCTTACCACCTTTCTGGTAAGGGCAGAGAAGATCTACGACCTTGATACCTGTCTCTAACATCTCCTGGGATGTTGCCTGTTCCTCAAATGCCGGAGCAGGTCTGTGGATCGGCCATTTTTCCACGCCGGCCGGAGGATCGATCTCGTCGATCGGATCTCCTAATACATTAAACATTCTGCCCAATGTATTCTCACCTACCGGCACACTGATCGGTCCGCCGGCTGCAACTGCATCCATGCCGCGGACTAATCCATCGGTTGATCCCATTGCGATACATCTGACTGTATCATCGCCCAGATGCTGGGAAACCTCAACGGTCAATTCTTTTCCCGCCTGATCGCCTCTTAACGGAATACGGATCGCATCGTTGATCTCCGGCAGATTGCCCTCTGTGAATTTAATATCCAGAACGGCACCGATAATCTGGGTAATCTTACCGATATTATTTGCCATCGCTTCTTTCTCCTTGTAATCAAATTTTGTGCTGCTGTCTTTTTATTCGATTGCAGATTATCTGCAGCTTCATCTGCTTATCCAGAGATTGCCGACGCACCGGCAATGATCTCTGTTAATTCCTGTGTAATCGAGCCCTGACGTGCCCGGTTGTATTTGAGCGTCAGATCACTGATCATATCCTCTGCATTGCTCGTTGCAGAATCCATAGCCTGCATTCTCGCACCGTTTTCACTGGCAACTGCCTCCACAAGTGCACCATAAAACAGGCTTGTAATGTATTTTGGAATGATCATATCAAGTGCTTCTGTCTCATTCGGCTCATAATTCATCAGAACATTTGCCTCTGCTGCTACGCCGAGTTCTTCTTCATCAAACTCGATCGGAAGCAGTTTCATCAGCTTCGGTTCGTGTACGACTGTATTTTTAAAATGTGTATACACAAGATAAATCTCGCCGATCGTGCCGTTGGTATAATCCGCAAGCACCTTCTTGCAGAGTTCTGCCGCATCATCATAAGACGGGGACTCAATGATATAGGAGTCATCCTCTTTGATATGGTAGCCGCGGCGTTCTAATACCTCGCGCCCCTTTCCACCGATGGCATAGATCTCTACATCATCTTTGGAAAAGTCACTTCCCGTAACCAGCTTGATCAGGTTAGAGTTGTATCCACCGGCAAGTCCACGGTTGGATGTGATCACAACGATCGCTTTCTTTGTGGAAGTACCTTTTTTCAGATATGGATGATCGATTCCGCCTGATCTTGCAAGCATGGAAGTAACGGTCTGGTACATATAGTTCGAATATGGATTCGTCTGTTCTGCCCTGCTTTTTGCTTTCTGCAGTTTTACGGTTGAAACAAGCTTCATGGCTTTTGTGATCTGCTGCGTACTCTGTATGCTGCTTTTTCTTCGTTTAATGTCCCTCATTGAGGCCATAACAACTTCCTCCTTTTTTTGGCGAAGTCCTGCTTGTTACGCTTATTTCAAGAAATCTGCCTTACATTCTTCGATTGCTTTGACGAGTTTTGCCTCGGTCTCATCACTGATGACTTTCTCTGTGCGGATTGCTTCCGGTACATCCGGATATTTGGTATCCACATACTCAAACAGTGCTTTTTCAAACGGTAAAACCTGTTCTACCGGAATATCCAGAAGATATTTTCTTGTCGCAGCGTAGATGATGATGACCTGTTTTTCAACCGGCATCGGCTGATACTGCGGCTGTTTTAACATCTCACGGATTCGGGCACCCTGTGCTAACTTCTCTGTCGTGTCGGCATCGAGCTCAGAACCAAACTGTGCAAATGCTGCAAGCTCTCTGTACTGTGCCAGCTCGACACGGATCGGTGCTGCGATCTTCTTCATAGCCTTGATCTGTGCGGAACCACCTACACGGGATACTGAAAGGCCGGCGTTGATCGCCGGGCGGAAACCGGAGTTAAACATCTCTGTCTCAAGATAGATCTGACCATCGGTGATAGAGATAACGTTTGTCGGGATATATGCCGAAACGTCACCAGCCTGTGTCTCGATGATCGGCAGTGCAGTCAGGGAACCTCCGCCAAGTTTGTCGGAAAGTCTTGCCGCACGCTCTAAAAGTCTTGAGTGCAGGTAGAATACATCCCCCGGATAAGCCTCACGTCCTGGTGGACGTTTTAAGAGCAGGGAGAGTGTACGGTATGCGGCTGCGTGCTTACTTAAATCATCGTAAACAACGAGAACATCTTCTCCGTTCTCCATCCATTCCTCACCGATCGCACATCCTGCATACGGTGCAATATACTGTAATGG
>CAKREH010000059.1 GCA_934317215.1 uncultured Roseburia sp.
ACAGCTAACTTCTGCTCCGCGAGATGCGCATCCCGCCCGGAGGGCTTTTTAATTCATAGGACGTAATTTCCTATGAATTAAAAAATCAATTTACATTCAAAATACTTTAAATCTAAGGCTCTAATCTGCTCAAATCACGCGGGAACAATGTCGTCTCACGAACATTGTCCTCACCGACTAATTTCATGGTCAGACGCTCTAAACCAATCCCGAGTCCACCGTGTGGCGGCATGCCATGTTTGAATACGGATAAATACTGTTCCATTCCCTCCGACTCCATACCACGTTTTTCGATTTTTTCCATCAGCTTGTTGTAATCGTGGATACGCTGTCCACCGGTCGTGATCTCAAGTCCCTGATATAAAAGGTCAAAACTTAACGTATACGTCGGGTCTGACGGATCGTCCATCGCGTAAAACGGACGTTTCTTGGATGGATAATGGGTAACAAATACAAAATCCGCATCATACTCTTCCTTAAAGTACTGTCCGATGAGTGCTTCCTCCTCCGGCTCAAGATCGTATGGATTTCTGATTTGGCGGTGATATTTTTCTGCCACTTTTTCTTTTGCTTCATCAAAACGCACGGTCGGAATTTTGTCGACGTTCGGCAGTGTGACGCCTAATAACCGAAGTTCCTCTGCATAATCTTTTTTGAGCAGTGCGATCATATACTGCAAAAATCCGGTCTCCATCGCCATGATATCTTCAAATCCATCAATATATCCCATCTCAAAATCAAGGCTGGTGTACTCGTTCAAGTGACGTTTGGTATTATGTTTTTCTGCACGGAATACCGGCGCCGTCTCAAATACCCGGTCAAATACGCCGACCATCATCTGTTTGTAAAACTGAGGACTCTGCTGTAAAACTGCCGGTCTGTGAAAATATTCCAACCGAAACAGGTTTGCCCCGCCCTCTGCACTTTTTGCACCGATCTTTGGTGTATGGATCTCTGTAAACCCCTGACTGTATAAGAAATCACGAAATCCTCGTACCACACCTTCCTGAATACGAAATTTTGCGCGCTCCCTGACATTTCGAAGGGCGATCGCACGGTTGTTTAAGTTTGCCTCCAAGGAAGTATTTAATTTCCATTTTGCGATTGCAAGCGGCATCGGTGCAGCCGGTTCAGACAATACCGTGATTTTATCCAGGCGGATCTCAAATCCGTGCGGTGCACGCTCCTCCGGTTTTACCGTTCCCTCAACCTCAATTGTTGCTGCCTCTTTTAAATCTTTTAAGTCAAACTGTGTTTTTCCCTCTTCGTAAACACACTGGAGCAGTCCTTCTCTCTTTCTTAATACAATAAATGCAACTTCACCCATATCACGGATGGTATGCACTGCTCCGTTTACTTTTACACTTTTTCCCTCGTAGCTGCCGGTCAGTAAATCACCGATCTCTAAGGTTTCCTTTTTGTTTACGCCTGTCATAAATTCCATATTCTGTACACTCCTTTAGATATGATAAGGTGCGGGACGGGAACCTTTTTTGAAAAACAAAACTCTGTCTTTCAGATTTTCACTACATACAAAAACCCCGGAAAAGCATATGCTTTTCCGGGGCGAAATCTCTTAGTATCCCGCGGTACCACCCGCATTGAAAAATGACGTCGTTCTCATCATTTTTCCGCTCTCTGTGCTTAACGCGCACCCACGTACTGACCTACTTTCGATCCTGCCACCGCAGTTTTCAGATCAACTGCTTCTGCAAATTACGGTTCAATCAGTCTGCTCCAGAGTGTTCCCTTAACCTTCTCTTTCAAACAGCGCTCTCAGTCGGTGACGCTGTATTCCTGTCGACGCCCAAAGATCAGAGTCTCTTTCATCGCTTTACTGTTTTAACGTTGTAACATTTATACCACATTGATTTCCGGTTTGCAATATTTTTTTACAATTTTTTTATTTTATACTTCATTTTTCAGAGTTGTCCTGTCTCTTTGAAATATACAAGCAATCCCTCACAGCCGGAAACAACATCCCGATAGGTCTCGTCAAACCTGCCGGAATACCATGGATCTGAAATGGATTTTCCTTTTCTTTTTGGATCCAATGAAAAGTCCAAAAACAGTTTTATCTTGCTATCGACATCCGGTCCCGTGATCCGGATGGTGTTTTTGATGTTATTTGCATCTGCACAGAGCAGATAGTCATAATACCTGTAATCTTCTTTTGTCACCTGTCTTGCACGTTTTTCGGAAAAGTCTGTGTATGCTGTTTTTCCAATCCCATGCTTCCTAAGTTCCACCTGCGCCGGCGGATAGATCGGATTGCCGATTCCATTCCAGATTTCTTCAGTGCTGGTAGCGGCGGAGGCGATCTCGAAGTGGGAGGTAAGGTTTTGTTTTTCGACCATGTCTTTTAGAAGGTACTCGGACATGGGGGATCGGCAGATGTTGCCGTGGCACACGAATAGTACTTTTATCATTCCTTAAAAACTCCTTGAAAACACTGATTTTCCTTGATTTTACGCCACTTTCTAAGATTTATCCCGATAGAGTGTTTTATGCACTTTTGTTGCATATTGTGGCATAAGTTCGTATATTTTGTCATCCAAATTTAGTAAAAATCTTAGTAAAATGTCTGGATTTTTTCATTTTACTAAAGGCTTTTTCACTTAGGTTTTCTTTTAGTTGTATGTATATTTTTTATTTTTTAAGCCATTTTTGCAAATTTGCCAAGTTCTTCCCTGGCATCCTCTGCTCCCAGATGCGTATAGGTATTTAACGTAACACCGATATCAGCATGTCCCATAAGATACTGAAGCGTTTTCGGATTCATCCCACTTTTTGCCATATTACTGCAATACGTATGCCTGCAAACATGCGGTGTGATTTTTGGCAACTGTTCTTTATAGATCCGATTATGTTTTGCTAAAGCCCATTCAAAATGCTTTTCCCAATGCAATGCGACTTCCGGCATATCCTTCTTGTCTAAAAACAAAAATCCCTTATATCCATCTATCGCCGGTTCCTTCTTTGGCTTTTTCCGGTTTTCTACAATGCGTTTGAAGCACTCATACACTTCTTCCGTCATAGGAATCGTTCTGGTTCCGCTCGTTGTCTTGGTATCCTCAATGATATATTGCATATCTCTGGTTCTTTGAAGCTGATGGTCTACACTTATGTGTTTCTCTTCAAAATCAATATCAGAAAATGTCAATCCACAAAACTCCGAAATACGGAGTCCTGTTTTAAAAAGAATGAACATACCATCATAATATCGTTTGTAATGCTCATCATTCTTAATAAATTCCAAGAACTTTTTCTCTTGCTTTCTGGTTATGGCTTCTCTTGTTACACTATCGTTTACAACTACTGTACATAGTTGAAACTCGAACGGATTTTTTCGAATTAAATCATCGTCTACAGCCATTTGAAACGCAGGTCTTACCACACCTCGGACTGAATGAATGGTGCTGTATCCCCTGCCATCTTCCTGGAGCTTAATCAACCACGCTTTTGCATCGGATAGTTTTACTTTATCAATCCTTAATGTGCCAAATTTTTCTTTCTTAATAATGTTGATAACAAAATTATAATTTGCTCTCGTATTATGACGAACACCTGTCTTTTGCCCTATATACTTCTTTACCAGTTCAAGAACTGTCAAATTATCACCATATGGAGTAATACCATCATTGATATCCCTTAATATGGCTTTTTCCTTTTCTCTCAGTGACTGGCAAGGTCTTCTTCCTGCCGGAAGCGGATCTGTCGATTCTAACTTCCAACTGTAAAGAAATTTTTGTTTTCCAAAGCAGTCTGTATAAACAAATGCATATCTTCCATCCGCTCGCTGGCTTTCTCCGTTTCGTAAAATACGTCCTTTTTTATCACGTCTTTTCTGATTGCGATTTCTTTCACTCAAACGTCTTTGCTCCTTTCTACGAAGAAGCCCTAGCACGATAAATTTATTATACCATACCAGAGCTGCTTTTACCACTTTAAAGTGATAAAGTTTTATGTTTTTATTTTCTACAAAGCTGTCGTCTGATTAAGAAATTCCTCAAATTTTTGTCGGTTGATTAACGATTTATTTCCCACCTGAACAGTAAAACAATACTCAGAATCCGCATTCTCAGAAATCAGCATCCTTATCTTCTTTTCACCAATTCCAAAATATTGAACTGCTTCGTCAACCGTCAGCATATACTTCTCCCAGATTGGAACCATCTTGCCCTTCCCTTTTGCTTCTATGTTATCTATTATGAACACCTCCATATCTTCAAAATAGGCAGCACTTTATCTGCCCATGACAAACAGGAACCCATGCTCCTATCTCTCATCAGCAGATAATAAAAAATCCATACAGGTGGCAGGTCATTACTCTGCCCACATCGGTATCGCACCGTCATCCAAATTGACCGGATTTATCCGGAAGTATCATTATCAAAAATATGTATCTTTGCCCCGTGCAACTGCTACACATTTTGCCAGACATTCCTCGCTACTTACCTTAACTTCAATACCAAGTTTCAGTATTCCTTCGTATGAACCTTCTCTATAAAAGAAAGCAGGTATCTCTTGGCGTGTCCGCATAGTGGCTCCACATATTCCACACGTCCTGTACGCATTTGTATATGAAATTGTCAAGGTACATTCACAGGCTTCTGCCTGCATTTTGGATAAAATCAACTCTGGACTTATCAGTCCAAAAAGCACATAATCACACTTCCGTCTGCTATGAACGGTGTTGTAAAAATTATGTGCTTTAGCGGAATGACAAGATTAGAGTTCCAGCTTATTCGGTCCATACTTGCAGATAACCTGAAATAAAACTTTCTTATGTATCCCCTCTGCCAGTTCATACATTTCCTGTAAAACTTTCAGTTCAAGATGAGTCAGCGTATTCATATACGGCTTATAATTCTCTCCAACAAAAATTCCACCATCGCCTCCCTGTTTCGTATAGATTGGAAAACCAAGAGATAATGCCTGAATATCATTTTGTATTGTGCGAACCGTAACATTAAATTCGTCTGCCAGTTCTTTCGCCGTAATGCGACGTCTGACAATCAGAATATTTATTATTTCAGCTCTGCGATCTGCCGTATTCATGCTTTACCTCCTCGTATAATAAGTGTATGACCAATAGAAATGATGGTTATGCACTTATTCTTTCTATAGATTTATAGATGATCT
>CAKREH010000060.1 GCA_934317215.1 uncultured Roseburia sp.
TCAGCTATATACTTCCTTGTTACCTAGGCGTATTCGGGACTTTCACCCATTAGAGCGCGCCCATGGCGCGCAAACTACAAAAACAGGGCGTCCCCCGACGCCCTGCCAAATTTTTTACTTATTCTTCTGACACTTTCTCAACTTCAAGTCCCAGTTCTTCCAATTGTTTTTTATCCACGATTCCAGGTGCCTGTGTCATCAGACAGGATGCATCTTTTACTTTCGGGAATGCAATGACATCACGGATGGAATCTGCATGTACCATGTGCATGACCAGACGGTCCAGTCCATAAGCTAATCCTGCGTGTGGCGGAACACCGTATTTGAATGCATCTAACAGGAATCCGAACTGCTCATGTGCGCGTTCTTTGGTAAATCCAAGCACCTCAAACATTTTCTCCTGAATGTCATCCTGATGGATACGGACGGAACCACCGCCAAGTTCTGTACCGTTTAATACGATATCGTATGCCTTTGCGCGGACACTGCCCGGATCAGAATCAATCTTGTCCCAGTCCTCCTCCATCGGCATGGTGAACGGATGGTGCATTGCCATAAAACGGTTCTCCTCGTCAGACCACTCTAACAGTGGGAACTCTGTTACCCATAAGAAATTGTACTGGTCTGGATCGAGCAGATCTAACTCTTTTGCAAGCTCGAGACGGAGTGCTCCAAGTACATTCCATACGATCTTGTTTTTGTCTGCTGCAAATAATAATAAGTCTCCCGGCTCTCCCTGCATTGCAGAAACAAGTGCCTTTAACTCATCCTCTGTCATGAATTTTGCAAAGGAAGATTTGTAAGTGCCATCCTCATTCACTGCGAGGTAAGCAAGTCCTTTTGCACCGTAACCTTTTGCAAACTCAACCAGCTTATCGATCTTTTTACGCGGCATGCCGGCCTGTCCTTTTGCGTTGATACCACGGACAGAACCACCATTTTCAAGTGCTCCTGTGAATACGGAGAATCCGCAGCCCTCTACAACTTTGGATACGTCACAGAGTTCCATGCCAAAACGTGTATCCGGCTTATCGGAACCGAAACGATCCATTGCTTCCTGCCATGGCATTCTCGGCAGCGGCAGTGTCACATCCACACCGATTGCTTCCTTGAAAATATATTTAAGCAGTCTCTCGTTGACATCTAATACATCTTCCACATCCACAAATGCAAGTTCCATATCTGCCTGTGTAAATTCCGGCTGACGGTCTGCACGAAGATCCTCATCACGGAAACATCTTGCAATCTGGAAATAACGGTCGTAACCGGAACACATTAAAAGCTGTTTGTAAAGCTGCGGTGACTGCGGCAGTGCATAAAAATGTCCCGGATGGACACGGCTCGGTACCAGGTAATCCCTTGCACCTTCCGGTGTTGATTTACATAACATCGGAGTCTCAATCTCAAGGAATCCCTCTTTTGTCATAAAGTCACGCATCAGATATGCAACTTTGCTGCGGAGCATCAGGTTCTTCTGGATATCCGGTCTGCGCAGGTCTAAATAACGGTATTTTAAACGGACTTCGTCTTTCGTCTGGCTGTTCTCCTCGATCTGGAATGGAGGTGTCTCTGCCTCGGATAAGATGCGGATATCGGTTGCAATCACTTCGATATCACCAGTCTTTAAAGACTCATTCACTGCTGCGGAACGTTTTTCAACTTTTCCGGTTACCGCGATCACATACTCACTTCTTAAACGCTCTGCCTTCTCATATCCCTCTTTGCCGACGCTCTCCTCGTTAAATACGAGCTGCAAGATACCCGAACGGTCTCTTAAGTCGATAAAGATCAGACTTCCTAAATTTCTTCTCTTCTGTACCCATCCCATGACGGTTACGGTCTCACCGATATTCTGATTTGAAACCTCGGTACATCTATGGCTTCTGTGTAAGCCTTTCATTGATTCTGCCATTACTGCAAACCTCTTTCCTTTTACTTATTAAAAAATTTTACAATCTCGAAGAGATTATTCACTCTGTCATTAAACTTTATTTATTGAAAAACTCAATGATTTCGAAGAGATTGTACGTTTATCCGATATCTATTTATTGAAGTATTCTACAATCTCTTTGTATCCCTCGGCGTCTAATTTTTCCTTCTGGAATTTTTTATTCTTGTTCATGCGGACAACCAGCACCTGTTTGCCTGCAGCACGTTCTTCCTGTGCCTTTCCGATGATCTCGCCGAGCTTTTCTGCCGGGCATCCCTTTTCAATCAGGTATGCAACTTTCGGACGCTGTGTCGGAACCGTAAATCCGCTCTCCATCAGAAGAAGGATGATACGCTCAAAACCGATGGAAAATCCACATGCCGGCACATCCTGTCCGGTAAATTTTCCAACCATCTTATCATAACGTCCACCGCCGCCACAGGCTGCGCCAAGCTCCGGCATGGAGATCTCAAAAATGGTTCCGGTATAGTAGCTCATACCACGGACCAAAGTCGGGTCAAATACCATTTTAAAGGAAGCCGCCTTTGCCCCCTCCACGGTATCGATGATCTCTAAAAGATTACGCTCCACCTCAGGATCTAAATATCCCTCCAAAGTCTTTGCAAGATATTTGATGCCGTTTTCTGCTTCCTCAACACCTTTAAAAAGTGCAAGATATTTCTCGATCGACTCTTTTGCATAGCCCTCTTTTTCGAGTTCCTCTGCCACACCGTCAAGTCCAATCTTGTCCATCTTATCTAAGATGATAAATACAGTATCGAAATCTTCCTCTGCAAATCCACTGTATGCTGCCATCGCCTTTAAGATCCGGCGCTCATTGATGCGGATCTCGAAATTCTTAAATCCGAGTTTTCCGATCGTTGTAGTTGTTGCTAAGATCAGCTCAATCTCTGCAAGGTTCGTCGGCTCTCCGATAATATCGATGTCACACTGCATAAACTGACGATAACGTCCACGCTGTGGACGGTCAGCTCTCCAGACATTTCCCATCTGAATCGCCTTAAACGGAGATGGAAGATCATTTGCATTATTCGAATAAAAACGAACTAACGGAACAGTCAGATCATAACGCATACCAAAATCAACTAAATCCGCTTCTTCTTTTGCTTCAGCGACTTTCAGCTTTTCACCGCGCTTCATTACCTTAAAAATCAGTTTTTCATTTTCTCCACCCTGTTTATTGCTCAGGTTTGCAATATTTTCCATACAAGGTGTCTCGATCGGCGTAAAGCCGAAACTGCGGTAAGTCTCTTTGATGACTTGCTGCACATAATCCCGGATCTGCATCTCCTCCGGTAAAATATCTTTCATGCCGTTGACCGGCTTTTTACTTAATGCCATGAAATTTCCTCCATCTTCTGCCTGAATATCCTTTGCTTATTATACGTTTCACGGTTGTATACGTCAAGAACTGTCCTGTGTACAGTACAAAAAATCTTATTTTTATGTTACTTCAATGTCATTTCGTTAAGTTACAGGGTTAGCCCCTAACTGGTGGTCTAATCCAAATTTTTTCAAAGCAGTCTATGGAATGCCCATCGCTTCTTACATGAAAGGATACCGTATGAAGTTGGCATCGAATATGCTGTTGCAGGAAGATAAATCTATTTCGGAAATTGCCGCCGCTGTAGGATATAAAAGCCAAAGTAAATTTACATCGGCTTTCCGAGATATATTTCAGATATTACCTACTGCATATCAGAAACTGTATCGTAATTAATAATTTTGATACAAAACTGCACCCACAATATCCCTGAGTGCAGTTTTGTATCAATCAATATTCTAATGTTTCTCCATCAAGTGGAATATCAAGAACAAGTATCCTATACAAATGCACTTGCAAACGCTTGAAATTATAGGATTTAAGGAGTCTGTGAAGAAATCAACTTCACGGATTCAGGTAAAACTCTTTTTTCTACAAATATTTTTATATTATATCATCCACACATGAAATCAAATGCATAGCACTGTAAAACCAAAGTAAATATTTCGATCAACAGAACCTTTTATGACAACATCTCTTTCACACAAGTACTTCGATAATCACTTGGTGATATTTTATATCTTTCTTTAAATACTCGGTTAAACGTTCTCTGACTTTCAAATCCACTATCCAGACAAATATTTGTAATAGAATCACTCGTATTTTCCAAACGATGGCATGCATAGTTCAGCCTTGCATTGTTAAGATATTGATTAAAGTTTCTATGGAATGTCTTGGAAAAGAGTCTGGATAAAACATATTTGCTCACGCCCAGGT
>CAKREH010000061.1 GCA_934317215.1 uncultured Roseburia sp.
CTGATAATCCGGGATCGTAAAGGATGTAAAGAGCGCAGGATCACTCGCTGCCGGATTCGTTCCCGGTGCAATCGGACTTCCATCCTCACGGTCAGATGCTGTTGCATGGCTTAAGATCTCGGCTTCCGTGATGACTCCTCTCTGCGCCTGGTCTAAAGTGTAATAAAGATCATTCGCCTGGATCCACGGACAGTCATCCCAGATGGCATAAAGTGTGATTTCTCCGCCATCTTCTGCCACAAGATTTCTCACTGCGTCACCGGCTTTCCACTGTGGAATAAAGGTATTTCTGCCATTTTCCAGGGACCATCCCATGAATACAGATGCATATACTTTTTTCACAGGTGCCGCTGCTTTTTCATTCCGCCCGGTATCCTCTGAAATTTCCGTGGCATCTTCGTCATTGCTTTCCTCATCAACGTTTTCCGTACTGTCAGAATCTTCCTGTTCTTTTTCCACTGACTTTTCTTCTACGGAGTCATTTTTATTTTCAGGATCTGCATTCCCAGGAATTTCTGACACTTCCTCTTCTGCCGCATCATTTTTATTTTCAGAATCTGCATTCTCAGGAGTTTCTGATTCTTCTGATTTTTCTGACACTTCCTCTTCTACCGCACCATTTTTATTTTCAGAATCTACATCCTTAGGAGTCTCCGTCTCTTCTGATTCTTCTGTTTCCTCTTCATATCCTGCCATCATGCCTTTGGGAATTGCGCCGGATATGACATCTCCTGTGACGTTTACCCCATCTAAGGTATATTTTTCATAAGCTGCTGTTCCATCTGCCCTGATGATACCAGGAAGCACCACATCTTCATCATAGGTCGCTGCGATATCGTCGATATGTCCGGATCCGCCGTTTGGATCAAAGTGGATGGTATATTTATTGGCTTCCCCATTTGCGGTCAGTTCCACATTTGACATCGGCATTGTAAATGTATAATTCTTTGTATCCTGTTCAAAAGAACCGGACCAGTGTGACCAGTGGTATCCTGTCTTTAAGGATGCGTCGATCGTAACGCTCTGTCCATAGCGGTAAACTCCTCCGCCATATACTGCCTCAATGCCGGTGCCTGCATGCAGCGTAACATTATAAAACTGTCTCTCATAAAAATAATCGATCACTAACTTTCCATCTGCCGTGACGGTGCCTGTCTGTACAGCAGGACTTACAAATCCGGCATATGTTTTTACCGGCGGTGTTACCTTGGTTCCGATCTTTGCTTTTTTCGTCGCTGTTTCCGCAAGATCATAGTTGTTCTGATCATGGATCGCTGCATTTCCGCCTGCTTTCTGCTTCCAGTGACGGACAGTATAAGAGGCTTCCCGCGCTTTCCAGTGTGCATACACGGTATAATCGCCATCGTATACACAGACGCTGCCGCTCCAGTATTTTCCCTCATTCTTACACAAACCATCTTCATCATATACCTGTGTCCCGCCACTTAGCGCATCGTACCAGCCAAGGAATGTATAGCCTTTTCTTGACGGTGTATTCCATGAGACATCATGATGATCCGAAGAACGTACCGTGATCGTTACTGTTTTAGCACCCCCATCCGGCAGCTTTCCGCCATTTGCATCAAATGCCAGCGTATGTGATTTTCCCTTCCAGTCCGCATACACATATACCTTTCCGTCTGAATCGGCATATTGGGAAAGACGATGATATGCCCTGACCGCATCATCACCGCTTAACGCATCATAGGAAATCTTCGGTCCGGATATGCTTCCAATGCGCCAGTAACCTGTTGCACTGGTTCCTTCCGGTGCATTTAATGCCGCTGTTACATTCAGCAGATCAATACCTGCTGATTTTGCATCAATCACGCCTTTTTTGATCGTTGTCTTAGCATAACTGTATACCAGATTTCCGCTCGAATCCTTCTGCCTTCTCAGATAATTACAGGTTTCTGATTTCTTTTTCCCACCCTCTGTATATTTAACGGTATGGCTTTTCTTATCCATCACAGCATGCATAATGGTCCTGTTTCCATCAAGATGGTAATACGCACTGTGTTTATGTGAGTCATCCGTACAGTGTGCACTTGTCGTATTATTATTTCTCCATTTATCGGAAGAATCTCCCGTCCCTGCGGAACGGTAATAAACCGTTATCTCATCCTGTACTTTTTTCCAGTTCACATAAAGAGTAACACTCCTCGTCTGAAAGTCATCGCCATCTGTAAATTTTTTCACTTTTTCTAACAGATATTTTGCATCCTGGTCATAATACGTCTTCGTGCCATTGGAATTTTTCTTATACCACTCTTTTTCTGTTACCGGCTCATATCCGTTCTTTTTAAAGTTCAGATGAGCGTTTGTGGTATTCATTAAATCAACCGAGGCACCTGCTTTATAAATGAGATGTGAATCATTTTTCTGCGTATAACTTTTTGCCTTATCACTTTCGCCGTCCTGATAGGTAATCTCTAACTCCGGGTGCTTCA
>CAKREH010000062.1 GCA_934317215.1 uncultured Roseburia sp.
GCAGATGGATACATTAGCCAGTATCAATTTATCAGCGGTTTCGGCACTTCCTGGAGGTGATATATAAATTGAAGAAAAAAAAATCAAAGTATATTTATACACCCGAGTTTCCACAACCATGCAGATAGATGGCTATTCTTTGAATGCAAAGAAAACAAAAATGAAATGAAAAGGCGGAGTATGGTACAGGTTTGTTAAAAGAGTTGTCAAAGCAAATGACGCAGGATTTTGGCAAAGGATTTACCGTTGCCAATTTGAAAAATATGCGGCAGTTTTATTTGATATTTCCAAATGGCTACGCACTGCGTAGCGAATTAAGTTGGACGCATTATCGGCTCTTGATGCGAGTGGAGAATGAAAATGCACGAGAATTTTATATGCAGGAAGCTGTAAAATCCCAATGGAGTACCAGACAACTTGAGCGTCAGATAAATTCTTTCTTTTATGAAATGCTATTGTCCAGTAAAAATAAAAAGCAAGTTGCAGAGGAAATACAGACATTAGAACCGGCGAAAAAACCAGAAGATGTCATCCGCGACCCATATGTGTTGGAGTTCCTTGGACTGAAATCTAATGATGATTTTTATGAAAGCGATTTAGAACAAGCGTTAATTACACATTTGCAGAAATTTCTTTTGGAACTTGGTAGAGGGTTTTCATTTGTCGCAAGGCAGAAAAGAATAACCTTTGATGGACGTCATTTTAGAATTGACCTTGTATTTTATAATTATATTTTAAAATGTTTTGTTCTGATAGATTTAAAAGTTGGGGACTTAACACATCAGGACTTAGGGCAAATGCAGATGTATGTTCATTATTATGAGCGGGAACTTATGAATGAAGGAGACAATCCGCCGATTGGTATCGTATTGTGTGCAGATAAAAGTGAGTCTGTAGTTAAGTATACGTTACCTGAAAATGAAACACAGATTTTTGCTTCAAAATACAAATTGTATTTACCAAGCGAGGAAGAATTGCTGCGTGAATTAAAACAGGAATATCAAGCATTGGAATCTATTAAGGCATTGGAGGAAAATAGTGGTAGTGAAGATTAGATTTTGCATCAAGGTGGTGCAAAATTTATATCAGTTATGTATTTGTGGGAAAGGGGATGCATGAACAGTATTCGTACTGTAGAAATATTGCTTATATTTGCCTGTTATGCGTGGTAAAATAAACATGCCGGGGACAATAAAAAACAAGCTGGCACATGAAAGAGTGCTTACCTGTGATTTTGATGAGTTGTCAGAAAACAACACATTAAATCAAACCCTGAAAACGACAGTGATGCTTCTTTTGAGGAATGGAAAAGTGCAGGTGAAATACAAGGATGACTTGAAGAAAAAAATGCTGTACTTCTCCAATGTGGATATTATTGAACCGACAGGTATAAAATGGTCATCCATTCATTTTCAACGTAACAATCAAACTTATAGAATGCTGGTTAGTATCTGTCAGTTGATTATCGAAGGAATGCTTATCATGACAGATGTAGGCGATCATGGATTGGCGTCCTTTGTAGATGAGCAGCGCATGTGCAGGCTGTATGAAAAATTTATTCTGGAATACTATACTAGACATTATCCTGCATTGTCAGTTAGTGCATCGCAAATACCGTGGTCGTTGGATGATGGCGTTGGGACCATGCTTCCGGTTATGCAAAGTGATATTCACCTGCAACGTGGAAATACGGTACTAATCATTGATGCAAAATACTACAGTCACACAACACAGGTCCAGTTTGATAAACATACTCTTCATTCAAATAATTTGTATCAGATTTTTACTTATGTAAAAAACCGCAGCTATCAATTTGGAGAAAAAGAGAATACAGTTTCAGGTATGCTTCTTTACGCGAAGACGGAAGAAGAAATCCAACCGGACAATGTATATCAGATGCATGGTAGTCAGATAAGTGTTAAGACGCTTGATTTGAATTGGCCGTTTGCAGAGATTGCCAGTCAAATGGATAGAATTGTGGAGACACATTTTTTTGGATTAACAAAGTCATGTTAAAGCTATGAATTTATAGAGTATTTTTTAATTGAATTGTTGAAACGAGAAATAACAAAAGGGAGGCATCCTATTTGAAAAAGAAAAAAGATGAAATAACCATCCGTTCCAGTGCAGCGGAATACTTGACCTATGTTGCATCTGTTGGTGACCAGCAGGACAGCATTGAGATGCGCTATGAGGATGAGAATATATGGCTGACACAGAAGATGATGGCCACATTGTATGACGTTGGTTTGCCAACGATCAATGAACATATTAAAAAGATTTATGCAGATAGTGAATTAGAAGAGTCTGCAACTATTCGGAATTTCCGAATAGTTCAAACCGAAGGTTC
>CAKREH010000063.1 GCA_934317215.1 uncultured Roseburia sp.
GGCAGTGTGAAGGGGATGCCGAATTTATTCTGCGGTAAATTT
This sequence comes from uncultured Roseburia sp., assembly GCA_934317215.1. Taxonomy (GTDB): domain Bacteria; phylum Bacillota; class Clostridia; order Lachnospirales; family Lachnospiraceae; genus Roseburia. The sequence goes on from CAKREH010000063.1 coordinate 43, forward strand.
GCAGTAGGTGAGAACTATAATTTGACGCGTGACATCCGGTGCCGGAAATATCTTTGGTTCCCTTATTGTTACGACCAAAACCGGGATTCCGGTTAAGATTGTATTTGTACGCAACCGTAATAAAAAAAGTGAATGCCTCTATCTTCTGAGCACGGATACTTCACTTAAAGACACCGAAATTGTGCGTATTTACGGGAACCGCTGGTCAATTGAATGCTTTTTCAAGGCATCAAAATCTTTCCTGAAATTAGGTTCGGAATTCCAGAGCCGTAGTTATGGTGCAATGGTAAGCCATACAACCATTGTATTTACACGATATATCGTTCTGGAATGGATCCGCAGAAACCAGAATGACCAGAAAAGTTATGGTGAACTGTTTTTCATGTACTGTGTGGATATCCAGGACATGGATTTAACCAATGCACCGCAGAGCCTTATGGTGGATAGGTTACAATTAACTGGACAGATTTTTTAAGGTCATATAATCTATAATAAATACACGAAGGAGCACTCTTTATGACCGAACAAAAACAACGACGAAAACCTCGCAAATATACAGATGAATTTAAACAGCAACTGGTGGAACTATATCGTTCCGGCAAACGCAGATGTGATATCTGCCGTGAATATGACATTGCTACTTCCCTGTTTGACAAGTGGGTAAAGCAGGCATCCAATTCCGGTTCTTTCCATGAAAAAGATAACCGGACTCCGGAGCAGGAAGAACTGATCCGGCTTCGGAAAGAAAACCAGCAGTTAAGAATGGAAAATGATATTTTAAAACAAGCGGCGCTGATCTTAGGACGAAAGTAAATGTGATCAAAGCAAATGCTCACAAATACTCTGTATCAGCAATGTGCCGCGTCCTACAGGTAAACAGAAGCACTTATTATTATGAAGCAGCAACAAAAAAAGATGAATCAGAACTTACTGCAGACATTCAGGAAATTTTTAGAAAAAGCCGGAACCATTATGGTACACGAAAGATCAAGAAAGAACTGGCTGATTGCGGGAAACAGGTATCAAGACGCAGGATTGGACGGATTATGAAACAGGAAGGTCTGGTATCAAGCTATACTACAGCACAGTTTAAACCGCAAAAAGACAGATGTAATGAATCAAAAGTAGAGAATGTGTTGAACCGACAATTTCAAAACCAGCCATACCGCAATGTAGTGGTAAGTGATTTGACCTACGTAAAGGTAGGAAACCGCTGGAATTATATCTGTGTACTGATTGATCTTTTTAACAGGGAGATTATTGGATACAGTGCAGGAGAACATAAAACAGCAGAACTTGTAAAACAGGCATTTATGAAAGTAGACGGAAATCTGTCGGAAATCCATATTTTCCACACAGACCGTGGAAATGAATTTAAAAACGAGACAATTGAAGAACTGTTAGAAACGTTCCATATGGAACGCTCCCTGAGCCATAAGGGATGTCCTTATGACAATGCAGTGGCAGAAGCTACGTTCAAGATTATAAAAACAGAATTTGTATGGAATGAAACATTCCATACGCTGGAAGAACTGAAGATAAAACTATGGGATTATGTAAACTGGTATAATCATCACCGCATACATTCTTCCTTAGGGTATCAAACGCCTGTACAATATCGGAAAAATAACCTAAAAAAATTTGTCTGAAAAAGTGTTGACAATCCATGGCTCTGTTTGTGGAACATATGTCAACGCTTTCTGCAGATATCACATCTGTACTGAAAAGTAAAGTAACCGAATGGATTGCATCCCAAGCCGGATTTATTCAGGCTTTACTCGGAAGTATCTGCTGGGAAAGTTGAGTATATTATAATAAAAATCCATGTTCCTTGAATTGGAACATGGATTTTGTGGTAATGGGGTAATTAATAATTTATATTTCACATGCCACATCATATGCTGATTTAATAGCATGATCAATATTACTTGGACGTTCTCCAGCACAATCACCAATATAGTGAAGTGG
>CAKREH010000064.1 GCA_934317215.1 uncultured Roseburia sp.
ATTGATTTTGCTTTGGCAGTATGGGGCAGTCATAATAAGCACATAAAAGCAGATTATTTTTTAGAAAGACCTGCCGACCTGTTATCTTCTATCACTTCAGAGAAATTGTATTGACGATGAAAGACCGGACGAAATGGTGTGGTTTTTAAGTCCTTCTCAGCTTTCCAACAGTTAAAAATGTTGAGAAGAGTTTAATATAGAAAAGATAAGTATACAAGTGTAATGATAAAATTTGGATATAATGCACAAAAAAAGCTGCGAATAAATATAGAAAAGATCTGACATACTATTCCAATAAGAGGAAAATATATGGGAGGGAAAAACCATGGCGCAGCCAACCACCAAACAAAGCAGTTCAGACAAAACATCAGATGTGCAAAAGCAGAAAAATTTATCCAAAGTGTCATCCGGCGCAGACAAAAAAGTAAGGGATAAGGCATACAATGACTATGTGGAGTCCATCACCCCAAAACACAACCTTGCAGCAAATATGGCAAAGGCATTTGTGATGGGAGGGAGCATCTGCTGCATCGGGCAGTTCATCTTAAATACATGCAAAAACATAGGGATTGATAAAGAGATGTCGGGGAGCTGGTGCAGTATCCTGTTGATCTTATTATCGGTGATCTTGACGGGACTGAATTTGTACCCGTCGCTTGCAAACTGGGGAGGCGCCGGTGCGCTCGTGCCGATCACCGGATTTGCCAACGGTGTTGCAGCACCGGCAATCGAGTTTCAGAAAGAGGGACAGGTCTTTGGAATCGGTTGTAAAATATTTACGATCGCAGGACCGGTCATTTTGTATGGTATTTTTTCAAGCTGGGTATTAGGATTGATCTATTGGGTGGCAAAAATGTTAGGATTTTGTTGACAATAAGCTGATTGCTATGCTTTACTAAAAGAGTAAGGTTTCTTTTCGATATTTAGAAGTCAGTGAAACCACAGAAATAGTCTCGCAGAGTGAAGACACTGGGACAGAGCAAGCGGTGACAGAAGAAACCGCAGACAGAACAGAAAGTACAGAAAGTATAGAAAGCACAGATGCGACAGAACTAGACAAAACAACAGAAATATCAGATACAGCAGAAACTGAAATATCGGAAGAAACAGAAACTGAAAAAGAGTCTGGCGCGACACAGATCTTAGCAGGAACCTACGATGCTGTTATCGGCGGAACATATTCAGGTGTGTGTGAAAATCAGGGGGATTATTACCTGTACTATGTTACACTGTCGGAAGCAGGAAAACTAACGATTGCGATGACGGCACAGATGGAGAAGTGTGAGGTATCCGTATATTCTACGGATGAGGAAGAACTTTATTCACATACGGAAGATTGTAATGAAAATACGAAAAGAGTTGTGGCATCCTATGAAGTGTATCTGACTGCCGGTACATACTATATCAAGGTAATGGAAGCTGCAGCGGTGTTAAATCTGTAATAATTAAAAAATAAGCATGTAATAACGCAGCGATAAGGAGACGTGGATATAAAATCTGCGTCTCTTTTCTGCATAAACTATGGCTGCTTAAAACGTGATATTTCTGAGATTGAAACACCGGTGAACTTTGAGGTGAATTTCTGATACCCTGAATATGGAAGATGATACTGAGATTTTTCTTTTTGTTCCGGTTTTGTAATCTTTAGCCCAAAATGCTGGATAACGAGGAAAATCGAAAAGATTTGGATGAGATAGGATCTGTCCATGGATTTTACCGGAAAAAGGGTCTTTGTGGTGGAGGATAATGCATTGAATATGGAAATTGCATGTATGCTTTTCAGAGATTTCGCTTTAAAAAATAAAAGCCCTTGTTCTGCCTGTGAATTCCAGGCAAAGCAGGGGATATCAATTTTGG
>CAKREH010000065.1 GCA_934317215.1 uncultured Roseburia sp.
AATGCCGGAATGAAAAAGAGTGATATTCAGAAAATGATCTTATGGAAATAAAATCGAATTGCGATAGATGTAGTATAACATGAAGATGCTATTATAGACAAGCAGAATATATAGAGAAAAAATCCCTGTAAGTATGCGATAATGGATATATACTTACAGAGATTTTTATAATGAAATCTATTTTTCTTTTAATGCATGGTAAAGATCATCATCTGACCAGCTAGGGTGAGCCTGGCACAGTGAATATATTTTATCAATAAAAGCAGTATCCTCGTCAAGCAACTTAGCGCAGCTTTGTGCAGGAATATTTTCCTGGAACATGTTGTGGATGATGTGTAACTGCTCAAGACGTTTGCCCTCCGCTACACCCATCGCTAAGCCATCCTCATGTCCATCCGCATAGCTGTCCCTGCGTTCCATCTTAATATATTCATCCATATCGAATTCTTCCAATAACATACCAACGACCTCCGATCTGTGTTTGGTGAGAAAATCCTGCAGAATACCATCCCTGATACATTCCTGTACAGCGGCATCCGCTGCCTGTTCTAATGGAATGCCGGTTCTGACCTTCGAAGAAATTCTGCCGATCAGAATGGAATATTCTTCTAAAGTCCGGCATCGTGCCATCAGTTCCTGATTGTGCCCATAATTAATGTTGTAAACCCGTGCAGTGCACTCTAAGCAGGGACGGGTGCCGATGGGGCTGGACGTATTTTGCGCAGCGGAATCAGAAACAGTAGCATCAGTAGAAAAAGTATTTTGCTGGTTGAATGTGGCATCGTTTTCCACTGGGGTTTGCCTTGCATATTCAAACGCATCCGAAAGATGCAGTTCCATATAATCTTTGTCATCTTCCAACGGTTCAACCCCATTATAAAAAATAACAAACTGCGGAAACGGCAGTGAAAGCAGCTTTTTCCCATAAATGTTCAGGTTATTCTGTTTGATATAGCTTTCATACTGTTTGCCGAAATAGATCAGTCCGCGGATCGGCATGTTTGGGTTTAAGGTACTCTGGTGCTCATACAGATTCAGCGTGCCTCGGACGATAAATGACACATCATTTTTATATCCGAGATAGATCACATCATCGATCGTGTAAAAGATCAGTTCATCTGCATCATCGTAATCTGTCTGATTCAGGGCATTGTACAGTTCCAGCAAAACCGATTTCTCGTTAAAAATCCTGCGGAATAAGGCATCCCGGTACTTCTTCTGCACAAAAACATGTTTTGTGTGACTGCGTTTTCTTTTGCTTTTCCCCATGTAGTTTTCTCCTTTGATTATAAAAAATTGAAACGTTTTTCACAATAGTTTTCTGAAATAGCTGGCGAAATGCCGGAATGAAAAAGAGTGATATTCAGAAAATGATCTTATGGAAATAAAATCGAATTGCGATAGATGTAGTATAGCATGAAGATGCTATTATAGACAAGCAGAATATATATAGAAAAAATCCCTGTAAGTATGGGATATTGATAAAAAAATATACTTACAGGAATTTTAATAAAGCTTTATTTTTCTTTTAGTGAATTGTAAAGATCTTCATCTGACCAGCCAGGGTGAGCTTGGCATAGTGAATATACTTTATTGATAAAAGCAACGTCTTTGTCAAGTAACTTAGCACAGCTTTGTGCTGTGATATTTTCCTGGAACATGTTGTGTACGATGTGTAACTGTTCAAGATGTTTGCCTTCAATTAATCCATCTTCATAGCTGTCCCTGCGTTCCATTTTAATATACTCATCCATATCGAATTCTTCCAATAACATACCAACGACCTCCGAT
>CAKREH010000066.1 GCA_934317215.1 uncultured Roseburia sp.
TAACCGCAGATGGAATGCTGATAACTGGATTATTTATAAAAATGCATAGATAAAAAAGTTAAAAGCGAAATCCCTGTATGCTTTTAGATACATTTGGCATTGAAGTTAAGGAGGTGTATAATGGAAAAGAAGCAGTGGAAGATGTGCGTACTACACCGCCAGGATATTATGATGCAGGAAATGGATGGACTGGAGGTAACGCGCATGATCAGACAGTCTGACAGGGAGGACTGCAAAACACTTCTGGTCAATGTCAGCCTGTTAAAGGAGACACTTGCGTCAATATTGGGCTGATATTTCAGAGTATTGGTTAAAATAGTTTAGAGAAACAGGGTAGTGAAAAGGAGAAGTAGAATGCAGACAGGAAAAGGTATTTCGATACCATCCATCTTAAAAGTTGGAAAAGGTGCTTTGATAAAAATTGGCAGTTATTTAAAAAATGAGGGGATCGAACAGGTTGTTATCTTTTTTGGAAACGGTCTGATCGATATGTTTGGTACGGATGTCATGGATTCACTGAAACAGGAGGATATCAAAGTCTTAGAGTACAGTGAATTAGATACCGTGGATATCGATGATATCATTACGCTTGCATTTGCCATGCCAAACAAAACACAGGCGGTCATTTCCATCGGTGGTGGAAAGGTCATTGATGCGGGAAAATATGCGGCATTTTTACGCAATCTTCCATTTGTCAGTGTGCCGACTTCCAGTTCGAGTGATGGATTTTCGAGTGCGAGCGCATCTCTTCTTGTCCACGGAAAGCGCACTTCGGTTCCCGCACGGCTTGCCTACGGTATTATTGTGGACACACAGGTCATAAGAACTGCGCCGGAGAAGTTTATCTATTCCGGGATCGGCGATATGATCTCAAAGATCACGGCGCTTTACGACTGGATCTACGAGGAAAAATGTGGTTACAGCGAGGTAAATGACTTTGCGGTCATGATCGCAAAAAAGGCGGTCAACAGTTTTGTGCGGACACCGTATGAGAGCATCAAAGACGAACTTTTCTTAAAAGAGCTGGTGGATTCGCTTGCCATGAGCGGGATTGCCAATGAGATTGCAGGAAGCAGTGCACCGACAAGCGGAAGTGAGCATCTGATCTCACACGCCCTGGATAAAATTTTAGAAGTTCCGCAGTTACACGGAATCCAGGTTGGAATCTCAACTTATATTATGAGTAAAGTGCAGGATCACCGTTATATCCGTGTTGAGACGGTTCTGCGGGAGACAGGATTTTTTGATTATGCTGCGACATTAGAGATGAAGCGTGATGATTTTATCAGGGCAATCGATATGGCACCGTCTGTGAAGCCGTTCCGCCATACGTATCTGCATGAGGAAAAATACCGCGAAGCAGCAAAAAAACTGGTGCTTGAGGATGAAGTTTTAAGCAGGGTACTTGTATAAAACAGAAGATATCGGTGAAAACTAAATAAAAATACAGATGATAAAAAGTAAATGTTCATGTGAGGGGCATTTACTTTTTTTAATTCATAGGATTAGGGTGTCAAAAGG